>NZ_JBFRCM010000020.1:0-174828 GCF_040965735.1 Paraburkholderia sp. BR10936
TGGGTGGCCCGTGTTCGGGCCTCGTTCCTTACCGATAAAGCAGAAGCCATGCCAATCGTTGGCCGGGGATCAGGTGTGCGCAGGTCGGGAAAACCGCATGCGTGTTGCTGGTTCAGCAACAGCATGCTGCTGATTCACTGCTGGATTTGCAGCGATGCCTGAGCGATCTCGTGATGCCCGGACTGGTCACTGGCGTCATCGCTGCCCGCCTGTTTCGCGACAGTGCGCTGCCGCGCGATCGGCCATCACACATTTATCCAGTCGAGAGTGGCGTGGCGTTCAGGTCAACCGTATCTTCGGCTGCACGAGGCCGTTGATCTGCTCGGCGGTCCACAGCATCATGGCCTTGCCAAAACCGTGCAAAGCCTGCTGATGTTGCCGGTAGAGCATGGCATGACTGAGTTGCGCGAATCGGCCCTTGATGAACCCGCCTCGGAAGAACCCGAACTGCCCGAGCGTCCCAAAGGCGTTGTAGTCGCTCAGCGATACCAGCGCGCCGAAGTCGTGAAATGCAAAGTCGGGCAACGAGCCGCCGCCGAGCCAGCCCGGCAAGTGCCTGGCGAGATGTTGTGCCTGCTGCGTGGCGACTTGCGCCGTGGGTGCGAGAGGACGTTCATTGCCGGCGAGCGTCAACGTCGAGCAATCGCCGAGCGCGAATAGTGTGTCGTCGTCCTGCGCCTGCAGGGTTGGCCTGACGGCGATCTGATTGGAACGATTGATCTCGATCCCATCCAGTTTGCCTGGAAAATCAGGGGCCTTCACGCCCGCCGCCCACACCATCAAATCCGCCGGTTGGTGGCTGCCATCGCCCAACCGGAGTCCATCGGGTTCGGCGGCGATCACTCGCGTGCCCGTTCGCACCTTGAAACCAATATGCCGTAACTGTGCCTCACTGGACTCCGACACCGCCGGCGGAAACGCCGCCAGTACCCGCGGTGCGCTTTCATAAAGGGTGAGGTTCAGACGTGAGCGGATGCCGGGGTCGCCGTAACTCGACGCCACTTCGAGCAAGCGGCTCAATTCTGCTGCCAGTTCGACGCCAGTCGCTCCAGCGCCGACGATCGACACGCGCAACGCGCTATTCGTCACAACACTCTGGAATATGCGGATTCGCAATGCTTCGTTGAAGATTTCAGCCTGAGCCTGGCTGTCAATGAAATGACAATGATCGAGGACGCCTGGGGTGCCGAAGTCGTTGGCGCGACTGCCCAGCGCAAGAATCAGTACGTCGTATTCGACGGTGCGCGGACCGATCACAATTTCACCCGACTTCGAACGCAGCGCAGCCAGCTTTATGATGCGCGCATTGCGGTCCAGGCCTTCCATCTCGCCTGGCTGATAGTTGAAGCCGTGGTCGCGAGCGTGGGCGAGATAGATGACCTGCTGTTGCTGGACATCGCGCGTGCCCGCCGCGATCGTGTGCAGCATGGGCTTCCAGATGTGGGTTGCGCTTTTGTCGATCAACGTGACCTGAGCGCGGCCGCTGCGGCCAAGCGTGTTGCCCAGCCTGGTCGCAAGCAGAAGTCCAGCGATACCGCCGCCGACGATGACGATCCGGGTGGTCTGGCGCATGATTAAATATTCTACGAGTGATGAATAAATGCGATACTAAGATTTCGAAGGGTTCATGTCAAACCGGTGCCGCTGCTATTCGCGGTGCGGCACCCGCTAAAATTCTGAGCTTTCCTTGAACACGACCTGTCGTCGCCGATGAAACACGCTCACGATCAAACCCGGTCCGCCACGACGACTTCCACGCCCCGTCGGTCGCGCGGCCGTCCAGCGTGCAGCGACGCGGGCGGCGCCGACGCATTGCTTCGCAGCGCCCGAGGGGCATTCGCGAGGAGCGGCTATGAGGCGACTAGCGTGCGGGAAATCGCCAGGGCATCGGGTGTCGACCCCGCGCTGGTCGCGCATCACTACGGCTCGAAGGAAGCGCTTTGGATTGCCGTGGTGGACCAGATTGCCGACGAAGTGGCCCCCATGGTCGCGAAGACCGCCGCATTGCGGGAGATAACAGGTCCAGGACCGCTAGCGCGCGTCGAGGGTGCCGTGTCGATCCTGATCGATCAGGTGTTTCTGACGCCAGACGTTGGCATGTTTTTTTCGACTGCCGCAACTGAAACTGGAGAGCGCCTTAACCTGCTGATCGAACGGGTGGTGCGGCCGTTTCATGATGTGTTCGTGCCGTTGCTCATCGATGCGATCGACGCAGGTGAGATTTCGCGGCAAGATCCCGACATCCTGTTTACGATGCTCGCCAATGGCATCAGCAAGACTGTCGCCTATAGCCATGTACTGAGTCCGTTCTCTTCCTTACCGCGGCGTCCCAAGGCATTCAAACGCGCCGTTCTGACGACGGCTTTAGCCATGCTCGGCTGAACCGCTGCGCCCGTGACGCTCCGCTCGCAAATCTGCCGCAAAGCGTCCTTCAGATATTGTGGGTGAGCGCCCGGGTTGGGACGGCGAATTTGGGAAAAGCCAACGGGGTCGAGATTTGCCCTAGGTGCGATTATGTGTATGTCGTTCTATTATTACAATATCGCAAATCCGCTCAAACCAGGTGCAGAATGGCCGGGTTGCTTAACCGGTTATATCATTGCGGTTGGAATATGCGTACCGTCTTTGGAATTCATTCAGATCGACTTGTCGGAGGTTGTTGCCCACGGCCAATTGCCAACGGATCAAGCCGATTTACTTCCCGCTCCTTTTACAAGACTGATAACTTGTGGCAATGACCAAGAGTCGAGGGCGTTCCGGAACAGCGACTGGCTATGTATGCGGCAATGAAACGCGATCCCGAATCATTGCCGCAGCACTCACACTTTTCGGTTTGCGCGGATTTGAAGGAGCCTCGACGCGAGACATAGCGGAGCTAGCAGGTGTCAATCCACCCGCATTGCGCTACTACTTTTCGAACAAGGAAGGCGTGTATCTGGCGTGTGTCGATCACATCGCCACCACGATTTCTGATCACCTCGCCAGCCCCGTCGACGCGGCGCGGGCCGTACTTGATAAAGACGGGGACGACGATCAATTAATCCGCGCGTTCCGTGAAATCCAGAAACATCTTGCTCAATACCTGTTCACCTCGGCTGAGCCCGATAGCTGGAGGCTCTTCATGGCGCGGGAACAGGCGGCCCTGGGACCCCAGTTTCCCGAGGCTCAATTGCGCGATCGTCTTCAGACGCGCCTGATACCTGTGTGCAGCGAAATAGTTGCCCGCCTGATGGGCAGAGATGCCGGCGACGAGGAGGCTTTATTGCGCGTCCTAACCATTACCGGTCAACTCATAGCAATTCACCTCACACGGCGATCGATGATGCTTTCTCTAGGGTGGGAATCCATCGATACACATCGGCTCGGCTGGATCACATCGATCGTTGACCGGCAAACGGCTCTGCTGCTCGAAGAAGTAGTGAGAGAACGGCCCGCCAGGATTGTCAGAGCAGGGTCGAAAGCGCCCTTCCCACAACAGCCGACGCAAGGGCTTGCTCCGCGCCCTGATGCGATGACATAAGCAAACTCAGGTGAAAGCAACCCGTCAATAGTGAGTGAATGTATATCGCTTCCACAGCGTAGTCGACATGATCAGTCGCCACACGATTTGCCGCTGCGAGCCTTAGCGCAGACTCGATAGATGACTGCGCGATTCGCGCAGCTTCCCCCAGCATCGATGTGGAAACAACGGTATCTCCTTCGGATTTTGCTGTGGAGAATGCGATGGAGTACAGGCGCCGTTGTGTGCCGGAGTGAAGGACGTCGGCCAATCTCCTCTCAAGTTTTGAACGCAAGGCGCCAAGCGTTGCCCCATTAGACTTCTCGGGCGGAATTGTGAACGGGTCCAGAGGCAAAGCTGATCGCTCGAACAAAGCCGTCACGAGGGCCCATTTGTTTGAGAAGTGACCATAGATTGCGCCTCTGGTCATACCAGCCGCGTGAGCGATGTCTTCAAGAGACGTAGCACTGACGCCACGTTCAAAAAATAAAATCTCCGCGCTGTCGAGGATCTTTTCCCGCGTTACGAGTCCCTGTACTTTTCGCTTCATCATGTCCCCTCGGCCTTCCACGCGTTCTCTTGTCGCGCTGCACCTGATCCGCCCTGTTCGCCGCGAGATGTGAGGTCTTGTCCCGCGCGCCTACCCAATATTCGCGAACATCACGTCGCGCTGGCTGGATACAAGATGTTGACCTCCGTCGACGACCAAGGTCGTCCCGGTCACTCCACGTGCCTCGGCAAGATAGACGGCTGCATCGACGATGTCTTCAAGCCGCGAGCCGCGCCGAAGCGGGGTCATTCGGTGAGCCGTCTCAAACTGCTCTTGCGTTTGATCGCCGGAGACAAGCGTAAGTCCGGGAGCCAGGCCGACCACTCTGACCTTTGGCGCTAGCGCCTGCGCAAGCGCTATCGTTGCATTCGCCAACGCTGCTTTCGTTAAGGTATAGGAGATGTAGTCTGGATTCATGTTGTAAAGCTTCTGGTCCAGAACGTTGACGACAACGCCTCGCTGCGCCTCGTCGGCAACTGCACAGTCCGGTATCGCGTCGTAGAGTCCGCGCGCCAAAGCCAGCGGCGCAGCGACGTTGATCTTCATGAGCGCCAGCAGGAGATCGTAGGTAAAAGTCTGTGCCGTATCTTCCTCGAACCGCGACGCGCAATTCAGGACGCAATCGAGACGTCCGAATGCTTGCACACACGCGGGTACAAGCTGCCTCACCTGTTCCTCTTTCGAAAGATCCGCGCAAAGGGAAATTGCCCTTCCGCCTCGCACCGCGATCTGATCGACAACCTCTTGCGCTTCGCGTTTCGACTCGTGATAGTGCAAGGCAACGTCCCATCCTCGCGCGGCAAAGCCAAGGGCGAGCGCGCGACCGATTCGCCGGCCCGCTCCGGTCACAAGCACCGATCGCCTACGAGAGCCGCCGTCGTGAATTGCTGGTTCAGTCATAACGAAACGCCAATGTCAGGCAGGCGCAGGGTGCGCCTTTGAGTTGCGCTCTCGCCCTACCCTCCAGTCACCGTGGCAAGGCATAGCATCAAGGGTTCAAATCTCAAGATTGTCAATCAAGCGTGTACTGCCGAGGCGCGCTGCCGCCAGCACGACGAGCTTTCGATCGACGACATCCTGCTCCATTGGAGAGCGCAAGTCCGCCTGCTTTCGAACCGAGATGTAGTCGGGTTTCCAGCCGCGATCGACCAGCGTTGAGAACACGCGCCGTTCGATTCGCTGGATATCCTGTCGACCGCTCAAAATGTCCTCGCGCGCGCCGTTGAGGAGCCGATATAGCGTGGGGGCCTCCACGCGTTGCTCCGGCGTCAGGAAGCGATTGCGAGAGGACAGCGCAAGTCCGTCGATGTCGCGGATGGTGTCGCCGGCCACGACCTCCGTGGGCATTGCGAACTGTTTGCACATTTCCCGAACTATCATCAATTGTTGATAGTCCTTTTTTCCAAACACTGTCACGCGCGGCTGCGCGCATAACAGCAACTTCATTACGACCGTGCAAACGCCTTGAAAGAAGCCCGGCCGGAACTCCCCCTCTAGCATGTCGCCAAGCCCACCTGGAGGCTGCACGCGATATTCTTGCGGCTGCGGATAGAGGTCCCGTTCCGTAGGGGCGAAGACGACGTAGACACTCTCCTTCTGAAGCTTCTCCAGGTCCGCCTCAAGCGTTCTCGGATAACGCTCGAAATCCTCACCCGGTCCAAACTGCAGCGGATTCACGAAAATGCTGGTAATGACGGGATCTCCATGCTGTCGTGCGAGTCGAATCAGCGACAGATGTCCTTCGTGCAGATTGCCCATTGTCGGCACGAATGCCGTGCGGTTTTGCCCGCGCAATTGAGCTCGCAGTTCCTCGACAGACCGAATCAGTTTCATGCTGGATCTTGCCTCTGAGACTTAACCACGTACTGCTTACATGTTCGGATAGTTCGGCCCGCCGCCGCCTTCGGGCGTGACCCACACGATGTTCTGCGTCGGGTCCTTGATATCGCAGGTCTTGCAATGCACGCAGTTCTGCGCGTTGATCTGCAGACGATCTTCTTCCTGATCGTCTTTTACGAACTCGTACACGCCTGCGGGACAGAAGCGTGCCTCTGGGCCTGCATACGTCGCGAGGTTGATGCCGACCGGCACCGTCATGTCCTTGAGCGTGAGGTGCGCCGGCTGGTTCTCTTCGTGGTTCGTGTTCGAGATGAACACCGAGGAGAGCCGGTCGAACGTGAGCTTGCCGTCGGGCTTCGGATACTCGATCGGCTTGCACTGCGAAGCGGGTTTCAGCATCTCGTGGTCGCGATGCTGGTGATGCAGCGTCCACGGCACGTTGCCGCCCAGCAGCTTCTGCTCGATGCCCACCATCAGCGTGCCCAGGTACAGGCCCTTGCTCATCCACTGCTTGAAGTTGCGCGCCTTGTACAGTTCCGTGTGGAGCCACGACTGCTTGAACGCTTCCGGGTAAGCCGCGAGTTCATCGCTCTGGCGGCCTGCCTGCACGGCTTCGAACGCCGCATCGGCGGCCAGCATGCCGGTCTTGATCGCCGCGTGGCTGCCCTTGATGCGCGAGGCGTTCAGGAAGCCCGCGTCGTCGCCCACGAGCGCGCCGCCCGGGAACACCAGCTTGGGCAGCGACATCAGGCCGCCCGCCGTGATCGCGCGCGCGCCATACGACACGCGCTTGCCGCCTTCGAGGTACTTGCGGATTTCCGGGTGCGTCTTGTAGCGCTGGAATTCCTCGAACGGCGAGAGATACGGGTTCTGGTACGCAAGACCGACGACAAAGCCCACCATCACCTGGTTGTTGTCGATGTGGTACAGGAACGAGCCGCCGTACGTGTCCGACTCGAGCGGCCAGCCGGCGGTGTGGATCACGAGGCCGGGCTGATGCTTCGAGGGATCGATCTCCCACAGCTCCTTGATGCCGATGCCGTAGACCTGCGGATCCGAATCCTTGCCGAGCTTGAACTTCTCGTTCAGTTGACGGCCCAGATGCCCGCGGCAGCCTTCGCAGAACAGCGTGTACTTGGCGTGCAGCTCCATGCCGAGCTGGAAGTTTTCGGTGGGCTCGCCGTCCTTGCCCACACCCATGTTGCCGGTGGCAACGCCCTTGACCGAGCCGTCGTCGTTGTAGAGCACTTCGGCGGCGGGGAAGCCCGGGAAGATTTCCACGCCCAGCGCCTCGGCCTGCTGGCCCAGCCAGCGCGTGACGTTGGCGAGGCT
Organism: Paraburkholderia sp. BR10936; assembly: GCF_040965735.1. Taxonomy (NCBI): domain Bacteria; kingdom Pseudomonadati; phylum Pseudomonadota; class Betaproteobacteria; order Burkholderiales; family Burkholderiaceae; genus Paraburkholderia; species Paraburkholderia sp. BR10936. The sequence goes on from NZ_JBFRCM010000020.1 coordinate 7,221, forward strand.
GATGACGTAGTTGCCGTGGTTCTTGAAGTTGTCGGGCAGCGCCCAGTTCGGCACAGCCTTAGCCCCCGTTTCGGAAAGAAAAAGGAACTTGTCCTCGGTCACGGGCACGTTCAGCGGTGCGCCTTGCTCTTTCCAGTCTGGCATCAGCTCGTTCAGGGCACGCGGATCCATGACCGCGCCCGAGAGGATATGCGCCCCGATTTCCGAGCCTTTCTCCAGCACGCAGACGCCGATTTCAGTGCCTTTTTCCGCGGCCAGCTGCTTCAGGCGGATCGCAGCAGACAGCCCGGCGGGACCGCCGCCGACGATCACCACGTCGTATTCCATCGACTCGCGTGGGCCATGCACTTGCTGATTCCCTTCCGCCATCCCCGCTCTCTCCCTGGCCTCGTAACGTCGCCATGCTCGTTGGACTCTCGCCCGTCGAGGGCGCCATCAACACGGGAATCGCTTCCAGCATCTCCCGTAGGTGACAGCGAGGAGTATATATAAATGAATGACGTATAACAATATGAACGGTAGAGATGGTGAATGCGGCTCAGAGCGGCGACCACTGAAACATCTCAAGGGGACCCGACGTGTGGAGAATGTTCTCCAGGAATTTGCGCGCTCGCGGCTTTATTCGCACGAGAACTCGGCGTCCGTCCGCAGGTCCGGCGTTCGCTTCACAAGGCCCAACTGCTCCGACGTTTGCGCGCTTCGCGATGCCGCCAAGTGTCGTCGTCAGAGGCGTCTGAAGCTGCGTCGGCGACTGTATATACGGTGGCCCTGAAACCACCGGTTGGTCCGGCAGCAACAATTCGGCAGCCAGAACGCCCTGGCTTGCAGCTGCCTCTTTGAGCGCCCGGTCGATGTGCGTCGACAGTCGAAGCAGTCGTTGCCCGATAAGATAGACGCTCGCGTCTTCGGCTGGCCGCTCGCGCGCCCACGCGGTGGCCTGTGCGTCGTCTGCTTCAGGGATCGCCGGTGTATGCAACGCGGTGCACCCCGCGAGGAATTGCGCTTCGGCATGCACGCGCTTCGAACAGTGCGCCTCCCCGTTGCCGTCCTGAACCACATCGACCCAGCGTGCCTCATCAAGTGCACTCAGGTGCCTGAGCAAACTCGCGCGATATGTTCAATTCGCGCGCGCAGCACAATAAACGGCGCACGCGCCGAGCGAGTGTGTCCCAACTACTGTCCAACGAGATCGTAAGCAGCAAGTGCCGCAATCTCCGTCACTCCGCCGTCCACCGGCAGGCATGTGCCGGTAATAAACCGCGACTCGTCGCTGGCGAGAAACAGCGCGGCAGACGCAACATCCCACGCGTCTCCTTCCAGCGGAAGTGGTGCGATCTTGCGGCGCCGCTCGCGCGCCTTCTCATTGAGCATGCTCTGCACCATGGGTGTAAAGATGTGCCCCGGCGCGATGGCGTTGGCACGCACATGTTCACGGCCGTACATCACCGCTAATTCGCGCGTGAACGCAACCATGCCTGCCTTCGATGAACCGTACGCGGCTGACCCGTGACTGCGTATGCCGGCAACCGAACTGATATTGACGATTGCCCCGCCTCCGCGCGCCACGATCTTTGGCACTGCACTGCGACTCATCAGGAATGCGCTCTTCAGGTTCACGTCCATCACGCGGTCCCACGACGCCTCGTCGATATCCTGCAACCGTCCCGGTGCGCCTGAAATTCCGACGTTGTTCACGAGTATGTCCAGGCCACCATATCGCTCAACGGTCTCTTCGACGATTCGCGCGCACACGGCTGCGTCCGTGATGTCACCCGTACAGACGAACCCCTGACCGCCGGATTCGGTAATCAATGCGAGTGTCTCGGCAGCCCTTTCGTATTGCTGATCGACGAGGCATACGGATGCGCCCTCAGCCGCAAAAAGACAGGCAATAGCCTTTCCCGTGCCGTAACCTTGCCCGAGCGACCCCGCGCCAGTGACGATCGCGATCTTGCCGCTCAAACGCTGATAAAAAACTTTTGGAGAAGGCATGCTGTAGTCGAATTATGTAGTTGCTCGCCACTCAAAGTATTCGCGCGCTCCTGTGCCCTGTGCGGCTGTCCGTACGCGCGCTGGCGTCGGCATTTTCGACCAAGCTTAGTCTCACGAGACCAATAATGCAACACATAGTTGCATTATTGGCCTTTGCGATCACCCGCCCCTACTCTTGCGTGATCCACCAATGCCGCGCCAAAGCGCGCCGCGTAGGCTGTGTTCACCGCCTCCGTCTGGAAGCGAGTCTCGTTGATGGCGAAGATGAAATAGCCGTATGCGAGATCGCGTCGATAGTCTTCCCACGCTTCGTCGAACGAGGGTGCCTCGACTCCGCCAGTTGCCAATTGCGACAAGTAGTGCTCGAGCAGCGGCCGCTCCCACGCGCGACGGTCTTCGACATCGAGCGCGCAGCCTATGTGGTAGGCAACCTCCAGGCTCCACGGCGCCCGGCTTACCTGAGCATCGAAAAAGCCTGGTGTTCCGTCTGGCTCGACGAACAGGTTGCCCAGATGCGTGTCGCCATGAATGAGACACACGGGCTTTCCTTTGTGCTGGCTCGCAATGTCTGCGAGCGCTGCCACCATCCATTCACGATCGTGCAGGTACCGGCTCACGGCGGCCCCTCGCGGAAGCGAGACGTAGTGGGCCCACACATCCGGTTCCAGATAGCGATTCTGATATTCCAGCGACCAGTCGGAAAAACGCTCACCCACCCAATCAAAGCGGCCGCCCATTTCAAATTCGGCGCTGTTCCAGGTTTGCGCGTGATAGCGCGCCATGGCACTCAACCGCCGCTCCACCTCTTCGTAGCGTTGCGATCGCTGCGCCCTGCAAAAGCGAGCCTCGCGCTGCTCCAGGTCTTCCATCACGACGACAGATTGCCATCGATCGGGATCCGCGCCCGCATAAAAGCAGTTCGGCGCGTTCATATTTATGAATGGCAAAACGTCACGATAGAACCGCATTTCATTGCGGTACATGTCCTGCATTAACTCGCTGTGATCCTGAAAGCCACCTTTTACGATCATGCGCGAAGGCAGCGCCATCTCCCTGCCCACATCGTTGTACTCGAGCGCCACTCGCACTTTCGTCGACGTTCCAGGCAGCACGGCCAGGTGGTTGCACGAAGTCACTTCCACGCCCGCGAAGCGAAACGCGAGTGCCGACGTGAGCCACTCCGCGGTTACGCCTTCCACCGTGACCGGCAACGACATGTCACTCACCACAGCTAATGCAGACAAGATTTCCCCCTGGCGATTGAGATAGGCAAGCCGCGTGCGCATCGTCGCGCACAGAGTCGTTCGACCGCAACATGGGGAAAACCACACCTCGTCGAGCGTTGCATATTTTGAATGCCGTGCATATAGTTGCCTCCAGATGCAGATACTTTTTTGGCAGGCACCTGATGAATCTCCTTGACTCACCCACACTGGCCGATGACTTCGCCGGTGCCGCACCAGCAAGAATGCTCGCCCCGGAGGAATACCGAACCGAAGAGAGCGTGGCGTTCAAGATGAATCTGGTTCACCTTCTGCTGGGCAACGAAATCGACCGGAAGCTTGCCGCCAGCGGACTTTCCGCTCTCCAGTGGGGCATCCTGAAAGCGCTCTACGACGAGCGCGCACGCACGCCCACCGCTCTCTGCCGCATCCTTCTCGCGGACAGCAGCGCAATGACCCGGAAGCTCGATTCACTCGAAAAGCGCGGATTGATCGAGCGAATCCGAAGCATTTCCGATAGACGCAGCGTCGAACTCGCATTGACGGCAGACGGCCGTGGATTGCTGCGCGAGACCCTGCCGCACATCGTGGAAACGAGCAACCGCCAGCTTCACGGCTTCACGATGGACGAAGTCGCAACCGTCAAACGTCTTCTCGAGCGAATGATCGTCAACCTGAGCTGAACGGCTAGGTCCATGCCCGAATCGAGCGACGAATCCGCAAAAGCTCAGTGCTTGACTCAATTGAAAAAGGAGCAGTTCATGGAGCACACCGAAACAACCACACGACCGGCCGAGACATCGACGCAAGCGTCGGATTTTGCGCCGCTGCCGGTTGCGCATGTCTATCGCGGCCGTATGATCACCGGAAACGCGATCAAGCACGTATCGCGAGATCTCGGTCAGGGTTTCTGCACGCCCAGAATCGAACTCGATGATCTCGTCTGGCCGCGTGCGGAGTCGGGTCCTGCGTTCGATGTGCCTGTCGCGCAGATTATTGATTTTCTCGTCGAGCTCGGTCCCCGCCTGCATCTCGACGTCAATCCGCTCATGCAGGCCGCACTCGAATCGATGATCAAGGTTAGTCCCCTGGGACGCCGGATCCTCGAAAACTGCTATCGGGACATACCTAACCTGTTTTTGCGCGAGGTAATCGACGACGAGTTGCGTGTGAGCCTTGGCGACGCGAGGCTCGTCGACGGCTGGGTAGAACGCACGCTGCGCGGCCGCCCTAGCCGTCTGCGCGCCTTCCCGCCGAGGCTCGTTCATATTCTGGCGGGCAACTCACCGATGGTCGCGGCTATGACCGTCATGCGCGCCGCGCTGACGAAAGGTGTGCATCTGCTCAAGCTGCCGTCGAACGACCTGTTTACGGCCACCGCGATTCTGCGCACGATGGCCGAAATCGATCCGAACCATCCCGTCACGCAGTCCTTTTCCGCTGCCTACTGGCGCGGAGGCGACGAGAACGTCGAGTCCATTCTTTATCGCCCGCAGTACTTCGACAAGATCGTCGTTTGGGGCGGCGAGAGCGCGGTACGCCACGTCATGCGCTACGCCGGGCCGGGTCTGGAACTGGTTGCTTTTGATCCCAAGGTGTCGATCTCCCTGATCGGCCGCGAGGCCTTCAGCTCCAACGAGGTTCTGCGCGAGGTCGCGCGTGCGGGCGCCGCCGATGTGCTGTCGTTCAACCAGGATGCGTGCAACGCAAGCCGCTATCAGTTCATCGAAGGCGACGAAGACGACGCCGACCGCTACTGCGAGCAACTCGCGCTCGCACTCGGCGAGGACTACCGTTATGGCGATGGCCAGGGTCCGCTGGTGCCGAGCGACATTCGCGAAGCCGTCGACGTGCTGCGTGAAATGGAGCCGCTTTATCGCGTGTTCGGTGGCTACGACGGCAAGGGTCTCGTCGTGCGCTCGGACGAAATGGTTGACTTCCATCCGATCTGCAAGACAGTCAACGTCATTCCCGTGGGCAGCTTGCGCGACGGAGCGCGCTACGCGACTGTCGCGACGCAGACCGTCGGTATCTATCCGCCGCATCGGGTAATCGAGGTGCGCGACGCCCTTGCGTGCGCAGGCGTGCAGCGCATGGTCGCTTTGGGCGAATCGATTTCGGATGGCGTTGGCGGCTACCCCCATGACGGCATGTTTCCGATCCACCGATTCATGAAATGGATCTCGGAGGAATCGGGTCCGAACCAGCAGGAGACGCGATAATGCATGCCCTTTCCTCCCTCCTGCAATTCACGGATCTGCAGGACCCCTTTCGCAACGCGCCCGAGAACCTCCATACCGTGCAGCTGCAAGCCGTACGGGAGCGCTTCGCGCAGCGCCGTCAACAAATTCGCATTCTCGACAAACGGGCCAGCGAAGCCGGCGTCACGGAACTTCGCACGCTGGACGACGCTGTTCCGCTGTTATTCGCGGACGCCGTCTACAAGAGCTATCCCGATTCGTTCATCGAAAACGGCAAATGGCGTCACCTCACAGCATGGCTTCAGACCCTTACGACGAACAGGATCGATGGGCTCGACTACAGTAAGGTCGCCAATCTCGACGACTGGATCAACGAGTTGCGCCGCAACGGCCACTATGTGATGAGTTCGAGCGGCACCTCGGGGAAGCAGTCATTCATCTACCAGAGTGAAACCGACCGTGAGCTCGGCTGGCGCCTGCTCGACCAGGGTATTCGCTGGGCGGCAAGCGCCATGCGTGAGCGGTCGCGCCGTTATCCCGCGTACCTTTTGACGCCCTCTTCCGGTTCCTACACCGGCACCGAGCGCATGGCGAAGTTCGCCGAGTCGATTGCGTTGCCTGGCGACATTCACTACATGTCGGACGTGCCACAAAGCGCCGCCCAGACCACACGCATGGCGCGCATGCGTCGAGCGATTGCGGACGGCACCGCGTTGCCCAGCGAAATCGAAGCCTTCCAGAACGAAAATCGTGAACGCACCGAGCGTGTGCAAGCCGACTTCCGGCACTTCATCGACGAGTTGCTCGAGCGGCGCCACGAACCGATGTTCATCATGGGCATGATGGGCATGCTCTACCAGATCGTAGCCACGGCGCGCGAACGAGGCATTCCCGATGGCGACTTCCACCCCGACACGATCATCAGTATCGGCGGCGGCAAGAAGGGTGCAAATTTGCCGGGAGATTTCCAGCAGCAGTGCGAACGCTTCTTCAATTTCAACGCGACCAATTTCAACGATGGATACGGCATGGGCGAAGTATCGGGGTTCTGCCCGTGGTTCCATGAAGCGAAGGCGTGGACGGTACCGCCGTGGCTCGTTCCTCTAGTGCTCGATTCCGCCGGCGAGCAGTTGCTGAATCCGCGTGACGGAAAAGGTGTCGTCGAAGGACGGCTTGCGATGATCGATCTGCTCGCCGACGGCCGCTGGGGCGGTGTCATCAGCGGGGACAAGGTCACCATGGAGTTCGGCCATGGCATCGACGGCGTGCGAACGCCCATCATACGCGACGTGGTGCGCTACAAGGATCTGCCCGGCGGCGACGACAAGCTTTCGTGTGCCGGAACGATCGACGCCTATGTCCGCGGAGAAATTGCGGATATGACCGAAGCCCGTATTGCCAATTGAGGCAATTCTTTTCAATATCACGTAGACCTACTCCACAATGACTGAGCAAACGACAAATCCGCCCGTGTGGTTCATCACGGGAGTCTCGTCCGGCTTCGGCCGGTCCCTGGCGGAAGCGGTCCTCGCACGCGGTGACAAGGTGGTGGGCACCGTGCGTAACGACACGCAGATAGCGCCGTTCGAGAATCTCGCGCCCGGGCGCGCCTACGGCGTGTTGCTCGACGTCACCGACGCCGCTTCGGTGCCCCGCACCGTCGAGCAGGCCATTGGCCGGGCGGGCGCCATCGACGTTCTCGTGAACAATGCCGGCTACGGTCTGTTCGGCGCATTCGAAGAGGTTTCCGACAAGGAAGCGCGTCAGCTCTTCGATACCAACGTGTTCGGCACGGTCAACGTGATCCGCGCCGCACTGCCCCATTTTCGCGAGCGAAAGCGCGGGCATATCGTGAACTTTTCCTCGGTGGCCGGAGTGATCGGCATCGCGGGTTGCAGTTTCTATTGCGCGTCGAAGCACGCGATCGAAGGGCTGTCCGAATCGCTCGCGCGAGAACTGAAGCCGTTTGGAATTCACGTGACCATCGTCGAACCCGGCGGTTTTCGCACGAATTTCGCGGGTGGCTCGCTGAAATGGAGCGAGATCGAATCGCCTGCCTACGCTGAAACGGTGGGCAAGATGCGCCAGATGATGGGTGGCTACCACGGCACGCAGGCGGGAGATCCAGCCAAGGCCGCCGCCGCCGTCGTGCGCGCGGTGTCTGCGGAGAACCCGCCGTTGCGGTTGCCGCTCGGCCCGGATGCCGTCGACGTCGTCCGAAAGAAGCTCGCGTCCGTACAGGACAATCTTGAAGCGTGGCTCGACGTGTCGAGTTCCACTGACTTTGATCGCTAACGCTGCAGAAGCTCGTTGCCTGGGAGACGACATGTCCGCACTGGACTCATTTTATGCAATGCTTCGCGATAACGCCGATCCGTTCCGCAATCACCCTGAAAACCTTCGCGAGCTTCAACTCGCCGCCATGAAGGAGCGTTTCGCCGGGCGCCGCAACCAGATCAGGCTGCTGCGCCGCCGCGCGGACGATCTGGGCGTTGAAACCATCAACCGCCATGAGGACATGGTTCCTCTCCTGTTCGCGCATCAGATTTACAAGAGCTACCCCGAGCAATTCATCGACAACGGCCGCTGGAAGCATCTGGCGGCCTGGCTGCAGACGCTTTCCAGCACCCCGGTGAGCGAAGTGGATATGACGGGCGTGGAAGACGTCGACGCGTGGATGGGCCGGTTGCGCGAAGCGGGACACTACGTGTTCAGCTCGAGCGGCACATCAGGGAAATGCAGCTTCATCAACCAGACGCAAGCCGATCTCGAGAACGTCACCGAGTCGTGTGTGAAACTCGGCGTTCACGGTAACGAACTGATCCGCCGAGATTTCGGCAAGCGCCCGGTATTCCTGATGATGCCGCCTGCCGGCGCGCACCGTCACATTGAACCGGTACTCGGCGCTGCGAAACGACTTGGCGCCGAAAGCACGCTGATGTTCGACGAACCGGTGCTTGCTTCCGCCACGATCTCGATGGGCCGCATGCGTCGTGCAATCGCCGACGGCTCCGCCAAACCCAGTGAAGTCGCGGCTTTTCAGGAGCATGCGGTGGCGCGCCAGCGCCATACTGGCGCGATGATCGACAGATTTCTCGACAAGCTGGTCGCGCAACGCGACGTCCCCGTTCTCGTACAGGGCAACTGGTCGCTACACTGGACGCTCGTTGAGCGCGCCCGCCAGCGCGGCATCGCCGATGGAATCTGCCACCCCGACACGGTGATCACGACCGGCGGCGGATTGAAGGGCACCTCGGCACCCACCGACTATCGGGAGCAGATCATACGCTTCTATGGCATTCGCCCGGAGAACGTCCAGAACAGCTATGGCATGTCCGAAATGATCGGGACCGGCCCCTGGTCGGAGGTGGCACAGGGCTACGCAATCTGCCCCTGGATCGTTCCGTTCGTGCTCGACAAAGCCGGTGAGCAACTACTGAATCCGTCGGATGGGCGCGGCATTGCCGAGGGCCGTTTCGCGTTTTTCGACCTGCTTGCCGAGGGATACTGGGGCGGCTTCATCACTGGCGACAAAGTCACGGTGGACTTCTCGCCGGCGGGGAACACCGACGGCCTCCAGGGACCACTGGTCAGGCGGGTCGGCCGCTATGCCGACCTCGAAGAAGGCGAAGACAAGCTCTCTTGCGCGGGCACGATGGAGTCGTATGTGCGTGGGATGATCAACGTTTGATTTCGGCCGCGAGCAACTGCGGGGCCCAGGGGGCCAGTATTGGCACCCTCTGGCGCTCGTGAGTATACTGATGCCCTAATTCCGTCATCAAAAGCTCAACGATGTCCAAACCTATGGCAGTTCAGGCTCCCGACGGAGCCTCGCGGCTCGCTGCGGCGGGCAAACCTCGAACGGCCGGCCGGCCCACCCACGACGACGCGGTCCAGCTGCGCGAGCGCCTGCTCGACGCCGCCAAAACGGTCTTCATGAGGGAAGGTTTCGGTGCCGCCAGGGTCGATGAAATCGCGTCACTGGCCGGCGTCAGCAAAACTACCGTTTACCGCCAGTTCGGCACGAAGGAAGAGCTTTTTCGCTCTATCGTCTGGCGCGGCATGTCCGACCTGCGCGGCAAGATCGATCAGCACCTGGTGCCCGGCCGCGATTTTTCGACCAGCCTGGCATCCCTGATCGATGCGCTCGTCGAACACATGGCGATACCGGACAGCATTCACACTTCACGCATGGTCATTGGCGAGGCGATACGTTTTCCGGATGTCGCAAGGCAGTTTCTGCAGTTCGTGGTGACGATGCTGGAGCCGCTTACGGCCGTTCTGGAAGCGGCAGCGGCCAATGGAATGATCGACATCGACGATCCTGCGAACGCGGCACGTGATCTTCTCACGCTGGTCACTGGGGCCCCCGAAGTGCACCTTGCGATCCAGACTACGCGCGCTGAACGCAAGCGTAGGGCCGAGAGGATTCATCGGATCCTGTTGACCGCCTGGAAGTATCGCGCAACGCTCGATAAGGCTCGAGCGAGAGCAATGCAGTAACGTTCGCCGCGCGCCTGCCTCGCCCGCAGACTAGCTGCCGACTTCCCCCATCACCTGAAACTGCCCGGATGCCTGGGCAATGCACTTCGCATTGGCCCAGATCCGGCAGTCCGAGAAAATCACCCGTTTCCCAGAGCGCAGAACGTCGACATGGGCTTCCACCCAGTCGCCCGGTTCAGCGTTGCCCATGAAGTTGACCGTCAGGCCCGTCGTCAACACCCTTACGGCCGGTTGACGCGAATACTTGCTCGCCCACGTAATGGCCGTATCCGCCAGCATGCAAACGGCGCCGCCGTGCATCATCTGGCCGAGATTCCGATGCGCTTCGCGCACGTACATACCGACGACGTGTCCACGCTCGCTCTTGCGAAAATAAGTAGGACCGAACATCTGATGGAAGGGGCCAAACTCCGGCATCAATGCAAAGCCCTCCGGAATGGGCTTTTCTTCGCTCTCTTCAAGCGCCTCTACCGCCAGTGCGTGTGCGTGTTCCAATGCCACTCTCCTCTTCGCGCCGTAGGTGACCGGCACCAATAAATGCTTTTTCATGGGGGAGAGATAGCGTATCATTATTCGCACGCAAGTCAATTATATGAATGAATATGGACATCGGATCGCTCTTTACGCCGCTCGTTGTTCGAGGCGTCACGCTTGCCAACCGCATCGTCATGTCACCCATGACTCGCGGCTTTTCGCCCAATGGACTGCCCGGCAGTGACGTTGCCGCCTACTACAAGCGGCGCGCGCAGGGCGAGACTGGCCTTATCATCACGGAAGGTGTCGGTGTCGATCATCCGGCGGCCCTGGGCGAAGCCGGACTCGGCGAGAATTCGATTCCCGTACTCGCCGGAGCAGAATCGGTTGCCGCGTGGCGGCGAGTGACGAATGAAGTTCATGCGAGCGGCGGCGTCATCTTTCCGCAACTGTGGCACATGGGACCGATGAAAGAGGCGAACACAGGGCCCTTCCCCGCCGCCGCGCCACTACGGCCATCGGGGCTCTGGGGGCCGTCCGGACGCACGACTTCTCTCAACGCGGGCTACATGGAGCGGGTGAGGCCACCAACGCGCCCAATGACCGACACCGAGATCGCGGACGTCATCGCCGCCTACGGTCGAAGCGCGTCGTTTGCGAAGACCGCCGGATTCGACGGCATTGCCATCCACGGAGGGCACGGCTATCTGATCGATGCGTTCCTTTGGGCCGAGACCAATCAACGCACGGACAAATGGGGTAAGGATCTCGTGGCGCGCAGCCGCTTTGCCGCCGAAGTCGTGCGCGCGATACGCGAAGCGATCGGCGATACGATGCCGATTACATTCCGCTTTTCACAGTGGAAACAGCAGGATTTCCGTGCGCGCCTCGCCAACGATCCGCACGAGCTCGAACAGATCCTCGCACCGCTCGCAGATGCTGGCGTCGACATCTTCGAGGCGAGTACGCGCTATTTCAATCGCGCGGAGTTCCCGGGCTCGGAGATGAATCTCGCAGGCTGGGTAAAGAAAGTGACCGGCCGGTATGCTATGGCGGTGGGCGGAATCGGTATTAATAAGGGTTACTACGATTCCATGGCCGGAGCCGAAACATCGGTGCAACCCGACCTGACACCACTGCTGGATCGTTTCTCGCGCAACGAGTTTGACCTTGTTGGCGTAGGACGTTCGCTTCTGCACGACCCGAACTGGGCCCGGCGTGCCCGCCTGGGCGAGCCGTTTCTCGGATTCAGCAACGATTCGCTCGCGCGCCTCACCTGAAACGCAGTTTTGCAGTTGACGCCCCTGTATCAGGCGTCAACTGCTGTTGGTGGCCTGTTAATCTTCAGGTGCGCCCAGTAACCGGAATCAATGCACCGGTTACCCCCGACGCCGCTTCGGAAGCGAGAAAAAGAATCACGTTCGCGATTTCCTCGGGCCGTACCCAACGTGAAAAGTCTGCATCGGGCATGTCGTTGCGGTTTTGCGGCGTGTCGATAATACCCGGCAGGATCGCATTCACGGTAATTGACCGATCCTTGAGCTCTTCGGCTAGCGCCTCCGTCAGACGCATTACTCCCGACTTCGACGCCGTGTACGCACCCATTCCCATACCTGCCTTCAGTGCGGCACCAGCGCCAATGTTGACAATGCGACCGCCGTGCGCGCCGACAGCAAGATAGTCCAACGCCGCTTTCGATGCCGTAGCGGCCGTCCGCACGTTCATCTGATACATCAAATCCCACGTCTCGAGGGAGCCGTCCGCCAGTGTTTCCCAGCGAAATCCGCCCGCTATGTTGACGACGGCATCGAGCTTGCCAAGCTGCTCGACAGTCGCCGAAAACGCCGCGCGCGCCGCGTCCAGGTCAGTGAGTTCCACGCCGCCTCGCCACCAGGAGGCGTGTAGCTGCTCCGCGCTCGCGCCGTCCGGCGCAGGCGCCTTGTCGATCAGCGCGACCTTCCAGCCATTGTCGGCAAATACCCGGCCCACCGCGCGTCCCAATGTGCCGAAGCCACCGGTTACCACCACTACCCGTTGCATGTCCGATCACTCCCTCGCCGCGTCGGCGTGAAAAATCAACGTCCCTTGAAAACCGGCTCACGTTTCTCGCGAAACGCGTTGACCGCTTCCTGGTGGTCTTCAGTCAAATTCGACAGCGCCTCGTAGCCGATCGACGCATCGAGAATCGAATGCGCGAGTTGCTTGAGTCCGATGTTGATTGAAGCCTTGGTCCATTGAATCGCACGCGCGGCTCCGTTTGCCAGCCGCTTCGCCATGGCATCGACAACGGCATCGAGTTCGTCAGCCGGCACGGCGTGATTGATGAGCCCCAGACGCGCCGCCTCTTCCGCGGTGAGGAGGTCACCCGTCAGGAGGTATTCCTTGGCCTTCGCGTAGCCGACGAGCTGCGGCCAGATCACCGCGCCGCCATCGCCCGCTACGAAGCCGACTTTCACGTGCGGATCGCCGATCTTCGCGTGATTGGCCGCGTAGCTCAGATCCGAGAACAACGCGATCGTCGCGCCCAGACCAATTGCATGACCATTGATCTTCGCGATGACCGGCTTCGGACAATCGAGCATCGAGAAGACGATTTTTTTGGCGCGCTGCATGCCTTCCAGAAACAACGCCGGGTTGTCGATGACCTGCTGCATGTGCTCGATATCACCGCCCGCGCTGAATGCGCGCCCAGCGCCCGTCAACACGACAACACGGGTCTCGCCGTCCTCCGCGACATCGAGAAAGAGCCGCGACATCTCAATGTCCATTTGCTCGTCAAACGCATTCAGCGTTTCGGGGCGGTTGAGCGTGACGGTCAGGACGCCGCCGTCGCGTTCGAGCAATAACGCCTTATAGTCCGAAATATTCATGGCTTACCTGTTCACAAGAAGAGACAGCGCGGGACGACGGGTCGCGCCGCCGCGCAAACGCCGGATGCGATTCCCGCTGCACCGGCGCCCCGCGCGACTTCGATTACACCTGCAGCGGAATGAACCTGCGACCGTTGTCGTACATGATCTTGCGCGTGTCTTCTTCGGCAAGCCCATTGAGCGCTTCCGCAGCGAAGTCTTTCGGCTCCGGCACGCCTTCCGCGTGCGGATAGTCGGAGCCCATCAACAGAAAGTCCGACGATCCGGTTTGCGCGATGATCTGGCCAATGTCGTCCTCGGGATACGCGACCACAAACACGTTTTCCTTGAAGATCTGGCTCGGGCGCTTCTTCAGTTGACCGCACGGCCAGTAACCATTCTTCGCCATGCCCCGGCACTTGTCCATTTTCACGAGCAGCGACGGCACCCATTCGGCACCGTTTTCCGCGCTGCACAGCTTGACGCGCGGGAAACGCTCGAAGAAATTGTAGAAGATGAACGACGACAGCGTTTCCATCACCGGACGCTCGCCGTAACCGTGCATCCAGACAAAGGCGGTTTGACGCTGGCGCGACTGCTGCACCGGCTCGCCCCACACCGCCATGTGATCCTTCATGTAGATCGCTTCCGACACGTGGAACGTGACACGCACGCCCGCTTCGTTGAGGATCGACCAGAACGGATCGAAATACGGGTCCGCCGGCGCACGGCCATTGAACGGCCCCATCGGCATCAGGATTACGCGGACGCCGTTCGCGACCAGCCATTTTGCCTCGGCGACGGCGGCGTCGAGATCGTCGAGCGTGACGACCGGCGTCGTGTAGATCCGGTCCTTGTAGTTGAAGCCCCAGTCGTCGAGCATCCACTGGTTATACGCATGCAACACGGCATTTGCGGCGGCAGGCTCGTTGAGGTACGAAATGCACGCGACCATTTCGCCGATGTACATCGTGCAGGCTTCCACGCCGAATTCGTCCATCTTCTTCAGGCGGGCGTCGCGATTGAACATGTCCGGCGTCGGGGCGACACGCATGTCGACGTTGTCCTTGCCGTCCTTCATCGCGCGCAGCCATTCATGCAGCTTGCCCGGCGGCGGCACGTGCCCCTCGGCCGAGGTGTAGCCTTCGCTGATTTCCACCTTGCGGTCGCCGACATACATGCAGCGGTTGCCGTCGGCCGTGACACGGCTGGTGAACGACCAGTCCTTCTTGAACTTCTCGGGCAAATGGCGGCTGTATGCGTCCTCGACTTCGTAGAAGTGCGTGTCCGCGTCGTAGATCTTCCCTTGGTACGCTTGCATGAACTCTCTCCTGATTGTGGGGGAGCGCTGCTCAACGTGCGCCCTTGAGAGAAGTATCGGCTCAAGCCATCAGCCCAAAAACTCTCATATCGAACCCAGAAACGTCGATATCGAATTGATATCGATCGGCGCCGTCGCGATTTCCGAAGCTCGCACATGGCATCCTCCGAAAAACATCAATACGAACATCGTTCGCATATGAGTATACTCGAAACGATACATACAACCGGAGACGCTCATGCAAGTTGAAGTCCTCTCGCAGCAGGCACACCGAGCACAACCCGTAGCCGGTCCGCCGCGCGGGTTCACGATGGCGATCCTGCTGGCCGCAGTGGCCGCCTCGTCGGGAATCACCGTTATCTATACGGTGCTGGTCACACTCTACAAAGCCTTTCCCGCTTCGAACTCCGTGAGCTGGACGGTTACCGCATACTGGCTCGGCTCGGCCGTCTTTGCCGCGGTGAGCGGGCGGCTCGGTGACCTGCTGGGCTACCGTCGCATCCTGCTCGTGGTGATGTCGGTCGCTGCCGCCGGCGCGGTCGTCGCCGCCTGTGCAACCCATGTCGGCATGCTCGTCGCCGGGTGCGCGATGCAATCGATCGCGGCAGGCATTACACCGCTCTCCATCGGCCTGGTCCGCGAGAACCTGCCGCCAGCGAGGCTGCCTGGCGCCGTGGGCCTGATCAGTGCTGCAGGCATGGTATCCGCGGGGCTGGTCTACATTTGTGCGGGCGTCGTCGTGGATCACTATTCCTGGCAAGGCGGCTTTTGGTTCAAAGTCGCGCTTTGCATCATGGCAGTCGCTGCCGTACGCGCATGGACGCCGCCGTCGCCACAGCATCCCAGCGTCCGGATCGACTACCTTCGAGGCCTTGCGTTCGCTCCAGCACTTTGCGCGATGCTCTTCGCGGTGCAACAGATCCGCGCGTGGGGGCTCGGCGATGCGCGGCTTTGGGGTTTGATCGTCGGCGGCGTGATCGTGCTGGGACTATGGGCGCGGCATCAGCTCAAGGCGCGTCATCCGCTCATCAACGTGCGTCTGCTGAAGACGCGCGAGGTCGTCCTGGCGAATGCCTGCATGGCATTCCTCGCGGCAGGCGCCATGCAACTGGGACAGGTTTTCTCGCTGCTCGCCCAGCAGCCTGCCGGCACGCACGCTGGATTCGGACTGAGTGCAACAGCAGCCGGATTACTGATGTTCAGCGTCAACATCGTCGCGATGGTCGCGAGCCCGTGGAGCGGCCGCGTTGCGGCCCGCTACAAGGCGCGTCGCGCCGCCTTGATCGGCATGGTCATCCTGGCCT
This sequence comes from Paraburkholderia sp. BR10936, assembly GCF_040965735.1. Classification (NCBI taxonomy): domain Bacteria; kingdom Pseudomonadati; phylum Pseudomonadota; class Betaproteobacteria; order Burkholderiales; family Burkholderiaceae; genus Paraburkholderia; species Paraburkholderia sp. BR10936. The sequence goes on from NZ_JBFRCM010000020.1 coordinate 23,088, forward strand.
TTGCCTGGGCCTCACTGATCGCGCTTCATCGCAGCCTGCTGCTCTTCGTTCCAGGCGCGGTCCTGTGCTCGTTCGGGCTCGCCTTCGCGAGCACGGCGCTGTACAACCAGATCGTGGAAACGACGCCTGCGCATCAGACAGGCGAGGCAACGGGCATGCTCTACGTCTTCTTCTCGTGCTTCTTCGCGGTAGGCGCCCAGGTGGTATTCGTGCTGTTACGCGGCGCGACGGGGGGACATGACGGTGCGTCGTTTCCCGCCGACAGTGGCTATGTTTCGGTGTTCGTCTACATCGCCTGCAGTTCGATTGCCGGACTGCTGATCGCTTGCATGCTGCCGAAGCGTCACGCCCGTTGATCGTCGTTGCGAACGACCTGTTACACGCCGGTCCGACGCTTCTTCGAATTCGCCATGCGTGCCGAACATTGAAGCATGTGCTTCAATGCTCGGCACGCTGGCCGGTCACTCATCTTCGGCTTGACCCAATGCAGACGCACGCTGCGCCACCCTGATCATGTTCTGCTCGAGCTGCGGGCGTTCGCGATCGAAACGCTCGAGCGGCGCACCAATCGCCATCGCCGCAATCACGTTACCGTTCGGCCCGAAGATCGGTGACGACACACCCGCGGAGTCCGGCAGCAATTCGCCGCGGCTCACCGACAAACCGGTTTCGAGGATGTGATCGAGTTCGTCACGCAGCGCCTTCTTCGTCGCGACCGTTTGCGGCGTACGGCGCTCGAACTTGACCGTCTTCATGTAGTCGGTGACGAAAGCCTCCGGCGCATGAGCCAGCAGCACGCGCCCCGCGGCCGTGCAATAGAGCGGACGGCGCAATCCGATGTGCATCGAATAGCGCACGGATTGTTCGCTCTCGATCACATCGACATAGGTGATCTCCTTGTGCTCGTGATCAAGGACGCCGATATAAACGGTTTCATTGGTGCTCTTCGAGAGATCCACCAGGAACGGGCGCAGCATCTTCGAGAAATTCCACGCGGCCATCACGCCGGCGGACAAGCGGAAGATCGAAGGCCCCAGGCGATAGCGGCCTGCGTCGTGCATCAAAAACCCTTCCGCCACGAGAGGCCTCAGCAGATTGAGCAGGCTGCTCTTCGGCGACTCGAGGGCAACATTCAGTTCTGCCAGCGACATCCCTTCCGGAGACTTCGCCAGCACATCGAAAATTCCGAGGAGTCGGGTCAGCGAGCGCGGCCCGCTGACATCCCGGTCCGCCGGCGCTGAGGTCTCTTTCAACATGATTTTCCCCATGAATTGACTGTATCGATTATACGGGAACTATTCACATAGTTTTACAACGATCACAATTTGGCACACTTTTGCACCGCCTGAATTCGGGAATACGCCAGGGCGCCTCCGCATTCAGGTTGAGATATAGTTGAACGGCGTTCATAAAATTGCAATGCAGGAGCAACGCTTTCCGGACCATCCACGCGGCACGTTCGCGCGTCGAACTGCAGCATCAAACTTCACTTCTGGATCACACATGCACACGAAAAAACTGGCAGAAAAGGTCGTCATCGTGACCGGAGGCGGGCAAGGCGTTGGACTCGGCATTGCCCGCGCGCTTGCCACCCAGGGCGCGAGTCTGGTGCTGACTGGCCGCACGGAGAGCAAACTCAAGCACGCTGCTGACGAATTGAGTGCCCTCGGCTCGCAAGTGCTCGTCGTGCCTGGTAACACGCGCAATCGAGCCGACGCCGTGCGCACGGTCGAACTTGCCATTGAGCGTTTCGGACGCGTGGACGCGCTTATTGACAACGCACAAAGCAGCAGCCCGGGTGTGCCGCTCGAGTCCGTTACCGACGACGACTGGAGCGACACACTCGAGTCTGGCTTGTACGGCACGCTGTATTTCATGCAGGCCGTATTGCCGCACATGAAGGCACAGGGCCGCGGCACCATCGTCAACTTCGGCTCGCGCACAGGCATCGAAGGGCTCAAGGGATTCGGCGCGTACGCCGCAACCAAGGAGGGCATTCGTGGACTTTCACGTGTTGCCGCGCGCGAATGGGGTGCCTATGGCATCACCGTCAATGTCATTTGCCCGGCAGCGCTCACGCCAGCCGCTGAAGCCTATCTCGAGGCCAATCCCCAGGAACGCACGCGCTATCTCGGTGAAATCGCTCTTGGCCGCTTCGGCGATCCTGAGCTCGATATTGGACGAACAGTTGCATTTCTGTGTAGTGACGACGCTAATTTCATAACCGGGCAGACTATCAGTGTGGACGGCGGACAGTCAATGCTTTAGTGCGTCTTTTTGAACACAGTTGCAATATATGAAACGAGAAGTTGCATTTCTCAGCGGCGCAGAGAATTTAATTGAACTAACAGTTGCATTAACTGAGATACCTCGATCCGACGGCGAGTTCGCACGAGACGCCTACCAAAACGATCGAAAGTGGTCACATATTTCTCCTCCGGCACACTTCGCGAGAGCGTGTGGAGTTTGACCTTGGCTGCGGGACACCGAGCCAAGGTTTTTTTTTGCGCCGTTGTGTCAGGCGATTTTCAACGGGGGCACCGCGACGTCGAGACTCACCCGAAGCCGTAAAGCGATGAACGGATTTGGGCGACGGCGAAGAGGACGCTCACCACGACAGACCGAATCGGCCTGTGGAAATTGCGATCTCGATGCCGCTTTTCAAGAAAGCAATCAGTACCATTCCGATGTGAAGAACGGCAAGTGCACGTCCATCCAGTCGTATTCGCTGCGGCAGACCGCCCATGCCCACCGGGGTGACTTTCGACCGCCGTGGGCAGCGTCCGATCGTTGATGCAGGCTTGAATGAGTTGAAGCATCGCCGCCCGCTTCGAGATACCCGACTTCGACCTCGGTTGTGCCTGCGATACCGCTATTGCTATTCTCAGTCGTCATGATTCGTCCTTTAGCTACCGCTTACTCCACCGCCTTCACCATCTCCTCGATCACCTTCTTCGCGTCGCCGAACACCATCATGGTTTTATCCATGTAGAAGAGTTCGTTGTCGAGGCCCGCGTAGCCGGCCGCCATCGAGCGCTTGTTCACGATGATCGTGCGCGCCTTGTACGCCTCGATGATCGGCATGCCCGCGATCGGCGACTTCGGATCGTTCTTCGCCGCCGGGTTCACCACGTCGTTCGCGCCGAGCACCAGCACCACGTCGGTCTGGCCGAACTCGTTGTTGATGTCCTCCATTTCGAACACCATGTCGTACGGCACCTTGGCTTCCGCGAGCAGCACGTTCACGGCTTCTCGCTGAACAACGCCATGCTGATCATCGCGGGGTCGCTGGTGGGCTCTTCCGGCGCGATCCTCTCGTACGTCATGTGCCACGCGATGAACCGCTCGTGTCTCCGGCGTCGCGGCCACGCGGGTTTCGTTCGCCCGGTTTGTGCGGGTATTGCAATGTGCATCAAAGAACCCATGATTGCAAAAGCGTGATACGAAGCAAGCCAGTTGGCCGCCGAGGGTTCGCGCAACCCCGCAACCATCCTCGAATGTCTCGCAACGACAGTGACATTCGTTGTCCTGATTGATATGGATAGTCCGCAATAGAGCGCAGCCCCGAAGGGCTGCGCTTCGCAAGATCGTGCTTTCTAAATTACCTTCTTTTCGCGCAAGGTATCGATATCGGACTGCGACATACCCAGCACATCGTGCAGCACGGCGTCCGTGTGCTGCCCGAGCATCGGCGGCGCTCCGTACGAATCGATCGGCGTGCCCGACATCTTCACCGGATTGGCAACCATACGGACCGCCTCGTCGGTGAGCGGATGCGCGACTTCAACACACATCGCACGCGCCTGCACATGGGGATCGGCGAACACTTGTTCCAGATTGTTGATCGGCCCCGCCGGCACCCCAGCCGCGTCGAGAGCCGCCAGCAGTTCATCGCTTTGCCATTCGGCGATCAGCGGTTCGAACACTTCGCCGAGCGCGCGGCGATTCTTCACTCGCAGTGCAATCTCGCTGAATCGCGGGTCGCTGGCGAGTTCGGGATGCCCGAGGACCTGGCACATCCGCGCGTATTGTTCGTTGTTGCCCGCAACGATCATGATGTCGCGATCGGCACAGCGGAACATGCGCGACGGCATGCCGCCGTTTCCCTCCGTACCGCGCCGGACCGGAACCTGCCCCGAAACGAGGTACTGGCTCGCATAGTGCGAGGTGGCGGCGATCATCGCGTCCAGCAGCGCCAGGTCGATGTACTGCCCGTCCCCACTGCCGCCTTGCGCCGCGTCGCGATGATAGAGCGCGGCGATGATCGCGGACGCCGCGTACTGTCCACAAAGGATGTCCGCGAGACTGGGCCCGGTTTTCATCGGTCCGCCGCCTGGCACGTCGTCGCCGTTGCCCGTGACGCTCATCAGACCGCCCATCGCCTGGAAAATCGAGTCATATCCGGGGCGGGGACTGTACGGCCCGGTTTGTCCGAACCCCGTTATCGAGCAGTAGATCAAGCGAGGATTGACGGGTTTGAGGCTCTCGTAGTCGAGCCCGTAGCGTTTCAGGTCGCCAACCTTATAGTTCTCGAGCAGCACGTCGCAATGCGCAGCCAGCGAGCGGATCAGCGTCTGCCCGTCGGGCGTCGAAATATCGCACGTGATCGACTTCTTGCCACGGTTCGCGCTGATAAAGAACGTCGATTCGCGCGTAACCTTGCCCTCCCGATCCATGAGAAACGGCGGGCCGAACTGCCGCGAATCGTCCCCTTTGCCCGGACGCTCGACCTTGATGACCTCCGCGCCGAGATCCGCCAGCATCTGCGCCCCCCAGGGCCCCGCGAGAATACGGCTCAGGTCGAGTACGCGAACTCCCGTCAACGCGCCTTTTGTCATATCAAACTGTCCCCTTGAATTCATACCCGCCGCGCCGCAAGCCATGCCTCAGCGTCCGACGAACTTCGCCGTACGTTTTTCGATGAAGGACTGAACGCCTTCCTTTGCATCTTCCGTGTTGTAGAGAAACTGCTGCGTCGACTGAATCGTCGCGTAGGCATCCTGCCAGCCTTGCCCCAGTGAAACACGCGCGTTCTGCATCGTGGCCTGCACGGCGAGCGGCGCCTGCGCGGCGATTCGCTCTGCGATAGCCAGCGCGCGGTCGAATTCCTGGCCCGCCGGCACGACGTCCTGAACGAAGTTCATGCGGCGCGCCTCCTCGGCAGTGAACTCGTCGCCGGTGAGCAGCACCTTCATCGCGTTGCCCCAGCCGGCACGCTGGACCATGCGGAACGTCGCACCACAACCTGCCATGATCCCCCGCTTCACTTCAAGTTGGGAGAAACGGCAGTTATCGGCGGCCACGGCCACTTCCGATGCGAGCATCAATTCGACAGCGACCGTAAAGCAGATTCCCTTGAGAGCGATGACGACCGGCTTGGTGCGCAGCGGCGCGCGCAAATTGAACGGATCGACCTCGCCCTCCGGAAGCAAGGGTTTGCCCTCACGGCGCAGCGGCGCGATCTTCGGCATGTCGAGCCCCGCCGTAAAGTGGTCGCCTTCGGCATAGACCAGACCGCAGAACAGATCGCTGCTGTTCTCCAGCCGCGTGTAAGCGGCGGCCAGTTCCCTGAACATCTTCGGGGTAAAGCCGTTGCGCTTTTCCGGCCGGTCGATGCCTATCAAAAGCAGGTTCCCGCGTTGTTCAACGCGAATCTGTCCGTCCTCGTGACGAGTCGTCATGCACTGTCTCCTCGCGGTGTTTTCCATTAGCGAATCTGACCATTGGCTCAATTGACAAAGCCGGGTCACACATTCAGAATCATAAACGTCGTTCACAAATTTGGCAACGCGCGGCACGACCTGACGCAGTCTGCACGGGGTGCCACAGCCAATACAAGCAAGGCCGGGCAGATACCGATGCTGGCTTAAGTGTTCACCCTGATTCCCGCAAGGAAAGACCATGGCCTACGAGACGATCATCGTCGAAATTCACGGCAAGACCGGCTTGATCAAGCTGAACCGTCCGCATGCCTATAACGCGCTGAACAACCAGTTGATGGACGAGCTGACGGCCGCACTCGACGGCCTCGAGGCCGATCCTGCCATCGGCGCGATCGTGCTCACCGGCAGTGAAAAAGCATTCGCCGCCGGAGCCGACATCAAGATGATGGGCGAATGGACGTACATGGACGTCTACAAGAACCAGTTCATCACTTCGAACTGGGAGCGCACCTCGCGTTGCCGTAAACCGGTCATCGCCGCCGTCGCCGGTCTCGCGTTGGGCGGAGGCTGCGAGCTGGCCATGATGTGCGACTTCATTCTGGCCGCCGACAACGCGCGTTTCGCCCTGCCCGAAATCACGCTCGCAACCATTCCCGGCGCCGGCGGCACGCAGCGCCTCACGCGGGTGCTCGGCAAATCGAAGGCGATGGAGATGATTCTCACCGGCCGCAAGATGGACGCTGTCGAAGCCGAACGATGCGGGCTCGTGAGCCGTATCGTTCCTGTCGATACGCTCGTCGGCGAAGCGCTGAAAACAGCCGACGAAATCGCCCGATTCTCGCAACCGGTCGTGGCGATGGCGAAAGAGTGCGTCAACCGTGCTTACGAATCGAGCCTCGCCGAAGGCATCCTGTTCGAGCGGCGCATGGCCTATTCGACCTTCGCCACCCAAGACCGCAAGGAAGGCATGGCGGCCTTCGCCGAAAAACGCAAGCCGCAGTTCCGCGATTGTTGAATCGCTGAGAAACGAGAGCCAATTCTGCCTTGGCTAACCGAGCACGCCAGGCCGCGCGCATCCAGCGCCCTCCTCTGGCACCCACACTCCCTCCCCAGACTACAGGCACGTGATGAAACCCTACGTCAACCGCATTACTGAATTACTCGGCATCCAATACCCCATCATTCAAGGCGGCATGCGGTGGGTGGCGCGCGCCGAACTGGCAGCGGCCGTAGGTAACGCGGGCGGTCTTGGGTTCATCTCCGCGCATACGCATGCAAGCGCCGACGCGCTCGCGCGTGAAATCGACAAAGTGCGTTCGCTCACGGACAAGCCGTTCGGTGTGAATCTGACCGTACTCGGCGCGAATGCCGGTCTCGACTATGACGCGTATGTGCGCACCATCGTTTCGCAGGGTGTCAAGGTCGTGGAAACGGCAGGTAGCAATCCCGCGAAATACATCGCCGAATTCAAGGCGCAGGGCGTCAAGGTCGTCCACAAGTGCGTCACGGTCCGCCACGCGGTGAAGGCCGAATCGCTCGGCGCAGACGCCATCAGCATCGACGGGTTCGAATGTGCGGGGCACCCCGGTGAAGACGATATCCCGGGACTGATCCTGATTCCCGCCGCCGCCGACAAGCTGAAGGTGCCGATTCTCGCCTCCGGTGGTTTCGCCGATGGGCGCGGTCTGATGGCGGCTCTGGCGCTCGGTGCGGACGGCATCAATATGGGCACGCGCTTCATGCTCACGCAAGAATCGCAGGTCCACCCGGCGATCAAGCAACGTCTGCTGGAAGCGACGGAGCGCGATACGGTGGTGGTCGGCCGCTCGCTCGGCGATTCAAGCCGTGTGATCAAGAATAGCGTGAGCCTCGCCGCGCTCGAACTCGAGCGCAGCGGGCACGTGACGCATGCCGACCTCTACGCGCTGACCGGAGCCAAGCGTTGGATGGACGCATTCGGCACGGGAGAAGTCGAAGGCGGCGCGTTCCCCGCCGGGATCGTGACCGGTCTCATCCACGACCTGCCGACTTGTGCGGAACTGATCGAACGCATCGTGAAGGAGGCTGCCGCGATCGCGCAACGCCAGCTCGGCTTCGGAGCCGCTCTCGCATGAAACTCACCGGTCTTCGCGTCGTGGACCTGTCACAGTTCATGCCGGGTCCGTTCCTCGCCGCCAATCTCGCGGAACACGGGGCGCAGGTCATCAAGATCGAACCGGTCACCGGCGACCCCACACGCGGCGCGCCGGGCACGGATGGCGCGTTCTACGCCGCAATCAACCGCGGCAAGCGCAGCATCGCCCTCGACCTGAAGCATCCCGACGGACGCGAGGCGGCGCTCAAGCTGATGAACGAGGCCGACGTGGTGATCGAATCGTCACGACCGGGAGTGGCCGCCCGCCTTGGGATCGACTACGACACGGTGAGCCGGACGAACCCGCGACTCGTTTATTGCGCGATGACCGCATTTGGACAGAATGGCCCGCTCTCTCAACTGCCCGCCCATGATCCGGTGATTCAAGCGCTCGCGGGCACGCTGCCGCGCGATAGCCGCGGGAGGCCCGTTACCACGGGGCCGTCGCTCGCGGCGCTCGCCGGTTCGTTGACGGCGTTGGCCGCTGTGTTGATGGCACTCCTGCGCGCGCGGGAAACCGGGCGCGGCGACTATATCGACGTCTCGCTCTTCGATGCGGCGCTCACGGCGCAGCCATACCTGAGTGGCCGCTTGCTCAACACGCCGGACGTTTCACCTCAGGAAACGCCAGACGACGACAGCGGACTCGCACTGCTCAGCAGCTATGAGACCGCCGATTCGAAATGGCTTTGCCTCGGCGGCCGGGAGCGCAGTTTTGCCACTAACCTGCTTACGCCACTCGGCCGCCCGGATCTGGTCGGCGACGCCATCGGTCCGGCCGGCGACGGTCAGACGCGGGTGCGCGCATTCCTGACGCGTACCTTCCTGACCCGCACTCTCGATGAATGGCTCGACTGGTTCGAGGGCCGAAACATCAGCGTCGCGCCGGTGCTCTCGCTCGCCGAAGCGCTCGACCATCCGCATGCGCATGAGCGCGCGATGATTCAAAGCGATCCGTCCGGACGCAAACACGTTGCAAGCCCGATTCATTTCCGCATGGAGCCTGCAGCGCCGCCGCTCGCCGTTGCGCGCCTTGGCCAGCATACGGAAGACGTGCTGCGCAGCATCGGATACAGCGAAGAGCGGATCGCGGAAGTCATCGCGTCGGGCGCCGTGCGTGGGCAGCACGACGACACCTATGCCGTTGCGCCAATGACTCAAACTACGCACTGACGCGAACAACATCATGCCTTTACTGCTAGAGGCGGACTCCGTCGACTTCGCATCCATCGTTCGTCCAGGAGATACCGTCGCGTGGGGTCAATCGAACGCGGAGCCCCTCCCGCTCACGAGAAAGTTGCTAGAGCAACGGCACGGCATCGGCGCGTTTCGGATTTTTCTGGGCGCTAGTCGTTTCGACACGTGCCGGCCAGAGCACGCTGACTGCATCGATTTTGTTTCGTACTGCGGCACAGGCGCCAACCGCGCTTTGGCCAAGGCTGGCGCACTCGATATTCTTCCGTGCCACTACTCGCAGTTTCCGCAGATGATGGAGTCGGGCCAGTTTCCCATCGACGTCTTGCTGCTGCAGCTGGCGCCGCCCGATTCACTGGGTCGCTACAGCCTCTCCATTGCGCACGAGTATCTGATTCCGGCACTGAAGCACGCGCGCGTCGTCGTCGCAGAGGTGAATGAGCAGGCCCCCTGGACGTACGGCGAGCGCTACCTTCGCGACGATGAGATCGACTTCATCCTGCCGACGTCGCGCGCTCTTCCCGAAAGTTCGCCCAGCGCAGCAAGCGCAACGGATCTGGCGATCGCGCGGTACACGGCAAGTTTGATCGAAGACGGCGCCACGATTCAACTCGGTCTCGGCGCGATTCCAGAGGCGATCCTTGCGTGCCTCTCCGATCGTCGAAACCTCGGCATTCATTCCGGCGCGATCGGAGACAAAGTCGCCGACCTCATGCAAAGCGGCGTGATCAACAATACGCGCAAATCCATCGACATGGGCAAGACCATCGCCGGCGTGATGATGGGCGGCCGCCGCATTCACGAGTTCGCGCACCGCAACGACGCCATCGAGTTTCGTTCGACCCGCTACACGCACGACCCGCATGTGCTCGCGAGCATCGATCGCTTCGTCGCCGTCAACTCCGCGGTCGAAGTCGATCTGAGCGGGCAGATCAACGCCGAAATCGCGGGGGGCGTGTACGTGGGCGCGGTGGGCGGCGCGCTGGACTTCCTGCGCGGCGCGCGACGCTCTCGTGGCGGCGTTCCCGTCATCGCACTGCCCTCCACGGCTGGCAAGGGCGCCACCCGCATTGTCGCGTCGTTGACCGGGCCGGTCAGCACGCCGCGCAGCGATGCCGGAATCGTGGTGACGGAATATGGCGTTGCCGATCTGCGCGGACTAACGTTGCGGCAACGGCGCGAACGCATGCTTGCGATCGCGCATCCGGAACATCGTGGCGCTCTCGACCAGATGGCCGGCGCCCCGCCGTCCAATCGGTCCGGAAGTGCGACGCTCGTCGCCTGATTGCCATCGGGCCCGAATCAGAAACTCGAAACCCTGCAAGGAACTGTCCCATGAAACGCGCAGCAATTGTGTCCCCCGTACGAACGCCCGTCGGCACCTTTGGCGGTAGCCTGCGCGGTGTCTCCGTCGAAGAACTCGGCGCACTCGTTGCGAACGAAACGATCCGGCGAGCGAGACTCGATCCCGCTCGCATCGACGACGTCGTGTTCGCGCAATCGTATGCGAGCAGCGAAACGCCCTGCGTGGGCCGCTGGATCGCGCTGCAGGCGGGCCTGCCCGTCGAAGTGCCGGGCATGCAACTGGACCGCCGCTGCGGCGGCGGCCTGCAGGCGCTCGCCACCGCAGCGATGATGGTGCAGACTGGCGCCGCCGACGTGGTGCTGGCCGGCGGCGTGGAAAGCATGAGCAACATCGAGTACTACAGCACGGACATGCGCTGGGGCGCCCGTTCGGGCTCCGTTCAGTTTCACGACCGTCTCGCACGCGGCCGCGAGCGCTCGCAGCCCGAATCTCGCTTCGGCTATATCTCCGGCATGATCGAGACGGCGGAAAATCTCGCCACCGACTATGGCATCAGCCGCGAGGCCGCCGACGAATTCGCGTTACGCAGCCACCAGCGCGCGGCGGCGGCGTGGGAGTCGGGCCGCATGGCCGAGGAAGTCGTTGCGGTCAGCGTGCCCCAGAAGAAGGGCGAGCCGCTCCTTTTCTCCAGGGACGAAGGATTCCGGGAGGACGCCAGCATGGAAAGTCTCGGCAAGCTTCGCGCTTTGATGCCGGGCGGCACGGTGACCGCCGGCAATTCCAGCCAGCAGAATGACGCCGCGGCCGCCTGCCTCGTCGTCGCGGAAGACCGTCTCGAAGCGCTCGGGCTCGAACCCATCGCCTGGCTGACCGGCTGGGCCGCCGCCGGCTGCGAGCCTTCGCGTATGGGGATCGGACCCGTGCCTGCGGTCCAGAAGCTCATGGCGCGCACGGGCCTCTCGCTCGATCAGATGGATCTCGTCGAAGTGAACGAAGCGTTCGCATGCCAGGTGCTGGCAGTCCTCAAAGGCTGGAACTGGCACGATACCGACCGGCTCAACGTGAACGGCTCCGGCATATCGCTCGGCCACCCGATTGGCGCAACGGGCGTGCGGATCATGACGACGCTCCTGCACGAACTGACGCGTCGAAAGGGGCGTTATGCGCTCGAGACCATGTGCATCGGCGGCGGCCAGGGTATCGCCGCCGTCTTCGAGCGCGTTTGACACTGGGCGACGCAGCGCACGGCCTGGTGCCGTGCGCGTGCCCTAACCCTCAGGCCTCCACCTCGACCATCACGAAGTCGGCCCTGGTCGCGCCGCACTCGGGGCATGCCCAGTCATCCGGGATGTCTTCCCAGCGGGTACCGGGCGCGATGCCCTCCGCCGGAAGTCCCACTGCTTCGTCGTAGTAAAACCCGCAAAAAATGCATTGCCACTTTTTCATGATCGTCTATGAGTCGTTGAGGTGCGGTTGTGTCAGGGCGCTACGTCCCAGGCGAGCGGCAGATAAAGCATGCCGTTGACCGAGCCTGAGCCGCATCGTGGCTTGTCGCCCTCGCGAATGCGGAAATCGGGAATGCGTTTGAGCCATTCCTGCAGGAACACCTTGATCTCCGTGCGCGCGAGAAACGAGCCCGGGCAGCGATGCGGTCCGTTGCCGAAAGCCGCGTGCATCACCGGCTTGCGCGTGAGGTCGACGGCAAGCGGGTTGCTGAACTTGCGGTCGTCGAGGCCGAACAGAGAGTTCGGCAACTGGATCTGGTCACCCTTTTTGAACTGGACGCCTTTGTATTCCATGTCCTGAGTGATGAGTCGCGCGGTATTCGCCACGCCAAAGCGCCGGATCAATTCGTCGACCGACGACACCATCAGTTCCGGATTCTCGATGAGCTGCCGCCGGTGCGCCGGATTCTCGGCGAGGAAACGCGCGATGAAACCCATCAACGAGGCGACGGTATCCAGACCGCCGAACAGGACGACGATAAACATCCCGAACATGCGCTCGGGGCTGATCGGCTTGCCATCGATCTGCGCGTTGACGATCAGGCTGACCAGATCGCCACCCGCCTGGGCCTTGCGCTTTTCCACCCACGTGGCGATATAGCCGCCAAGACGGTGCTGGGATTCGATGCGTTCGTCGAGATTGCCGCGTACGGCCCACTCCGCCCATTCGAGCAGTTGCTCGCGATCGCTCAACGGAAGGTCTGCGAGACGCAGGAAAATCACGATCGGCAGGATCTTCGAAAACTCCGAGACGAACTCGCATTCGCCTCGCGGAGCGAGCTTTTCGATCAACTCGATTGCGAGGCTGCGCACGTCGCTCTCGAGCGACGCGATTGCCTGCGGAAGAAAAGCGGGCGTGATCAGGTTGCGGTACGCAGTGTGCTCAGGCGGGTCGAGTTCGAGCGGCACCAGCCGCGACTCGTTGAGCGGCGGAATGTTGACGCTTTGATGCGAGAAGCGCGTATGGTCCTTCTGCATCGCCTCGATATCTTCGCCTCGCGTGGCGATCCAGTGGCCGCCATAGTAAGGTGACCATACGATGTCGGGCCCCGCGTGCAGCGACTTCCATGCCAGATGAACATCGTCTTGCGCGCCAGGCGGGTTCATATAGTCGAAATCGACCACGAGTTCTCGCGGAACATGGTCCGGTACGGTCCAGTCTTTCGTATGATTCATCTTGCGTCTCCTTTCATTTCGTCGTCTTCGAATGGATGAATCGCCACACTCCGCGTCAATGGGTCAGCGTTCATATTATGCAACGTCGTTCAGTTTTGCTATTATACCGAGGCGAGCTTTTCTACATCAACGCCTGTATCGAACGGAGACAAGAGTGAGCGATTTCGTCAAGGACAAGGTGGTAGTGGTAACGGGTGCGGGTGCCGGCATCGGGCGCGACTTCGCGCTGCAATTCGCGGCGAACGGCGCCAAGGTCGTCGTCAACGACCTCGGTCGTAACGCCGAAACCGGCGAATTCGCCGCACAGCGCGTTGTCGCGGAAATCAAGGAGGCCGGCGGACAAGCGGTTGCCTCGATGGACAGCGTCGCCGAATGGGATTCGGCGCAGAAGATCGTGCAGGCCGCGCTGGACACGTTCGGCCGCATCGACTGTGTGGTCAACAACGCCGGCATCGTGCGCGACCGCATGTTCTTCAACATGAGCCTCGACGAGTGGAAGGCCGTGGTCGACGTCCACCTGAACGGGTCGTTTTTCGTGGCGCGTGCTGCGGCTCCGCACTTCAAGGCCCAAAACGGCGGCAGCTTCGTTCATATGACCTCCACGTCGGGTCTGATCGGCAATATCGGGCAAGCCAACTACTCGGCCGCCAAGATGGGTGTCGTCGGTCTGTCGAAGTCGATCGCGCTCGACATGGCCAAATTCAACGTGCGCTCTAACTGCATCGCGCCGTGGGCATGGACTGCGATGACTGCCTCGATTCCCTCGGAAACGCCCGAGCAAAAGGCACGCGTCGAGATTCTCAAGCGCATGGAATCGCGCAAGATTGCGCCGCTCGCCGTGTACCTTGCCTCCGACCAGGCCACCAAGGTTTCGGGGCAGATCTTCGGTGTGCGCGCCAACGAAATCTACTTCTTCAACCAGATCCGCATGATCCGCTCGCTGCATCGCGACGGCGGCTGGACGCCCGAAGCGATTGCCGAGCAGGTCATGCCGGCGTTCGAATCGAGCTTCTTCCCGAACGTGCCCTCCATGGCGCTGACGCCGTGGGATCCGGTGTAAATTCAATCGGACCATGCCCGCGCCACATCATGCGGTGGCGGCGCGGGCGCCCCGCAGTTCTCCTTACGCTTCTGCCGAACCGCGCACGCTTTCGGTCTTTTCGGACAAACCGACTATGCGTCTTGCCTTGAGCAAGACCGGCAAGTCCACCATCCGTCCATCCACGGACACTGCCCCGCCTTCAGCGCGCTCGTACGCCTCGACGATTCGCCGCGCCTTGGCAATTTCATCTGCGCTCGGGCTGAACGCGACATTGACCGCTTCAACCTGGCGTGGATGAATGCACAGCTTGCCGCCGAAACCCAGCGATCTTGCCTTCGATGAGTCCTCCGCAAGTTGCCGTTCGTCATTGATCGCCACGGTTACGCCATCCACCGGAGACTGAATTCCGGCTACACGCGAGGCCAGCACGATGCGCGAACGCGCGTGCAGCAACGCGTCCCATGAACCATCGCAATCGAGATCGAGTTCGAAGTCCACCGAGCCGAAAATGAGCCGCTCGATACCGGGCATGCGCGCCACTTCCAACGCGTTCCAGACGCCCTCGGCGGATTCGATGATCGGCCATATCGGCTTCTGCGTTGCCGTGGCGACAGCGGACAGCGCTGCCGAATTCTCCGCCTTGGGCAGCACGATGCCATCGATACCGTCGAGCACTGCAAGCGAGAGGTCATCCTCGAACCACTGAGTGCCAGCGCCATTGATGCGCAACAGCACGCGAACAGGCGCAGCCACAAATGTTCGCGCGGCATCGGCAACATGTTTGCGTGCTGACGCCTTATCCGCGTCAGCGACGGCGTCTTCGAGGTCCACGATCACTGCATCGGCGCCTGCCGCGAGCGCCTTGGCGAATCGCTCGGGTTTGCTCCCAGGCACAAAAAGAAACGAACGCATAAAACTCCAGTTCAGAGAACCGGGCCGCGGAAGTTAAGACACGTTGGCGGACCGGATTCAACACATCAGGCGAGCACGGCCGATGCTTCCATGCGCAACGACCCATCGCTACCCGAAATCCACAACATCACCTTGCCGGCGTCCGATTCGTCCCGCTTCCCGCAGACGTAGAAAGGTGACGTGTCCACCACCGGCTTGATCGCGCGGAACGAAAACGATCGTACGCGCGCGCCCGGCAGCTCCGATCTCAGCGAGTCCATAAGTAGCGTGGCCAGCAGAGGGCCGTGCACGACGAGCCCCTCATATCCCTCTTCGCCGGTCGCGTATGGCCGATCGTAGTGAATACGATGACCATTCAAGGTGAGCGCCGAATAGCGAAACAGCAGCACGGGATCGGGAACGACCTCGCGCGCCCACTGAGCGCTCGCGGGCGCGGCCTGTGGCGCAGCCGGCTTTTCACTCACAGCCGGATGATCGCGATAAACGATATCCTGACGTTCGACGATCGCAACGCCGGCCACGTCGCCAACCTCGTGCTTGACGTTGACGAACACCAGGTCGCCGGTGCGTCCCTGCTTGTGCGCAACGCTTTCGATGCGCGAAAGACGCGTAATCGCGCTTCCCGCCTTCAGCGGCCGCAGAAACTCGAGTTGACTGCCCGCCCACATACGCCGCGGCAAGTCGACAGGCGGCAGGAAACCTCCACGCTTTGGATGACCGTCCGACCCGACCATCGACTGACGATGAACCGGCAGAAAATAAAGCCAGTGCCACAACGGTGGCAAGTCATCGCCCGCCGCAGCAGACGGTTCGTCACGGTCGAGCAAGGCGCCGAGCGCCGCCATCGGCGTGAGAGTGACCTGGTCCCGCACTTCCTCGGTGCGTCCGGTCCATTGCTGCAAATGGGCGATTTCCATGACCATTGCGGTGATCACTCCAGATCGAGCGCTTCACGAATCGCAACAGCGATCGGGAGCAGTGGATCTTCTTCCGGCGTGGTCGGATTGAACAGCTTGTTGTGGCAGATTGCCACCGCGAGTCCCGTGTCCGGGTCCGCCCAGCCGATCGAATTGCCCTGCCCCGGATGACACAATGCGCGCGGCGAACGCGCCGCCGTCACCGGCGGATGATTGCCGCCGAACCAGAAGCCGCCGATCGTGATCGGAATCGGAAAGCCGAACATCACGGGGTCCGGCTCTTCGCTGTTGGCGCGGGGCGTATTCAGCGTGGCCACGCGTTCCTTCGAAAGGATCCTCACCCCGTCCAGCTCACCACCGCACGCAAGCATCGCCCAGAAACGCGCTTCACTACGCGCATTGAAGATCCCGCCCACGCCCGCCACCTCGGCGCGCCGTACGTCCGGGCGCTCGAACACATGCGGCGTCAGTGCGACCTGCTGCGGCATCGAGCGCAAGAACAGCGGCGGCAGGTATTCCGCGGGAACCGGCACCATTGCATCGGTAAGACGAGCAATGCGTGGCTCGACTTCATCAGGAATGCCAATCCAGAGATCGTGTATACCGAGCGGCTTCGCAATCTCCTCCTGAACGAAGCGGCCCAGCGAGCGCTTCTTCGGGTCGGCGCGTCGGACCAGTTCCCCAACGATCCAGCCGAAGGTCATCGAAAGATAAAGCGTCTTCGTGCCCGGCTCGGCGAGCGGCTCCAGGTTCGCGATGGCGCGCGTCATCCATTGCCAATCGCACATCAGTTCCGGCGTCACGCCGTCCGGCATCTGCGGCACGCAGGCGCGGTGAGTCAGCACATCGCGTACCGTCGTCTTGTCTTTCCCGTGCGCACCGTACTCCGGCCAATAGCGCGCGACCGGCGCGTCGTATTCGATGAGCCCGCGGTCTGCCAGAATGTGCAGCGCGGTTGCCGCGACTGCCTTCGTCACCGAATAGACGTTGAAGAGCGTATCGCCGTCAACGAGGCGGCCGGTGGCCGGATCGGCCACGCCGCTCCATGCGTCGATCACGAGTTTGCCATTGAGATAGGCCGCCACCTGCACGCCGATCTCGCCACCCTCCCGCGTCGCACGGTCGAGCGCCTTTTGAACGATCGCGTTTCGCTCGGTTAATGTATGCACTGCCAGGTCCATATCGTGTCTCCCATTCGTGAACATGTCGCTTTGACGGCTAGGTCTTGCCAGACTGCGCGGCAATACCGGCGAGCCCTTCGAGCGCGAGTCCGTAGCCCAGTTCGTCGGCCATGCGCCGCTTGAACGGCTGAGCAAAGACCGCGCGGGTATAGCGCAGGGTTTCGATCGGCTTCGCCGCGAGGCTGCGGGCGATCTCCCAGGCGCGATCGAGCAGCGCTTCCCGCGTGACGACTTCGCCGACCACGCCAAGCTCCCACGCGCGTTGCGCCGTCATGCGCTCGCCGGTGAGCAGAAAATGGCGTGCGCGGTTATGGCCGACCAACATCGGCCAGACGATCTGCACACCATCCGCCGGCACGACGCCGTGAACGAAGTGCGCCTGATCCGAGATTTCAGCGTGACTGGACGCGAGCACGATATCGGAGAGCACGAGCAACTCGGCGTGAATGAGCGCCGGGCCGTTGATCGCGCCGATAACGGGAACCGGAATGTCCAGCAGTTCCATGAGCAAGTCCTGCCCCTCGCGCTGAAGGCGCGGCCAGATTTGCGCAAGCGGTTCCGCCGGCAGCTCGGCGTAGTTCATGGCGTCGCAGAACGCATCGCCGGTGCCCGTCAGGATCACTACGCGATTTTCGAGGTCGCGTGCAATCTGATAGAACGCCTCGCCTAGCTGGCTGTGAATACTGCCGTCGAGCGCGCCCCACTTGAGCGGGCCGCCGTTCGTGTGCAGGCGCACCTGTAGAACGCCATCGCGCCGTTCGAATTCGATGTTCGCAAAGCGCCTGCCGTAGTCCTCGAGATGGCTCATCGTGCATCCTCGAGGATCAGGCCGGCGGCACGCCATGCCATCGCCATCATGGGGCCATTGGTGTTGCCGGAGATCATCGTGGGCGTCACGGAGAGATCCATCACGCGCAGGCCTTCAACGCCCCGCACCCGCAAGCGCGAATCGAGCACGGCAAGCGGACCGGAGCCCATCTTGCAGGTGCCGCAAGCGTGAAAGCCGGACTGCCCCTCGCGCCGGTAGAGGTCGAGGATCTCGGCGTCGGTCTGAACAGCGGAACCTGGACGCGTTTCTCCTTCCAGCAGGCTGGCTAGCGGCTCGGCGGCCAGCACGTTGCGCATGAGCCGGAATGCGCTGACGGCCATCCGCTGGTCGTACGAATCGGCAAGGTAGTTCGCAACGACTTCGGGCGGCACACGGGGGTCCGCCGACTGAATCCTCACATGTCCTTCACTGCGCGGACGCAGTGGATAGCTGAAGAGCTGCATGCCAGGGAACCTCTCGAACGCGTAGCCGGCTGCGCCGAAATCCATCGAGTACGGCGCCATCATCAGTTGAACGTCGGGGCGCTTCGCGTCGGGAGCAGTCTTGACGAAGCCGCCCACCTGATACGAGCCGAGCGACATCACGCCACGGCGGAACAGGAAATACTGCATCGCGTTGCGCCACAAGCGCAGGCCGCTGAACTGCCGGTTCTGCGAGTCGCGCCAATGCCGCAAACGCGCCTGCACCATATACAGATAGTGCTCGCGCATGTTCAGCCCGACACCCGGGATCGCTGCAACGATCGGGATGCCAAGCGACTGCAGATGACCGGGATCGCCAATGCCCGACAACTGCAAAAGCCGCGGCGACTCGATCGTTCCGGCCGACAGAATCAGTTCGCGGCGTGCACGATAGACGATCTGCTGCCCCGCGCTTTCGCATTGCACGCCTGTTGCGCGCGTGCCGTCAAAAACGATTCGCACAGCCTGCGTCGCAGTAACGACCGTGAGATTCTTGCGCGAACGAACGGGCTTCAGAAACGCTTCGGCCGAGCTTTGCCGCCGCCCGTTGCGTATCGTGTAGATCAGATAAGCGACGCCCTCGTGATCGAGCCGGTTGATATCCTCCACGCGCCGAATGCCAAGCGACCGGCACGCCTCGAGAACAGCGTCGCCAATGCGGTTGCGCTGCGCATACGGCGAGACTTTCAGTGGGCCGCCCGATCCCCGCAGTTCGTCGGCGCCCAGCGCGTGATCTTCGATCTGCCTGAAGCACGGCGCCAGGTTTTGCCAGCTCCAGCCCTCCACGCCCAGTTCGCTCCATCCGTCGTAGTCCTCGGGATGTCCGCGCATGTACACCATGCCGTTGATGCTGCTCGAACCTCCGAGCATCTTGCCGCGTAGCCAGATTTCATTGCGGTGCCCGTTGCCGTCGTCGGGCTGCACGGGGATGAACCAGGCGTGAGCCGGATCGCCCAGCAGCTTTCCGAATCCCTTTGGCATCCGGATCAAGGGACTGCGGTCCTCGGGCCCTGCTTCAATGAGCAGCACCGTATGGCGCCCGCTTTGCGAAAGACGGTTGGCGAGCACGCAACCTGCGGCGCCCGCGCCAACCACGACATAGTCAAACTCCGTCATCAATGCGTTCTCCACCGTCGGTGCGCGCCGGGCAACTCAATATGCGAGCTGGCCAGCGGCACCTGTCTTGTCGGTCGGCCTCGTAAAAAGCCCATGAGGCCGGCTTTGTTCTGATTAGCCGAAGACGACGGGAATCGAATGCGGAACGCGCATCATGATGCCGTTGATCTGCGGAGCCTGCGCGGCCGGATCGAGACGAAGATTGGGCAGTCGGTCGAGGATCGCGTTGAGCGCGCGCGTCATCTCCACACGCGCGAGATGTTGACCAATGCACACGTGCGGTCCATACGCAAACGCGAAATGGCGGTGAGCCGGTTTGCGATAGATGTCGAACTTGTCCGGATCGGGGAAGCGGCTGGGATCGCGATTGGCGCTGCCCGCCAGCACGTCCAGAAATGCGCCCGCGGGAATCTCGACGCCACCGAGCGTGACGTCACGCGTCGCCATGCGCGACTGCATCAACACCGGACCGTCCCAGCGCAGGGCCTCTTCGATCGCCTGGGCGACCAGCGTACGATCCTGGCGCACCGCTTCGAGCTGTGCCGGATCGCGCAGCAGTGCGAGCAGCAGCACGCTGGTTGCGCGATAAGTGGTGTCGCCGCCCGCATTCACGAGTTGGCGCAGGAACGAAATGACGACCTCGTCCGGCAGCAATTCGCCATCGACTTCCGCGGTGGCCAGCGCGCTGACGAGATCGTCGCCTGGATTGCCGCGGCGCGCCTCGACGAGTTGCGCGAAATAAGCGCCCAGCTTCGTCGATGCCTCCACGCCGTGCGCCACGTCGATCGAAACCAGCGTTTGCGCGATCGCCAGCTTGTGGAAGATCTTCACGTCCTCCGGCGGCAATGCGAGCTGGCGGTAGATGATATTGAACGGATAGTGAAGCGTGAACTCGTTGACGAGATCCGCATGCCCGCGATCCACGAACTTCGACATCAGTTCGTTTACCACAGGATCGACCAATGTGTCGCCCCATGCCGCCACCGTGTGCGGCAAGAACGCTTTCTGGAAAATGCGGCGGTAGCGCGGGTGCTCTGGCGCATCCATCGTCGAAATGCTGCGTCCGAAGCTGATGCCGATATTGCGCTCGTAAGACTTGTTCGAGAACGTCGCCGGATCACCCAGCACCTGCGATACCTCGTCGTATCCGAATACGCAGTAGTGCGCGACATCGGACATCGTCAGGTCCGCGGCACCGCCCATCAGCACACGATAGTCCCCTTCCTGAACCATGCCTTTTTCGCGCAGCTCGGCAATGCGCGGATACGGGTTGGCATCGGCTCCGTAAGCGAGCGAATCCTCGAAAAAGGGGTTGAACGTCGGATCGTCGAAGTCTTCAAGTCGCAGCGCGCCAGCCATGGTTCCAGTCTCCATTAGTCGTTCGATTGCAGGTGCACGGCCTTGCCGTTTGTACCTATAGTTGAACTATGTTCGATTTTGCACGATTGTGCAAGAACGTTTTATTATTCGGTTGAAGGGCCTCCGGCGCTTGACCGGTTTGCGCCTGTAATGAAAGGGAAACTATGTCGTCGAGCAATACCCAGGCCGCCAGCAGCCCGGCAGCCGATAACAGGGAACCGCGCGCTTCGGCTCGCAGCACAACGCCCGAGCGCATTCTCGATACAGCCGAAAGGCTGTTCGCGATGCATGGTTACTTTGGTACGTCGATTCGCGACATCATGCAGAGCTGCGGCATGGAGCTGAGCCTCGCGCGCTACCACTTCGGCAGCAAGGACGCCCTGTTCCAGCAGGCGATAGGCCGCCGCGCGGCCGTGATCAGCCAGCAGGTGATCGGATCGCTGGAAGCGGCGCTCGCGCCGCAACATGGCGAGCGCCCCGATGTGGAAGCCATCGTGACCGCGCTTTCCGCGCCGGCCTTCGCGCATCTGAAAAGCGGCGACCCGGGGTGGCGAAACTACCTGCGCCTGCTGACCCAGATCGGCTGCCTGCTGGAGCGCCCCGACCTCACGGCGCCGTTCTACGACCAATACGCGCCGGCCGCGGCGCGCTACCGCGACGCCTTCGCGAAGGCACTGCCCGGCACGACGCGGGAAACCGTCGAACTCGTGCAGCATTTCGTCGAGTCCGTGTTTCACCTGGTGCTCAACGAGCTGTACGCGAAAGAAGCCCGATCCGGAACGCGCGCACTGACGGCACCGCATATCGAGCGCATGCGCACCTATTTGATCCGCTTTGCGGTTGGCGGCATAGAGGCGATGGTCGACTCCGCGCGGGACCAACGGGGTGCGTGAGCGGGGTTGATGAGCATTGACAGCCGCGGCGGCCGTCGTTCACAATTTAGAACAATATTCAAAATAACTGAGGCCGCAGCGAGCGCGGCCGTGCGAGACGGAGTTCGCCTTATGACAGCTGTAGACGCAGAAAACACCGCACTGATCGTTGGAGCGGGTCACGCTGCGGGAGAATGCGCGACCGCGATCCGCGAACAGGGTTGGACGGGACGCATCGTGATGGTGGGAGAAGAACCGCATTTGCCGTACCAGCGGCCACCGCTTTCGAAGGCATTCCTGTCGGGCGAATCGACCGCCGAGCAGCTCTACCTGAAACCGCTTTCGACTTACGACAAGGCACGCGTCGAGTTCATTCCGAATACGCGCGCGGAGCGCATCGACCGTGACGCGAAACGGGTCACACTCTCCGATGGCAGCGAGATCAGCTACGCGAAGCTCGTTCTGGCCACCGGCGGCCGCGCGCGGCGACTCGCGTTGCCGGGTATCGAAGCCATCGAGAAGCTGCAGAACTTTCACTACCTTCGCACGCTCGATCACGTCGCGCGCATTCGTAACCAGTTTCATGCGGGCTCGCGCCTCGTGATCATCGGCGGCGGATATGTCGGCCTCGAAGTGGCTGCCGTGGCCGTGAAGCGCGGCTTGCACGTCACCGTGCTCGAGGCTTTGCCGCGTGTGCTCGCGCGCGTCACGGCGCCCGAGCTTTCCGCGTTCTACGAGAAAGTGCACCGCGAGGCCGGGGTCGACATCCGCACGAATGCGATCGTGAGCGGATTCGAACTCGACGCGTCCCGCGACGCCGTCGCCGCAATCTGCTGCGCGGACGGCACGCGTGTCGCGGCGGATCTCGTCATCGTCGGCGTGGGACTGGAGCCCGCCACCGAACTCGCGCAGGCCGCGGGTCTCGCCGTCGACAACGGCATTGTGGTGGACGAGCATACGCGCACCTCCGATCCGAATATTTTCGCGGTCGGCGATTGCACCAATCATCCCAATCCCGCGCTCGGCCGGCGGCTGCGCCTGGAGTCGGTGCCGAACGCACTCGAGCAGGCCCGCACCGCCGCGGCGTCGCTGTGCGGCAAGGAGCGCGTCTACAACAGCGTGCCGTGGTTCTGGTCCGATCAATACGATCTGAAGCTCAAGATGGTCGGGCTGTCCCAGGACTACGACGAACTCGTCTTGCGCGGCAGTCCCGAGAGCCGCTCGTTTTCGGCGTTTTATCTCAAGGACGGCGTGATGCTCGCAGCCGACACGGTGAGCCGCGCGCCCGAATTCATGCTGGCAAAGCGGTTCGTCGCCGAGAAAATTCCGGTTCGTGCGGCCGATCTCGCCGACGAGTCGATCCCGTTGAAAAGTCTGCTTCCCCAGTCCAACTAAATTTTCAGAGGTCCAGAAGCCATGCCGCTCATTCGATTCATCCAGCCGGACGGCAGCGAAGCCAGTGTAAGCGCCAACGTTGGCGACTCGGTCATGCAAACCGCCGTGAACAACCAGGTCCCGGGCATTCTCGGAGATTGTGGCGGCAGTTGCAGCTGCGCGACCTGTCACGCCTACGTCGACGAAGCCTGGCGCGGCCACATGCCAGCGGCCGAGTCCTACGAAGTCGACATGCTCACCTGCGCGATGGACGTGCGCGAAAACAGCCGTCTGACGTGCCAGATCTTCATGACGCCGGAACTGGACGGCCTGGTGGTGCGTCTGCCCGGCTCGGCGGCTTGAGCGTCATGACCACGACTGCCCCACGCACGACGCTAATCACCGGCGCGGCTTCCGGCATGGGCGCCGCCCTCGCCCGGCATTTGTCCGCACTCGGCGAACGGGTGATTGGCGTCGATCTGAACAATGCCGAAGTGTGTTCGGACCTCTCCGACCCGGCGGAACGTGCAGCGCTCGTCGCGCGCGTGCAGGAGATTGCGCCATCGATCGACGCGGTGGTCGCGTGCGCCGGCGTATCTCCCCCCGTGGCCGGCGATACGCTCGTGTCGGTCAACTACTTCGGCGTTGCGGACCTGCTGCCGCGCCTGTTGCCGCTCCTGCAGCGTGGAAAGCAGCCCCGCGTTGTGGTGATCTCTTCACTGGCCTCGCTTCATCCCGTCGATACGCGGCTCGTCGAGTTATGCCTCCACGGCGACGAAACCGCCGCGCGGGAACAGGCCGCGAAAATCGGCGCGCAATGCTATGCGTCGTCCAAACGCGCGCTGACCCAATGGATACGGCGCACGGCCGTGCTGCCTGGCTGGGCCGACCAAGGGGTGCTGCTGAACGGCATCGCGCCGGGCATTGTGAAAACGCCGATGGTCGCGCCGCTGCTCGAAACCGCCGAGGGCCGCGAGGCGCTTGCAGCGGGTGTACCCACCGCCGTGCGGGACTATGCGAGCGCGGAGCAGATCGTTCCGCTCCTTGCGTTCCTCGCCGGTCCGGCCAACGCCTACATGGTGGGCCAGGTACCCTTCGCGGACGGTGGCGCGGACGTGCTCCTGCGCGGGGAAGCGGCGCTTTGATGCACTCGCCGGCGCGCTAGCGCCAAAGGCACAAACACGATTACGGCGGCGCTTACGGCGCCTTCGTCAATGCGTCGATGGCGTGTTGTTCGCTCCTGCTCCAGAACGCCGCCCACGTCGGAAAGCCCTGAGGAAGACGCGGCTGGTACCGATCACCCTCATATTTGCCAGGCCAGTTCTGGAAGCGCGGCGCGCCGGGACGTGCGAGCCAGTCCGTCGAATACCAGTGCTGCTCTTCGCGCCGCTCGAAATACCACTGCCCGTCGCGCCGCACATAGTGATCGAAGTAACAGATCGCCATCACCACCCACGAGCCGTTGTCCTCGTGCTCCGCGCGGCAATATACGCTACCCGTCGCGTGGTCGGCGTCGATGAAATCGACTGCGTGGCCGCAAATCTGGTGGATACTGCGATAAAACCCGCGCAGGATATGTTCGGACCCGTAGAACGTTTTCAGCGCAGCGCGCCCCACGCCCCAGCGGCCGCAATCGACGTCCTCGGCGAACAGTTGCACGAGGCTGTCCAGATCGCGCGAATCGACCGCGAGCGCGTATCGCACCGGCAACTGCTGAATGGCGAGTTGCGCCTCGATGCGTTCGACACGCGCAAGAAGGCTGAGGTCCGTCGTCATGCCGCCCCCTTGGCCGCGATGGCCGCGTTGGCCGAACGTGCGCGGATTTCATCGGCATAGTACGGCTGGTGCGAAAGCAGTCCACCGTCAACGTTGAATACCTGGCCCGTGACGAACGCCGCTTCGTCCGAAGCGAGATACACGACCGCGTGCGCAATGTCTTCGGGCTGCCCAAGGCGAGGCGTGAGATGGTGGCTCAGCATCATTTCCCCGAGTTCGCCCACGTAGTAAGCCTCAGTCACCGGCGTGACGATCAGCCCGGGAGCAATCGCGTTGCACCGTATGCCCTCCTTGCCGTGCTGCGCGGCTAGGTAGCGCGTCAAATTCTCGATGCCTGCCTTGCAGACGCCATAGGCGCTGTACCCGAGCGCACCTGCCTGAGCCGAGCCCGAAGAGGTATTGATGATCGAACCGCCGCCGCGCAAGCGCATGAGCGGCAGCGCGCGCCGCGAAGCCAGCATCGTGCCACGAAGATTGATGCGCATCGTGTCGTCCCACACCGCGACGTCGACCGCCTCGACCGCCGCATCGACCGTACTGGAAAGCGACGTGGCCGCGGCGTTGTTGTGCAGGATATCGAGGCCGCCCCACGTCTCGAGCGTGAGATCGAACAACGCCGCGATCGAGCTTTCGTCGCCGATATCGACACGCGCCGCAATCGCCTGGCCGCCCGACTCCTTGATACGGCGAACCTGCTCCTGCGCGCCTTCGAGATTCAGATCCGCCACCACCAGCAACGCGCCTTCCTGCGCGAGCCTCGCGGCACAGGCGGCGCCGATACCCGATGCCGCCCCGGTCACAATCGCAATCTTGTCTTTCACGCGTTGCACGATCTGCTCCTCCGGGCTCACACCGTTACCGGTGTGCGGTTACTTGCCGCAACGCGGTCGAGATGAAAGTCGATATCGCCGAACATCTTTTCCATCATCGCCATCTTGCGGAAGTAATGGCCGATCGGATATTCCTCGGTCAGCCCCATGCCGCCGTGCAACTGGATGCCCTGCGCGCAAACGAAGCGATTGGCACGCGCGGCAACGGCCTTGGCCGCCGAGATGGCCCGGCTGCGTTCGGCCGCTGGACGGTCCAGGTGCGCGATCCCGCAGTACAACATCGAGCGCGCTTCCTGCGTGGCGACGAACATCTCCGCCATGCGGTGCTGCAATGCCTGGAACTTGCCGATGGGCTGGCCGAACTGCGATCGCCCCTTGATGTACTCCGAAGTGATGGCCATCACCGCCTCCATCATGCCGAGGCTCTCGGCCACGCTCGCCAGCGCGGCGAGTTCCGTTGCCTGCGTGAGCACCTCCAGCGCGCGCTCCGGTCCGACGATCAGCGCATCGTCGCCGACCTCGACGTCGTGCAAGTCGATATCCGCCGCACGGGAGCCGTCGAGCAGGCGATATGACCGGCACGTGACGCCCGCAGCACGACGGTCGACAAGAAACACGGCCACGCCTTGCGATGCGGTTTCCACTCGCGCGGTCACGAGCAGTTGATCTGCCGACTCACCGGCCACCACCAGCGTCTTCGCACCGCTGATCAGGTAACCCGAGGAGGTTTTACGAGCATGGGTTCGCCCATGGCAACCGACCTTGTAGCGGCTGCCCGCTTCACTATCCGCGAGCGAAAGCAGCAGCTTGCCTTCGATGACGGCGGGCAGCAGCGTTTCGCGCTGTGACTGCGCGTCGCCCCGCTCGATGATCGTGGCGCACAGCAGTGCCGTTTGCACGACCGGCTCGAGCGCCATGCCGCGGCCGAGCGCCTCCATCAGGATCGCCATTTCGACAAACGAACAACCCAGGCCGCCAACATCTTCCGGCATGGTCAGCCCAAGCCAGCCAAGCTCCGCGTATGCGCGCCAATGCTCGCGGCTGAAGCCCTCCTGCTGCGCCACGATGTGCGTACGCGCCTCGAATCCGTACTCCTGATGGACGTAGCGCTCGGCGCCATCCTTCAGCATCAATTGTTCTTCGGAGAAGTTGAAGTCCATGGCTACAGTCCGAATGCGAGTTTCGCAATGATGTTCTTCTGCACTTCGCGCGCACCGCCGTAAATGGTGGATGCGCGCGCGATGAGATAGCCCGACGTGCGGCCGCCCACGTAATCTGGCCAGTTTTCGTCGACCGCGGGATCGGCGTGCGCGACGCTGTGGTCGTCGAAGCGCATCACGCGAGGACCCAGCGCGTCCATCTGGAGTTGCGTCACGCGCTGCTGCATTTCCGACCCGCTGATCTTCAGCGCGGACACCACGGCGTCGAGGTTGCGCTCGCTCTTCTCTTCGGCGAGGATGCGCAGCACCGACCACTCGAGCGCCATGAGATCCGTTTCGATCTCCGCAACCTTGCGCGCGAACCCTGGCGTATCGATCAGCCGCACGCCGTCGACCATCTCCTGAGCAGCGATGTCCTTCGCGCGTTGCAACTCACGTTTGTTGAAGTACAGGAACGCGCTCGTCGTGCGCTCCTTCTCCAGCAGGTACTTCGCATAGGTCCAACCCATGCCCGCCTCACCCACGAGATGCGCCTTCGGCACACGGACGTTCTCGAGGAACACCTCGTTCAGTCCCCTGCCGCCTTCGATCGACACGATCGGACGCACGGTAATGCCCGGCGTGTCCATCTTGACGAGCAGGAACGAGATGCCACGCTGCGGCTTGACCGTCGTATCGGTCTTGACGAGAAAGAATCCCCAGTCGGCAATCGTGGCGTCGCTCGTCCAGATCTTCTGGCCGTTGATGACGTACTCGTCGCCATCGAGTACCGCCGTGGTTCTCAGTCCGGCGAGGTCGGAGCCCGCGTTCGGTTCCGAGAATCCCTGGCACCAAAATTCGTCGCCACGCAGGAGCGGCTTCAGGAAGCGCTCCTTTTGCCAGGCCGAGCCGAACGCGATGATGACGGGCGCGACCATATGCGTGGACTGCCAGCTGTAGTCCATGGCATCGGCGTTGTACAGCTCTTCCATGAAGATATGCTTGCGAAACCCGCTCCAGTCGGTGCCGCCATGCTCGACCGGCAAATGGGGCGCGCCCCAGCCACGCTCGTACAGGATGCCCTGCCACTTGCGAATGTCGTCGCGCGCAGGCGGATGCACGCCCACGCGCCACCGGCGTGAAATATCGGCGGGTGCATGCTCCTTGAAGAACTGCATCACTTCCTGGCGAAACGCTTCGTCTTCCTTGCTATAAGCGAAATTCATGTTTCCCGACTCCTGAATCTTTTACGCACCCGTATATCAGACCGGCCGGGCTCGCCCTACTCGTGGAGGAGCCCCATTTAGCGGCCACGGAAGGCAGGCGCTCGTTTTTCTCTCGCGGCCAGCCGGCCCTCCGCTGCGTCTTCTGAATTCACCGCGAGCGCTACCGCGTTCAGTTCCTGGGCCAGAAACTCTTCCATGCTTGCGGTGTTCAGCCGGAACAATTGCTTCGTCAGGCCAAGCGAAAAGGTCGGGCCGGCCGCCAGTTCGCCGGCCAGCTTCGCGGCTGCCGCGTCGAGTTCGCCGTCCTCGACGAAGTGGCTGGCAAGGCCCATATCGAGCGCTTCCTGGCCTGTCAGCCGGCGATTCAGATACATGATTTCCTTGGCGCGAAACTCGCCGCAATGACGCGCAAGCAGATGCACCATGCCGCCTTCGGGCAGCGTGGCGCGCATCAGGAACGCGGGAATGAACTGCGCCGTGTCGGAAACGACCAGCTGGTCCGCGCAAAGCGCGAAGCTCCACGCGATACCCACCGCAACGCCCCGCACAGCCGCGACCATCGGCTTGTTCAGGTTGTACAGCCTCAGCGCGATCTTCTGATAGACGGCCATCGAAGCACGAGCATGGGCAACGCTCATCTGCGGCGGCGCGGCGCCGCTGCCTTTGATATCGGCGCCCGCGCAGAAAGCGCGGCCTGCGCCGGTGAGAATGACCGCGCGAATCTCCGGGTCCTGCTCGATGCGATCGAGGTGGCCGAGAATCAGTTGCAGCATTTCCGGCGTCAGCGCATTGAGCTTCT
Source organism: Paraburkholderia sp. BR10936 (assembly GCF_040965735.1). NCBI lineage: Bacteria > Pseudomonadati > Pseudomonadota > Betaproteobacteria > Burkholderiales > Burkholderiaceae > Paraburkholderia > Paraburkholderia sp. BR10936. Next base: position 51,899 of record NZ_JBFRCM010000020.1, read on the forward strand.
CGGGGCGGTTCAGGCACAGCGTCGCAACCGCGCCGTTCAATGTGAGTTCAACGTCCATGATGTTCGGATCTTCGTTCGAGTTCGGTTCGTCAACTGCCACGAGCGTGCAGGCGGATCATTCCGTCGCCGAATGGCTCGTCGCGGCGCTTGAGCGCTTCCTTCAGCCCAACCGCTTCCATATCTGCCTTGAACTGCGCGCGGCGCGGTCCCTGGCTCTGGTGAGCCCGCGAGTCGTTCTCCACGGCGAGCCGCTGAAGCGTGCGCGAACCGGCCAGTTCCAAGCCGATGTTGACGATGCGCTTGTTGGCCGCCAACAGATCGGCGTCGACGAAAGACAGACGGCGCGCCAGTTCGCCCACCTCCGCCTCGAGTTGCTCCGCCGGCACCGCGTCCATGACGAGGCCGATTTTCGCCGCGTCTCTTCCTGACAGCGAATCTCCGGAAAGCAGCAGACGTTTCGCCCACTGAGGGCCGACGTGATAGAACCACATATGCGCGGGGGGGGAGCCGTTGGCGCGCGTGGCGGGAAAACCGATTCTCGCGTTGTCGGCGGCGATCACCATGTCGCATGCGAGCGCGAGATCCGTGCCGCCTGCAAGACAGTTGCCGTGAACCTGCGCGATGATCGGCTTGTGGATCTCGGCCATCAGATTGACCGTCTCTGCCTGCCGCTCCATCGACCAGCAGTCGTCGTCGAAACTGCGGATCGTGCCACGATACTCACCCGGATCGATGGCTTCCGCCGCCCGGTCCGTATACGTCGTCACGAGGTCGTATCCCGCGCAGAAGTCACGGCCCGCCCCCGAAAGCACGATCACGTTGACCGACTTCAAATCGTCGGCTTCCAGCAACGCCGCCTTGAGTTCCTGCAGCAGCGGATTGTTGATGGCATTGCGCTTGTCCGGGCGATTCAGCGTGATGCGTGCAACGCGCTCCGCGACTTCGAACTGTACGCACTCCGTACTTTTTAGCCATTTTGCCATGATCGGTTCTCTCTGAATGAAGCGATTGCCGGTTCAACTACGCAAACTGCTTGCGCAGAATCACCTTGCTGATCTTGCCTGTCGGCAACCTCGGTAGCTCGTCGACGAACGCAATGGCTTTCGGGCACTTGTAGCTCGCGATCAGGTCGCGACAAAATTCGATCAGCTCGGCTTCGCTCGCTTGTTCGCCCCGACGCAGAACGACGATCGCCTTGACGCATTCGCCCCACTTCTCATGCGGAACCCCGATCACGGCCACGTCGACGACGGCGGGATGCTGCACCAGTGCGTCCTCGACTTCACGGCTGTAAATGTTCTCCCCGCCCGAAATGATCATGTCCTTCTTGCGGTCGACGAGGAAGATGTAGCCGTCCTTGTCCTGATAGCCCATGTCGCCGGATCGATACCAGCCGTCTCGCAGTGCTTCCACCGTCGCGACGCTGTTATTCCAGTAGCCGCTCAATTGCGTCTGCGAGCGCAGCCATACCTCGCCCGTCCGGCCTTGCGGCAAGTCGTTGCCGTGGTCGTCGACGATGCGTAGTTCGATGCCGGGACACGGGCGCCCGACCGATGCGAGGCGCCGAACCTGTTCCGGCGAGCCGTGCGGCTTGACCTCGTGAGAAGGCAACCAGCATGCGTTGCTCTCGGTCATGCCGTATTGGACCGAAAACACGGGGCCGAGCACCCGAATGCCACGCGAAAGCAGCGGCGCAGGCACGGGTGCCGCCGCGGTGACGATGTTCTCGATGCTCGATACGTCGTAGCTCGACAGTTCCGGCACGTCGAGCACCGCCTGAAGCATGGCTGCCACCATGAACGTGAAGGTGATACGCTCCTCGGCGATCGTTTCCAGCATCTGCTTCGGCTCGAAGCCGCGATGCACGACCGTCGTGCCGCCCATCCAGGCCACAGAATTGACGAAGCCAATGCCGCCGACATGGAACGCCGGCGTGGTTTGCAGCACGCGCGTGTTGCCGGAAAACTCCGTGACGAGCGCGCAACTTTCCGCGGTGACGCACATGGCGTGGTGCGTGCGAACGACGCCCTTGGGACGCCCCGTGGTGCCGCTGGTGTACATCAGGTAAGCGTAGTCTTCCGGGTTCGATCGGATCGGCGGCCCTTCCAGCGGACCCTCGTCCATCACCGCTTCGAATGAAACGGCCCACTGCGGCGTGTCGCCGATGCAGATGTACTGCTCGATTTCCGGCAATTGCGAACGCAGCTCATCCACGACATCCGCGTACTGCGCCTCGAAGACAAGCGCCTTGGGGGCCGCATCCTTGAGGATATAAAGAATCTCCGCTGGCGCCAGCCGGAAGTTGACGGTTGCCAGAATGAAGCCTGCCCACTCGCATGCGCGGTAACTCTCGTAGTACTCCGCACAATTCATCGCGAGGATCGCAACCCGATCCTGACGCCGCAGGCCGCGCTCATAGAGCGCCCCAGAGAAGCGGCGCGCGCGCTCGGCCAACTGAGCGTGCGTCAAACGGCGCTCAGCGTACACGAGCGCCGTGTGGTCGGCATGCAAGCGAGCGTTTCGCTCAATCATCTCGCCAAGGGTTCTCATTTCAGTCCCGTCGTTGTTTGTCACTTCGTTCTTTTAGCCTGCGAGCGCCTGCGGATCGGCCAGCACGGTCCCGATGAATGCGGCGAAGCGCGCCGCATCGGCTCCGTTGATCACGCGATGGTCGTAGCTCAGCGAGAGGGGTAACATCTTGCGCCAGCTAATACCGCCACCGCCGTCTTCCGCGGGTGCGGCCGCCAGCCGTGTTTTGGTCACGCCGAGAATCGCCACCTCCGGCGCATTGACGATAGGCGTGAAGCCGGTGCCCCCAAAGCCGCCGAGCGAGCTGATCGAAAAGCAACCGCCAGACATCTCCGCCATCGAAAGGCCCTTTTCGCGCGCCTTCAGGGAAATCGCCGCGAGTTCGGTTGCGAGTTCCTCGACGCTCTTCTTGTCGCAATCACGCAGCACCGGCACGAGCAGTCCAAAGCGGGTGTCGACCGCGACCCCAATGTGGAAATACTTCTTGAGGACGATGTTCTTGCCATCCCCGTCGAGCGAAGCGTTGAATTGCGGAAACTCCTGCAAAGCGCGCACCACCGCCTTGATGAGAAACACGAGCGGTGTGAGCTTCACTGCCGCATTCGCCTCGTTGCGCGCCTTGCGCCAGGTTTCGAGCGATGTGATATCCGCGTCGTCGTGGTGCGTCACATGCGGAATCGTGAGCCAGTTGCGCGACAGGAAGGCGCCTGTGAGTTTCTGGATGCGCGAGACCGGCTTGATCTCCACCTCGCCGAATTCGGCGAAGTCGACCTGCGGCCAGGGCGGCAAATTGGCACCCACTGCAGGCGTTACGGGTTCGCCGGGTCCGGCATTCGCATTGGCCTGCGACCGGTTAGCAACGGATTCGACACTCATCGCGGATGCCTCTTCAAACGACCTTTGGGTACTTGACGGCGTGAAGCCGATCAGACGATTTCCGCCAGCAGCGTGCCGACGGGATACACCTCGCCAACCTGTGCGACGATGCGCAGCTTGCCCGACGCCGGCGACTCGACTTCCTGAATCGACTTGTCGCTCTCCAGCGCGTAGAGAATCTGGCCTTCGTTGACGGTCGCGCCGTCTTCGGCCAGCCATTCGGCCAGCGTGCCTTCGTTCATCGAAAAGCCCAGTTTGGGAAGCAGAACTTGTGTGGTCATGACATTGCTCTATTGATGATGAAAATCCTTGGGGTGCGCCGCTCTTATTTCAACGTGGCGCGAACCGCCGCTTCGATATCGGCCACGCCCGGAACGAAGGCGTCCTCAAGCGGCTTGGAGAACGGCACAGGGCAGAATTGCGCGCCCACGCGCTGCACCGGCGCCTTGAGTTCGCGGAAAAGGGCTTCGTAAATGCGCGAAGCGATTTCCGCGCCCACGCCGAACGGCCTGACCGCCTCGTGTACGACGACGGCACGTCCCGTTTTGGCAACCGAAGTCAATATCGTTTCGGTATCCAACGGAGAGACAGTGCGCAAATCGATCACCTCACACGCGATGCCATCTTTCGCGAGCGCCTCCGCGGCAACCATGACCTCTTGCATGCGGCGGCTGTAGCTGATCACCGTCACGTCGGTGCCTGCGCGCACCACGTTTGCCTTGCCAAGCGCAATCGCCACGCCGCGCTCCGGCGCATTGCCCGGATTCCAGTAGGACGGCATGTTCTCGATGAACAGGCAGGGGTCGTCGTCGCGGATGCAGGACAGCATCAGGCCATAGGCATCGGCCGGGTTGGAAGGCGCGACGACCTTGATGCCCGCAACGTGCGCGAACCATGCCTCCAGGTAATCGGCATGCTGTCCGCCCGTGCCGAACCCCGCGCCCGTCATGGTGCGAATGACGAGCGGCACGTTGGTCTGTCCGCCCGACATGAAGCGCAACTTCGCGGCGTGATTGACGATCATGTCCATCGCGACCGTCGTGAAGTTCATCAGCATGATTTCCGCAACGGGACGCATGCCGACCATCGACGCGCCGATCGCGGCGCCGATGATGGCCTGCTCCGAGATCGGCGTCGAACGCACGCGCGACGTGCCGTATTTCGAAGACAGTCCCTTCGTTACGCCGACAATGCCGCCCTCCTGGCCATCGGCCACGTCTTCACCCAGCACGATCACATTGGCGTCGGCCGCCATTGCGTCGTCGAGCGCGTAGTTGACGGCCTGGATAGTGTTGATGTTCGTGGGTGCCTGGCTCATGCGATCACCTCGTCCTTGAAGATGTCACGGCGAAGCTCCGCAACGTCGGGATATTCGCTCGACAACGTGAATTCGACAGCAGCATCGATCTGCGTCTCGTGATCGGATTCCATCGCGGCCAGTTGCTCTTCGGTTGCGTGCTTCGCTTCGATGAGCCACTGCCGGAAGAGCGGCACGGGATCCCTGGCCACCCAGGCGGCCTTTTCGTGCTTGTCCATGTACGCGTCCGGGTCGCCGAACACGTGCCCCTGAAAGCGGAAGGTATTCGCTTCGATGAGCGTCGGGCCGCCGCCGTTGCGAGCGCGTTCGACCGCCTCGTGTGCCGCCCTGTGCATCGCGATCGGATCGTTGCCGTTGACCGTGACGCCGGGCATCTGATACGCGACGGCTCGCTGCGCGATATTCGCCACAGACGTGCCGTAAGCGTATTTCGTGTGCTCGGCATAGCCGTTGTTCTGGCACACGAAGATCACCGGCAACTTCCAGACGGAAGCCATATTCAGCGACTCATGGAAAGCACCGATATTCGACGCGCCGTCGCCGAAATAAGCCACGGCCACCCGCGGCTCGCCACGAATCTGCGCGGCCAGCGCGAGGCCGTTTGCAATGGGCATGGAACTGCCCACGATGCCCGTCGTCACCATGACGCCGGATGCGGGATGGGTAACGTGCATCGGGCCGCCCTTGCCCTTGCAGGTGCCGGTCACGCGGCCGCCCAGTTCGGCCCACAATTCCTTGAGCGGCACACCCTTGGCGATCATGTCGTGAACGCCACGGTAGATCGTGCAGATGTAGTCGTCGTCGGTGAGGCACACCGACATCGCGGAGGGAATCACCTCCTGGCCGCGCGGCGAGTAGTACGGCATGACCAGCTTGCCGGACTTGATGACGGCACGAAAGCGCTCATCGTTCTGCTTGATGAGTGCCATGCGCCGGTAAATGTCGACCAGGACTTCACTGCTGGGCGGCTGATAGGCGTTCATTCGTATCTCTCCTGTCTCACCAGATTTTTGGCGCGCCGCTTGCATGGAGCGCCGCGATATAACCAAATACGAACGACGCGCCGATACTGCTGCCGGCGCCCGGATAGCAGCGGCCGACAACGGATGCCGTGCAGTTGCCGGTGGCGTACAGGCCGGGAATCTGCGTGCCGTCATCCCTGAGCACGCGAGCGTATTCGTCGGTCACGAGGCCGCCCGCCGTACCTACGTCGCCGGGGTACATGCGCACGGCGTAGAACGGGCCCTCTTCGATCGGCCCGAGGTTCGGGTTCGGCTTGATGGTCGGGTCGCCATGACAGCGATCGAATGCGCGCGAACCACGCCCGTAGTCTTCGTCGACGCCCGTTTCGCAGAAGCCGTTGAAGCGCTCGATCGTTTTGAGCAGACCAGCGCGGTCGATATGGCATTTCGCGGCCAGTTCTTCGAGCGTATCGGCCTTGATCATGTAGCCGCTGTCGAGCCACTTCTCAGGAATCTGCCCCGGCATGGCGGTGCCCCACGGGTAATACTTGCGCTGCCGGCTGTCCATGACGACCCACGCGGGCACGGCCTTGCCGGTCTCCTTGTGGCGCTGGTACATGCGCTGGCCGATTTCCATGTAGGCGCCCGCTTCGTCGCAGAAGCGTTCGCCATCCTGATCAACCATGATGGAAAACGGCAGCGAGAGGTCGAGGTGATGCATGAACGGCAGCGGTGAACCGTCCGGCGCGCGCGCGCCCTCGGGCAGTTCTTCGTTGGGGCCGAGCGACGTCACGACCCACCACGCCTCCTCCATGCAGTCCACGGCGCCGCCGAGCGCGATGGCGGCTTGCAGGATTTCGCCGGTATCGCCCGGATTCGCGTTCGTCCAAGCCGCCGATGAAGGCTGCGGCTGGTATTTGCGGCGCATTTCCGCGTTGTGCGAAAAGCCGCCGGTGTTGAGCAGCACGCCTTCGCGAGCCTGGATGCGCATTTCGCGGCCGCTGCGGACCGCAACGATGCCGGTCACGCGCCCGTCCTCGACAATGAGTTCGCGCACTGGCGTGTCGGTCCAGATCGGCACGTTCGCACGCAACGCCATCTGCAGCATGCGCCCCTGAATCGCCGCGCCGTTGGCAACCAGCTCTTTGCCCGTGATCTTCTGATACAGCATGCGGCCGCCAAGCTGCATCGCCTTGCGCTTGCCGCCCCACGTGCGCTTCATCAGAAAGAGTTGCGGATATTCGTCCGAATTGGCCGGCATCGAAGGGCCCTTGTAGCGCGACAGACGCGGCGCCCATTCGCCCAGCTCCTTCACGTCGAACAGCTTTGCCAGCAGCGAACGGCCACGCGGCTCGCCACCGGGCAGCGTGTCGTAGTAGTCGGACCAGCCGTCCGCGTACACGAACTGCATACCCTGCTGTTCGAGGAACTCGGCCATCTTCGGTCCGGTGCGCAGATACGCCTCGCGCCGCGCCTCCGATGTGCCCGGGCCTTGATAGGTCACCGCCGCGTCGAAGTACTGGCGCGCGCGTTCATACGAATCGCTCACGCCGTGACGCTTCATCACGTGATTGTTAGGCAACCACCACACCCCGCCCGAATAACCGGTCGAGCCGCCGACCTTCGGCAGCTTCTCGATGATGAGCGCATCCTTGCCCACGGACTTGCAGGCAAGCGCAGCGCACATCGAACCGCCACCGCTGCCGACCACCACGAAATCGTAGCTAGCGTCCCAGGTCCCCGACATCACCCCTCCTGCGCGATGAATTCGCGCAGCGCGCGATGGAAGTTCGACACCGACGTTTCCTGCAGCGGATTCGTGCGCGAACCCTTGAACCCGCGCGACTTCATGCCCTGCTGCACGTTGGTCATGTTCTGGAAGTCCTGCCACAGGATCAGGCCGAAGTTTTCCTGCGCGTTCTCTTTCCAGTCGTCCACGCCGTAATAGAACTCACGCTTCAACGGCGGCTCCGCACCCGGCGCGAAGCGCTGAAGCGACCAGATGTCGTAGATGCACGAATCGGGGTTGTCGCCGTCCGGCCGCGCACGATAGAACAGCGCGCCATCGGGGTACGGCAGAAACACGAGATTCGGAAACACGTGCCAGTCCGCACCCGCGCGACCGAGCTGCTCGAACGTAATCTCGGGCCAGCCCGCACCTTCTGCGATAGCCGCTTCGCGCTGGAACTCCATCGCCTTCCCCAAGACTTCGAACTGGTTGCCCGACGGCGACATTTCGTGCATCAAACGCTTCGCGGCTTCATAGTCGCGAGCCGTGTTGATCGCCTTGAGCGTTTCTTCCATGACGCGGAAGAAGTTCACGAGACCCTGCCGCACGTCTTCAGGCATGGGCTTGCCAGTGCGCGGCGACGGCGCGCCGATCATGCGCGTGGCCGTCGAGTACCCGAACATGCCGTGGCGGCCGTAGGCGAAGCTGCGCGTTACGTCGTCGCCGGCAACGTCGAGCAACTGCGGATGCGTTGCGGCAACGTGATAGCCTTCGTTGAACGCTTCGAGTGCGACCTTCCAGTTGCACGGCAGGCGAATCGACTTGTACCAGCGGTAGCGCATCTTCTCGAACTCGAAGCAGTTCGTGATCTCCGGCACCGGATCGAGGAATCTTGCGAGCGGTTCGGCGTTCGGATCCATGTTGATGAAAACGAAACCGCCCCACGTGTCCACCAGAACGTCGGTGAGACGCAGATCGCCATCGGCCATTTCCGGACAGCCTTCCCAGTCTTGCCGGTCGAGCACGCGCGCCACGCTGCCGTCCAGATTCCACTGCCAGCCGTGATAGGCGCAGTGAAACTTCGCGGCCTTGCCGCAACCGTTGGTCAAGCGGCGCCCGCGATGCTGGCAGACGTTGAAAAAGGCCTTGATTTCTTCAGCCGACTTGCGCACGACGATGATCGACTCGCCCGCCACATCGAAAGTCACGTAGTCGCCGACGTTGGGAATCTCCTCCAGGCGGCAGGCAACCTGCCACACGCGCGGCCACAGGCGCTCGTTCTCCCGCTCGAGAAACTGCTTCGACAGGTAACTGTCCTTCGGGACGAAATCGAGTCTGACCGTGTGCGCACCCGAATCGGGACCTCTGTTACCCATGGATATCTCCTTGATGTGGCCGGCGTAGGCGCCGGTTCCGGCTTTTTATGTCGCGGCCGCTCGTTTTGCAGCCCGGTCGGTAACCAATATGCAACTATCGGTGCAATTTTCGTGAACGGCGTTCAGATGCTAGGCCTGCGCCCGGATTGCTGTCAATCCGGATGAACGTCAATCGAACTCAATCGAGCGCCGCGGTCAGTGCGGGTACCGCTTCGAACAGATCGGCGGTGAGACCGTAATCGGCCACCTGAAAAATCGGGGCCTCGCTGTCCTTGTTGATTGCGACGATGACTTTCGAGTCCTTCATGCCCGCAAGGTGCTGAATAGCGCCGGAGATGCCGACGGCGATATACAACCGGGGCGCGACGATCTTGCCGGTCTGCCCGACTTGATAGTCGTTCGGCACGAAACCGGCATCGACGGCCGCGCGCGAAGCGCCGACGGCCGCACCAAGCTTGTCCGCGAGCGCATCGAGCAGCTTGAAGTTATCGCCGTTCTGCATGCCGCGACCGCCCGACACGACGATGTTCGCCGCGGAAAGCTCCGGGCGGCTCGACTTCGTGAGTTCCTGACCGACAAAACGGGCCCTATCGAAGGCCTGTGCCGTGGCAATCGCGCGCGCGGGCGCGGTGCCCGAACCGGTGGCCGCCGCATCGAAAGCGGTCGGGCGGATCGTGATGACCTTGATGGTATCGGACGATTGCACCGTTGCGAGTGCATTGCCCGCGTAGATCGGACGCACGAATACATCGGGCGCCCTGATGGCGACGACATCGGAAATCTGCGCGCTGTCGAGCAACGCCGCCACGCGGGGCATGAAGTTCTTGCCCACGGCCGTCGAAGCGGCAATCACATGCGTATAGCCGCTGGCAAGTGAAACAACGAGAAAGGCGAGATTTTCCGGCAGCGCGTGCGCGTACTCGGGTGCGTCCGCCACCAGCACCTCGGCGACGCCGGCAATGCTGGCCGCTTGCTCCACCACGGCCGCGGCGCCGTGGCCCGCCACCAGCACATGAATGTCGCCGCCCGCTGCGCCCGCCGCCGTGACGGCGTTGAGCGTGGCCCGCTGCAGGGTTGCGTTGTCGTGTTCGGCGATTACGAGAATAGTCATGATCAGATCACCTTCGCTTCGTTGCGAAGCTTTTCAATCAGCGCTGCAACATCCGGAACCATTACGCCGCCTTTACGCGCCGGCGGCTCAGTCACTTCGAGAACCTTCAAACGAGGCGCGACGTCAACGTTCAGCGCCTCGGGACTCAGCGTCTCCAGCGGTTTCTTCTTCGCCTTCATGATGTTGGGGAGCGTCACATAGCGCGGGCTATTCAGGCGCAGATCGGTCGTGACCACCGCTGGCAGATCGAGCGCGACACGTTCAAGACCACCGTCGATCTCACGTGTAACGAGCAGTTGCCGCTCGTCTACTTCCGTCTTGAACGCGAATGTCGCTTGCGGCCAGCCGAGCAATGCGGCGAGCTTTTGACCGGTTTGACCAGCGTCGTTGTCGATGGCCTGCTTGCCGAGCAACACCAGCTGCGGGTTTTCCCGCGACGCAACGGCGCTCAGCAGTTTGGCGACTGCGAGAGGCTGCAGGTCGGCATCGCTTTCGACGAGCACTGCGCGATCCGCCCCCATGGCGAGCGCCGTGCGCAACACCTCCTGCGATTGCGCAGTTCCCGCCGATACCACGACGACTTCACTCGCAATACCCGCTTCCTTGAGGCGCACCGCCTCCTCCACCGCGATCTCGTCGAACGGGTTCATGGCCATTTTCACGTTGGCCAGATCGACGCCCGAACCATCGGCTTTCACCCGCGGTTTCACGTTGTAGTCGATCACGCGCTTCACCGCGACCAGTATCTTCAATTTGACGCTCCGAACGCTTTGTTGAACAATGTTCTATATTCTGAACTCATCTTTTTGCGGCTGTCAACGAGAAGAATGAACAAGGCGTCATTCGGCAACGAATTTGGCGCTCTCGTTCACCACCATGGAGACAACGAATGAAGCTCTATCGATGCGAACGTTTTGAGGGAATCTCAGGCTTGGCGCTACACGAGGAACCCGATCCACCGCAGCCTGGCTCGCATGAGGTGCTGGTGCAGGTCAACGCAAGTTCACTGAATTTTCGCGAGCTCTTGCTGATGAACGGCGCATTTCGCGACTGGATGGCGCCCAACTTCATTCCTGCCTCGGACGGCGCCGGCGTCGTGCTTGCAGTCGGTTCTGGCGTTCGGCGTTTCAAGCCCGGCGACCGGGTGATGGCGAATTTCGCGGAAAACTGGCATGGCGGCGCCCGCCCGCAACACGCGGATATGCTGGGCCGCGGCGCGATAGTCGAAGGCATGCTGCGCGACAAGGCGGTGCTGAACGAGGAGGAACTGGTTAGCGTTCCGGATCATCTCTCGGACGAGGAGGCTGCAACGCTGCCTTGCGCCGCCGTCACCGCATGGAACGCGTTGTGCGGGCATGCGCCCCTTCTGCCGGGCCAGAGCGTCCTCGTGCAAGGGACGGGCGGCGTATCGATTTTCGCGCTGCAGCTTGCGCGTCTGTTCGGCGCTCGCGTGATTGCCACGTCGTCGAGCGATGCGAAGCTCAAACGCCTCGCGCAATTAGGCGCCGACGCCACCATCAACTACCGCGAAACGCCGCAATGGGACGACGCCGTGCTGCGCTTGACCGATGGACTGGGCGTCGACGTCGTCGTCGAGGTGGGAGGCGCGCAAACCTTCGGCAAGTCCGTTGCCGCCACACGGGATGGCGGCCGGATCAGCGTCGTGGGGCTGCTAACCGGCGCGCCCTCTACGGGCGAGGGATTCTTCACGCGCGGCCTGTCGATCGCGCCGATCCGCGTCGGTTCCCGTCAGGATTTCGAAGCGATGAATCGCGCGATCGGGCTGCACAAACTGCGGCCCGTAATCGACTCGGTTTATGACTTTGCACATGTACCGGATGCGCTGCGGCACCTCGAAAGCCAGCAGCATTTCGGCAAGATCGTCATTCGCCACCCGCAAGCAGCCACTGCATGATCGATGGGAGTCAGACTATGAAACTGTTTTCACTGGAAGGGCAGATTGCGCTCGTCACCGGAGCGTCACGCGGCCTCGGCTTCGCCATGGCAAGTGCGTTGGCGTCGGCGGGTGCGACCGTCATTCTTTGCGCGCGATCGCGCGAGAGTCTGGAAACTGCCGCGGAATCGATCAGGAAGACGGGCGGCAGCGTCGACGTGGAACCGTTCGATCTCACGGATCAAGACGCGATCAGAAGCGGCGTACGCAACGTCCTTGCGCGTCATGGACGCATCGACGTCCTGCTCAACAATGCCGGCATTTGCGAATGGAGCGATTTTCTTCAGTCGAACGTTGAAATGTGGCAAAGGACGATGGATACCAACGTCACGGCCGCGTATCTGCTCGCGCAGGAAGTCGCTCGTCCCATGATCGAACGCGGGCACGGACGCATCATCAACGTGGGTTCCTACGTTTCGGTGCTCGGCCGGGAGAAGCTCCAGGCATACGTGGCCAGCAAGCACGCGGTCGCCGGGCTCACGAAATCGCTCGGCGCGGAGTTGGGCCGCCACGGCATTCGTTGCAACGGTATCTGTCCCGGCTATTTCCTCACCGATATGGCCGAGCCCGTTACATCGAATCCGCAAATGAAGGAGATCGTCCGCTCGCATATCTCGGTTGGACGCTGGGGGAACCCGGAAGAACTCGGCGGCGTAGCCGTGTTTCTCGCCTCCGAGGCCAGCTCCTACATGAATGGCCAGATGCTGATGGTGGACGGCGGCGTCTCGGAGATCCTCAGCTTCTCGATGTCCGTGGTGTAGGCCTGCCCAGCACCGTCCGCCCCGACGTTTCCTGACTTGCACGCAATTCGGCCGCCATCTTCGCAGATGGCGGCCCGCCACATTCTTTCTGCGGGCAGTGCCGCGTAACGCGGCACATGCGACACGGTCACGACCGCAGGGTCACCTCGCCACTGCGGGCTTCGACCTGCGACGAACCCTTCGCCGCGGCTTTCGCCACTGCCTTGCGGGTGATCCCTTGCAACAGGAAATGCGACAGCGCCGGGATCAGGATCAGCGCACCGATCATGTTCCACAGGAACATGAACGTAAGCAGGATGCCCATATCGGCCTGAAACTTGATCGGCGAGAATGCCCACGTCACCACCCCCGCGGCCAGTGTCACACCCACCAGCGCCACCACCTTGCCCGTGAACTGCACCGCGTGGCGGTAGGCCACCTTCAGCGGCTGCCCTGTGCGCTGGTACGCGAGCTGCACGCTCAGCAGGTACAGCGCGTAGTCCACCCCGATCCCGACCCCCAGCGCAATCACCGGCAGCGTCGCCACCTTCACGCCAATACCCAGCTTGACCATGAGCGCCTCGCACAGCACCGACGTAATGCCGAGCGGAACGACCGCCACCACCACCGCGCGCCAGCTGCGGAACGTGATGAAGCACAGCAGGATCACCGCCGCGTACACCATGAACAGCATCGTGCGGTTCGCCTTCGCAACGACCACGTTCGTCACCGCGTCAATACCCGCCGAGCCCGCCGCCATCAGGAACTGGTGGTCCGCGTCACTGTGCGCCTTCGCGAACTCCTCGGCCACCTCCATCACACGCGAGAGCGTTGCCGCCTTGTGGTCCGTCAGATACGCAATGACCGGCGCCGTACCGCACGTCTGGCTGATCAGGTCCGGATGGTCCAGCAGGATCTGCCAGACCGTCTTGTTGATGATCGACGGCACACGATCGATCGTGTACCACTTCGGATAGCCCTCGTAGAAGCCCGAGGTCATCCAGCGCGTCAGGCCACCCACCGAGGTCGTCGTCTGCACGCCCGGAACGCCGCGCAGTGCGGTCTCGAGGCGGTCCGCCTCCAGCACGAGCGGGAAGTTGTTCGCGTCGCAGGTGCCGTGCGACGACTTGCCGACCACCACGAACAGATCGCTCGACAGCCCGAAGTGCGCGTTGATGTACGCGTTGTCGAGGTTGTAGCGCGAGTTCGGGCGCAGCTCCGGTGCGCCGCTATCCAGGTCGCCGATCTGCAGGTGCTGGCTGATCGACCAGCCGACTGCCGTGAGCGCCGCCGCGCACACGATCGCGCCCACCGCCCAGCGGCGCTCGGTGAACCGGTCCAGCAGGTTCCAGAGCGCACCCGCGGACGAGGTGCCGCGTTCGTCGTTCTGCTCGCCACGCACGCTGCGACGTGCCGCCGACGGACTCACACCCACATACGAGAGCAGCACCGGCAGGAGCAGCAGATTCGTGAAGACAAGCACGCCCACGCCCACGCTCGCCGTGAAGGCCAGGTCCTTGATCACCGGAATGTCGATCACCATCAGCACGGCGAAGCCGACGACGTCCGCGAGCAGCGCCGTGAGTCCGGCCAGGAAGAGCCGCCGGAACGTATAGCGCGCGGCGACGTAGCGGTGTGTGCCGCGCCCGATGTCCTGCGTGATGCCGTTCATCTTCTGCGCGCCATGCGACACGCCGATCGCGAACACGAGGAACGGCACCAGCACCGAATACGGATCAAGCACGTAGCCGAGCGTGCTGATGATGCCCAGCTGCCAGACCACGGCGATGAGCGAGCAGGCCACCACCAGCAGCGTGCTGCGATAGCAGCGGGTGTACAGAAAGATCACGGTGAGCGCAATCGCCGCGGCGATACCAAAGTACATCGCCACCTGCTTCAGACCCGCGATCAGGTCTCCGATCAGCCTGGCGAAGCCCACCACGTGCACGCGCACCTCGCCCCGGCCTTCGGTCTTGATGACCTCGTCGATCTGGCGCGAGAGCTTTGCGTAGTCAAGCGCCTTGCCCGTATCGGCGTAGTGGTCCAGCAGCGGCAGCTGGATCATGCTCGAATGCAGGTCGTTGGATACGAGGCTGCCAACGATATTGGCGCGCGCCACGTTCGTACGCAGCTGTGTAATCGCCTGAGTCGAACTGTCGAAGCCGTCCGGCATGACGGGACCGCCCGCGAAGCCCTTCTCGGTCACCACGTTCCAGCGCACGATCGGCATCCACAGCGATTTCACACCCGGGCGATCAACGCCTGGAATCAGGAACAGGGCATCGTTGATGCGACGCAGTGCCGCCAGGTACTTCGGATCGTAGATGTCGCCGGAAGGATTCTCGACGACGATACGCAGCGAGTTGCCGAGTCCCTTCAGGTCCGCCTTGTTGGCAAGATAGTTCTTGATGTACGGATGCGAGAGCGGAATCATTTTCTCGAAACTCGCATTGACATCGAGCCGCGTCGCCTGAAACCCGAGCACCGCGGTGATGATCGCGCAGATGATCATCAGCCAGGGACGCCGGTTGAAGATCAGCCGCTCGAGCGCATTGCCAGAACGCGAATCGAACTGGGCAAGATCCGCCACGACGGGCATCTTGTCGAATTGGGCATTGTTGCCGCCAGCCATGTCTGCTCCCCCTTATTGCGACTTCGCCAATGTGACGCGCGTCAGGCCTGCTGCGCCGGCCAGCACCGCGGTGTCGTCGCGCAGCGCCATGGCGAAGACCCCGCCCGGCTGGCTCGCGCCCAGTGTGTGGAACGTTGCGCCCTGATCGGTGCTCTCGAGCAGTTCGCCGGCCTGCGTGGCCAGCAGCAGACGACCATTCGGGAGCTCGGCTGAGGCGAGGATGCTCGCGCCGGTTGGCAGCGTGATCTTGCTCCAGGTGGCGCCGCCATCGGTGGAGCGGTAAGCGTTGCCGAGCAGGCCGTACACGACCATCGCGTTGCCAGCCGCGGCGAGTCCGAAGAGGCTGCCCTTCGACGGCGAGGACATCGCAACGAAGCGCTGCCTGTCGGGGTCGAGTTTGAGCAGCAGCCCCTGCTCGCCCACGATATAGAGCGTCCCGTTAATACGCCGCATCGCATGCAGGTTCAGGGCGTCCGGGTTGTCGACGCGGTCAAACCATGGAACCCAGTTCTTGCCGCCGTCTTCGGTATGGAAAATGATGTTGAACGAACCGATGACCCAGCCCGAGCGCTCGTCGTCGAACCAGACGTCGAGGAAAGGACGTCCGCCCTGGTCGGCCACGAAGCGCTGGGCCTCCTCGCGCGAGGCCTTCAAGTCCGGCGAATCGCCCCGCTGCTGCGCGTAATAGTCGGTCATCAGCTTCGCGGCCTGCTCGCCGTCAAGCTGGCGCGTCCAGGTATTGCCGCCATCGGCCGTGTGGAGCACTTCCCCATCGTGTCCGACCGCCCAGCCCAGCGTCGAGGACTTGAAGGTCACCGCAACAAGATCGGCGCTCACTGGCACGTTCACCTGGCGCCAGTGCGCCGCGTCGTCGTCCGAGACGAGAATGACGCCGCGTGGCCCCACCGCGACCAGTCGCTGGCCGGCCTGGGCAACGGCCATCACGGGTTCGTGTGCAGCGCGTGGGTTGGTGATTGCCGGCGAGTGCATCGGGTCGGCAAACCCCGCATAAACCGCACTGCTCGCGAGGCCTGCTGCCGCCACCAGGGCGAGCCAACGAAACATGGTATTGCGCATTGCGTCTCCTTCACAGTTACTGCCGATCGACTCCGCGAACTGTCCTGGGCTTTATGTAATTTTGGCGTGCAGTGCCGGGTCGAACCGGCACTGCAAGTTTGCTGCGCTTACTGCTTTACCGCCTGCTACCGGATACCGCTTGACTGCATGTGCTCCGGCGTAAAGAAGTCATGCGAAAAGCTGCTATTGAAGAAGACGCCCGGCGATTCGGCCGGATGGCTTCCGAAGATATACACACCGCTATTGAAGTCGTAGAACCAGTTGCCCAGCGAATACGGCACTTTGTAATCGTAGGCAGGCACCGTGGTCTGGAAGCCCCCACGATAGAGCTTGCCCGACTGGTCGTACGCGTCCATCATTCCGCCGCCGCCGTCCTCGTCGAAGTACATCGTCTTCTTGCTGTAGATGTGGCGCGAGCCCGGCTTGAGCGTCAATTCCACAACCCACACCCGGTGCAGTTCCCAACGCACATCGTCGGGATTCACGAAGTGCGGCGTCAGGATCTTGCTCGCAGGCGTCTCGTACTGTTGCTTGTAGTCGTTGTACGGGATGTACATCTCCTTCTTGCCGATCAGCTTCGCGTTCCAGCGATCGATCTTCCCGTAGAACAACTGAATGTCGTCCATCGTGATCGCGCCCGAGTAGCCGGGGTTCGGAGTGTCATAGGCCAGGTCTGGCGCGACTCGTACGCGACGCTGACCGGGGTTGTACTCCCACGATTGCTGGTCGTGATCCGCAGTGTCCGTGAAGAACCAGTAAAGCGTGGTATCACCAATCATTCGCGCCGGCGCTACGAAATCATTGTTGATGTACTGCCAGACGGCAGTGCCACCCTTCTTCTTGAATGCATCTTCCTGCTTGAGGTCGAAATACGGGTAGTAAATCGAACTCTTGAATTGCGCCGCGAGGATCGGCGTGCCGCTGGTGTCGACGAGCCACGTCTTTACGTTGTTGCGCTGCGCCGTACCGACGTAGCGCAGTTCCCAGTCCCACATCGCTTCCTGCCCATTGCTGGGCACAGGAAACGGTTTTCCGCCGAATGCGTCTGCCACGAACAGACCGTTCTTTTCGAGCTTCGCACTCTGCGCATTCTTTTCCGAGTTCGCCAGATACCAGTCCGGGTACGAGACGGAACGATGCGTCGGGTAAACATCCATGCGGTACGTCGGGTAGCGCTTGAACAGCTCGAGCGAACTGGCACTCAATTTGTCGGCGTATTGCTGGTAGTTTTGCGCCGTTATCTGCATCGTCGGCTTCTCACCGGCAAACGGATCCGCCCACTTTCCCGAGTCGGGCTTAAAACCCGCCGGCGCCTGCGTAATTCCGCCCGTGTACGCAGGAATCGTCCCGTCCTTGCTGCCGGCAATTTGCGCGCCGAATGGCGTCATCCCGTTCTCGAGCGCGCCAGCCATCGGCGCCATGCAAACAGCCGCTGCAAATGCGAGCGCCTTCATCAACATCAGGTGCTTCTTCAAAGCCTTCACCATCCCTTTCCTGATTAACTCAGAACCAAAAGCAACAACGCTACTTTCGATACCCAACACCCATGTAGAACTTCGTTGCCGAAGCGTCCTGCCCGGCGGGGCCACGCAGGACGCTACTAATTACCTCACTCCTACATCGGCAGGCAATTAGCGCACACCCGCAGACTGCATGCGTTCCGGTGTGTAGTAGTCGGACGGGAAGCTCACGTTAAAGAGAATCCCCGGCGTCTCGGCAGGGTGACTGCCGAAGATGTAAATGCCGCTATTGAAGTCGTAAAACCAGTTGCCGAGCGAATACGGAACCTTGTAGTCGTAGGCGGGCACCGTCGTCTCGAATCCACCGCGATAGAGCTTGCCCGACTGGTCGTAGGCGTCCATCATCCCGCCACCGCCATCTTCATCCAGGTAGAGCATCTTGCGGCCGTAGACGTGGCGCGCACCCGACTTGAGCTTCAGGTCAACGACCCACACACGGTGAAGCTCCCAGCGTACGTGATCCGGATTGACGAAATGCGGTGTGAGGATCTTGCTCGCCGGCGTTTCATACTGCTGCTTGTAGTCGTTGTACGGGATGTACATCTCCTTCTTGCCCACGAGCTTGGCGTCCCAGCGATCGATCCGTCCATAGAACAACTGGATGTCATCCATCGTGATTGCCCCCGAATACCCGGGGTTCGGCGTATCGTAGGCCAGATCCGGCGCCACCCGCACACGACGCTGCCCCGGGTTGTATTCCCAGGACTGCTGATCATGATCCGCCGTATCCATGAAGTACCAGAAGAGGGTCGTATCGCCAATCAAGCGCGCCGGTGCCGCGTAGTCGTTGTACACGTAATACCAGTTTGCGAGGCCCGCTTTTTTCCGGAATTCATCCTCCTTCTTGATATCGAAGTACGGGTAATAGAGCGAGCTCTTGAATTGCGCCGCAAGGATCGGCGTACCACTCGAGTCCACCAACCACGTTTTCACGTTATTGCGTTGGAGCGTACCGACGTAACGCAACTCCCAGTCCCACAACGCTTCCTGCCCATTCTTCGGCACCGGAAACGGCTTTCCGCCAAATGCTCCAGATAGGTAAAGGCCGTTCTTTTCAAGCTTCGCGGTTTGAGCGTTCTTGGTGGAGTTCTCCAAATACCAGTCGGGATACGAAACGCTGCGGTGAGTCGGATAGACATCCATCCTGTAAGTCGGATAGCGCTTGAATAATTCGATTTCCGACGCACTTAATTTGTCCGCGTATTGCTCGTAGTTTTGTGCCGTGATCTGGAGAATGGGTTTTTCACCGGGAAACGGATCCGCCCATTTTCCTGAGTCCGGTTTGAATGCGGCCGGAGCCTGCGTGATGCCCCCGGTATAGGCAGGAATTGTCCCGTCCTTGTTTCCTGCGATCTCGGCGCCAAACGGCGTCAATCCGCTATCGGCGGCTAGCGTGTATGGCGAAGCCCAGATTGCCGCAAGAACCGCAAGCGCCTTAAGAAGCTTTGGGAATCTTTTCACAGCTGTCTCCATTATCAAAACGTCGTCTGATACGTGATGCCGAGCCACGACTTGTCGCTGTACGGCGCGCCGAGAGCGGTTGCGGCGCCCGCCGTCGAGTACCCCTTCTTGTTCATGTAATAGGTGTAGGTGATGTCCACCTCGTGCTTGTTGTAGATTGTGAAGTCGAGCCCGACCACGAACGTATTCTGGCCTTGTGCCTCGGCGGCCGGCGAGATAACGGACGAGTAGCCCTTCAGGTTCAGATTGACGAACAGCGGCATCGTCAGGTCGACCCCAGGGAATACCTGATACCACTGCGGGCTCGCACCGATCCCGAGACCGGCCCAGAAGCGCGTCGAGCAGTTATTGAATGCAGAATTGCCCGATGCCGAACACTGGCCGGTGGTGTCATAGCTGGAATTCGCAAAATTTCCCGCATTCGACTGCACGCTCAACAACTGATTGAACGAGAATTCCGCCTGCAGGAACATGTTGTCCCACAACGGCGACTTGCCGAACGACTGCGTAACGTTCAAAAGACCATGCAGCGTACGGCCGGTCGGCGCGTCGTTGACCGTCGTCGTGTTGACTGCATTGAGCGGCATGTTCCAGCGGTATGAGACTTCCCCAGCCACGGCGGCATTGCCGATAGCACTATTGAAGCCCAGACCGATCAGGTTGACGTCGTTGCCGTATTTCGCCGTGACGCCCGGCAGATTGGTGCCCGGGAAGAGTTGCGGCCCAGCGCCCGGCACGAGCACGGCCGCCCAAGGCATCTTCATGGCGAAGTGGCGATACGTCAGTTCGTAGGTGGTTGCCAGCGAATCAACACGCCACTTGCCGTCAAGACCGATATCACCGATCTGACCTTTGGTCGGCGGTACACGCGGAATCGCGAACGTGCCCAGTCCGGGAATCGTCGTGTAACTGGCCACCGGCGGCCCATAGAGAATCGGATCCGCACCGCCGAAATAGGTGCCGCCTTCTGGCAGGCGATCGTGGTTCCACTCGAAGGTGTATTGCGCCCCGAGGGTGATCGTATCCGTAATGTTCGTCGTCACGTCAGCCTGAGCCGTCGGCAACACGATTTCCTTCAGCGATGCGCTCGGGCTCTGCGTCAGCTTCATCAGATCGAGCGGCGCCTGGCCAATCGCCACCGAGTTGGCGCCGCCCAGCGTAGCAAACGCCGACTGCCCCCAGGTTACCGCCGTACGGCCCAGCTTGACGTTGACAGAATGCCCGCCGAGGTCAAAGGTGTTGAACACGAAGGCATCACGCAACTCGGCGCTCGGTCCCTGGTAATACTTCTTGATGTAGCTTGTGTACTCGTTGTTGGGATAGTTCGGCGGAAATGCAGGATTGCTCGTGTTGTGATTCTTGAACGTCGGGTCGTACCACGCATCCATACTGATGCGAAAGCCCGACGTCTCCTTGTACTTGAAATCGAACTCGCTATAGAGGTTCAGCATCGCCTGGATCGTGCTGAACCTCGGCGTCGACAGATCACCTTCGTCGTAGGTCGGACTGTTCGTGTAGAAGTGATCCGGGTTCTGAAGCCGAATGTCGTAATCCGCACGCACCGTGTTATCCCATTCCATGTCGATGTCCGGGTTCGGCACATCGAAGTGAAATGCATTGGCGTTCGCGCTCCACAACCCGCAAGCCGCCGCGATACAGGTTGCATGCACGCCAAGGCTGATCGCACTTGGCTTCAGGCTCTTCATTTTCATGCGTCTCCTCTTTTCTTTGTCGAACTGCCGCAGAAAAGGCCAAGGCCGTTGGACTGCCGCAGACTTTTAGCTATGAAGCGAAACCGGCCTCCCTACCTCGTCAGCATCGCGTCTCGGGGTCCCCCAAGCGCATCACCAGAATGCGAATGCTGTTCGCAAAGATAAACGCTCGAAACCTGACTGTCAACGCTCGCTCACCCCTATGCGGTACATTTTCTCGAACGCCGTTCACAAACCTGGGTAAACGAGGGTTCGATTTTTGTCATCGGCTTAACTCGGTACATGCATGCCTCGGCCAAGTGGCGCCGACTGCATACGGCGCGCGCGCGTTGTGCCCACGCGTGTTGGCGGCGCTCGCATTTGCGGGGCATTCGCCTCGCCTGTGCGGGTTGGCGATGCGATCTATGGGAGCTTTCGCTGCAACAACCCGGCGGTGGTTCATCAATCGACATGCAGGCCGGACGCGGCCAGGTACCGCCGATCCAAAGCGGTACGCGGTACCGGTCATGGAAGACGCGGCGTTTAGTCTGTCGATTCAATGGTGAACGGAGGAAGAATTGCACGAGCGACCGAAGCGCTTACGGGACCAGGCCGTCTTCCTTGGCAGTCCTTCCATATATGCCGCTGTCGGCCGCGACTTTCGCGATCCGCTACCCCGTTCCTGCGCGAGAGTGCATTGCTGGTTTTCGGGGAGCAGGAGGGAACACGCGCCAGGCCCCATCGTCATGCCGAAAGAAGAAGATCGAAAGCCCCCCCTCCGAGGCGGATGACCGTGCGAGCACACACCTCGTCTGGCTCGAATTCGCGAAGTTATATCGGGTCACGTGCACCGGGGTGGTCGCAGAGGGCGCGAACCATTTTTCGATGAGCGCACGCAAAGAACTTTCTCCAAGTTTCATGCCCTGCTCCTTCAACCGCTCTGTGCGCGCCTCTGACGACCACACTCACGAGTGCAAATGGAGGCACTCACCAGTCAGCCCAGACACCCGGATTCCTCGTGCTCCGGTTGCCGTCGCGAAAGGATCCGTGTGATTGGACGCAAATGTGTCTACTGACTAAATATTAGTAGTCAGCAGACCCATTATCAAGATTCAACCGTACCAGGGGAAATGCCGGTATGGACAAGTCCACCCTATTTTCTAGTAGCATGGGTGATGCTACGGGGCGAGAGCCGCATGTGATCTGGAATCAATTAGTCGTCGGACTACCGTTTATTCGTCGCCTGACTAGCAGTATCATCAGATCAAACTTGCCGCCGTCCGAGCCGAATCGGAAGACGTACCTATCGGGGGCGGGAACAGTTGCCAGTCTTGTTCGTCTCGCCCTTACAACGCGCGCGAGAGGGACAGGAAACGCCAAGGAGAGCACAACAGATGAAAGACCTGACCATCTCATCGGCAGACCTCGACAAGCCGGCAGCAGACGCGCCTCGGCGGCGAGGGAACAGATCTACACGTGTGCCAGCCATCATTGAAGTGGCGATCGAAGTCTTCGCATCGGAAGGCAACGCTGGATTCACGCAACGCCGCATCGCCAGCGACGCAGGCATCCGGCTGAGGACCCTGCAGCACTATTTCAGCACCCGCGAAGAACTATTGCGGGCCACGATAGAGGCATTCACGAATCGCTATTTCGAACACTATCAGGCGATCACGCAGGACAAACACCGGCCACCGGAGGCCCGGCTGGACATGATCGTCGAAGAGGCATTCTCTGTGCTGACGGCACCCGGCGGCAATCGCGTTAGCGCCTTTGTGCTGGAAACCTGGAGCCTGGCTGAACACGAACCGTATCTCCATGCCCTGATGGCCAAATCCACTGCGGATTTCCAGGTTCTTCTCGCGGAACTGATCGCGGAAATCAACCCAACCTTGGCGTCCGCGGAATGTACGCTGCGTGGCGCCCTGCTTCTTTCCCATCTGCAAGGTCTGGTCGTCTTTCTTCGCCGGTCGGGGACGAATACACCCGAGCGGGATTCATTCCGTCACGCCATGAAGGTCGTCTGGCGTGCGCTGAGCAAAGCGTCTCCATGAATCTGAAGTTCAGGTGCGCGCAGCACGGGTAGCGGTCTGCGCGCACCGCCTTCTGCAGATGTGGACGCTCAGCCGGCGACTTTCCACACAAGAGGCAAGTGGTACAGCGTGCCGTTCACCCCTCCGTGGACACCCGCCTTCTCACCTGGCTTGATCTGGAAGTCAGGAATACGCTTGAGCCATTCCTGGAGGAAAACCTTCAGTTCCACGCGCGCAAGGAACGAGCCGGGACAACGATGAGCACCATTGCCGAACGTCGAATGAATCGGCGTGGGCCTGGTAAAATCGACGGTAAGCGGATCGTCGAATTTTCTCTCGTCGAGGCCATGCAGCGTGGTCGGCATGATGATCATGTCTCCCTCTTTGAGCCGCACGCCCTTATATTCGAAATCGTGAGTGATCCGCCGACCCTGGTTGACCACCGGGAAACGCCGTAATAGCTCGTCAACGGCCTTTTGGGTCAGTTCGGGATTGTCGATGAGCTGCTTGCGGTGCGCGGGACTGCCGGCCAGAAAACTGGCGATGAATCCCATTGCGGACGCAACGGTATCGAGGCCGCCGATCAGCACGAGTCCGCAAAGACCGCGAACCTCTTCGTCGGTCAAGGCACGCCCGTCGATTTTCGAATTCACGATCTTGCTGATGAGATCGTCGCCCGGATTCGCGCGCCGTTCGGCGATCTTCACGCCCAGGTACTGGAAGATTGCGCCTAGCGCGCCGAGCTTCTCCCTGGCGTCCACCGGGCGCACCATCTTGTCGGCGAGACTCAGGAGGTACTCGCGATCCTCAGCGGGCAGCGCCACCATGTTCATGAAAATGCCGATCGGCAGATGCTGCGCGAACCCAGAGACGAATTCCACTTCGCCCTTCGGGTAAAAGTCTTCGATCAACTCGATCGCCATTTCGCGCGCTTTTTCTTCGAGCTTGCTGATCGCCTGCGGCATGAACGCGGGCGCGATCAACGCACGATACGCCGTATGCTGCGGAGGATCGAAGAAGATCGGCGGCAACGGCTGATGCTCGACCAGGGGAACGGTGAGCTGCTTCGACGAGAAGTTCTCGTAGTCCTTCAGGATGTGATAGATGTCGTCGCCGCGCGTGGCGATCCAGTGCCCGCCGTTGCGAGGCGTCCAGAAAATGTCGGGAATCCCTTCGGCGTGCAGCTTCTTGAGCGAGAGATGGTAGTCCTCTTCTGCGCCGGGCGGGTGATAGATATCGATATCGAATACCCGTTCCGGCGAAACGTGCGCGG
Organism: Paraburkholderia sp. BR10936; assembly: GCF_040965735.1. NCBI lineage: Bacteria > Pseudomonadati > Pseudomonadota > Betaproteobacteria > Burkholderiales > Burkholderiaceae > Paraburkholderia > Paraburkholderia sp. BR10936. The sequence goes on from NZ_JBFRCM010000020.1 coordinate 76,181, forward strand.
GTACCGGCGCCAGTTCCGGAGTCACGCCATGGCCAGTTGCTGACATAAGGTTGTCTCCTTTCCTCGAATTGACCGCTCTACGCGGTCGAATGAATCGTTCTTGTTGCCGTCGAGCCGCGGTTACAGGAACGCGCCGTATAGCTCGATATGGTGCTCGGTGTTTCCCCACGTCATGTCGATGCAGGTGAGGCGCTTTACATACCAACCCACCGCCAGCTCGTCCGTCATGCCCATCCCACCGTGAAGCTGCACTGCCTGCTGCGCGACGAAGCGCGCGCTGCGCCCGATCAGCGCTTTCGCGGCGGTCACAGCGCGATGAGCGGCAACGTCATCGTCTTCGCCGAGCCTGGCGGCCGCAAAATAGACGATCGATTTCGCCTGCTCCACCGCGGTCAAAATATCGGCGGCGCGGTGCTGCAGCGCCTGGAACTTGCCGATGGGCGAGCCAAACTGCTTGCGTGTGCGCAGATACTCGAAAGTCAGTTCGCTCAGCCGCGACATCGCGCCCACGGCTTCGGCGCACAGCGCGAATATGCCTTGATCGACAGCCCATTCGAGCAACGGGTAGCCTCGATCGATCGTGCCGATCACCGCCTGTTGGTCGACTCGCACCCCGTTCAGCACCACTTCCGCGACACGCTGGCCATCCAGTGCGGGAAACCCCTTGACGCTCACACCTTGCGCGCGCGCATCGACAGCGAAAAGCGTGATGCCGTGCTTGTCCGCCTGCTCGCCTGCCGTGCGCGCCGAGACCAGCAGAATGTCCGCGCAGTCGCCGTGCAGCACGACGCCCTTGCGGCCATCGAGGACGAACCCGTCGCGCGTTGCCTCGGCCCTCGTCGCGACGTTCCACAAATCGAAACGCGCGCCAGGTTCGAGCGTTGCAAGCGCCGTCTTCAGGCTGCCGTCTGCGATGCCGGCCAGCAGCTCCGCCTTGCGTGCCTCGTGTCCCGCGCGCCCGATGAGCTTCGCGCCGATCACAGCCGACGAAACGAACGGTTCCAGCACTAGTCCCCGGCCGAAGGCTTCCATTACGAGCATGGTCTCGACCGGTCCCGTGCCAAGGCCGCCGTGGTCCTGCGGCACGTTCAGCGCGAGCACGCCCATTTCGGCGAGCGTGGACCAATGCGCATCCGACCAGCCCTGCGGCGTGGCAGCGAGACGGCGCCTCGTCTCGAAGTCGTATTCCCTTTCGACGAAGCGACCGACCACGTCGGCCAGCATCTGTTCCTCTTCAACCAGCGTGAAGTCCATGGCGTGTCCTCAGATGCCGAGCGCCTGCTTGGCGATGATGTTTTTCTGCACTTCGGTCGAACCGCCGTAGATCGAAATCTTGCGCCAGTCCAGGTAGTGCGCGGCCAGCGCGTTGAGCAATTCGCCGTTCGCGGTTTCGCCCTGCCAGTCCGCCTCCAGCGCTTCGCTTACGAAGGGGACTGCATACGGGCCTGCGCATTCCATGATCAGCTCGGTGAGCTCCTGCTGAATCTCCGACCCGCGGATCTTCAGCACCGAGGCTTCCGGCCCGATGGGACGCCCTGCGGTTTCGGCGGAGACCAGGCGCAGAAGCGACCATTCGTGAGCGATCAAGTCGATTTCCACCTTGGCGATGCGATCGCGAAAGCGCACGTCCTCGATGAGCGGTTTGCCGTGCTTGCGCTCGGTGCTCGCAATCTCCTTGAGACGCCGCATGAAGCGCTTGCAGTTGCCAAGTCCGGCGATATTCGTTCGCTCATGTCCGAGCAGATACTTCGCGATCGACCAGCCGCGATGCTCCTCTCCGACGAGATTGCTCACCGGCACTTCCACGTTGTCGAAGAACACTTCGTTGACGTCGTGACCGCCGTCCAGCGTGCGGATCGGTCTGACCGTGATACCCGGCGTCGACATATCGATCAGCAGGAACGAGATGCCTTCCTGCGGGCGGCCGCTTCCGTCCGTGCGAACGAGACAGAAAATCCAGTTCGCCCATTGCGCGAACGAGGTCCAGATCTTCTGGCCGTTGACGACATAGAACGATTGGCCGTCGCGCTCGATAGGCTCCGCACGCGTTTTGAGCGAGGCCAGATCGGAACCCGCGCCCGGCTCGGAATAACCCTGGCACCACCAGTCCTCCATCGAGACGATGCGCGGCAGGAAGCGCTCGCGCTGCGCCGCAGTGCCGAACTTCTGGATCACGGGTCCGACCATCGAAAGGCCGAACGGCATCTGGCGCGGCGCGCCAGCGGTAAAGCATTCCTCGTCGAAGATATTGCGCTGCGCGGCATTCCAGGCGGCGCCGCCGAATTGCGTGGGCCATGCGGGGGCGCCCCAACCCTTTCCAGCCAGAATTCGTTGCCAGCGCACGTAGTCTTCGCGCGGCACATGGCGGAAGTTCAGCACGCGATCACGAATGTCGTCAGGCAAATGCGTCGCTACGAATTCCCGCACCGTGGCGCGAAACGCCTTCTCGGCGGGGCTTTCTCTCAGGTCCATCGTCAGGCTCCAGTCGCTGCCCGGCAAGTCGCGTTGTCGCTGCCAGGCGCGGTTTCAGGCAATTTCCACGATGCCGTTGTTCAGCACCACCACATCGCGCGCGTCAACACGCGCGCGCAAATGCAGGCGGGTGTCGCTATCCCTCCAGAACTGGAAACGCACCTCTTCGCCCGGATAAACCGGCGAAGTCAGGCGCAGGGCGAGCCGCTTCAGACGGGTGGCATCGTTGCCGGCGAAGGTGCGAATCGCGGCGTAGCCCGCCATGCCATAAGTCGCGAGGCCGTGCAGAATGGGGCGGCTGAAACCCGCCTTCGAAGCCACTTCAGGATCCGCGTGCAGCGGGTTGGCATCGCCCGAAAGGCGATAGATCAACGCGGCATGGGCGCCGGTGGAGAAGACGTATTCCGCATCCGGTGCGCGCTCCGGCACCGGCGGAAGCGCTTCGGGCGGCACGTCGCTGACCCCCGACTCCGCGCTAAACCCGCCGTCGCCACGCAGAAACGACACCTGGCGGACTTCGGCGAGTTGTTCGCCGCTCGAAACGTCGATGATGTCACGCATGAGCTCGACGATCGCGCCCTTTCCCGCGCCTTTATCGGAGATGCGGCTCACGCGCGTCTTGCTGACGATGGTCGCGGCAACCGGCATCGGCCGCACGAAACGGACGTCCTGCTCACCGTGCACGAGCTTCAGGTAGTCGATGCCCGTACGCGGATCGCGCATCCACGATTTCGGCCACGCGAACGCGGCCGCGCAAGTCGGCATTGCCTGCAGGTCCCTTTCATAGACGTAGCGCAGCTGGTCTGCGTCCAATGGGTCTCCGCCGAGGCCAAGGCCCAGCGAATACAGCATGACGTCGCGTTCGCTGTACGTCTGCGTAACATCTTCGATAGGCCAGTTCTTGACGACTTCGTAGTTCAGCATGAGGGTGTCCTGTAGGTGCTCAGTAGTCCGTGAAGTTGGGCTTGCGCTTCTCGAGGAAGCTCGCCATGCCTTCCTTGTAGTCGTCGCACTGGTTGGCGATCGGCATATCCAGACCGGCCGACATGATCGCCTCGTGGGGCGTCTGGAAAGGCACCTCCCAGATCTGTTCCTTCATGATGCGCATGGAGCGCGGCGAGCAGTAATCCGCCATTTCGCGCGCGTAGGCATAAGTCTCTTCGACCAGTTTCTCCGCCGGGATCGCACGATTCACGAGTCCCATGCGCTCGGCTTCGCGCCCTTTGATCTTGCGGCCCGACAGCAGCAGGTCGAGCGCATGCGCCTGGCCCACGTGGCGCGCGAGGATCCACGCCATGCCGTATTCGGCGGTCAGACCGCGCCGCGCGAATGCCGTGGTGATGGTGGCGTCTTCCGAAGCAAACCGGATGTCGCAAAAGAGCGCGTGAATCAGGCCAATACCGACGGTCGCGCCATTGAGCATGGCGATCACCGGCTTCGGAATGGCCGGGTAATACGAACAACGCGTCTGCCAGTCGGCGCGCTTGCGCATGTCGAACGGACGCGGCAGCTTGATCATGAGTGCGGCGGGGTCACCACCGAAGCTGTGAATATCGCCGCCCGCGCAAAACGCCTTCCCCGCGCCGGTGAATACGATGACACGCACACCGCGGTCCGCGCCCGCGGCCTGCATTGCCTCGTACACCTCCGTCGCCACCTGGTCGTTCCAGGTGTTCATGTGTTCAGGACGGTTGAGCGTGATCGTCGCGATACGGTCCTTGACGTCGTACAGAATGGTCTCGAAGCGCATGAGATCCCCTCTCGATGATCAGAATGAACGCGGCAGGTCGAGCACATGCTCGGCGACGTAGGACAGAATCAGATTCGTCGAAATCGGCGCCACCTGATAAAGCCGCGTTTCGCGGAACTTACGTTCGACGTCGTATTCGCAGGCGAAACCGAAGCCGCCATGCGTCTGCAAGCAGGCATTCGCCGCTTTCCACGAAGCCGTGGCCGCCAGATGCTTCGCCATGTTCGCTTCCGCGCCGCATGCCTGATGGTTGTCGAACAGTTCACAGGCTCTGTAGCGCATGAGATCCGCCGCGCGCACGTCGATATACGCCTCGGCGATCGGAAACTGGATACCCTGGTTCATGCCGATTGGCCGGTCAAAGACGATACGCTCGTTGGCGTATTTCGATGCGCGTTCAACAAACCAGTAGCCGTCGCCGATACACTCGGCCGCGATCAGCGCACGCTCGGCATTGAGCCCGTCGAGGATGTACTTGAAGCCCTTGCCTTCCTCGCCAATCAGGTTCTCTTCGGGAATCTCCAGATTGTCGAAGAACAGTTCATTGGTCTCGTGATTGACCATGTTGGGAATCGGCCTCACGGTCAGACCGTTGCCGATCGCCTGGTGCAGGTCCACGAGAAAGCACGACAGCCCATCCGACTTCTTCTTCACGTCAGACAAGGGCGTGGTGCGCGCGAGCAGGATCATCATGTCCGAATGCTGCACGCGCGAAATCCAAACTTTCTGGCCGTTGACCACATAGCGGCCGTCTTTCTTCACGGCGGTGGTCTTCAGCTTCGTGGTGTCCGTTCCCGTGGTCGGCTCGGTCACGCCCATCGACTGCAGGCGCAATTCGCCGCTCGCGATCTTCGGCAGATATTTGCGCTTTTGCGTTTCCGAGCCGTTGCGCAGCAGCGTGTTCATGTTGTACATCTGACCGTGGCAGAACCCCGAGTTGCCGCCGTTGCGGTTGATCTCCTCCATGATCACGGACGCCTCGGTCAACCCGAGGCCGGAACCACCGTACTCCTGAGGAATCAGCGCCGCCATCCAGCCGGCCTTCGTCAACGCGTCGACAAACGCCTCCGGGTACACGCGTTCGTGATCGATGCGGCGCCAGTACTCATCGGGATATTCCTTCGAAAGGTCACGCAGCGCGTCGCGCAGTTCCTGATATTGGTCGGGAGAGGTAATTCGGCTCATGAATGTTTCCGTATACTTGGCTGGACGCGGCTCACGCTGCTGCATCGATCAGCCCGCCGGCATTGGCGAGCTGGGTCAGATGATGTTCGGTCGAGCCGAACTGGATATCGATCACGCTCAGGCGTCGCATGTAGTGGCCGATCTTGCACTCCTCGGTCATCCCGATGCCGCCGTGCAGTTGCACACCTTGCTGGCCGACGAAGCGGCCCGAGCGTCCGATCTGCACTTTCGCGGCGGACAGGCTGCGATCGCGCTCTCCCGCATCGGGTTCCTCAATCATCATGGTCGCGAAGAGCGCCATGCTGCGCGCCTGCTCCACCATGACCAGCATGTCGACCGCCCGATGCTGGAGCGCCTGAAATGACCCGATGGGTACGCCGAACTGCTTGCGGACCTTGAGATACTCGACGGTTTCTTCGTGCGCGGCGGTCATCGCGCCTACAGCTTCCGCGCTCACCGCGGCGATTGCGTGCGCAACGACTGTTTCAATGAGCGGGAACGCGGCACCCGCGACACCCAGCACGTCGCTATCCGGAACTCGCACGCCGGAAAATTCGATGTCTGCCGCGCTCAGCCGGTCCTGTGTCGGATACACGCGGCGTGTCACGCCCGCAGCGTCGCCCTTCACCACAAACAGGCCGATGCCGTCACGCTCGCGCCTGCCGCCCGACACCCGCGCCGACACCACGAGGAGATCGGCATTGCCGCCATGCAGCACGACGTGCTTGGCGCCGTCGATCACCCATGCGTCGCCTTCGCGCCGCGCAGTGGTCGCCACGTCCGCCAGGTCGTAGCGCGACTGCGCTTCGCTGTGCGCAAAGGCCATCAGCAATTCGCCCTGCGCGATCTGCGGCAGAATCGCCGTGCGTTGCGCCGCGTTGCCGCCAAGGCGCACGAAGCCGCCGCCCAGCACGACCGTTGCGAGGTACGGCTCGACCGCGAGGCCGCGGCCGAGCGCCTCCATGACGATCATCGTCTCGACAGGACCGCAGTTGCTGCCGCCGTATTCCTCATCGAATGAAAGACCCAGCAGCCCCATCTCCGCATAGCGCGCCCATTGCTCGCGGCTGAAGCCGTCCGGCTCCACGAGGTACTTCGCACGCTGCTCGAAACCGTACTCGTCCTTGACGAGACGCTCGACGCTGTCCTTGAGCATGCGCTGCTCATCGGTGAAATCAAAGTCCATAGCCCATGCTTCTCCGCTGTTCGACCGTCGCTCAAAGTCCCAATACCGACTTGGCGAGAATGTTCTTCTGAATCTCGTTGGAGCCGCCCACAATCGAAACGTGACGCGCAAAGTAGTGGTTCGGCGCGATCGTCAGCGCCCATTCGGGCTCGCGAACCGCGTCGCCAAGACCGCGCAGGAAGTCGATATCGAGCGGCAACGCATCCGGCCCCGCCACTTCCAGCAGCAGTTCGGCGGAAAGTTGCTGGAGTTCCGAACCCTTGATCTTCAGGATCGAAGTCTTGGGGTCCGGCACATGGCTCTCTTGCGCACGGCTTTCGGCGATCACGCGCATCTGCGTCATTTCCAGCGCCTTCAACTCCACTTCCACGGCCGCGACCCGCTCCCGAAAGCGCGGGTCGTCCCACAGCACGCCGTCCCCGCAGGGCACGCGCTTCGCGAGGTCCTTCGCATGCCGCACGCGCATCTTCGAAACGCCCACGCGTGCAATGCCGCTGCGCTCGTTGCCGAGCAGATACTTGGCGTAGTCCCAGCCCTTGTTTTCCTCGCCGATGCGATTCGCAACCGGCACGCGCACGTTGTCGAAGAACACCTCGTTGGTTTCGTGGTGGCCGTCGATCGTGATGATCGGGCGCACCGTCAAGCCCGGCGTCTTCATGTCGATCAGCAGGTAGGTAATACCCTGTTGCTTCTTCCCGCTCGAATCCGTGCGCACGAGACAGAACATCCAGTCGGCGTGATGCGCCGTAGAGGTCCAGAGCTTCTGCCCGTTGATGACGTAGTGGTCGCCTTCTCGAACCGCCTGGGTGCGCAGTGCGGCCAGATCCGAACCCGCGCCCGGCTCGGAAAAGCCCTGGCAGAACCAGTATTCGAGGCTCGCGATGCGGGGCAGGAAGTGGCGCTTCTGCTCTTCGCTGCCGAACGCGATCAGCACCGGGCCGATCATGTTCACGTTGAACGACAATGTTTCGGGCGCCGGGGCCATGTGCAGCTCTTCCTTGAAGATGTATTGCTGCACGGCGCTCCAGCCGGTCCCACCCCACGCCTTGTCCCACGCGGGCGTCGCCCAGCCGCGCTCGTAGAGAATGCGTTGCCAGCGGCGCAGGTCGGCCGCCGAATAGCGCTGCCCCAGGGTGGCCTTGCGTCGAATGTCGGCGGGCAGCGCTTCCTTGAAGAAGGCTCTCACCTCATTGCGGAACGCCAGTTCTTCGTCGGTATATCGCAGATCCATGAGTGTCTCGTTTCGTTTTCTTTGGCTCGCCTGGCGTGTGCCACTCAGGCCAGCGTTCCCGCTTCTTTCAGCTCGCCAATGCGGCCCGGTTCGAGCCACGCAGCCAGCGCGGCGTCGACCGTTGCCGCGTCGGGCGCTTCAGGCGCGGTCGGTTTCGCGGGCACCGTGGCGGAAAAGCGCGGCGCCGGAGCGGGCTGCACGATGCCGTCGACTTCGATGAACGTGCCACGTGCCTTCAGGTGCGCATGCTCGGGTGCCTCGGTCCACGACAGCACCGGTGCGAAGCACGCGTCCGAATGCTCGAGCAGCGTGGTCCATTGCTCGCGTGTGCGGCTCTTGAACTTCAGCGCAAACAGGGCGCGCGCGGCAGGCCAATTGCTTTCGTCAAGCTGAGCGCCGAGGGTTCGCGTGTCGATGTCGAGCAAGCGCAGCAGTTCGAGATAGAACTTGTCCTCGATCGGGCCGATGGTAATCCACTTGCCGTCCGCACATTCGTATACGTCGTAGAAGTGTGATCCGGAGTCCGTGATATTCGTCCCGCGCCCGTCACGCCAGATACCGGCTGCCTGCATGCCGAAGAACGTGGTGGCAAGGTTGGCCGTACCGTCGACGATCGCAGCATCCACGACCTGGCCTGAGCCGCCGTTACGCGCGTGCAGAATTGCCGAGAGCAGCCCCATCGCGAGGTACAGCGAACCGCCCGCATAGTCGCCGATCAGGTTCAACGGTATCGACGGCGGCTGATCGCGGCGCCCGATCGCGTTGAGCACACCGGTGATCGCAATGTAGTTCAGGTCATGCCCCGCGTACTGCGCGAGCGGTCCGTCTTGCCCCCATCCCGTGATGCGCCCATAGGCGAGTTTCGGGTTGCGACCGAGGCAAACCTGCGGACCGAGCCCCAGGCGCTCGGTCACACCAGGGCGGAAGCCTTCGATCAAGGCGTCGGCGCGCTCCGCCAGAGAAAGCACGAGTTCGACAGCCTCCGGGTCTTTCAGGTCGAGCGCGATCGTCTTCCGGTTGCGCAGCAACAGGTTGTAGCGCAACGGGCGCTCGATACCGAGCTTGACCGGCTGGCGACGCTCGATGCGCAACACCGTCGCGCCCAGGTCGGCGAGCAACATCGCGGCCATGGGGCCCGGCCCGATGCCGGCAAGCTCAATGATTCGGACTCCCGCGAGCGGACCCATCGTTCAACCCTTGCGCGCATGGGCGCGCATGGCGTCCCATTGTTCGTCGGTCCAGTCCTGCATGGCACGGAAGGTCGGGCCGCCAACGCCCTGCATCCAGCGGCCGCCGTCGATCACGATCATGTCGCCGGTGATGTAGCCGGACCCATCCGATGCCAGATACGCGTAAAGATCGGCGAGTTCCGTGTGATCGCCGAAGCGGCGCAGCGGAACGGAGCGCTCCTGCGGTTCGACCTGCGAGCCCGGCGGATACAGTTGCTCCCAGGCGCCGGGCGTAGGGAAAAGTCCGGGCGCCACCGCGTTCAGACGGATGCCCTTCGGGCCCCACTCGACCGCAAGGCTACGGGTCATCGCAAGAACGCCCGCCTTCGCCGCGGCGGAGGGCACCGTAAAGGCCGAGCCGGTCATCGTGGGCGTAGACACCGTGCTAATCACGTTGCCCGCGTGGCCCGCGTCGATCCAGCGCTTGCCCGCCGCGATCGTGCAATAGAAGCTGCCGTGCAGCACGATGCCGAGCACCGCGTCCACCGCGCGCGGCGAAAGGCTCTCCGTGCGCGCGATGAAATTCGCCGCAGCGTTGTTCAGCAGCACATCGAGCGGGCCGTCCTGCCAGATCGTATCCATCATTGCCTCGACGGATTCCGCGCTGCGCACGTCCGCCTGCACCGTCGTGACGCGTGCGCCGGGCACCGCGCCGCGAAACTCGTCGGCGGTCGCGTCGAGCACTTCCTTGCGGCGGCCGCAGATGACAAGATCGGCACCCAGTTCGAGATAACGTCGGCCGATACTCTTGCCGAGCCCCGTGCCACCGCCGGTGATCAGGATTCGTTTGTTCTTCAGCAGGTCAGGCGTAAACATTGGCATTGAACTTCCTGTAGAGACAGCAATGAAGAACGTCGGCTTCAGGCGCCCGTGAAAACCGGCTTGCGCTTTTCCATGAAGGCCTTCACGGCTTCCGTGTGATCGCTCGTTTGACGCGCCAGCGGATTGAGATCGGTCTCCAGACGGCATGCGTCCTCGATCGAGTTGCCCGCATTGACGAGGCTCGCCTTCAGGAGCGCCAGCGTCACCGGCGGATAGCTCGCAAAGCGAGCCGCGGCCTCGATCGCCGCATCGAGCGCGTGTCCGCTCACCGTCAGCTCGCTGACGAGGCCGATGCGGCGCGCCGTGGTTGCATCGATGACATCGCCCTTCAGCATCAGTTCGCGCGCCTTGCCGCCACCCACCTTTTGCGGGAGCGTCCAGAGAATCCCGGTATCGGGCAGCAGGCCTACCTTGCCGAAGGCACATGAGTATTTCGCCGTCTCGGCGCTGACCACGACATCACAGGCAGCAGCCAGCGAGACGCCCGCTCCGTAGCACGTGCCTTCCACTGCCGCGACGACGGGCTTCGTGCCGGTATAAATCAGCTTGAACAGACGCACGCCCACCGCAATGCGCTCACGCAGCGCGAGCAATGGCGGCGTGGCCGCGTGCATTTCCGAGAGGTCGCCGCCCGCGCAAAAATGACCGCCCGCTCCCGTCAGCACGATGGCGCGCGTATCGGGGTCGTCGTTCATGAGTCGCTGAAACACCTCCGTCAGCGCGAGCCGCATCTTCATGGAGAACGCGTTGCGGCGCTCGGGATAGTTCATCGTGACAACGCTCACGTCGCCTTCACAGCGCACCTGCACGACCTCGTCGGCGCCCGCAGTCATTTCCTTCTGCTCGATACTCATCGCATGGGTCCCCGCGCTCACTCGCCGGTGAAGACCGGTGTGGTCTTTTCCATAAATGCCTTGCAGGCAGCCTGATGGTCTTTCGACTGACGCAGGATGGGCTGATAGTCGATCTCGGCTCGCAGCGCGCCTTCCATGGTCGTCGCGGCGTTGGTGAGCGACTCCTTCAACAGCGCCACGCCGAGCGGCGGCAAGGCCGCGAGGCCGAGTGCAACTTCAATCGCCCTGGCGCGCGCCGCGCCCGACTCGACCACTTCGTTTGCGAGGTCGATTGCCGCGGCCTTGTTACCGTCGATCTCCGTAGCGAGCGAAAGCATCTCGCGCGCGCGGGCCATGCCAATGCGCTTCGGAAGCGTCCACAGAACGCCGGTATCTGGAATCAGCCCCACGCGCAGAAACGCAGCGCAAAAACGCGCGCTCGACGCTGCGACGACGTAATCGGCCGCCACCGCGAGCGACAGGCCGGCGCCGAAGGCCACGCCTTCCACCGCCGCCACAACGGGCTTCGGACCCGCTTGCATTTCGCGCACCACCATGCACGATTCCGCCAGAATTTCGCGGCTTTGCAGGATCGTGCGCTTCGTCATCTCGGAGATGTCCGCACCCGCGCAGAAATGCTCGCCCGCGCCAGTGAGTACAATTGCGCGCGACTCTGGGTCGTCGACCATGAGACGATGCACCGTGTCACGCAGCAACTGGCGCATCTGGCGCCCCATCGCATTGCGGCGTCGCGGATTGTTCAACGTCACGATCGCGACCGGCCCCTCGCGGGTCACCTCGATCAGCGCCGCCGTTTCGGTTGCTGCCGTTTGTTTTTCGCTCATGTTGGCTCCCTTCAGTCGGCCACGAACACCGGCTTGCGCTTGTCCATGAAGGCGCTCACGGCTTCCTGATGTTCGCGGCTGCGGCGCAGGATGGGCTGCAGGTTGACTTCGGCTTCGATCGCCTCGTCGAGCGTGCGGATGCCCGTCGCGAGCGCGGCCTTCAGGTGCGCGGTGGCGACCGAGGGCAATTCCGCGTACTGTTGTGCCACCTTCAAGGCCGCGTTCAGCGCCTCGCCGGGCTCGACGACCTGATTCGCAAACCCGGTCTCGCCCGCTTCTACTCCGTTGAACTCGCGCGCGCTCAGCATGAGTTCACGTGCGAGGCCGCCGCCCACGCGTTGCGAGAGCGACCAGTAGAGCCCCGTATCGGGCAAAAGCCCGACTTTCACGAACGCGCTCGCATAGCGCGCCGCCGACGATGTGACGACGTAGTCGCAAGCCGCTGCGAGCGAGAGGCCTGCGCCAAACGCAAACCCTTCGACCGCGGCAACAACCGCTTTCGGGCCTTCGACCATCAGTCTGAAGATATCGAGCGGCAGTTCATTGCGTTGCCGGTACTCGAGCACCTTGCGCGTCTGCATCTCCGAGATGTCGCCGCCCGCACAAAACGTATTGCCGGCGCCGGTCAGGACAATTGCGCGGCAACTTTCCTCGTGATGCATCAGACGATAAAGTTGCGCATACAACGTCTTACGCATCTTCAATGAAAACGCGTTGCGGCGTTGGGGGTAATTCAATGTGACGATCGCGATTGCACCGTCTTGCTGGACCTGGACGATCTCTGTCGCGTCGCTGCCGATCTCTTCGCTCATCTGTCCGTCTCCTGTCGATCAGAGTTAGCGCTTCAGCGCTTACTCTGATCCCATGCAAAGCTGTTGACCGTGGCCTGGGCGGCCGCCGTGCCTTACAGCGTTTCCTCAGTTCCGAGAATCACCGTGGCCTGGCTCGAGAGCACGCCGCCGTTGCCGTGTGCGATGGCCAGCTTCGCGCCGGGAATCTGGCGTTCGCCGGCGCGCCCCGTCAGCTGCCGCATCGACTCTTCGATCAGGAAAAGCCCATACATGCCGGGGTGAACGCAGGACAACCCGCCGCCGTTGGTGTTCACCGCGAGCCGGCCGCCCGGCGCGATGGCCCCGTCCGCAACGAAGCGGCCGCCTTCGCCCTTGGGGCAGAAGCCGAGGTCTTCGAGGAACAGAATGGTGTTGATCGTGAATGCGTCGTACAGCATCGCGACGTCGATATCGCTTGCCTTCACGCCCGCCATTTCATACGCGCGCCGGCCCGATTGCGCGGCCGCCGTCACCGTGAGATCGGGCATGCTCGCAATTTCGCGGTGTGACGTGGCCGAAGCCGCGCCGAGCAGATAGACGGGCTTGTCGGTCAGATCGCGTGCGCGGTCGGCGCGCACCATGACGACGGCCGCCGCGCCATCCGTCACGAGGCAGCAATCGCGCACGGAAAGCGGGTCGGATACGAGACGCGCGCCCATCACGTCATCGATCGACAAGGGCGTGCGCATGTACGCATCCGGGTTGAGCTGCGCCCATTTGCGCGCGGCGACGGCCACCTCGGCCAGATGTTCGCGCTTCGTGCCGAACTGGTGCATATGCCGCGCCGCCGCGAGCGCATAAGACGAGACCGGATTCATCGGCTTGTACGGGCTCTCCCACGGCGAGGGACGCGACGACTGCACGAGCTTGCCCGCCGCGCTGCGCTGGTTGCTCCCATATGCGATCAGCGCGACGTCGATCTGGCCCGTAGACAAGGCCATCGCCGCAGTGTGTGCGTAAATCTCGAACGCCGAGCCGCCGCTTCGGTTGTTGTCGGTGAACTTCGGGTTAATACCGAGGTACTCGGCAAACGTGAGACCCGAGAGCATGTCGTCGGGCGTGCACACGAACAGGCCATCCACATCGCCGGGCGTGAGCCCTACCTGGGCCAGCGCGTCGACGCAAGCGCGCGCAGCAAGGTCCATTGACGACAAGCCAGGCGCTTCCCCCATCCCATAGGTGGCGCCTGCCACCAGTGCGGTACGCCCGCGCAAGTTGAATTCCATTCGATCTACCTTTCATCAGGTGCGACCGGCTCTTGACGGCCGGTTGCGGGTTAGCGGGCGTCAGGCTGGTTCGAATACGAGCAGTGCCGCATCCCCCCGGTAGACGATCTTCGCCTGCACGGGCATGCCAATGCGCACGGCCTCCGGCTCGATGCCCTCAACGCAGCTGAGCATGCGCACACCTTCTTCCAGATCGATCACTGCGACGTTGTAGCTCGGCGTGGGCGACTTCTGGCGCACGACCGTGGTGGAATAAACCGTGCCTTTCCCGCACGCGTCGACCCATTCCAGATCGCGCGCCCCGGTGACCGGCTCGGCCACGCGCGGATAGAACACATAGCGGCCGCTGCTGCGGCTGCGCTGGATCATCAAGCGGCCCTCGGCCAGAAACTTCTGATAGTCGACTTCAGGACAAAGAGAGTCCATTCCCCGCTCCTCCAAATCGTTTTTGCCTTAGGGCTCCCGCGAATCGAGCCGCTATGTCGGGCCAAAATGGAACAAATAACCGAACACTGTTCTAAATATTAAACGCATCGGAAGCGTGCTGTCAACGGTGGGAAAGCCCTGTCGTGCCCCGCCCCACAAGGCTGACACTACATCCCGGCGAAATTCCGGACGCACCTCGGACAAACCCGCGCCAGCCGGTTTCTGCGCTTGACGGCCACCTGATCCATCGTTTACTTTATCGAACATTGTTCAACATTTTGAAGAGACCGGGGTGATTCGGGAGTGGTCAGCGGGGGCAACCTGGCCCGCTCCGAAAGACGAATCCTGGCCCGATCCGGAAAACCGCCAGTAAGAGAGCTCGAAGTGACATACGAACTAACAGACGACCAGGTTCAGATCCGCGATCTCATCCGTCGCGTCGCAAGGGAGCGTGTGGCACCGCGCGCCGACGAGATCGACCGTACGGCCGAGTATCCGCATGACATGTATGCACTGCTTAAGGAACTGGGCCTCTTCACGTTGCCGTTTCCGGAAGCGTATGGCGGCGCCGGCAGTGTGATGTCGGCCTGTATCGCCGTCGAGGAGTTTGGGCGAGTTTGCTACAACACCGGCTATTTGCTGGTCGTGCAATGGACGCCCTTTGGCGCCATTCTCGAAGGAGGCACGGACGAACAGAAGGCACGCCTTCTGCCCGGACTCGCATCCGGCGAATTGCGCGGCGCGCTCTCGATTACCGAATCTCAAAGCGGCTCCGACGTATCCGGCATTCGCACCACAGCGCGCCGCAAGAACGGCGGCTATGTGCTCAACGGCTCAAAAATCTGGTGCACGAACTCCCATATTGCCGACTTCATTCTCGTCGCGGCAAAGACGCTCGATGAGGAAGGGCGGCCGCTGGGGATCAATCTCTTCGTCGTCGATCGCAACACGCACGGGCTCACCATCGGTAATGAAGAAGACAAGATGGGCGCGCGAGGCGTAGCGTCTTGCCCCCTCTATTTCGACGACGCCTTCATTCGCGCGGAAGACCGTCTCGGGCCGGAAGGCGGCCAGGGATTCAAGGTGGCCATGGAAGCGCTCAACACGAGCCGCCCCATCGTTGCCGCGCGCGCGGTCGGCATTGCGCAGGGGGCGATCGACCATGCCGTCAAATTCATTCAGGATCGCGTAGCGTTCGGCCAGACCATCAGCAACTTCCAAGGCGTGCGCTGGATGATTGCCGACATGGTCACGCAGACCGAAGCCGCGCGCCAACTTGTCTACCGCACCGCGTCGCTCGTCGACGCGGGCGTAAGCGGACGCGAACTCGCTCCAATGGCTGCGATGGCGAAGATGTTCGCATCGGATGTCGCCATGAAGGTCGCGACTGACGCCGTACAGCTTTTTGGCGCTGCCGGCATCTCCAACGAGTACCCGATAAACCGGTATTTCCGCGACGCAAAAGTTGTGCAGATCATTGAGGGCACGAATCAAATCCAGCGCAACATTGTCGCGGACAACGTGCTGGGCCGCATCAAGAAGAACTGAAAAAGACAGTTGAGCTAACAAGCGAGCGACAACAACAGAGGACAGGCAATGGAAGAAGTCGAAACGGTTGGTTTGGGTATCCACTGGGAGGACCTGCCCGTTGGACGCAAGTTCAAGACCGTGGGCCGCACAGTCACCGAAACGGACGTCGTGAATTTCGTATCCGTGACTGGCATGCTGGAAGTGCTGTTTACCAACACAGAGTTTCTAAGGGAGCAGTCCGCGATCAAGGGACGCGTCGCGCCGGGAGCACTCGTGTTTACGCTCATGGAGGGGCTGCTCACGCAGGCCACCATGCAGGGCGTCGGCTTCGCGTTCCTCAACATGGAGCTGGATATCAAGGGTCCCACCTACGTGGGCGACACGATTCATGTGGAATGCGAAGTCATCGAATGCCGGCCCAGCAACGGGCGTCCAGGACTGGGTCTCGTACGCACGCGTAATCGCGTGATCAAGCAGGACGGCACGGAAGTGATGGTGTACACGCCGCTCAGACTCGTGAAGGGCAAAGAATACAAGGCCTGAGCATGGAAAATCCACAACAACCCCTCGAACGGGCCACGGGCCCGTTAGCCGGTGTGCGCGTGATCGACCTGACCATCAACGTGCTCGGTCCGGTCGCCACGCAGCTGCTCGGCGACATGGGTGCGGACGTCATCAAGATCGAACCGCCCGAAGGCGACCAGAACCGAAAGAACGGTCCCGGCCGCAATCCCGACATGGCCGTGTTCTATACGATCATGAACCGCAACAAGCGGAGCGTGATCCTGAACCTCAAACAGGTCGAGTGCCGCGAAGCGCTGCTCAAGCTTGTCGAAACGGCCGACGTCATCGTGCACAGCATGCGTCCGAGCGCCGCCGAACGGCTCGGCATCGGCTACGAAGCCGTACGGGCGCGCAACCCGCGCATCGTCTACGCGTCGGGCGCCGGCTACCGCATCGACGGCCCCTACAAGGACCGCCCCGCCTTCGACGACGTGATCCAGGGCGAAACCGGCATTGCCGCGATGAACCGTGACGCTGACGGCTCGCCGCGCTACTTCCCCACCGTGATCGTCGACAAGTTCTGCGGTTACGTGCTGGCCTCCTCAATTGGCATGGCGCTCTATCACCGCGAGCGTACCGGCCTCGGTCAGCTCGTCCATGTGCCGATGTTCGAAACGATGCTGCAGTTCAATCTTTTCGAGCATCTCTGGGAAGGCGCGCTGGGCTCCAATGACGGCACGGGCCTCGGCTATCCGCGCATGTTCTCGCCGTATCGCCGCCCGTATGCGACGAAGGACGGCCATATCTGCCTGCTTGCGGTGAACAACGAGCAATGGCGCCGCGTGCTGTGCGCGATCGATGCGGCGCATCTGCTGGATGACCCGCGCTTTTGCCACATGACCGAGCGCATGCGCAACATCAACGAGTTGTACCGCATCGTTGGCGACGCCATCCGCAATAAGACCACGGCTGAATGGAACGCCATTTTTGCCTTGGCGGACGTTCCGCACGGTCCCGTGCGCGACCTGAAAGACCTGATGCACGACGCGTACGTCAAGGAAACCGGCTTCTTCCAGCGCTTCGATCACCCGACCGAAGGCGACATGGTCATGACCTCGATCCCGGTGCATTTCTCCGAGTCGCCCGGCAACGTTCGCTATCTGCCGCCGAATCTCGGCGAGCACAGCATCGAAGTCCTGATCGAAGCGGGCTATAGCGCAAGCGAAGCCAGCGCGCTCGTCGCCCGTGCCACGGGAAAAGGCCAAGCCGTTACGGAAGCGTTGAGCAAAGACTAACTGGCGCGAACGCGCCTCGCACATCACGGAGGGGAACCAATGAAGGGGCTCAAGGAGAAGGTCGTCATCGTAACCGGCGCCGCGGGCGGGATCGGAACCGCCATCAGCAAGCGATTCGGCGAGGAAGGCTCGACCGTCGCGCTGTTCGATCTGAACGAAGAAGGCGCAGCACGTGTCGCGGCAGAAATCGAGGCGGCGGGTGGCAAGGCGCGTGCGTACCGTGTCGACATCACGGATCACGAAGGCGTGCATGCCGCGGTGGCCAAAGTCGAGGAAGACCTCGGTCCGATTGAGGTCCTCGTCAACAACGCGGGCTGGGACATGGGTTCGTTCTTCCTGCAAACGGAGAAGCCGTTCTGGGACAAGGTCGTCGCGATCAACCTGTACGGCCCGCTGAATATGCACCACGCCGTGTTGCGCCGCATGGCTGAGCGCGGCCGTGGCCGCGTCGTGAACATCTCGTCCGATGCGGGACGCGTGGGCTCCTCGATGGAAGCCGTCTATTCGTTCTGCAAAGGCGGTCTCATCGCGTTCACGAAAACCATGGCGCGCGAAATGGCGCGCCAGCATATTCCCGTCAACGTCGTGTGCCCCGGCCCCACCGCGACCCCGCTGCTCGACAACCTCGCGCAAGGTGAGAAAGGCGAGCGCATCAAGGCGGCGCTCGTGAAGGCCGTGCCTTTCGGCCGCATGGGCGAACCGGGCGATATCCCCGGCACGGTTGCCTTCCTCGCGAGCGACGACGCCGCTTTCATCAGCGGCCAGGTCATCAGCGTGTCCGGCGGCCTGACGATGGCCGGCTAACCGGCGTCTCGAACCTGCTCAATAAACAACATCGGAATACGACATGGAATTCAGGGACATTATCTACAAGGAAGCGGATGGCGTCGCGACGATCACCATCAATCGCCCCAACGTCTATAACGCGTTCAACGCCAACACCTGTGAAGAACTGATCAAGGCCTTCGGTCTCGCGGGGTGGAACAAGGACATCGGCGTCGTGGTGCTCACCGGCGCCGGCGAAAAGGCGTTCTGCACCGGCGGCGACCAGTCCGGCGACGGCTACAACGGCCGCGGCACCGTGGGCCTGCCGATCGAGGAACTGCAAAGCATTATCCGCGACATTCCGAAGCCGGTGATCGCACGCGTGAACGGCTACGCGATCGGCGGCGGCAACGTGCTCGTGACGATCTGCGACCTCGCGATCGCTTCCGAAACCGCGATCTTCGGCCAGGTCGGCCCGAAGGTCGGTTCGGTCGATCCGGGTTTCGGCACCGCGTACCTCGCGCGCATCATCGGCGAGAAGCGCGCACGGGAAATCTGGTACATGTGCCGCAAATACAGTGCAAAACAGGCGCTCGACTGGGGCCTCATCAACGCAGTCGTGCCCCCCGAGCAACTCGATGCCGAAACGAAAAAGTGGTGCGACGAGATTCTGCAGATGAGCCCCACGGCCATCGCGCTGGCGAAGCGATCGTTCAATATCGATACCGAGAATATTCGCGGCATCGGTGCGTTCGCAATGCAAGCGCTCGCAATGTATTACGAAACCGACGAGTCCAAGGAAGGCGGCAATGCGTTCCGCGAAAAGCGCAAGCCGGAGTTCCGCAAGTACGTGAAGTAAGACGAAGCAAAAAATGCGGCGACGCGCCTGCCTGCCGTCGCCAGCCTACCTCATTTCAATTTTCGCGCGTGTACGTCGATAGTGAGGCACCCGTAAACGCTCATTGCCTCGGCCAAGACTCATGGTAAATGGAGGTCGGTGTCTGCCCGTCATTTTCCACTGCACGGCGGGCGAAGACCGGACTGGATTTCGGATAGCCATCATGCTCCATGCGCTGGGCGTCTCGCGCGATACGATCTATCGTGATTATCTGAGGAGCACACGCAATGGACTCTTGCACGAATCCGCTGCGCAAGCGATGGCTATCCATTTCGGTGCAGCACTCGATGCGTCGGTGATCGATGTTGTAGCCGGCGTCGATGCGCTCTATCTCGATGAGGTTTCTCGGCGATGGCCGCCAGCCACGGCTCGGTCGAGCGTAACCTCGAAGCGCTGCCCGACTCGACCCGTCTCAACTACATCGGTTGCGCGACGCCCTGCTGGAGTGAAGGAGAAGGTGGCTGGAACAGCGACCGCGCTGTCCCCGCGAACCTCAACGACCGCCGATCTCGATCCACCGCCCGCTACGGCCGGATTCGATCACCGCCTCCACCACCCGGTGCGCGTGCGTGGCTTCCTCGAAGCTGGGTGACGGTGCCCGTTTTTGCTCGATGGCCTGGAGCATGTCGTGAAACATCCATCCCATCGACACCATATACGAAGGCGCGTTCTCCTTCGAGAACCCAGTTCCAGGCACCTCGAAATAGCGTGCGGGCGTTTCGAGCCACTCGCCTGCCGCAGTACCGAATTCGAATGGCTCCGGCTTTCCCGCGTAAAGACGCGACGAAACCCCATCGCCAAACGTGGGATCGACATAGAGCAGGCGTCCTTTCGTTCCCCAAAGTTCTGCGCGAATGCCCGGACCGTCGGCCACGGCCCAACTCGTCTGGACCGTGCCTAGCGCGCCGTTTTCCATGCGCAGCACGCTACAGCCGAGATCGGCGGTGTCCGGCGTGAATACGCTGCCGTCCGGCAGGCGCCATTGCTTGAGGCCCGTTGTGTCCGAACCGGCGGCCGCCTTCACCCGCCCGAGCAGCGGCATGAGCAGCAGCACCATGTGGCTGCCGAAATTGCGCCATGCGCTGCCACCGCTTTGCGCGTCGGCAAGCCACTTGTAGGGCGAGACGCCGCCGCCGGGATAGGACGCGTGGGGATAGATGAAACCATCGTGGTTGCGCAGCGGCTGAAGCAGCTGAAAATTGAATCCGAGCGGTTCGCCGAGGAACCCTTCTGCGATCAGCGCCTGCATGTGCTTCGCTGCGGGCACCCAACGAAACTGTGCATCGACGACCCCAACCAATCCTTTCTTCGCCGCGAGTTCGCTCTGCGCAACGGCATGCTCCGTATCGACCGCAAAGGGCAGCGCGTCATACACGTGCTTACCGGCGTTGAGCGCCGCCATCACCATGTCATAGCGATACGCGGGCCGGCTGCCCACATCGATGATGTCGAGCGTCGGATCGGCGACGAGATCGGCGACGTTCCAATACGCGCGCGGCACGCCGAATGCCTGCGCCGCCGCTTCGGCGGTCTCGCGGTGCGCGGTGCAGACCGCCGCCACCTCCACATCCCGCAGCAGCCGCCAGGCGCTGCCGTGCACTTTCAGGCTCCAGTTGGCGCCGATGATGCCGATTCTGCGTGTCACGATCGCTTCTCCATGTCTTGCATCCGATGGGTTTATTGCACTCACGTCTGCACTCCGACATCGACGCGCAGTCGCTGCAGTTTCATGCTCTTGATAAGCCACTGGCCGTCGATCTTCTCGTAGGTCTCGACATAGTGGCCGTAGCCATGCAGTGTGCGATTCGGATACGCCGACTTCGCCCCCCAGCGCAACATGTCTTCCATTGCCCAGGTGCCGTTGGCCGTGGTGCTCGATGTGATATCGATCTCGGGGCAATGGCCGTGATGAACACTTACGCATCCGGCAAGCGGGACACTGACCGCGCGCACGATGTTCTCCCTGCCCGCAAGAATGCATCCCGGGACATCGTCGCTGATGTCGAGTTGGCCATCAGGCGCGAACACTGCGCCGAATGCTTCCCAGTGCTTCGTATCGACACAGCGCAGATAACGCGCTTTGAGCTGCTTGATTTCCTCGATTGCAAGGAGTCGTTCGATGTCGGTCACGCAGGTTCCTCCATGGATCGACGTCTTCGGCACATTGCTTTGATACCCTTGAGAAACAATAGCACCGTCGGTACCATTATTCAATACGCGGATTCTGCCGTGTTCTTCGCTCACTCACATCCCACTGAAAGGAGAAGCCGATGGAATTTCTGGATCGCAGGGGCGCGCTTGAAGGGCGCAGAGCCGTGTTGATTGGTGGTGCGGCAGGAATTGGCAAAGCGGTCGCGCTTGCGCTCGGCGAGGCCGGCGTTGACATCGCGTTTTGCGACATCGATGACGAAAGCATTGCAAGCACATCGGCGGCGCTAAGGGAGATGGGACGCCGCGTGTTCGACATGCATGCGGACGCCACACGAAGTGACCAACTCGCGCAGTTCTATAGCGAGACCGCGCGCTTCTTCGACGGTATCGATGTGCTTGTCAACGTGGTTGGCGGCACGTGCATGCAGCCATTCATGGAACGCGCGAAGCGCGATTGCGCCGACGACGTTCAGCGCAATTTCGGCTACGTAGTCGAATCGATGCGTCACGCGGTGCCGCTATTACAGCGCAGCGGGCACGGCGGATCGATCGTGAATTTCACGACCATCGAAGCACATCGCGGTGCCGGCGGTTTTGCCGTCTACGCAGGCGCGAAAGCGGCAACGACGAACTTCTCGAAAGCGATGGCATGGGAACTCGGCCCGCACGGAATACGCGTGAACCTGATCGCGCCCGATACGACGCCCAGCGCGGGCAACGCCGCAGCCATTCCCGAACCATGGCGCTCGCTCAACGCCGACGCCCCGGCCGAATGGTGGGCGAAGGCCTTTCAGATGTACATCCCGCTGCAAACGCCTCCTGCCGCGGACGACCTCGCCAATGCCGTGCTGTTCCTCGCATCCGACCTCGCGAGGTCGATCACAGGTCAGGTACTGCACGTGGACGGCGGTGCCGCAGCCGCCCTCGGCATGTTGCGCTGGCCTTACGACGAAGGCGCGACGCTCCCCATTCCCATGGGCGGCACGTTGCGCAAACTGTTTGGTTAGCGCCGCAGCGCAAGCTCTCACTTATTTCCGTGCAGACGCACGCGGCAGTATGCCGTCCAGAAACAGCGTGAGCGCAAACTCCAGCGCGCCTCGCCGCTCGTTCTCGCGAGGCGGCTCGCCGAGGAAGCTGGCGAGACCGCCGCTCGTCAGCGCGCCGAAACACGCAGCGGCCGCACGCGGCTCGGCAACAGCGATCTTTCCGTTGCGTGCCAGCGTAGCGAGATAGTCGGCGATGGGAGCCAGCGCCCTATGCTGCTGTTCTACGACGTGCCCCAGCATGTCGCCCAGTTCTTCCCTCGCCTCACTTACCGCCCGCCACATCGCGCGTATGCTCGGATCGGCGTGATAAGACTGAATGATTTCGCCGTAATCGCGCAGAACCGAGCGCGGCGAGCGGCGAGCATCGGTGGAGACCTGGGCAAGCGGATCGAGTAGCAGCGGAACGCCGCGCTCCATCGCCGCGCTCAGCAGACCGGCCTTGCTTCCATAGCGCCGGTAGATCGTGGACTTGCTCGCGCCAAACGAGGCTGCAATGCCGTCCATGGTCGCGGCTCGATAGCCCACGGCCATGAACTGCTCCAGTGTGTGATCGAGCAGTTCGTCCTGGCGCTTCGCCGCGTCGGCCTTGAATGGGCGCCCCCGCTTCGCACCTGGCAAAGCCTCGTCCTCAAGCGTGGCCTGCGGCCTTTTCACTGCGTTCATGGCGTGCCGATAGAGATTGCGTATGCATTACAGGTATTGAAGCCAGTACGCCTGAGATTGTAGCCCAGGGGCCACGTGTGCCGGACCTGCCAGACCCCTGCACGCTCTATCGTCGCCATGACAACTTTCTACGTCATCAGTTTGCCCAGCCGGTCCGACGCAGCTACGGCGTCGTCGATCATCTCGTCGAAGATGGCTTCGACGTTCCTCACCGCATCGGCAAAGACCGCCGCGTGGCCGTAGTCGATCATGCCCTTGCGGGTGTCGCCAGTCACGTAGGCATCGTGTGCGAGCGCGCCCATCACGTGAGGACGGAATTGCTCGAATTCGGTCACCTGCGCGCGATCCAGTTCCAGGACCGCCTCAGCGCTCTCGTTGCGCAGCACGCGGTGGTGATCGCGGATCGCAGACTTGACCACGACGCTCTCGCTGCCGTCGCCCGCTACCACCTTCGCCTTGACCTCGGGATGAATCCACAGCTCCTCGGCAACCATCATGCGCGTGCCCATGATGACGGCGTCGGCCCCCATCGCCAGCACGCCTGCAAGCTGGCGCCCCGTACCGATGCCGCCGCCAATCACGACAGGCAAGCCAACTTCCCGCGGCGCCTGCGCGGCCTGCACGATACTGCCGATCTGATAGATGCCGGGGTGGCCGCCGCATTCGTTGCCGACGACGATCACACCGTCGACGCCCATCCGCACGGCCGTATGTGCATAGCGCACAGCGGGAACCTTGTGCAAAACCTTGATGCCCGCCTCCTTGAGGATGGGCACGACCGCTTCCGGACTCGCACCCGCCGTTTCTACGCAAGCGACTTTCTCTTCGATCAGAATGCGGATCTGTTGCTTGACGCGCTCCACGCCACCCGCTTGCCGTGATATGTAGAGATTGACGCCGAAATTCTTCGCACCGCTGAGTTCACGGCAGGTCCGCAACTCGTTGCGAAATTCGTCGGCATCGGGAAAGCCGGCGCCGACGATGAACCCCATGCCGCCTGCGTTGACGACGGCGGCGACGTATCGAGCGTCGGACACGCGTGGCCCGAGACCGCCGCAAAGAATGGGGTGGCGAATGCCGAGCAGATCGGTGATTCGCGTCTTGAACATCTGTGGGCGCACGATGCGGTTTCCTCGCGCAAATCAGCGAAACGAAATCGTGTGGCCACCGTCCACCGCGATCGTCTGGCCATTGATATAGCCACCAGAGGGCGACGCCAGAAGCACGGCGAGCCCGGCAATCTCCTCGACTTCGCCGAAGCGTTGCGACGGATTGCGGCCACGGTACCATTCGACCATCGCCTCGTCTTCCCATTGCGAACGCGCCATCTCGGTCTTGAATGTGCCCGGCGCAATGCAGTTGGCAGTGACCCCCTTCGCTGCGAATTCCATCGCGAGGTTTCGCACCAGTTGCATATCGGCGGCCTTGGTGAGCCCGTAGGTTCCCGTCACGGCGTCGCCGAACAGACCGACCACCGATGCCACCGAAATGAAGCGGCCATAGCCGCGCTCGATCATGCCCGGCATGGTCATCTGCGCGAGCCAGATATTGCTGTGCACGTTGACTTGCATGAACTTGTTGAACGTTTCGTCCTGCAGATCGAGGGCAGATCCAATCCAGGGATGAATTGCCGCATTGGCCATCACGATATCGACTCTGCCCCACTTGCCGTTCGCAGCGTCCACGAGATTTTGCAGTTCGGCCTTGCGCCCGATGTTGCAGGCAAACGGCATGGCCACGCGGCTGCCGATCTTTTCGTTGATGGCTTGCGCGGCGGTTTCGCACGCGTCGGCGTTACGGCCGGAAATGACGACCTTTGCACCATGCTCTGCCATGCCGAGCGCGCTGGCGTACCCAATGCCGCGGCTCGATCCGGTGACAATGGCGACCTTATCGGTCAGGTCGAAAAGCGAAGAGCGCATGCATACTCCACATAAGAATGGTGTGTCGATGAACGAGCTTCACCGTGCCGAATTAGTCTTGTTTGCGTTTCTGCTGGGCGATGAACGCCGAGGCAATCTCGTGATGCTCATTGCTGAGCGTTGCCGCAAGCTGCCGCGCAAGCGTCGTGTCGAGCATCTGCGCGGCACTGCGATGGAGGTGGAGATTCATCAGCTTCTTGGTTTCGCGCAGCGCGTGGCGCGGTTGCTTGAGCAGCTTTTCGGCAAGCGCCAACGCTTCGTCCATCAGCTTGCCCGGCTCCACGACGCGGTTGGCGAGTCCGTATTCAACCGCCTGCTGCGCAGTGATGCGATCGCCCGTAAAGATCAGTTCCTTCGCCCGCAGCAGGCTCGTGTAGAGCGGCCACGCTACGGAAATACCATCGCCCACGACTAGACCGATGTTGATATGCGGTTCGGCCAGAAACGATTCCTCGGTCATCAGAACGATGTCGCACAACGTGGCCATCGTCGCGCCCCACCCCACCGCAGGGCCGTTGACCGCTGCGATAATCGGAATCGGTACGTCGATGAAACCGTGTATGGTCTGGCGTGCGTTCTCTTGAACCCGCCGGGCGAACTCGGGGTCGTCGAGCGTCTTGACGAAATGGTTCATGTCTCCGCCTGCGCTGAATGCCCGCCCCGCACCCGTGAGAATGGCCACGCGCGCCTCGGGATCGTCAGCGAGCGCCGCGAATAGCTTTGGATAGCTAAACAACATCTCCGTAGTCGACGCGTTCAGATCGTCGGGCCGGTTGAGCGTGATGATGCGCAGGCCGCCATCTGCCGTGACTTGAATATCGTCTGGAAGGCCGTATAGATTTGTCATGTTTGGCGCCGTGGGGCCAGAGTTGCTGGATGAGCCGGCGCTACCGCGCCCGGGTTACGCGCCTTGTTCGGCGAATCGATTATTTCTGCACTTGCCACGCCATGCTGCCGCGTTGCTTTCGTTCCGCTAGCGCGGCCTTCTCGATGCGCAAGGCATCCTGGAGTGTTGCCAGCGCGCCCTGATCGATCACCTGCTTGACGGTTGCGACGAGGTCGGGACGACGGCTCGCAATCGTCTTCGCAACCGCCTTTGCCCGCTCCATCAACTGATCGTGACCCACCACCTCGTTCACAAGACCAATGCGCAACGCGGTTGCCGCGTCGATCGGCTCGCTCGTCAGGCTGATCTGCTTGGCCCACCTCGGGCCCACGATATAGGGCAGCCGCGCTGTCATGCCGCCGCCTGCCAGTGCGCCGATTTTCGTATGCGTGTCGGCAAAGCGCGCTCGCTCGGACGCAAGGATGAAATCGCATCCCATTGCAAGCTCGAACCCGCCGGTAACGGCGGCGCCGTTCACCGCCGCGATCACCGGCTTGGTGAACTGCGGCCACATGTCGATCATTTCTGCGACTCGCGCGCGCGGCGCATCGGGCGCGGAGAAGTCATTGAGGTCGAGCCCCGAGCAAAAGGCCGGATCGGCGCCCGTCACAATCAGCACGCGCAGGCTTTCGTCGGCTTCGAAGCGGCGCAGTGCTTCGACCAGCGCTTCGGTCAACGCAAGGTTCAGCGCATTGCGCGCCTCGGGCCGGTTCAGTGTAAGCGTGAGAACGGCGTCCTCGCGCGTCGTGCCGAGCAGATCGGTTCCTTTTGCGTCCATGGGAGTGCCTCGATAAGGTTCAAGCCGTCGCCGCCAATGCCTCGTGCTGAATCTGGCACGCATAGCGATTCAGGTGATAGTCCATGTTGCCGAACAACGCGTCGAGCACGAGATGGCGGCGATAGTGATGACCTACCTTGTATTCGTTCGTGATGCCATAACCGCCGTGCAACTGAATGCCTTGCTGCGTGACGAACTTCGCACTGCGCGTGGTCTGCGCCTTGCAGCCTGAGATCTCCACGCTTCGCTTCGTGCTGTCCTCGCTGAGCGCAAGCAATGCACGGTGCAGTGTTGCGCGCGCCTGCATGGCATCGATCGCCATGTCGGCCATACGGTGTTGCAGCGCCTGGAAGCTGCCAATAGGAACGCCGAACTGCTTGCGTGTTTTCAGGTAGTCCGAAGCGAGTTCAATGGCGTCTTCCATATCGCCCACCAGTTCCGCGCAAATCGCAACGATGGCTTCGTCAACTGCGGCCTGTAGTCCTTCGTAAGCGCGCCCTGGCTCGCCGACGACATCGGCATCTGCCACGATCACGCCATCGAGCAGCAGATCGGCCGACGGCGTGCCGTCGAGCAGCGCGCACGTCTTGAGCGTCACGCCCGCCTGCTTCGGATCGACGAGAAAAATACCGATGCCGTCCTTGTCACCGGCCGCACCCGCGGTGCGAGCGACGACAAGCAGCCGGTCGGCAACGGGTGCACCTACCACGAGCGTTTTGTAGCCGTCCAGGCGCCAGGCGCCGTCTGCCGTCTTCTGCGCCGTGGCCGTGACGTAGTGCACCTGGCCTCGCGCCTCGCGCTCGCTGTGCGCGACCGCATAAACGGCTTCGCCGGAGACGATTTCCCCGAGCATGGTTTCGCGCTGTCCTTCGCGCCCGCAGCGCGTGACGAGCGAGGCCGGAAACACGCCACACATCACGTAGGGTTCGAGCACGAGTGCGCGCCCGATCTGCTCGGCCACGATGGCGCTCTCCACCGGCGAGAAACCGAGCCCGCCCATTTCCTCCGGCACCGCGATGCCAAGCCAGCCCATTTCTGCGAGCACGCGCCATGTCTCACGCGAGAAACCGCCGCGTTGCGATGCCAGATTGCTGCGATGTTCGAACGTATAGCTCTTTTGCACGAAGCGCTGCGCGCTTTCCTGCAGCATCCGCTGTTCGGCGCTCAACTCGAAGTCCATGCTGCACCCTCTATCTACCGGCAATTGATGCGATCACCCGTAACGGGGATCGACGGCTGTTCCTGGATCGACGCAGGCGTCACAGATCGAACATCGCCTTCGCGATGATGTTGCGCTGGATTTCGGCCGTGCCGCCGTAGATCGTGCACGCGCGCCGGTAGAAAACCTCGGCGGCGAGGCCCGGCGCGTATTCGGGCCCGATAAACGACGCGTCGCGCAGTGCACGTTCCTCGTTCGGATCGGGGTAGAACACGGCGCCGTAGTCGCCAATCACCTCCAGCAACATCTCCGTGAGCTTCTGGTGAAGTTCCGAGCCTCGCACCTTGAGCATGGACCCGATTGCCATGCCGCCGCTACGCTCGTCGATCCCTTGATGCAGAATCTTCTGCACCGCCATATCGATCGCCCGAACCTCCAGTTCATGCTGCGCGAGACGCGAGGCAAACGTGGGGTCCTGGATCAATGGCCTGCCCGCCACGCGCTCGCGCGACGCGTAGTGCCGGATCTTGCGCAGATAACGCTTGAGCGCCGGTGCTTCGGCGCCGAGGAACGCACGTTCGTTAAAGAGCAGAAACTTCGTATATCCCCAGCCTTTGTTCACTTCGCCGATCAGGTTTTCGGCGGGCACGCGCACGTTGTCGTAAAACACTTCGGCCAGGTGATGACAACCGTCGAGCGACCCGATGGGCCGCACTGTGACACCCGGCGTCGCCATGTCGAGCAGGAGGAATGAAATGCCCTTCTGCGGCTTCGCTTCGCTGTCCGTTCGTACCAGCACGAAGTTCCATTGGCCATAGGCGCCAAAGCTCGTCCAGATCTTTTGTCCGTTGACGATGTAGTGGTCTCCATCGCGAACCGCCGTCGTGCGCAGCGACGCGAGATCGGAGCCCGAACCCGGCTCCGAAAAGCCCTGCACCCAGAACACTTCGCCGCGCTGAATCGGTGGAAGAAAGCGGCGCTTCTGCTCTTCGTTTCCGAACTCGCAAATCACGGGTCCGACGAGCGATACACCCGCCTGATTCTGCGTTGGAGCGCCCGCCAGATAGCACTCTTCCTCGAAGATGTAGCGCTGCATCGCGGTCCAGCCCGTGCCGCCATCGGCGATGGGCCAATGCGGCACCGACCATCCGCGTGTTTCATGCAGAATGCGGGTCCAGCGCTGCGAATCGTCGTCGCCTGCTAGGAAGCCCTGCTGGCCGCGAAACGCCATATCCGCCGGCAGGTGCGCTTTGAGAAAAGCCCGCACTTCTTCGCGGAACGCAATGTCGGCGGGGTCTACGCGAAAGTCCATATTCTTTAGCTTCCAGCGTTTTCGATACGTTGAACAGGATCTGCTTCGGCAGCGCCGGCATTGCCGACCAGCGTGCGCGGCGTGGGCGGCATGCGATAAAGCTCCTCTACGACGCCGCGACGCCGCTCGAGCACGTTGCGCTGGCTAATCGCGCTCTTCGCGCTCAATTCACCGCTGTCGAGCGTGGGCTGCTCGCTTTCGAGCACAATGCGCGTGATACGGGCAGAACTGCCGCCGGGTCGCGCAGCGAGTTTGTCGATGCCCTTCTGGAAGAACGCCAGCACACCACGGCTGTTGACGATCTGATCGACGCTCGGCGTGAGTTCGTGAAGGTCGTCGCACAGCGCACGGCACGCTTCGATGTCGGGGAATACGAGCGCAGTCAGGTAATCGCGGTCGTGCCCCGCAATGACAATGTCGCGCGCATACGGGCCGAAAATGTTCAACGCGTGCAGACGCAACTCGGCGACGTTGACCCACGTGCCGGTGGACAGTTTAAAATTTTCCGCAATGCGGCCATCGAAGCGCAGGCCGAGTTCGATACGCTGCGGGTCGATGAACGTTGCGGCGTCACCGGAGCGGAAATAGCCCTCCTCGTCGAACGAGGCGGCGGTGCGCTCGGGATCTTTCCAGTACCCGGGCGTGACACAGTCGCCAAGGAAGCGGATTTCCAGCTTTGCGCCAACCGGCGCCACCTTCACTTTGACGCCGGGCACGGGCAATCCCGCGATCGCCTCGCGCCGCGGATCCCAGGCTGCCGACATCGGCGTGGGGCCCGCTTCCGTGCCACCGATGCCCGACATGATGAGCACGCGCTGGCCTATCGTGCGTACGGCGAGTTCGTCGAGTTCGGCCCAGATGTACTCCGGCAGACTTGCGCCGCCGTAGTAGATCAGCGCGAGCTTGCTGAAGAATTTCTCGCGCAATGCCTTGTCGGCCTGAAGATGCGGAATGAGCGAGGCCAACCCTTGGGGCGTATTGAGGTAGACCACCGGCGCGATTTCACGCAACGCCTGCACAGTCGGGCCAATTTCCTCCGGCGTTGGCTTGCCGGGGTCCAGGTAGTAAGTGCCCCCGCCGTACAGCACCATGCCGAAGTTATGCGTGCCGCCGAAGGTGTGATGCCACGGCAGCCAGTCAACGAGATCCGGCGGCCCGTCCTGAAGAAACGCGAACACCTGCGCGACCTGCTGGCGATTGCTGCACAACATGCGCTGCGGGTAGATCACACCCTTCGGTGCGCCCGTCGTACCCGAGGTGAACATGATCTTGCCCACCGTGTCCGGGCCCACTGCGTTGAACGCCTTTTCGACATCGGCGGTAACCGGCGTCTTCAGCCACTCCGCGACACGCGAACCGGCCCGGCCCTCCGGCAACGGGCCGACGACGACGCACTCCACGTCACCGAATACCTCGCGCAATGCGCGGCCATACTGCGCGCCGTCGTCCGCGAACACGAGCCCAGGTGTGCACACGGCCGCCAGTTGCTTGAGCTTCGAAAAGTCCTGCGATAAAAGCGAGTACGCGGGCGTGACCGGAATATAGGGAATGCCGACGTGCAATGCGGCAAGCGCAAAGAGCGCATGCTCGAAGCTTCGATCCGAAAGAATCATCAACGGACGCGATTGGGACAAACCGCGATCGAGCAGCGCCTGCCCCAGCGCACGCGCACCGTCGAACGCCTGCTTATAGGTGAGGGACTCCCAGGACTTGCCGTCCGGCGTGCGGCGCGCGAGCAGCGCGCGCTCGGGCGTAACACTCGCCCAGTGTTCGAGCCGCTCCGTCAAGCGGACGGGATACGGTTCGAGCGGTTCCTTCAGTGCGTACACCACGCTGCCATCGGGTCTGCGCTCGACGATCGCTTCCATGCTGCCAAGGCGAATCGGGCGAAACGGTACATCCATGAGGGCATCGTGCGAAGCCGTACCTGCATCCATCTGAATCGTCCTGTTGTTATCTGGCAGGCCATGTCCTGAGAGCGTTCGCATCATCTTCCAGCAGACGCAATTCTTGCAGCTCCATAGCAACCAATAATTGAACGTTGATCATCATGTTGAACCAGCATAACGCGAAATCGAACGGACGTCTATCCGGTTGTCACCCGCAAGGAAGGTCAGATGCGCAACTCGCATCTGACGCGAATACGCGTCTAAATGCGCGGCTCGATTGCATCCTTGCGCACTGCACAATAACGTGGACATGAAACAAGAAATGCGCTACTTTATGAATGTCATTCATATTGTTAAACGCGATGCGCAGGTCGTAGCCGAGCGCCGGATCAAGGAGCCATCATGTCGGATGAGGTTGTCGTCACCGCTGCCGTTCGCACGGCGATTGGGGATTTTGGTGGTGCCCTGGCGAGCGTTCCGCCTACGCAACTTGGCGCGACGGTCGTTCGCGCGCTGCTCGACCGCACGAATCTGCCGGGCGACGATGTCGGCCACGTGGTGTTCGGCAATGTGATCCATACGGAGCCTCGCGACATGTACCTCGCGCGCGTGGCGGCGCTCGAGGGCGGCGTGAGTGCGGACGCCCCGGCGCTGACACTCAACAGGCTGTGCGGCTCCGGCCTCCAGGCCATCATTTCCGCCGCCCAGGCCATCGCGCTCGGCGAGACCGAAATCGCCATCGGCGCAGGCGCGGAAAGCATGTCGCGCGCAGCGTACGTTGCCACTAGCGCGCGTTGGGGCTCACGCATGGGCGACATCCGCCTGATCGACATGATGGCCGGCGCGTTGACGGACCCGTTCAGCGCTTGCCATATGGGCGTGACGGCGGAGAACGTCGCGAAGAAGTACGGCGTTTCGCGCGACGACCAGGACCAGCTCGCCGTCGAGTCGCACCGGCGCGCCGCACGAGCCATACATAATGGCCACTTCCGCGAGCAAATCGTGCCTGTAGCACTCCGCACGAAAAAGGGCGACAGCGTGTTCGATACGGATGAGCATGTACGGCCCGGCACGACCGCCGCGGATCTCGCCAAGTTGCGTCCCGCATTCCAGAAGGACGGGACCGTGACGCCCGGCAACGCGTCCGGCCTCAACGACGGCGCTGCGGGAGTCCTGCTGATGGCGCGCCGCGCTGCCGAGCAGCGCGGCCTTCGTCCACTCGCGCGGCTCGTGTCCTGGGCTCACGCAGGCGTCGATCCTCAATACATGGGCATTGGCCCGGTGCCTGCAACACGCAAGGCATTGCAACGCGCGGGCTTGACCGTGGCGGATCTCGACGTGATCGAAGCGAACGAAGCATTCGCCGCGCAGGCTTGCGCCGTCGCGAAGGAGCTGGAATTCGACAGCGCCCGGGTCAATCCAAACGGCTCGGGCATCTCGCTCGGCCATCCGATCGGCGCGACCGGCGCCGTCATTGCGGTGAAAGCGATTCACGAGCTGCACCGTTGCGGCGGCCGCTATGCGCTCGTCACGATGTGCATCGGCGGCGGCCAGGGCATCGCAGCAGTCTTCGAACGCATTTAGCGCTACACGCAAGCGGCTATTCATTGAATCAGAGGGAGTGACGTGGTACGCCCCGAACAGCTGCTCCACGCGCAGCGCCAACCCGTTTCACCGCGCCCGGCGGCAACGATGCTGTTGCTGCGCGACGCTCAATACAAAGGTGCGCCTGCTATTGAAGTCCTGATGACGCGGCGCTCGGCGCAAGCGAGCTTCGCACCGGGCGCCTTTGTCTTCCCTGGTGGCGCCATCGATCCGTCCGATGCACGCATCGCCGCGTGCGCGTCACGACGCGGCACGCAAGACGAAGCGCAGGCAGTTCAGGCTGTGGCCGCCATACGCGAGACATTCGAGGAGCTAGGCGTGTTGCTCGCGCGGCGAAGCGATGGCGCGTTCGTCGACGACAGCGATATGGCGACGCTCGACCGAAGCGCGGCGATCGGGGAACATTGCGCGCAGCGAAGCCTCACGCTAGCCGCCGACTGCATTTATCCGCTTGCGCATTGGATCACCGACCGCGACCTGCCTCGGCGCTTCGACGTGCAGTTTTTCGTGGCGCGCATGCCTGCCGGACAAACCGCTGTCGCGGATGGCGCCGAGCAATTCGAACCGGTGTGGGTCAATCCCTCCGACGCCCTCGCGCGCCACGCTGCGGGCGACTTCGCCATGATCTTCCCAACCGTGCGCACGCTCGAACGCCTTCGTTCGTTCGACTCGGTCGAAGCGTTGCTTGCTGCATGCGCCGGTGAAAAACCGCTGTGGAGCAGTTGTCCGCGCGGTGGCCTGAAAGCCGGCAACGTCGTGCGTTGCATGGAAGGCGACGCGCCGTACGGGGAGCTTCGCCTCGTGCCCTGATGGCCAGGTACTTCACGCGCTCGACTGGCGATCAACCGAGGCCGTCCCGCTGCTGAAAAACGTGATGCGGCTGACCGTCGCGAACGGCGGCATGATGACGGGACCCGGCACGAATAGCTATATCGTCGGCACAGCGGCAACCGGCTTCATCGTGATCGATCCGGGGCCTGACGATCGGGCGCACCTCCAGCGCATTCTCGCCGCAACGGGTGGCGACATACGCATGATCGTCTGCACGCACTCGCACGCGGACCACGCGCCCGGCGCGCGGCCACTGCAAGCCATGTGCGCGAACAAGCCAGCGATCCTCGGCCTGCCGTCCGGGTCCTTTGCGAGGGCGAGCAGCCATTTCGTCCCGGACCGCGAACTGCGCGACGGTGAATGGCTCGCGCTTGCCTGTGACGGCGAGACACATCGATTGCTTGTCGTCCCGACACCGGGGCACGCGAGCAACCACGTGTGCCTCGTCCTCGTCGAGGACGGATTGCTGTTCAGCGGAGACCACATCCTGAATGGAAGCACGACCATCATCGATCCGCCCGACGGCAACATGACTGCGTACCTCGCGTCGCTGGACCGGCTGGACGCGATCTGCGCCGAACATGAGATCGACTTCATTCTGCCTGCACACGGCTACGTGCTCGACCGCGCGCGTGAGCAGATCGCGCGCCTCAAGGCGCACCGCATGGCGCGGGAAGCAAAGATCGCGCAGGCAGTGAAGACACTGCCGAACGGCTCGATCGATGACTGGCTACGCCATGCTTACGACGACGTACCGGCAAAGCTCTGGCCAGCCGCGGCCCGCTCGCTGCTTGCTCATCTCGAACGGTTAGACGAACAAGCCCCGCGTTGCTGAATGCAAACTGCCTGCGCGCGCCCGTTTTCAATCCGGGCACGGGCAGACGATTCGAAAGGCGCCTTAGCGCACGCTCAGTTATCTTCTGCAAATGCGGCCAGCCGGCCGTGAATGAGTGCGCGCGCCTCAGCAACCATCCGGCTCACGAGTTCCGCGCAGGTGGGAATATCCTCGATCAGCCCGATCGCAAGACCGGCAGGGAACGTCCCATCTTCCGTATCCCCCGTTTCGTACATACGCTTTCCGCGCTCGCCACTCACGAGTGGTTTGAGATCCGCGAACGTCGCGCCTTCCTTGTATTCGAGTTCCAGCACCTTCTCCGCAACTGAATTTCTGAAAATGCGCGAGGTGTTCTTCAGCGTGCGGAAAATCAGCGCCGTGTTGCGCTCGTCGTTCTCGACCAGCCTGCGCTTGACGTTCTCATGAATCGGCGCTTCCTGCGTGGCCATGAATCGCGTGCCCATGTTGATGCCGTCCGCACCGAGCGCGAGTGCGGCGACCATGCCGCGCGCGTCGGCAATACCGCCCGATGCCAGCATCGGAATACGCAGCTTCGCGGCGGCCGCGGGCAACAGAATGAGGTTGGGCACGTCGTCTTCGCCTGGGTGGCCGGCACATTCGAAGCCGTCCACGCTCACGGCGTCACACCCCAATGCCTCTGCTTTCAGCGCGTGCCGCACGGAGGTGC
Organism: Paraburkholderia sp. BR10936; assembly: GCF_040965735.1. Classification (NCBI taxonomy): domain Bacteria; kingdom Pseudomonadati; phylum Pseudomonadota; class Betaproteobacteria; order Burkholderiales; family Burkholderiaceae; genus Paraburkholderia; species Paraburkholderia sp. BR10936. The sequence continues at coordinate 110,973 of NZ_JBFRCM010000020.1, forward strand.
ATTTGTGGATGACCTTGATTCCCGCAGCCTTGAACGCCGGCATGTGCGGCTCGGGATTACGCCCCGCCGTCTCGACCACCTTCACGCCGTTCTCCACGATCGCTTGCACGTACTCATCGTACGGAACCGGTTTGATCGTCGGCAGAATCGTCAGGTTCACCGCGAACGGCTGGTCCGTCAACGATCGAACGCGGCCAATCTCGTTGCTCAGCGCCTCCGGCGTGGGTTGCGTGAGCGCGGTGATGGTGCCGAGCGCACCGGCGTTCGAGACGGCAGCGGCCAGTTCCGCGCGGCCCACCCACATCATGCCGCCTTGAACGATGGGATATCGAATCCCAAGCAACTCTGTAATGCGCGTTTTCATGTACTGATCCTGTGATGTAAGTGCAACCTGCTTCTGCAGCGCGCGGCACGTCGAGCGAGGTACACGCGTTTGTATTTGCGAACACCGTGCAATTATATACACTTTATTCACGTTGCCGATACGGGTGCGCAGCACACGCGCACGCGCGTCGGATTGCACGAGGCATGAATGATCAGGAGAGTTGATGAACACGCGAGACAAAGAAATTGGCACTGAAGTAGCGTCGGCTCGCCCGACGCGAGATCAGGCGGAAGAAGCCGTGCGAACGCTTATCCGATGGGCGGGCGACGACCCCCAAAGAGAAGGTCTCACTCAAACACCCGCACGCGTCGCGCGCGCGTATCGCGAGTTCTTCTCCGGATACGAATCCGATCCGATGCAGATTCTTGCTACGACGTTCTCCGAAGTGGATGGCTACGACGAGATGGTGGTGCTAAAAGACATCCGCTTCGAAAGCTATTGCACCATATGGTGCCCATTATCGGGCGCGCACACGTTGCTTACCTGCCCGAGCATCGTGTGGTCGGCATCTCCAAGCTTGCTCGCCTCGTCGACGTGTATGCCAAGCGTCTGCAGATTCAGGAGAAGATGACCGTTCAAATCGCCGATGCGTTGAACACGGTGTTACAGCCCAAGGGAGTTGCCGTGATCCTCGAAGCCGCGCATCAGTGCATGAGCACGCGCGGCGTGCATAAACCCGGCGCTTCGCTGGTGACGAGCCGGATGCTGGGTGCGTTTCGCGACGATCCCTCAACGCGCCGTGAGTTTCTGTCGATCGTAGGCCACAGCACGATCATGCCGCTGCCCAATAGCTAAAAAGCCAACGTCGGCTCCACGCCGACGTTGGCTTGCATGAGATGCTGGTTATTCGTGACGAGCTTCGCGCGACGCTTACGCAAGCCCCTAAACCTCGCTGGGCTGACGTGTCGTGAGAGGCCGCTCGTAAGAAACGTCTTCGCGATTTCTCGAACTCACGCCATTGCTCATCAAGATTTCGCGCCAGGCTGCAGGCACTACGGCAGGCGTGAGCTCGTTGATCGCCTCCGAGATACAGACGCGGGCGGCAATCGCCCACACGCCATTGCGCTTTTCGAAACGGTCGATATAGCGCCCCACCGCAAGCGTGTCCGGCTTGACGCGATTCTCGCCGAAGAAAAGCCAGTACGTTTCCCCGTGCGCCTCGTCGCCCTGCAGTTCGACACTGTGATTGAAGACCATGTGGTGGTGCGAGAGCTGATGCTCGGCATGGTACGCAAAGGCCCAATCTACGAATTCCTTTGCATTACCAACGAATGCGCCGTGGTCATCGATCCCATCCGGATGGTACGCTGACAGCGTCAACTCACGGTCCATGCGGTCGACCCCGCGGCAATAGCGGTGCACGCATTCGAGTATGGCCTGTTTGTCCAACAGCGCTTCCACGCGTGCGCTCAGCACTTCGTTCATGGTTTCTACCGTTAGTAAGTCATAGCGACGAAAAAGACCACCGCGCCGATCACCGCGCCAATGAAGCAATACCCTTCACCTGTCGACAAATCGGTTTCCTCTTCCTGCGCGCGACTCGCAATCGCACACCCAACGAGGCCCGCGAATGCCGTTGCACCGAGCACGGCAATCGTCATCACAACGTCGAACAGCGCCGAACGGCCCAACTCTTCCATGCGCAAGTCGCGTTGCAGCAGCCAGATCGCCGCTGCCGAAATCGACAAGAGGATAAGCGGGAGCCATACCCTGCGCGCTTCTCGAGCGCGCTCGCCAGGCATCGTTTTCATCGTGCCGCCCCCTCCATGCGCAGCTTGCCGAAGATACGGTGCGCCATCGCACCCAGCGCACGCGCCGCCCAATTCGATTGTTTTGCGCGATCCGATTCGTCCGACGAGGGAGGATGGCTGCCAGCAGGCTGGCGCCGATGGTGGAAGGTGTAGTCCGCGAGAGGGCCACGTAAATCGCTGTCGAGCAGGTACATCGCATGTCTCCGATCAGGCTTGTGCCACGCGGGCGCATTCGCGGCGCCTCTATGTCGACATCGTAGGTGACGAAGTTCCGTTATGCAACAACTCGTTCAATTAACTGTGTCGGTGTTTTCACCAGCCGCCAGGGCGTAGCGTGCAGCGTATGCGCGAGCGCAAGCTACGCACACGGTCAATTGTGCGCAACGGATCGTATGCAATTTGGGCAAAGCAAAAGGCAGCCCAGGCCGCATCGCCGATGCGGCTTCGCAACGCGAAAAACGGGCCGCCGAGGGGCGATCAGGAAACCTGGAAACCGCCGTCGACAGCCAGGAGCTGGCCGGTGACATAGTCCGATGCCGGCGAGGCAAAGAACAGCACGGCGCGCGCGATATCGGAGGCGACGCCAATGCGGCCCAGGGGCATACGGCCGGGCTGCGTAATCGGGCCGCTTGCCTGATGGACCTTGGTCGATGCAGCTGCGCCCTCGGTCGCCACGCCGCCGGGCAACACTGCGTTCACACGAATTGCGTCTGCTGCAAATTCGAGAGCAGCCACTTTGGTGAGGTTATTGACGCCCGCCTTCGATGCCCCGTAATCGCCGTTGTCGAAGATTACGGGCTGCAGCGAAGCCACCGACGAGATATTGATGATGGAACCGCCGCGCTTGGCCGCTTGCATGCGCTTGATCGCTTCGCGCATGCAGAGGAAGGTGCCGCGCAGGTTCACGCCGAGAACCTTGTCCCACTTCTCGGCCGACGTTTCGACGAATTGCGTCTTCGGATAGATACCCGCATTGTTGACGAGAATGTCGAGACGCCCGAGCTTTGCCTGAACGGTTTCGTACATCGCAAGAATCGAAGATTCATTGCCGATGTCCACCTTGACGGCGATCGCCTTACCTGAAGCGCTTTCGATTTGTTTGACCGTTTCCTGCGCCGCTTCCTCGTTCAGGTCCGCCGCGACCACAGCGGCGCCGGCCGACGCCAGCAACAGCGCCGTCTCGCGGCCGATACCCGAACCTGCCCCTGTCACCACCGCCACTTTCTGATCGAGACTGAAAAGACTCGCCACATTCGTGCTCACTGCTCCTCCTTTGGCTCGCCATGCGAGCGGGTTGTTTTGTGAACGTCATTCGCAAAGATAAACACCCCATCGTGGGGTGTCAAGGTGAACGCAGAAACGAATGGCGCGAGGAGCAGCGAGAATGAATCGGTTCAACGGCGCGGCTGCGCGCGTCACACCGGAGTCGGCGACGCGATCTCGCGCATGATGTCGAGCATCGCGCGGTGCCAGGGCTTGTGGGGTCTATCCGCCCACACCAGTGACACTTCCGTTTCGCCGGAAGCCGGAACATCCTCAATGTCAACGTAAGCAACGCCTTCCACAGGCAAGTATCGCGCCGAGTCCAGCATCAAACCGACACCCAGCTCGTGAGCGACGAGGTTGAGCATCGTATAGGGGTGGCGAGCCTGCTGGGTCACTCGCGGCGACAAGCCCTCCTCGCGCCGTGCTGCTTCGAACGCGGCGAACAGCGGTTGCGACATCTGCTGAGGGAACATGATGAGGGGATATCGAGCGAGATCCGCGATGCGAATCGAACGCTGCGTCGCGACCGGCCATTTAGCGGGAACCGCAGCCACCACGCGCAGGCGCTCGATCACCACGCTTTCCAGACCCGAGACGTCCGCCGCGCTGGTTACGACCACGCCCAGGTCGATGCTGCCGTTCTTCACGCTCGCGACAGTCAGGGCACTACCACGCTCGATCAACCGGACATCGACACCCGGCCATTGCTTGCGCAGCCCCTGAATGGCGAGCGGCATGATGCGTAGGGCGCACATCGGCACGAACGCCACGCTCAAGCTCGCCAGTTCATCGGCTGCCTGACGCACCCGCCGCTCGGCCAATTCCGCCTGCGCGATGAGCGGCTTGGCTTCCGCGAGCAAGGCGGATCCCGCGGGCGTGAGGGTCACACCGCGCGGCGTGCGTTCGAGCAGCTTGATGCCAAGCTGTTCCTCCAGCCGCATGATCGACTGGCTGAGCGGCGGCTGAGCCATGCCAAGGCGTGCAGCCGCACGCCCGAAGTGCTGGGTCTCCGCAACCGCTACAAAGTGCCTGAGATGCCGCAATTCCATGGCTTGATATGACTTCGATATCGAGGGTGCCGCCAGCATATCGCCTTTGTCCTATTGCGGTGCACTGCGGATGAACCCTGGTCACATTGTTGAACGCAGGTGGTATCGGGTGCATACGGACTTGACGTAGACCTGCGTTAAACATACGTTTTTGAATATCGTTCTAAATTATGAATAAAACGGGCCGCCCGGATGATCTGGAAGAGGCATGGGGCAAGAGAACATTTCGAAGCGTGAATACGAACTGCAAGACGGTTCGTTGGTCCGGCATCCTCGAGGCGCCGAAAGCTTCGCGCCCGCGCGCGTGGCCCCATCTCCATCCACACGCGTTGCGCCACCCTGGCAGCCCTCACGGCGCGGTCGATATCGCTCACGCTGCCGAGGGGCACGACGGCTTGAGGCCGCCCTGTTGAAGGGTTGACATGTTCGACGCTGGCTGCGCCGTCAGCTTCGACGAATGCACCGCCGATATAGAGGCGCCCGGGGACGTCGAGCGGGCGCCGGTGCGATTGGGAAAGTGCCATGTGCCGTTCCATTGTGCGTTTGACTGCTACAGGCAGGAGACGCGTGCAGGAACCGGCGCCGGTCACGCGCCGTCGAGGTCAGTCGTGTCGTCTCCTGAGCATTTTCGTGGTCGGCCTGGCGCGCGCAGCGCGGGCCGCCTCTGATAAATTCGATTCTAGCGTCGGCTCATGCTCTACACTGCTTACTAAACGGAACATTTAGAGTGACTTTTTTTCATTAATCGACGATGCCAGAAATCCGGAATCTGCAGCCTTTCGTTCAGGCCGTCCGTTGCGGCAGCTTCATCGCGGCGGCAACCCGCCTACAGGTCACGCCGCCTGCCATCAGCAAGAGTATCGCGGCGCTGGAGCGTGAACTCGGCGTGCGCCTTTTCAACCGGACCACACGCAAGTTGAGCCTCACGAGCGAGGGGCGGCAGTTCTATCAACGGGTGGCGCCGTTGTTGAATCAGCTCGACGAAGCCGTCGCCGATGTGCGGCGCAGTCCCGAGCATCCGGAGGGCATGATCAAGGTATCCGTCACGCCGACGTTCGGGAGGCATTGCCTGACTCCGGTGATCGCGGAATTTCTGCAACGCTATCCGCTCGTCGAAATCGATATCAGCTATGACGAAATTGCGCCAAGCCTCGTCAACGACGGCGTCGACGTCAGTATTCAGCACGCGCGGGGACGCGGAACCAATCATGTCTCCCGTCCGCTGTGCGACTACCCCATCGTACTGGTCGCGAGCCCGGGCTATCTCGAACGCAAGAGCGTTCCTCAAACACCGGAGGAACTGGCGGAACACGAATTCGTCGGCATCCGTATGCCGTTCGGACTCGCCGCGCTTCATCTCGAACGCATGCCAGGAAGTACGCGAAAGCGCGGCGCCCGGAAGGACAGGACAGTCGTCCACCATCCCCGCGGGCGTCTAACCGTGGCAGGCCAGCCGGACACCGGCCTCGTCGCAGCGCTCAGCGGCGCAGGGATCACGCCGTCTTCCGTGCCCGTGGTGCTACCGTATCTGCGTAGCGGGGCACTCAAGATCGTGCTTCCCGAATACCGGGTGCGCGGCGACGAGGCTGATGGCACGGGGCCGCGCATTTACGTGCACTACCCCCACCGCCAGTATCTGCCCGCGAAAGTCAGGGTTTTTGTGGATTACCTGCTCGAACGGTTTCGTTCGACCGATACCGGCAAAGCGGAACTCGACGCCTTTGCCGCCTGAATGCCGGGCAGCTTCATTCTTCATTCGTGGCCGGCACCGCGCCGTCGATACGCGGAAGGACTCATCGCAACGTATTTGTGGAAGATGTTGCGAAACGCGCGCACATCTGAATAGCCCACCATGACGGCGATCTGCTCGATTGAGACCTGAGTGTTGCGCAGCATGCGCTTTGCTGCCTCGATTCGCAATGAGCTTGCATAAGTCCGCGGCGTCATGCCGAGGCTTCGTGTGAAGCGGCGCAGCAACGTAGCGTGACTGACGGCCAGCACGTCCGCCAGTTCGCTGATCTTGAAGTCCTGGGCGAAACGCTGCGCGAGCCAGAACTGCGCGCTGCTTACGAGCGGATCGTCGCTCGACAGGCGGCCTTCCTCGCGCTCGCCATCCGTGCCTGTCGTCGAGGCGAGCCATTGAGCGGTATGCGATGAAATCGCACGATCGACGAGGCGCGCCACGAGTTGCCATTCGCTTGCCGGCACGCTGCAGGTGTGCGCACCTGCGTGCTCCGCGATCGTGGCGCCTGTGTCTACGCGCACCTTGGGATAGCGCGAGCGCAGCACGCCCCTGAGCACGCGCGGGACAGCCGCAGGGCCACCGTCGAGAAGGCCTGCCTGAGCGAGCAGCAATACCCCTGTGCCGCTTGCGGCCAGTACCGCGCCCCGGGAACGTTGCCAACGCAGCCACTCCGTCACCGGCTGTGCGTGGTCGAGCAGCGTAACGAGCGCCTCTTCGCTGGCCACCGCAAAGGCCGGGACGTAGACGATGCTGTACTCGGCGTCGCCCAGCAAGTCGCCGTCACTATCCATCTTCCGGCCGCCGGCGAACTCCAGACCGCCCGCGGTGGCGCTCAACAGTCGCACCTGCGTCTTCATCGTGTGGCGGTATGGCGGCGCGAACTGCGTAAATACATGTCGCGCGATAAGCGCGAACCCATCCACCAGCGCGCCTACGCTCGACAGATAGGTGCCCGGCAGCACGAGCGCGGCAACGTCTTTCACTGGCTCAGTCGGCGTGGCGGGCCTGCGAATTTCGATCCCCTTATATGCAGAATTTGATCCTCTTTCGCGGCGATCTTAGCACGCATCATCGTCACCATTGTCAGCAAAAAGAATGGCGGGAAGAGCGGAGCCGCTACCCGCCACCCATAGCCGCGCCGCTGCGGTAAAACAGGAGACGCAAATGAAGAGCCTGGAAGAGAAACACGCCTATGGTTTAAAGGTATTCGGCGAAATCATGGGTGAGGAAAAGGCAGCCGGCCTGCGGGCCGCAAGCGAGTCCAACGGCTTCGGCGCCGATATTTCACGCCTTGCCGTCAATTACGCATTCGCGGACGTATGGGGCGACGACAAGCTCGAGCGCAAACAGCGCAGCCTCGTGACGCTCGGCATCCTGATTGCCAACCGCCAGACGCTCGAACTGAAAAACCACGTCCGCATTGCAGTACGCAACGGTCTGAGCGCACGCGAACTGGAAGGCGTGCTTATCCAGGCGCTGCCGTATGCAGGCTTCCCGGCTGTCGCCTCTGCCACCACGGCCGTACTCGAGACGCTGCGGGAACTGGGTATCGACACTACCACCCGCACTTCGGAAGAACGCGGATTGCTGTGAGACGTCGGCAAAGCGCCCCTGCGATCAGAGGAGACAATTTGTGAGCACACCAATCGTGGATATCGTGCCGACGATGCGCGAGTTCAACGTTTCGAACGATCTGCTAGGCGATCACGCCGCGCTGCAAAAACGCTGGGACGAAGACGGCTACCTGTTCTTCCGCGACGTACTGGACCACGAGCCGCTCGAACGCATGCGCGCGCTGCTCGTTGACCACCTCGATCGCAACGGTTTCGTAGACCGTAACGATCGGGACGTGCGATGGACCGGCAAGGAGCGCGAAAATTTCAGCTTCTTTCCCGTGAAGGAAATGAACGAGCAGCGCGCCGCGCGAACCGTGATGGAAGATCCCGCAACGCGCGCATTCTTCCAGCGGCTCTTCGACGTACCGCTTTATTGGGTGCCGTTTACCGAATACCGCACTTCGCCGCCCGCCATCGACAAAAGCCGCACACGCTTCGACTTCATTCACGAAGATGCGATCTACAGCGACCGCCTCGACTTCATCATTTGCTGGATTCCACTCAGCGATATCGATGCGCAAGTCGGTGGGCTGGCCGTTGCGGAAGGGCTGCACAAGCTTCCGTGCCTCCATAAGAAGGACGGCGACAAGATCATTCCCATCGATCTCGCGAGCGTGCCCGAGGACGCATGGCGCCGCACGAACTACCGCCTGGGCGACGTGCTGTTGATGAGCCGGCGCACGCCGCATTCCGGGCTCAGCAATCATTCCGACCGCTTCCGCCTATCGCTCGACACGCGGATCCTGCCGCAAGGCGGCAGTTTCCCGTTCGCACCGCGGCTGCCCTATGTGGGCACGCTGACGTCTATCGCGCCTGACCAGATCGTTGTGCGCGACGCGCATGGCGAGCATGTCTTGCGGCTCGACGAAACGAGCTATTTGCGCGGTTTCCAGGGCAACCGCGTGCGCGGCGACGAGATTGCCGACGTTTATCAGCCGGGCTGCGAAGTGATCGTCGCCCACGAAGGCGGCCTCGTTCAAACGCTGCGGCCGCAGCATTGATCGTCCATCACAGCGGAAAGACGACGCTTCGTCTTTCCGCTTCGCGTCCTTCAGCGCCCGGGCATTCACCCAACGTATTTTTCTGAACGTCGTGCTAATATTAGAATAACGGCACAATTCCAGGCCATTCTGGGATGACCTGTCGCCTGGCTAGCGACTTCGCGCGCTATGCGCCCGGCCACGACACGGCTGGCATTTCTCTGTAGTTCGACCACCGGAAAAATCATGGCCGATTCATCCGACGTGATACTCGTCATCGGCGCTACTGGCGCGCAAGGGGGAGCCACGGCTCGTCGCCTCCTTGCGGCTGGACGTACAGTGCGCTTCCTGACGCGAGATCCAGACTCGCCGACTGCCCGGGCACTCATCGAAATGAATGCGCAGGGCCTAAGGGGGGATCTGGACGACCGCGAGTCGCTCGACAAAGCGATGGAGGGCGTCCGCTCCGTCTTTTCCGTTCTCCTCCCCGATTTCGATCGCAGCGACAGGGAGCGTCGCCAGGGTTTCGCGCTCATCAACGCAGCGCGCAACGCGGGCGTCCCGCAATTCGTTCATACCTCCGTGGCGCAGGCAGGCAATCATTTGACGTTTCCAGACTGGCACGAGAAGCGCTGGAATCAAAAATACTGGACGGACAAATGGGACGTCGAAGAAGCCGTTCGCTCAGCGGGTTTCGAATCATGGACGGTCTTGCAACCGGCATTCATGATGGACAATCTCGCTGAGCCGAAAGCGGGCACGATGTTCCCGCACCTGCGCGAGGGCTTGCTGCTCAGCGCGTTGATGCCCGACTCCCGGCTCGACTGGGTCGCCGCTGACGACGTGGGTGCGCTCGCAGCCAGCGCGCTCAACGACGCGCAACGCTGGCATGGCGAGACTGTGCCGCTGGCTTCGGAGAAGCTCACGATGTCTGAAGTGGGATCTCGCCTCGGTCAGGTCCTTGGCACACAGATTCGCGTTTCGCACGTCTCGCCGGACGAAGCGCGAGCAAAGGGCCTCGCACCGGGGTGGGTGAACGCGCAGGAATGGATCAACGCGGTCGGGTATCGCGTCGACATCGATTCGCTCTCCGAACGTGGCATCCAGCTGACCTCGATGACAGACTGGATCGACGCAAATCGACAGCACATCCCGCTTGCGTGACAGGTGTGCGAAACAATCCTTGAGCAATGGAAAAGCCGCAATGAATGTCTGTGCCCCCTCCAGGTTCGATCTCGCCATGAGCCAGCCACGCCGCTCTCACTTCACCGAAGCCGGCGGGGCCGCAGTGCACTATGTCTCCTGGAACGCCGCAGACACAGGCAAACCGCCGCTCGTCTTCGCGCATGGATTTCTAGGGCACACGCACTGGTGGGACTTCATTGCGCCGTTCTTCACCGACCGCTTTCGTGTGTTCGCTCTGGATTTCAGCGGCATGGGTGAGAGCGGCTACAGGCAGGAATACAGCGCAGACATTTTCGTGCGCGACCTCGTAGCCGTCGTGGATGCAATCGGCTCCGGTCCGTGCGTCGCGGTCGGCCACAGCTTCGGCGGATCGCGTCTCCTGCAGGCGTGCGCGACTTTTCCCGATCGTCTCTCGCATGCCATCGTGCTCGATTCGTATTTCATGCTACGCGGTGACAGCTTGCCTGCCGTGGAACGACGCCCGCCTCCACGCCCCTATCCGGACTGGCAAACCGCCGTCAGCCGGTTTCGCCTCATCCCCGAGCAGGATTGCGGGCCGTGGCTTCTCGAACATCTCGCACAGACATCGCTTCGCCAAACCGCCGACGGCTGGGTGTGGCGCTTCGACCCGAAGCTTCGGGATCTCCAGCCGGTCGAAGGCGAGGAAGACCTGCTGACCCGCATCACGGTTCCCGTCAGCTACGTTCACGCCGAGTGCAGCAGCGTGGTCAGCGCGGATCGCGCGCGCCACATCGTAGCGGCAATTCCCGGCGCGAAGGGACCCATCACGATGCCGCGCGCAGGCCATCACATGATGTTAGACCAGCCGCTTGGGCTGGTCAGCCTCTTACGGGCGTTGCTGGCATGAAACCCGACACAACTGCAACCTGGTCGAGCGAGTTGCCCCTCTCGGCGCTGATAGCGCGCGCCGTCGAACGGCACGGCGCTACGCCGCTTCATTTTCATACCCAGGGCGGCGCCTATACGTGCACCACGCAGTCCCTACTGCACGACGCGAGAGAAATCGGCAAGGCGCTGCGAGCGATCGGCCTGCGTCGAGGCGATGTGATCGCGATACAGCTCCCCACGCAACGCGAGACTGCGCTTCTGTATCTGGCTGCACTCGAAATAGGCGCCGTGCTCGTACCGATCGTCCACATCTACGGTCCAGCCGAAGTCGGCTTCATCCTGCGGCAGTCGCGCGCCCGATTTCTTTGCGTACCCGACCTCTGGTGCGGCACGGACTACCTGGAGCGTGTCGCCGCGCTGGGCGACCCACCCGATCTGGAGCGCGTTATCGTCGTTGGCGATCGGGCGCCCGCGAATGGCATCACGTTCGACGCGCTGCAACGACTCGCGGCGACAACGCACGATCGGCATTCTGTGGATACGCCGATGTCGGAAGACATCTGCCTGCTGCTGTACACCTCGGGAACGACGGCTTCTCCCAAGGGCGTACAGCACTCGCATCGAACCGTTGGCGCAGAGTGGCAGATTCCGTTCATCGACGGGCCAGGGCCATACCTCACGCCCTTCCCTGCCGGGCATATCGCAGGCTTCAATTTTCTGTTGCGCCCGTTCGTCACCGGCACGGAGATGGTGTTCATGGATCGATGGGACGCCTCACTCGCCGCGCGACTCATTGAACAGCACCGGGTACGCCTTTCGGGCGGCACGCCGTTCCATCTTCAAGGACTCCTTGATGCCGCTCATCGTGACGGCCGCAGCCTGGCGTCGCTCGTGTCTTACGGTCTGGGCGGCACGGGCGTCACGCCCGAGCACGTCGCCCTCGTCGATCGTGCCGGATTTAAGGGAACACGCGCTTATGGGTTGACCGAACACTCGACGGTGAGTGTTGGCTGGGCCGATTCGCCTTTTGAAATTCGAGCCAACACGGACGGGCGCGTTCAGCCCGGCTCTCAGGTGCGCGTCGTCGACGAGTTGGATCGCGACCTGCCTGCGGGACACGACGGCGAGATTCTCATCAAGGGACCGGAGTTGTTCGTCGGCTACACCGACCCGGCACTCAATGCGGCGGCATTCACTCTCGACGGATGGTTCCGGACTGGCGATATTGGCCATCTCGACGAAAGCGGCTGCCTGACCATTACTGACCGAAAGAAGGACATCGTGATTCGCGGTGGAGAAAACATTTCGTCGCTCGAAGTGGAGCGTGTGCTTGCCGCTCATCCCGCAGTGCGCGATGTCGCCGTCGTGGCCCAACCCGACGCCCGGTACGGCGAAAGAGTCTGTGCCGTAGTCGTCCTGCACGAACACACGGCACTCGACCTGAACGCAGTTCAGACCCACTTTGCCGCCGCGGGTGTGGCGAAGCAAAAGACCCCCGAGCATCTTTGCATCGTTGCAGAACTACCCCGCACGGCATCGGGAAAAGTGCGTAAAGGCGACCTGCGCAAGCGGCTTTCTACGTAACAGCAGTTCAGTCGGCACTTATCGCGCGTGATTGTCCTGGCGGGACTTGAAAAAGCGATCTCGCTGCCTCGACACCTCTTCGGACGCGGCGAGTCGATCGTAAATCGCACGCGCGGCGGCCAGGCCCGCCTCGAAATCAGTCGACTCGGCGGCTGCAGCGATGGCATCCAGGCACTTACTCTCTATCGCATCGCCACAGGCAAGACGTGCACGCGCCTGAGCGATAACGGGAACCGGATCGTGATCCGGCAATGGCAGCCGACTTATCAATGGCAACGCCGCGCTGCCGATCTTCTCTCGCGCCAGTTCGATCGCCAGGCGCAACACGTGCTGCTCATCGCCCTCGACGATTCGGTCGAATAGTGCTGTTCCGGCGAACGTACTCGCGGTCACGATCTGCGCGCCAAGAATGAATTCGATCGATTCTGCGAGGCCCAGCAGACGCGGCAAACGCTGCGTCCCGGACAAAGGGATCACACCAAGCCTGCACTCCGGCAGCCCGATCTGCGCATTGCCCGCGACAAGCCGGTAATGGCAGACCAGCGCCGTTTCCAGCCCACCGCCAATGGCGAATCCGTGAATAGCGGCGACAACCGGCTTCTCGCTCGCCTCGATCACCGGATGAACGTGCAGCGATAACGCGGGGGCTGCCGCCGCAGCGGCCGTGCCGAATTCGCGGATGTCGCCGCCTGCCGAGAAGCCACGACCGCAGCCTTTGAGCACGATCGCTCGAACTTCCGGATCGTGCCGCGCCGCTTCGAACGCAGCGACGAGCCCGCGACGAACTCCGAGGTCCAGCCCGTTGACCGGCGGGTGGCCCATCGCGACGACGGCCACGTCGTCTTCTACGTAATACTCGACGTTCTCGAAGCGCTGAGCGTTCCGGTTGTTCATCGATCGTTCGCCAGCCAACTCGGCATATCCGTCGGCCACGGGTCCGCATATACCGCGTGCACACCCATTGCGGTCGTGTAGGCAAGATTCAGTACATTGCAAAACGCGACGAAGGCCAGCACGCGCAGCGCCGTGCGAACCGCAGAATGGCACTCGAGACGATCGACGCCTCGTTCGATCGCCGTGTAACCGTTGTTGTCGACGCTCATCAGTAGGAACGCAGAAGCCACGAAGGCGGACGGAAACAGCAGGAACTCGTAAACCGGAAACTGGTAGTAGTGACCGCCCCAGAAGGAAACACGCTGAAACGCGCCCGGCCATGCGTCGAATCCCATGAAGCGGCTGGCGGCGATATCGAGCAAACCCATCGTCATCCAGATGGCCGCAAAGCCCGCGAGCGTGAGTCCAACGTTACCTGCACGGGGCCAACGCTTGCGGACCGCACGCATCGCCCATAGCGCGACCACTGCGGTACCCGTGAAAGTGTAGAAATAGCTCGGTGCGTCTATCAGGATGGGCTCAGCAATGCGCGCATGTGGCGATTGCCAGAACGGAATGAAACGGCACCAACAGCCATAATTCAATGCATAGGCGTTATAGGTGAACATCGGACGAAGAAAGTCCAGCCACGGATCAAGCCAGTAGGCAGAGAGCCAGCCGATCATCATGAGACGCACCGCGTCGATGCGGCGGCTTTTGACGATTCCGTAGACGAACCATATTGCCACCGGAATCAACAGCAACACGCTGACCCATTGGTAATGGTCGATCGTCGCCTTCACGGATTCCGGAATCGTGTCCGTGCCCACATCGACGGGGCGAAAGTCCTCCGAACGAATCCATGCCACGTAGGCATAGATTTGCGCAAACGCGAAAAGCGCACCGAGCGCAGCCCACGCATACACCCTGTGCCAGGTCGTACTGCGTCGAGCGACCATCTCCGACATGCTTGCCTCCTCATCATCACACCATTCACATTTGTGAATAATGGTCTAAAAAATGTACCCTGCTGAGGAGGCAACGTCAAGCGCAATACGCAATGCCGGCTTCGATAGCGGCACGCCTGGCCGTGTCATTCAACGCCCCGAAGGTTGTTATCGGCCGATAAGGTCATGAATCTCGTGATCGAGCGCAGCCATTGCGAATCGCGGGGCAACTGCGCAATTGTTGACTTCCACCTGCCATTCCACCGGGTTCACGAGCCAGAAGAACAGCCCGTAGACGATGTGCCGCCGATACGCCTCGAGCGCGGTTTCAAATGACGGCGGCTCCTTCACCCCGTAAAACGCAAGCCGCTCGAGATAGTGCTCCAGCAACGCACGTTCCCATCGCGGTCGATCCGCAATGTCCAATGCCGAGATCAGGAAATACGTGACATCATGCGCCCACGGTCCGCGTCGATACGACTGCCAGTCGAGAAAACCGTGCGTGCCGTCGCGGTCGAAATAGAGATTTCCGAGGTGAACGTCGCCGTGGAGAAGCGTCATCGGCCCGATTCGGTCGAAAGCGCGCAGATCGAGCAACGCGCGCTCCATCCAGTCCCGATCGTGAAACCGCTTTGGCACGGCAGCCCCGCGCGGCAACTGCGTATAGCTTGCGAAAACATCGGGTTTCAACTGGCCCCAGTGATACGTGCCTGACTCGCCGTCGGGGAGCGGGTCCTGCGGCGCCAGCCAGGCCAGTTCACCACCACTATCGAGTTCCGGCGATTGCCAGAACTGGGCGTGCCAACGTGCCTGCGCGTCCAGATTCGCCGCGGCCTGCGCAAATGTGAGCGGCTTTTGCACGCGGCAGAATTCAACGTTCCGCGAGCGTAGATCTTCGAGGATCACGATAGACTGCCCGCTTCGAGCGTCCGTCTCAGCGTAAAAGCAGGCCGGTACGTTCGCGTGCATGTGAGGATGGACTTCCTTGAAGAACCTCGCCTCGTATTCGTATATGTAGGCGTTCAGATTCCGATATTCCGGAACGAAACCGCCCTTCACGATCAACGACTCCGGCAGGCCTAGCTCGCGCCCCCTTGCGTTGTAGCCAGGATGCACCCTGACTTTGGTAGCGGTTCCGTACATCACATCGCTCACTGCGAGTGATTCGACCGTCACGCCCTCATGACCGCGCGCGAGCGCCGACGTCAGCCACGACGTCGTGATTTCCTCGACGTGTAAGGGGAGCCTTTCGGGAGCCGGGTTCGATATGTTCGCAACAAGCATGTTGACGCGCTCCTGAGCAGTGCATGTGAGTTCGCGCATGTTGCGCGGCACCTCCAGACGCTCGCAACAGGGGAAATCCCGGCTGGCGTCATTGTTTTAAATATAGAACACCGTACACGTTTGCGTACATACTTTCACTCCGGTACCGGCCTGGCAATCGCCTCGCCGCCCTGAAGTCTCGCCGTCTCGCGCGCTCAGATTTGATGAAAATTATTCACTCTAATTGTTCCATACGGTAACCATTGTGCGTCGTGGGTTGTCGCTAGAATGCAGAAAAATCGACAAACCTTCAGGAGACAACCCGATGACCACGACCGTGCTTGAACGGCTATTCGGCATCAGCGGAAAAGTCGCTGTCGTGACCGACAAGGGACGCAATTCCAGTATCGATATTGCCCCTGTGCTGGCCGAAGCCGGCGCGAAGGTCGTGATCGCGGATCGCAGCGCGGCACACATGCAGCCTGTCGTCGACAGAATCCTTTTGGCAGGCGGGGATGCTGTCGCGATCGAGACGGACGTGGAGCGCGAAGCCTCTGTAATCGCGTTGTTCGAACAGGCGAAGGCGACTTGGGGCAGCCCCGACATCGTGGTCAATTGCGCCGCGATGACCAATAACGGACCGCTCACGGATTTCACCGAAGCGGCCTGGGACGAAGTCATGTCGATCGACCTGAAGTCCGTTTTTTTTTGCATGCGAGAAGCGATCAAGCACATGCTCGCCGCGGGCCGGGGTGGCCGCATCGTGAACGTGACCACTATGGGAGCGATGCATGCCGTCCTCAACGGCAATGGCGCTTACGGCGCCGCGCGAGCCGGCGTAACGGGCTTGGCTCGCTCCGCGGCGCTCGACTATGCCTCCGAGCAGATCCTCGTCAACTGCGTGCTTCCAGGCGCCGTGCCCGGCAAGGTTCAGTTTCATCCCGACATGCAGGCTCGCCTGAAGAAAGGAAAGCTCACGGGCCCCGGCACAGATGCAGAGCGACGCTTGCCGCTTGGATGGGGAGATCCCGCCGACATCGCGGCGGCGGTCTTGTACCTTGTGGGTCCATCGGGCCGCTATATGACGGGCCAGTCGATTACGCTCGACGGCGGATTTCTGATTAGCTGAAGGCCCGCCAGGAAGCACAACTCTGAGCGACTACTCACACGGAGCATTCCATGTTTAGCGAAAACCAGATCGGCGCGCGCCTCGCGCAGATTTTCAATCTCACGGGAAAGACTGCCGTCGTTACCGGCTCTGCGCAAGGTCTAGGCCGCGAAACAGCGCGACTGCTTGCTGAGGCGGGCGCCAACGTCGTGATCGCCGACCTGAACCCGGATGTCGCGTCCGCAACTGCGGCGGATATCGAGGCAAACGGTGGCATTGTATTGCCATGCAAGGTGGACGTTGCGGACGAAGCTTCCGTCAAGGCGCTCTTTGCAGCCATCGATGCAAAATTCGGTGCCGTAGACATTCTCGTCAACAACGCTGCCCACCGTTCGAAGGCTGAGTTTTTCGAAATGTCTGTGGAGCAGTGGGACCAGATGCAGGACGTCACGCTACGTGGCACTTTTCTGTGTTGCCGCGAGGCGATTACGCGCATGAAGGAAAAGGGCGAAGGTGGCTCGATCGTCAACATCTCCTCCGTCGGTGCGCTTCGCCCGACGTTGTGGGGTGTCAACGCCCACTACGACGCCGCGAAGGCCGGCGTGGACAGCATTACGCGAACACTGGCCAGCGAATTTACGGTCGATGGAATTCGCGTCAATTCGATCCTGCCTGGCGGTATGGCCAGCGAGGGCGGCAAAAACATCAGCACCACGTTCAGGATACGCGGGCCGATCGTGGGCGCTGGCCGCGTTCCTATGGGGCGAATGGCCGCCCCAATCGAAGTCGCCCAGAGTGTGTTCTTTCTCGCAAGCCCCGCAGCGAGCTACGTCACCGGCCAGATCATCGCTGTGGACGGCGGCTTCACGGTCAGCTAGGCAACCGCCGCAACGATGTGCGCCCAGCAGTAAAAATTTAGGATACTGAAATGCCAAGGATTACGTTCATCGAGCATGACAACACGGAGCATACCGTCGAGGCGAATGCCGGCCAGTCGTTGATGCAGGCAGCCATCGAAAACTCGGTGCCTGGCATCCTCGCCGATTGCGGGGGCTACTGCAATTGCGCGACATGTCACTGCTTTGTCGACGACATGTGGGCCGCAAGGATTCCACCCGCGAAGCACGCCGAACTGGATATGCTGAGCGGCGCCATCGATGCGAATAGCAACAGCCGGCTCGGTTGCCAGATTCAGGTGACCAATGAACTCGACGGATTAGTCGTGCGGTTACCCGCTTCGCAAACCTGATCAAAGCAACCGGTGAACACTCGTTCGCGGAGAACTCACATGTCCCATATCGCTGTCCCTCTCGTACCGGTTCCCGATCATGTACCTCAAGAACTCGTCGTAGACTGGGATTTCAGCAAGCCTCCCGGCGGCGAAGCCGACATTGTCGGCGCGTGGAAGCGCCTTCACGATGGTCCGGACATTGTCTGGACGCCGTACAACGGCGGTCACTGGATCCTCACACGAGCGGCGGATATCGAATTTGCGCAGCGCAATCACGACCCGTTCTCGATGCACGAGATCACGCTTCCCGCCAGCACGACGATGCAGATCTTGCCTCTGTCGGCCGACCCTCCCGAGCACGCAGACTATCGTGCGCTGATCAACCGCTTCTTCGCGCCGAAGGTTATCCGTGACATGGAGGGCGAAATCCGGGAACTGGCGGTCTTGCTAATCGAAGGTTTCAAGAAGAAAGGCCGCTGCGAATTCATGTCCGATTTCGCCATGAAGTTCCCGATCACCATCTTCATGCGACTCGTGAATCTCCCGCTCACCGATCTGGACGACCTACTTGCGTGGACCGAGGCAAGCGTTCGAGCGAATGACCCAGAGCGTCGTGAGTGGTCGCAGCGCATGCTGTTCGGCTACCTTGAGAATATCATTCGCGATCGCCAAAAGGAGCCGGGAGCGGATCTGATCAGTGCAATCGTGAATGGAACGGTATTCGGACGACCTCTCACTGAGCAGGAAATACGCGGCATGATGGTCAACGTCATCTTTGGCGGACTCGACACTGTCGCGTCGACCATGGGTTTTGCCGTGCTCTATCTCGCGCGCAACCCAGCACATCGTCGCCAACTGGCGGAGCACCCGGAACTGGTGGGCAACGCCGTCGAGGAACTGCTGCGCATGTTTGCACCATCCAGCACAGGCCGTGTGATGACTCGCGACTTCGAATATAAGGGTGTCCGCTTCAAGGCGGGAGACCGGGTGTACGTCCGCCCACTGTTGCATGGCATGGATGAACGCAAGTTCCAGTGCCCAATGCACGCCGATTTCGCGCGCGCGAATGCATCCCAACATGCAGCCTTTGGCAACGGCCCCCATCGCTGTGCAGGGGCGCTGCTGGCCCGAAACGAGATTCGCGTTTTCCTTGAGGAATGGTTCCGGCGCATTCCCGATTTCGAACTTGATCCCGCAGGGCAGATTGGCTTTGAAGGGGGAATGGTAAATTGTGTGACACGCGTGCCGCTCGTTTGGAACTCCGATGTCCACCAGCTCAGCGCATAACGTTCGGAGTAGCCATATGGCGCTACGCCGTCATGCCACCTCGGCCATCTCCAGCCTGTTCGCCAGCGCGTCGCGGATCAGCGCGACCGGCCGCACGAGACGCCCCGGCAGCGCCCCGTGCACGAGCCAGACATTCAGGCCCGAGCGGAAGTCGGTCGCGTCGATGATCTGCAACTGGTCGCGCAGCGGGCTGCGCGCGAGCGCCTGCGGCGCGGCGAGCCCGACGCCCATGCCGCGCGCGACCAGCGAAAGCTGCAGTTCCGAACCGAAGGCCTCGACCGCGACGTTGAACGGCAGACCCGCCATGCCCATGGCCCGGCTCAGCGCCGAGCGCATCCCGCAGCCGTCCTGATTCAGTACCCACGGATGGTGCGCGAGCGCCGCGAGCGTGGTGGGCTCGTCGGGCAAACCAAACGAGCGCGCCGCGACGACGAGGGTCGGCGTGTAGCCGAGCTGGGTCGCGACCACGCCCTCCGGCGGCATCACCGCGGCGGGCAGCAGAATCACGGCCGCATCGAGCCGTGCGCGCTCGACCTCGTCGAGCAGGCCTGGCGACCAGCCCGCCCTCACGCGCAGCGTCAGCTTGGGAAACTCGCCGCGCAATTGATCGACGGGCTGTTCGAGCGCCAGTTCCGAGAGAAACGGCGGCACACCGAGCTTGAGCTCGCCGACGGGCTCGCTCTCCGGCGAGGCGACCGACATCAGGTCGTCGACCGCACGCAGGACCGAGCGCGCGAGGCCGTATACCTCGTTACCCGCGGCCGTGGGCTTGAGGGGCTTGCTCTGGCGATCCAGAAGCTCGATGCCGAGCGTCGTCTCAAGGTTTTGCACGCGGCGCGTGAGGCCCGGCTGCGTCAGGAACAGCCGCTCCGACGCCCGCACGAGCGAGCCGCTTTCGACCACCGCCACGAAGGCTTCCAGATCTCGAGTGTTCACAACGACTCCGCATAAAGATTATCGCGATAATTCAATTGTCGCATAACGCAACGCTCCCTACGATACCTGGACCTGCCACGTTGCGGAGCCAATCGATGGAGCACCCTGCTGAAACCTGTACGCGTCCGATGGCGCGCGAGGCCGCCCCCACGAGCCACGCCAATCAGGCGACGCACACCACCCTCACACTACCGATGACGCTGTTCTTCGCCGCCGCAGTCGGCGTGATCGTCGTCAATCTGTCTGCGGCCCAGCCACTCGCCGGGCTCGTGAGCCATTCGCTGCGTTTGCGCCCGGAATTCGTCGGCGCGGTCGCCATGCTGCCGCAGCTCGGCTACGCCGCCGGTCTGCTGCTGCTCGTTCCGCTCTGCGATCTGCTGGAAAACCGGCGCCTGATTTTCCGCACGCTGCTTGCGTGCTCGGTCTTTCTGGCCCTCGCGGCACTGGCGCGCTCGGGCCCGCTCTTTCTGGCCGCGGCATTCCTTGCGGGCGCGACCTCCAGCGTGATCCAGATGCTCGTGCCGATGGCCGCCTCGATGGCGCCCGAAAGCCAGCGCGGGCGGGCCGTCGGCAACGTGATGAGCGGCCTGATGCTGGGCATCCTGCTCTCACGGCCGCTCGCGAGCCTGATTGCGGGAACGCTGGGCTGGCGTGCGTTCTACGGCATCGAGGCGGTGGCGGATGCCCTGCTCGCCGTGGTCCTCTTTCTGCGCACGCCGCGCCGCATGCCGAGCGTGACGGCGCGCTACGCCGATCTGCTTTATTCGCTCTGGACGTTGCTGCGCACCGAGCGGGTTCTGCGGCGCAGCGCCTTCCTCGCGGCACTTGCACTAGGTGCCTTCTCGGCGTTCTGGACCGCCGTCGCGCTGCTGTTGTCGCAGCCGCCGTTTTCGCTCGGCATGAACGGCATTGCGGCGTTCGCGCTGGCGGGCGCGAGCGGCGCGATCGTCACGCCGCTCGCGGGCCGGCTGGGCGATCACGGCGTGGGGCGCGCGGTTCAATACGCAGCGCACGCGACGATGCTCGGCGCAGTCCTGCTGTTAGGCGTGGCGGGCGCGGGCTGGGGCGGTTTTGCACCCGCCGCGCATCCCGCGCTGGCGCTCGGCCTGCTCGTCGTGGGCGCGGCTGCGCTCGATGCCGGCGTCATCGCCGACCAGACGCTCGGGCGGCGCGCGATCAACCTGCTCAATCCCGCCGCGCGCGGCCGGCTCAATGCGATTTTCGTGGGGATGTTCTTCATCGGCGGCGCCGCGGGCGCGCTCATGGCCGGCGCGGCGTGGGCCACGGCGCGCTGGAGCGGCGTGTGCCTCGTTGCCCTCGGCTTCACGGTTGCGGTCATCGCGCTGGGCTTCGTTTATCGCGCGTCGCCGGCTTCTGCCCGCTAGCGGCCTGCCTGGTAGGTGGTCCAACGAAAAAGCCGCGGCTGATCCGGCCGCGGCTTTCCTGTGCCTGTGTCAAACCGTCATGCGCGCAGCGATACGCTCACGTCTGCTGATCCGACCCATCCGCGGGTTGCGCGGTGTTGTCGTCGGCGGGCTTTTCGTCTTCCTTCTTCTCGACTAGCTGCTCGACTTCCTTGGCGCCCTCGAAACCGGCAACCGCGGCGGCGGCCTTGGTCAGAAAGCCTGCGTTCGGATCGAGCTTCTCGGCGCCTTCCACAGCGGCAACCGCACCGGCAATTTCACCCACCTTGTCCAGAATGCCCATTTCATCCCTCCAGTTGAAACCCGCTCCGGGCTGACGAGGCGATGTCTCGCCTCCCGTGCGCCGCACCTTCCATCCAGCGAGCGCGCCGCTTCATTGTGTGCCTGCTCGATGGCCGTATCAATCACTAACTCATTAATCTGACAATAATTAACGATGTGATACACGAACATATATTGCGATGCGTCAATTGTTTGACTATAGTGAGGTTGTCTCCTCCATGTCTCCATTGGCATGGTTCAAGCCCGCATTCGCTGCGGGCTTTTCTTTTTCCCGCCCCGCATTCTCATCACACGCCGGATCACCTCTGGCCTGCTGGCCGCGGCCAGGCTCGCGCCTTCCGCTGGCATAATCGTCCCTTCGCCGTTTTCCAGCCCTCTTTGATCTCGCCGCTGCAATGAATCTGCATACCTGGTGGCTGTTCCTCGTCACCGTCTTCGTCGTCTGCGCCATCCCCGGTCCCAACATGTTGCTCATCATGTCGCACGGCGCGCAGTACGGACTGCGCCGCACGAGCGCGACCATGGCCGGCTGCCTTTCCGCACTGGTTCTGATGCTCGCCGTTTCGGCGGCCGGGCTCGGCGTGTTCCTGCAAGCGTGGCCGACCATGTTCAACGCGCTGCGCTTCATAGGCGCCGCGTACCTCGTGTATCTGGGCGTCAAGGCGTGGGGCGCACCCGTGCCCGAGGCCGCCGCCGATGTTGCCGAACGTGTGGCCGCGCGCCCCGTGCGCTCGCCGCTCGCGCTCTATCGCAACGGCTTTCTCGTCGGCGGCAGCAACCCGAAGGCGATCCTCTTCGCGGCGGCGCTCCTGCCGCAGTTCATCGACGCGACCCGGCCGGTGCTGCCGCAGTTCGGCGTGCTCGTTGCAACCTTCGCCGTGTGCGAAGTGAGCTGGTATCTCGTCTACGCGAGTTTCGGCACGCGCATCGGCGCGACGCTCAAGAGCCGCCGTGTGGCAAAGGCGTTCAACCGCGTGACGGGCGGGGTGTTCGTCGGGTTTGGCGCGATGATGGCATTGATTCGGCAGTAGGGCTCGCGGGGCGGCGCGATGGTCGTGGCGCGCTTTCCCGAATGCAGGCACCAGGTCGACCGGCCAGTAGTCGCTGGTCCGACCTCTGGAGATGAGTAACGCTTCCACTCACGCGCAAATTAATCTGGACTACTACGGATAGGTGACTACCTGCTGCAGACCGAAGAGACTCGCACCGCACGTCGGCGAGGCCAGGGTTTTCCCACGTTATGCGAGTCTCGCATAGGGACATGCCACCTCCGCATCGTCCTTTTTTTGACCGCTTCTACCATCCGGTCTGACTCTGGTGTGACGCGTGGTCCATCCCGCTACAAATCGAATTCGGAGTCGTGGGATCGCCCGCTTTGTTCAGTTGAACCGCAACGTCGAAGTCGACGATGACAAGAGCGGATTTGTCGCGTCGCTCGATCTCAATCCTGAGAAGGCCCGTTTGCTGACCCAACAGCTGATCGCCAATGGGATCACGTCGCCCGACCAGGTACAGGCAGCGTTTTCTGCAACTTACTGATCGCAACCGATGAGGATTGCTTCTGCATTGGGTCAGTGCGGGCGCAATTCGCGTCGACACCATCGCGGACCTTCGCCAGGTCAGACGCAGTCCTCGACGCGACCTGGTGCAACGGTACCGGCGTAAGATCGGAACTTCCCGAAAACGCCATTTCACGTCCCAGAAGGCGGGCCATACGTATGGAAATCAAGTGGGTCGAGGACTTCATCGCCCTTGCTCAATACCAGAGCTTTTCACGCGCAGCGGAGTTCCGCAATGTGACCCAGTCCGGGTTCAGCCGGCGCATTCAATCGCTGGAGCAATGGGTCGGGGCGGAACTGATCGATCGCAGCAGCTTCCCTCCCGTGCTGACGCCCGCAGGTCAACTCTTCCGCGAAGTCGCTGAAGATATCCTGAACAAACTCTTCGATACACGCGCCATCATCCGGACTGAAAAACGGATCGGCGGCAAGAGCCTCCAGATTGCCGCCGGCCACACCATCGCGCTGAATTTTCTGCCTGCGTGGCTCAAGGCGCTTTCCGCCCACTTCGGGGACGTGCGCGCGCGCGTGGTACCGGCCAATGTGCACGACTCGATCCTGTCGCTCGTGAATGGCAACTGCGAACTGATGTTCGCCTACCACCACCCTGAACTGCCCTTGCATCTCGATCCCGCGAGGTATGAGCATCTCACTGTGGGTATCGACACGCTCATGCCTGCCAGCAGGCCAAACCTGCGTTCCGCGCCGACGTATCGACTGCCCGGAACAGCAAAACAGCCATTGCCTCACATTTCATACACGGAAACGAGTTATTTCGGCCGCTGCCTTGCGGTGCTGCTCGCTCGAGCGCCCTCTGCGCCTTCCTTGTTGCTTCACTATGAATCGGACATGGCCGAGGTGCTCAAAAAAATGGTCATGGAAGGCGAAGGGATGGCATGGCTGCCAAAGAGCGCGATAGCCGCGGAACTGGATGCGGGCGAACTGGTCCCCGCAGGCCCGACGCACTGGAATCTGGATATCGAGTTGCGCGTCTACCGCGACGCTTCGAATCGCAGCGAGTTTCTCGATACGCTCTGGCAGCATCTTCGCGCAGTTCTACAGACCGGCGTCCAGGGTTTTCCCGCGTTATGCAAAATTCGCATATGCACATGCAACAACAGCATCATCGCTTCCTTTGGCACCCCTAATATGCCTCCCAACGCTTGACCGAGGTCGCAGTCGATCTCGCTCCAGGCGTCTCTCAACGTACACCGGTCATGTCTCGACCACCTTGTGTCACTCAAGGACAGACGGAAATGAAAAATCGCCTCACCGTTTATATTGCCGTTGGCATGATACTGGGCGTCATTGCGGGCTACGCGTGCCACGCCAGCACATCTGACCCGGCGACACTCAAAGCCATTGCAGGATACTTCTCGATCATCACGGACATCTTCCTGCGTCTCATCAAGATGATCATCGCGCCACTGGTGTTCGTCACGCTGGTGTCGGGCCTCGCCGGCATGGACAGCGGCCAGGACGTCGGCCGCATCGGTTTGCGTTCGGTGGGCTGGTTCGTTTGCGCATCGCTGATTTCGCTTACGGTAGGCCTCGTCTTCGCCAATCTCCTGCAGCCGGGGGCCGGCCTGCACATGGTGGCGGGTACAGGTGAAGTCGATACCGGCCTGAATACCTCGGCGCTGAACTTCAGGGACGTCCTGACCCACGCCTTTCCGACCAGCCTGCTCGACGCCATGGCGCGTAACGATATCCTGCAGATCCTGGTCTTCTCTGTCTTCCTCGGCCTGGGTCTGAGCGCAACAAAGCGGGACGCGCGCGTCAAGGTCGTGATCGAGATCATTGAAGGCATGGTGCCCGTCATGCTGCGCGTGACGAACTACGTCATGCGTGCGGCGCCGTTCGGCGTGTTCGGTGCGATCGCTTCGGCGGTGACGCTGCGCGGCCTCGACGTCATCTACACGTATGGCAAGCTGATTGGCTCCTTCTATCTGGGGCTGGTCGTGCTGTGGGCGATCCTGGTTTTCGTCGGCTATCTGTTCCTCGGCCGTCGTGTCGGCGCGTTGCTCAAGGCAGTGCGTGAACCCGCGATGATCGCGTTTGCGACGGCGAGCAGCGAGGCGGCCTATCCGCGGCTGACCGAGCAGCTGGAGCGCTTTGGCGTCGACAAGAAAGTCGTCGGCTTCACGCTGCCGTTGGGCTATGCGTTCAATCTGGACGGCTCGATGATGTATCAGGCGTTTGCGGCCATCTTTATCGCCCAGGCGTTCGGGGTCAACATGCCGATCTCGCAGCAATTCTTCATGCTGCTCGTACTGATGCTCAGCAGCAAGGGCATGGCCAGCGTTCCGCGGGGCTCGGTGGTGGTGGTTGCGGCAGTGGCGCCGATGTTCCATTTGCCGGTCGAAGGGGTCGCCATGGTGCTTGCGATCGACCAGATCCTCGACATGGGCCGCACGATGACCAATGTGATCGGCAACAGCGTGGCGACCGCCGTGATCGCGAAGTGGGAAGGCGCGCGAGAGAGCAACGCTTCCGATTTCATTGAGGATGGCGAACAGATTTTCGGTCCGGCGCAAGGTGGAGCGAAATGACTTCGGATGTCGCCGGTCACAAGCCCAAGTTCGGTATTGTCGGCGGCCTGGGGCCGCTGGCAAGCGCAGATGTCTTCTTCAAACTGGTGAAGGCGACGCCCGCATCGACTGATGCCGAGCACTTCGATGCAATCTTTCAGCAGTCGCCTTTTCCCAACTCGGGCTCCGGAAGCACCGCGACGACGGAACGCAAGCTCTATATCTTCGAGATGATCCGGGACTTCGAGAAGCGCGGCGTAACAACGGTCGTGCTGCCGTGCTTTCTCAGTCACACCTTCATCGACGAACTGCGCGCGAACACGCGCTTGCAGATCGTGGACATGATCGAGGCGGTTCGCAGCCATGTTCGGCGCAAGTTCCCGGGCGCAAGCCGTATCGGCATACTCGCCTCCGACTACACGCGGGAAAAGCGCTTGTTTGAACGGTACTTTGCGCCCCCCGAGTTCGAAGTCATCCACCCCCGATGCCACGAAGAATTCGATCCGGTCACGGAAGCGGTATATGGATCGGACGGCATCAAGAGTGGCAACCTGCGCGGGCGTCCGGTCGAACTGCTGCGCGAGGCTTGCCGCGATCTGATCGCGCAAGGCGCCCAGGTGATCGTGCCCGGCATGACGGAAATCGCCCTGGTCGCGGACGAAATCGGCCCGCTGGGCGTACCGCTCGTCGATGCCAACCTCGCGTACGCGCAGTACGTCGTCTCTGGCGGTTACGGTTCGCCGTCGCACGCCTTCAAGGTTGGGGTCGTGGGCGGCGTGGGCCCCGCGGCGACGGTCGATTTTCTGCAGAAGATTGTCCGCAATACACGCGCCACGCGCGACCAGGACCACATCAAGCTGCTGGTCGAACAAAACCCGCAGATTCCGGATCGCACCGATAATCTGATTGGCGACGGCGCGGACCCAACGGTCTCGCTGTACGCGACGTGCAAGCGGCTCGAAGACGGCGGCGCGGACATCATCGCGATTCCGTGCAACACCGCGCATGCATTCGTCGAGCGGATCCAGCCGTACCTCAACATTCCGATTGTGAACATGTTGACGGTCACGGTTGGCTATCTGCGCACGACGTATCCGGCGCTTCGTGATGTCGGTGTGCTAGCGACATCGGGCACGATCGAGAGCGGGGTCTATCGAAAGGCGCTGGAATCGCAGGATCTTCGTCAGGTCGTGCCCTCCCCTGCGCTACAGGAGCGCGTGATGGAAGCCATCTACGGCAAACATGGCGTCAAGGCGGGATTGACGACGGGGCAGTGTCAGCAGGACATCGCCGCCGCGATGGAAGGACTGATTGCCGAAGGCGTTGAAGTCGTCGTCCTTGGGTGCACCGAACTCCCGCTCCTTTTGACCGGGAGTGAATTCGTGGGCAGCGGCGGCGCGCGCGTCAGGCTGGTTGATCCCACCGACGTTCTCGCGCGACGATGCATCGCGTACGCATTGTCGGCCGACGCGACCCTCGCTTGACCCGAATACTCTCCAACGGAGCAAAGCAATGTCCAATCGTTCTGAACGCATCGAACACGATCTTCTCGGCGACCTCGCCGTGCCCAATGAAGTCTATTACGGAGTCCATACGCTTCGTGCGCTCGCCAATTTCCCGATTACCGGCATTCCAATCTCGACTTGTCCGAATCTGGTCAACGCCCTGGCGTTTGTGAAAGAAGCCGCGGCGATTGCGAACTGCGAATTACGGCTGCTCCCCGAGCACAAGATGAAGGCCATCGTTCACGCGTGCCAGCAGATTCGTGAGGGGGTTGCGCACGACCAATTCGTCGTCGACGTGATTCAGGGCGGCGCCGGCACGTCGACCAACATGAACGCGAACGAGGTGATCGCCAATCTCGCGCTCGAACATCTTGGCCACGAACGAGGAGACTACGCGGTACTGCACCCAAACGAAGATGTGAATCTGGGGCAAAGCACCAACGACGTTTACCCGACTGCACTGAAAATCGCCACGTATATGGGCATCGCGCAACTGGTCGATGCGATGGGTGTCCTGCGCGCGTCGTTCGAACGGAAGGCAGTGGAGTTTCACGACGACCTGAAGATGGGGCGAACCCAGTTGCAGGACGCGGTCCCCATGACCCTGGGACAAGAGTTCAGCACCTTTGCGGTCATGCTCGAAGAAGATCAGGAACGTCTGCGGGAAGCGTCGAAACTGATTTGCGAAATCAACCTGGGCGCCACGGCGATCGGCACGGGCATCAATACGTCGCCCGACTATGCGCCGCTCGTCTGCCGCCATTTGGCCAGTGTCACCGGTATCCCTGTGACGACGTCGCCCAATCTCGTGGAGGCGACGCAGGACGTCGGCTCGTTCGTGCAACTGTCGGGCGTGCTCAAGCGCGTGGCGGTCAAGCTCTCGAAGACCTGCAATGACCTTCGCCTGCTTTCGAGCGGCCCGCGCGCAGGCCTTGGTGAAATCAACCTGCCGCCGGTTCAGGCGGGCTCCAGCATCATGCCGGGAAAGGTCAATCCGGTCATTCCGGAGGTCGTGAACCAGATCGCTTTCGAAGTCATCGGCAATGACGTGACGGTCAGCTTTGCTGCGGAGGCCGGTCAATTGCAGTTGAATGCGTTCGAGCCGGTCATTGCGCACAGCCTGTTCAAGAGCGTTGCGCACCTGCGTGCGGGATGTCTGACCCTGGCATCGAGGTGTGTCGACGGGATCACGGCCAATCGCGAGCGGCTTCGTTCGCTCGTTGAAAATTCCATCGGCATCGTGACTGCGCTGAATCCGTACATCGGCTATACGAATGCGACCCAGGTAGCCCAGGAAGCGCTCGTATCGGGAAGGAGCGTCGCCGATATTGTCATCGAGAGAGGCTTGCTCACGCGGGCGCAACTCGAAGACATTCTCAAGCCCACGATGCTGACGCAGCCGAGGCATCACCTGCCGCTTGCGTAGTTAGCGTACGCCGCCAGGCGAACACCGCCAGCGTATTCTAGTTGCGGCCTTGCGTACGGTAGAGTTCGTTGGCGCGCGTAAGATGGGCGCGCATCGCCGCCTCGGCGGCGTCGCCGTCACGGGCGGCGATCGCATCGACGATGCGTTGATGCTCGGTGAGTGTGAGTTCCTCGACGCCCGGCGCGCGCACGAGCGGCTGGTAGTATTCGCCCGCCCAGCGGAACAGCGACTCCACGATCGAGGGAAAAATCGGGTTGCCGCTGATCTTCGCAATTTCGCGGTGGAACGCCATGTCCCTCTCGATGAATTCCGCGAGATTGACCATGGACGCGCGATGCTGCGCCACGCTCAACTGAAGCCGCGCAACGTCTTCTTCCGTGGCCCGCTCGGCCGCCATGCGTGCGGTGCCGGTTTCGAGAAAAAGCCGCGCGTGCTTGAGGTGCTCGAGCATGTCCGGTTGGGTGCGCAGCAGATGCAGCGCGCCGCCAGCGATCTGGGCAATCAGGCGGTCTGCTGTCGGCACGACCACGCGGGCGCGCTCCCCATGCACGATCTCGACGATGCCGGAACGCTCCAGCGCCTGCAGTGCTTCGCGCACCGCCGGCCGCCCGACGCCGTATATCTCCATCAGCTCTCGCTCGGACGGTAACTGCGCGCCGGGCGCGATCTCGCCCGCACGAATGCGTTCCATGAGTCGATCGACGACTTCCTGATATAGCTTGCGACGTGGAATGATCTCGCCCATTGCAGTGGTACTGTAAACGTCTGGTGTAATGACAATACCACACCACGCCGCCGGCCACCACGTCACCGCTGGATCACTTCGCCTGCCCTTCGCGCACGGCGCCAAAGAAGTCGGCCTGGCCGATCTGTCCGCCCTTGAGCACGATTTCGAGGCCGTCGCGCGCAGCAGCGCTCGACCATGCTCTGCACAGCGGCGCACCGGGCGCCACGCCCGCCGTCACGCTGAGCGCGTCGATGCACAGCGCGCCGGCGACCTCGCCCGAACTGTCACCGCCCGCAACGACCACGCGCGAGACGCCGGTGCGATCGAGCATGCGTCGCATCACCGCCGCGAGCGCGCGGCCTACTTCGCGGGCGGCGTCCTGGCGCGTGCGTCCGCAGCGCCGCGCGATCTCGTCGAAGCCGCGCACGACCGGGTCGTCCGGGCCTTCCGCACTGTGGACGACGGCGCTGCTTCCGCTGATGATGGCTTGCGTAGCGGCACCTGCGGCCCGTTCGATTTCAGCGGGGCCCGCTTGCGGATCGAGGGCACGCGCGAGGTCGAGCCGATCCACGTGAAAACCGTGCTGACGCGCCCAGCCAATCTGCGCCGCGGTGACCGGCGAACAACTGCCGCTCACCACGCCGATCGCATCGACCGGGCTCGCCGCGGGCAACGACGGCGCAGCGGGCAGCCAGCCTCGCGAGCGCCAGTACGCGGCAAGCGCGTACTGGAGGCCCGATGACGAAGCCGTGAACACCCCTTCGCCGCGCGCTTCCCAAACGAGGCGGCCCGCTTCTGCCAACGTTTCGTCGTCGAGCACATCGATCAGCACGACGGGGGTATCCTCCGCCGATAGCATGCCCACGCGTGAGGCACCGTCCCCGGCGCGCAACTGAAGCATGTCGATGAGTTCGATGCGGCGCGACGTCTGCCGCGCGAGATGGCGGCGTAGATCCGCTTCGTCCATCGGCGTCACGGGGTGGCGCGACATCGTCGGATGACGGTCGAGGCGATAGCCGACGCCATCGACGGCTGCGAAGAGGTTGCCGAACACTTGATAGCGTTTCAGGCGCGGTGCGCCGATCACCATCGGCGACCAGTCTCCCGGCATGTACTGCGTGCCGATGTCGACTGCGGCGCCAATCGAACCCACCTCGGGCGACGAATCGAACGTGGAGCACACCTTGTACTGCAGCACCGGCGCGCCGAGCGCGGCGAGGCTCGCGAACGCCAGCGGCAGCGCTTCGCGCATCCACGCGGCACTGCGCCCGCGCGACGATCCCGCGATACCCACGCAGCGCGCCTCGGGAAAGCGCGCGAGCGCCTCGGGCGTTGGCGTGTCGAGAAACAGGATGGTGGGGATGCCCGCGGCCGTCATGGCCTCCATCGCATCGGTCGACCCCGTGAAGTCGTCGCCGTAATACGCGAGTAGCAGGCCCTCGGGCAGGGACGCGTTGTTTGTTTCAGCCATCCCGTTGCTCACTTCCAGAAGCCGAGCGCCGCACGCAATGACGGATGCCTCTGCGCATGCTGCTCCAGCGGCACGCCTTCGATGGCGGCGCACCAGGCTTCGCGCAACGCATCGACGCCTGCGGCCACACCCTGCGGGTGACCGAAGATGCCGCCGCCCGCCGTATGGATGAGATCGGCGCAGCCGAGTGCAGCGTAGGTATCGGCGGCCTGCAGGCCGGTCTGCCCCGAGCTGAAAACAGGCATGGCCGGCATTGGGGCGCTTTCCATCACGGGCGCGAGCACGGCGCGCGCCGCGGCGATCACGCTGTCGTCGGGTTCGCTGAACTTGTTGCGCAGGCCGTTCACGTGCATGTGGTCCGCTCCGGCGAGACGCCAGATCGTCTGCCACGGCGCGTAGTCCCAACCGAGCGCCGGACTGCGCGAGAGGTAGCCCCACCCCGCCCGATGCGCGTGGATGGGCAACTGCGAATGCCGCCGCAATTCATGCAGGCCCACGATACCCACGGAATTGAGCACGGTCATTACGCACGTTCCCCCATGCGCGAGCACGAGATCGTGGCGCCGGCGCATCTG
Organism: Paraburkholderia sp. BR10936; assembly: GCF_040965735.1. Lineage (NCBI taxonomy): Bacteria > Pseudomonadati > Pseudomonadota > Betaproteobacteria > Burkholderiales > Burkholderiaceae > Paraburkholderia > Paraburkholderia sp. BR10936. The sequence goes on from NZ_JBFRCM010000020.1 coordinate 142,527, forward strand.
GTCGAGATCACCCGTGAGATTGAACGCCACCATCGCCTTCTTGCCGGTATGCTCGGCGTGCTCGTTGACGACGCGCATTACGGCCTTCACGCGTTCGTCGAAGGGACAATGGGAGCCGTCGGCCTGTAGTTCGTCATCCTTGATAAAGTCGATGCCGCCCTCCACGAGCTCGCGCACCTGCTGCGCGGTTTCCTCGGGAGAAAGCCCCACGCTCGGCTTGATGATCGTGCCGATCAGCGGACCGTGCGCCACGCCCGTGAGCCGCCGCGTGCCTTCGATGCCGAACGCCGGCCCTGGATAGGCCGCCGCGAACGACTCAGGCAGTCGCAGCCCGGTGAGCCTCAGGCCCGACACCTGGCGCAGCTCGAACAGGTTGCCTGCAACGGTCGACATCAGGTTCGGCAGCGACGCGCCGAAATTCTCCATCGGCCACGAGAGTTCGAGCGTACAGCGCGTGTATGCGTCTGAGCGCATCCCGCCGGGCAGGCTCGGCGCGTCCACGGTTTCCAGCACGTCGAGGCGCTCGACCCGTGCGCCCGAGCGCGCCTTCAGCTCCGGTGTTTCGTTTGGCAGTGCGACGAAAGTGCCGCTCGACTGCTCTCCAGCGATGACGTCGGCGGCACGCCGCGGATCATCGCCGGTCTCCAGCCAGTAAGTCGCGTGAATACGTTCGGTCACGGTGCGATTCCTGTTTCGGGTCAGGTGATGCGGCGAATGCTCTCGGCGATCTCGGCGCGGTCGAATACGCCCTTCCAGTCGTCGCGCATGAGGCGCGGCTTGCCGAATTCGATCGCCTTGTTGCAGGCGTCGGAGAACGCACCGGGTATCTCGTTGAAGATCACCGCGCTCAGGATGTTCATGTGGCCGAGCAGGAAGTCGCGCGCGGCTTCCCTGGGCACACCGCGCTGGATGGTCTCGTCCATCGCTTCACGCATCACGTACAGCAGCGTCGCGCAGACCGTTTCGGAGAGACCCGGCTCGAGCATGGCCATCTGATCCACGCTCAGGCGATACGAGCGCAGGATCGGCGCGTAGATCGTTTTCGCCACATCCTCGCCGAGATCGAACGCCGAGTCCGGTCCCTGCATCAGCGCGCTCGTAATCGACTGCTTGGCGTATGCGCCGCCGAAATGATCGTGAAGCGACTTTTCATCGACATCGTAGTTAAAGATGATCGGATGGCACGGATGCGCAACGAAGTACGTGAGATCGGGCCGCTCCGGCAGATGACCCGCGAACGGCGCGGCGGCGTCGAGCGTCATCACCATCGTGCCGGCCTTCAGCATGGGCGAGATTTCGTGGCTCAGCTTGCCGATCAGCGTATCGGGCACGGCGAGGATGACGACCTGCGCGCCATCGAGCGCCGCTTCGACCGACACGCACTCTATATTCAGTTCATCCTTGAGGCGCTTGCGCCCCGCTTCGCCGACTTCCACGTGCGCCACGCGATAGTCCGACTTCTGCAAGTTGCCCGAAAGGCGAAAGCCCATCTTTCCGCCGGCGCCAAAGAGCGCAATTTTCTCTTTCATGTTCATCCTCCTTGCCAGGTCCGTGAGTCCAGCTTCGATCAATTCGCGGCGAGCGCGTGCTCGCGCTCACGCGATGCGCGCGGCTCGCGGGCAAAGGCCAGCGCGAGCACGGCGCTCAGCAGCATCAAGGCGCCGACGACGAACATCGGCGCGTGGTAAGAGCCGGTTGCATCGTGCATGGCGCCTGTCACGTAAGGCGCGACGAAGCCCGCCACGTTGCCGACCGTGTTGATGAGCGCGATGCCCGCGGCCGCGCCCGCGCCCGAGAGCGAGCGGGCCGGCAGCGTCCAGAAGCACGGCAGCGCGGCGAACACGGCGCAGGCCGTCACCGTGATGACGGCAATGCTTGCTGCCGGCGACTTCATGTAGAGCGCGACCGGAATGCTCAGCGCGCCAACAAGCGCGGGAACCCCGACGTGCCAGCCGCGCACGCCGCGGCGCGTGGCGTCGCGGCTCCAGACGAAGAGCGCGATGGCGGCGGGCAGATACGGAATTGCCGTAATGAGCCCCTTCTGGAATACGTTGAAGTGCGTGCCGAACTGCCCTTCGAATCCGCCGATGATGGTCGGCAGGAAAAACGCGAGCGCATAGAGGCCGTAGACGAGCCCGAAGTACATCAGCGAAAACATCCACACGCGAGGGCTCAGCAGGGCCGCCCCCGCATGCGCGCCGTGACGCATCGCGCCCGCTTCTTTCGTGCGCGTCTCGGCTTCGAGTTCCGCGGCGAGCCACGCCTGTTCGTCGCGTGTGAGCCAGCGCGCCTGCGAGGGACGGTCGCTCAGATAGAACCATGCGATCACGCCCACCACGATGGCCGGTAAGGCCACGCCGATGAACATCACGCGCCACCCCGCGAGCCCGAACCACCCATGCGCCCCGATGAGCAGCGCCGCGAACGGCGCACCGATCACGATGGTGAGCGGCTGCGCGAGATAGAACAGCGCGAGGATATGGCTGCGATGGCGCTGCGGCACCCAGTTGCTGAGAAAGAGGATCGCGCCGGGGAAAAAACCCGCTTCCGCCACGCCCAGCAGGAAACGCAGCACGTAGAGCGAGGTCGCGCTGTTGACCCACGCAAGCAGGAGCGCGACCACGCCCCACGTCACCATGATGCGCGCGAGCCAGCGGCGCGCGCCGTAGCGATGCAGCGCCAGGTTGCTCGGCACTTCGAGAAAGATGTAGCCGATGAAGAACACGCCCGCCGCGAATCCGAACTGCGCCGCGTCGAGACCGAGGTCGTGCGCCATGCCGTTCGGGCCGGCAAACGAGATCGCGGTGCGGTCAAGGAAGTTGATGAAGAACATCAAGGCGACGAACGGCACGAGGCGCAGCGAGACCTTGCGGATCGTCGGACGTTCGAAAGCGGATTCGGCTTTACCTGAAACGGCTTGCATGCGTTTGCTCCCGCGAGTGATCCGATGCCGATTAACAGATCATATGTGCTGGTATGATGAGTAGACCATCTTGACGGAACGACTACACCTGGTATTTCCACCGACATGCCTGTACGCCGCGGCGCTTATGCGCCGCGGACGCTACGTCAACACCGCGCGCGAAGAGGCGAACACACAGGCAAACGGCCGCAGCGTCACCGCAACGCCGGGCGACAGCGTCCATGGCCCGGGTGCGTCGGCCCCCCCGCCCAACGTGCATTCGTCGAGGCTCGTCGCCTGCAGCGATGTGGGTATCGCCTCGTCGAATTCGAGCTGAACCTCGCGTGGCTCGCTCGTCAGATTGGCCAGCACGAGTTCGATCGCGCCGTCGGCGTGGCGTCCTGCGAGGCACGCGATACGGGCGACATGGCCGCTTCGCGTGACGTGCAGGCGCGACGCTCCCGCCATACGAGCCAATGCCTTCGCGACATCGAGAACCGGATAGCGCGCGGGCGTGTGGCCTTCCACATCGGCAAGCCCGCGCGGCCCTGTCAAGGCACCGAGCGAGAGCGTTTCGATTCCCGCGCCTTCGAGCGCGGCCGCATATCCGGCGAGCCAGGCGGCACCGAATAACGCGCGCTGGCGCGGATCGTTGGCGGCCATGGCCACGCGTTCGCCTCCGGGATTCGGCATCACGCGCGAACCGTATGGGTTCTGTCGCATGCCGATCGAGACCGGTCCGATCGCGTAGGGCTGCCCACCGATCAGCGCGCGGCAAGAGCGTGTGATGTGGGGAATGGCCTCGAGCGTCTGCATCACGCTGCGGTCGTCAGCGGCGTGCACGATGGGACACGTCGCGTGGGTAACCCAGTCGACCAGGTCGAGCGGCGGCCGCTTGCGGTTCAGCTCCGTGAAGTAGCTCAGCATGCCGCCGCCAAGCCGTAGCGTGGGGAACGCACGGCGCGCCTCACGATAGACTTCGTCGAGCGCGGGACACGGCGGGCTCACGCTGCCCGGCGGGTTCGACTGCCGATGCACGGCCGGGCTCACCACGATGCCCGTCAGGGCGAGGCACGCCTGGTCGATCTGGGCGGCGAGGCACGAGAGTTCCACATGCGGCGCCTCGATACCGGGCAAGGCAAACTCCAGCACGGCTGCCACGCCGCTTTCGCGCTGCAACTGTGCAAAGCGTTCAAGCTCGGCCACGCCATCGCCCGCAAGCGGGTCGTAGCTCAGCGTCAATTGCTGCGGCCCGAGCTCTGCAAGCAACACGAGATTCGCGAGCGCCGCTGCGGCATCGTGTGTGGCAATGGCTACGCCGATCGCCGGCATGGTTTCGTGCTGCCCGAGATTGCCAGAAGCGATTTCGATCTTGTCGGCACGCGCCTCTCGTGTGGCTCCTGCTTTCCCCGTCGTCTGACGCGTACCGGCCACGCTTAGCGTCACCGTCTGCGCGAACGCTGCGCCCTTTTCCAGCGTATAGGGCCACGGCAGTTCAAGCGGGCGTGAATAGGTCTTGAACGAAGCATCGGACCAGTTGCGCTGGTCTTCCATCTCGAACACGTCGCCCGTGAAGGTGCAACGCACCGTCAATCCATTCGACAGATCATGTTCGATTGCCGCGATGTCCTTGAAGGGCTGCCACGGATCGATCAGTGCCGGGAAGGCCGCGCTTTCACGACTGCCGTCGCCGTGCTCCACGCGCGCGGGCGCACCGGCTACGCCGTCGATGGGATGGAGCACGCAAAATCCGCAGCGGGCCGCCAGAAAATCGGCATGCGCGGTGACGTCACAACGAAACGTGAGGGCGCCGTTGGCTGAACACGCCATGGCAAGCGCATAGCTGAGTGCGTGTCCTTCCGGATTCGCACAGCGCGCGTCGTACGCAACGTGAAAGCCGCCCGCCGTCTCTTCGACATCGATGCGTTCGATGTCGGGGCGGCACGTGCCCCAGTCCTTGTCCCGCACGAGAAATGACACGCCGCGTATGACTTCGGTGCCTTGATAGCGGATGTCATGCAATGCGCCGTCGATCAGCCACGCCGACCACGGTCCCGCTTCGAGGCGGCGCCCCGGGGTCACTGGCTGCTGCGTGCCGTAGTAGATCGCGTTGCTCATACCATTGCTCATGACGCCGCCTCTCCCGGCACGACGCTGCGCCGCTCGCGCGCCGAAAGATACGTGGCCTCCACAAGCTCCAGCGTGCGCAGATTATCGCTACCGCTCGTGGCCGGCTCGACGCCGCGCCGCAGGCAATCCACCCAGTGCGACTGGATGCTGAACACGCTGCCCTGGATCGCCACCCAGGGCTCGCTCGTCCACGAGAGCGCACGCGGTGCGACGTTGCGCAGCTCGGAACCTGCTCGCGTGTGGATCTGCAGCTGGTAGTCGGCAAAGAGCCGCAGAGAACCCTCGGCGCCGTCGACTTCGATGAGCGTCTGCGGAAAGAGCTCGCGCGGCAACCGCGTCGCGTAGCTGCAATCCACCACGCTGCTCATGCCGTTTTCATGCGCGAGCAGCATCGTCGCGACGTCCTCGCCGCGAATCGAGGGATTCACGCGCGCGGTCGTGGCGCTCACGCGCGCCACGTCGCCGAACAGGAAGCGCGCGACGTCGAGAATGTGGATGCCGAGATCTTCGACGATAAAGCGCTCGCCCTGTGCCAGATAGGGCTGGCCGCTAAACACATCGTATGCCGAACGAAACGACACGCGCCCCCAGAACGGCTGCCCGATCGCCCCCTCGCGCAGCACCCTTCCCACGGCCTGGATCGCGCTCTGCCAGCGAAAGTTTTCGTGAACCATGAGTGGCACGCCGGCCTCGTGGCACGTTTGAACCATAGCGCGCGCATCGGTGAGCGAGGAAGCGAACGGCTTCTGGCAAATCGTCGCCACGCCGGCCGCCGCCGCAAGCTCCACGAGCGCGCGGTGACTCGGCACGGTGGTCGCGATATCGACGAAATCGAGCCGCTCTTCACGCAGCATCGTGGCCGCGTCCGTGTAACGCCGTTCGATGCCAAACCTGTCGCCGACTTCGTCGAGGCGCGTACGGTTCGCGTCACACAGCGCGACGATCCGTGCGCCGTCGATGTCCTGCCACGCATGCAGATGATTGAGCGAGAAGAATCCGCAGCCGATCAACGCGCCCTTCAATTGCGCCGGTGCCGCACTCGTGATCACACTCATCGGTCACGCCCCCGTTGCGGCCTGCTTTTGCAGCGCAAAGCGCTGCTGCGCGCGCCGCTGGATCTGGTCGACGACCACCGCCGCCACGATGACGACGCCCTTGATCACCGTTTGCCAGAACGAACTGACACCCATCATGACGAGCCCGTCCGAAAGCATGCCGATCACGAACGCACCGACGATGGTGCCGCCGATCTTGCCGCGTCCGCCCGACATCGACGTGCCGCCCAGCACGGCCGCCGCGATCGCGTTGAGTTCGAATGTCTCGCCGCTCATGGGGTGCGAAGCGACCAGTTCCGATGAAATGATCAACCCGACGATCGCCGCGCAGAAACCGGAAAACATATACACGAACATCTTCACGCGATTCACGCGCACACCCGAGAGCTGGGCGGCGCGCTCGTTTGCGCCAACCGCATAGATCTGCCGGCCGAGCGGCGTGCGCGCGGCAATGTACGCGGCGACCACCCCCACCACGACCAGCAGCCATACCGTGAGCGGGATGCCGAGTATCGTCGCGCTGCCGAGAACCGGAAAGCCGCTGGTACCGTAGGCGGGATTGCCCGTGAGGTTCGGGAAGGTCTCGCCGCCCGAGGACAGCAACGCTGCGCCTCGCGCGATATAGAGCGTGCCGAGCGTCGCGATGAACGGCGCGACGTTCAGCCGGGTGATGAGCAAGCCGTTGATCGCGCCTACCAGCACGCCCACGACCAGCGCCACGACGATCACGGCAGGCACGCTCAGAAAGAGCGTGTACTCGCTGCCGATGGGAATGCCCTTGAGGATGAGCCCGCCCGCCACCATGCCCGTGAGCCCCACGACCGAGCCCACCGAAAGGTCGATGCCGCCCGCCACGATCACGAACGTCATGCCGATTGCGAGGAAGGCGTTGAGCGCGACGTGCCGCGACATGATGAGCAGGTTCTCGATGCTCAGAAAGTTGTGGGCAGCGAACGAAAAGAAAACCACGACCGCGAACAATGCGATGAACGTACGCAGCTTCAGCAGCAGGAGCAGCGGCGCTTCGCTGAAGCTCGCTCCGGGTGCCGTGCTCTTGATGGCCAGCGACATGAATGCTCTCCAGATGAATGCAGGCTAAACGTTGGAACCGTGACGACCGTTGAACGCGCTTGCTCAGGCCGCCTGTTCGTGCGCAGCATGGGTGGCATGCGCCGTCCTGTGCCCGACTGCGGAGGCGGCGACGAGCGCGTCCTGCGTAGCGTCGGCGGCATCGAATTCAGCAGTGACACGGCCATTCGACATCACGAGAATGCGATCGGACAAGGCCATCACCTCTTCGAGATCGGACGTCACGAACAGCACGCCCAGTCCCCGGCCGGCCAGGTCGCGCATGACCTTGAAAATGTCCGCCTTCGCGCCGACGTCGATGCCGCGGCTGGGCTCGTCCATCAGCAGCACTTTTGGCGTGGTCATCAGCGCACGCGCGATGACCACCTTCTGCTGGTTGCCGCCGGAGAGCGAACTGACCGGCAGCCGCCAATCGGCGACCTTGATCGCGAGGTTGCGAATGTAATCGAGCACCGAGCGCTGCTCGCGCCGCGGATCGATGTGGAAACCTCGCGCATGTGCCGCGAGACTCGAGAGCGTCATGTTCTCGGCAATCGACATGATGGGCAGCAGCGCGTCGGCCTTGCGGTCCTCTGGAATGAGCGCAAGGCCCTGCACGACGCGTCCCGCGATCGGCTTGCCGTCGAGCGCCTTGCCGTCGAGCACCACGCTGCCGGTTGCGTGCGCATGCACGCCCAGAATGCATTCGAACAGTTCGGAGCGCCCCGCCCCCATCAGTCCGTAGATGCCGACGATCTCGCCCGCGTGAAGCGACAGCGAGACGTGATCCACGAGCAAGCCGCTGCCCTTGCGCGGCAGCGTGACGTCGCGCAGCGTCAGCACCTCGGCGCCGCGCGTGTGGCCGACGGGGCGCGAAAAGTCCTTCGTTTCGCGGCCCACCATTTGCCGCACGATCCACGGCACGTCGATCTGCGCCATCGGCTGATGGCCCGTGATGAGGCCGTCGCGCAGCACCGTGATGTAGTCGCCGATCCTGACCAGTTCTTCGAGCCGGTGCGAGATGTAGACGATCGACACGCCCTGCGCCTTCAGCTCCGCAATCACGCGAAACAGCACGGCCACTTCCGCCGCGCTGAGCGCCGAGGTGGGTTCGTCGAGGATCAGCACGCGCGCATCGTGGGCGAGCGCCTTCGCGATCTCCACGAGCTGCTGCTGCCCGATACGCAGATCCTCGACCAGCGTGTCGGGGCTGAGGTCGAGTTCGAGCCGCGCGAGCAACTCGCGCACTTTCTCGCGCTGTGCGTCGGCGTCGATATCGATGCCGACACGCGTGATTTCGTGCGCGATGAAGATGTTCTCGGCGATCGTGAGGTTCGGAAACAGGTTGAGTTCCTGAAAGACGATGCCGATGCCGAGGCGTAGTGCCTCTGCGCTGCTAGCCGGTGCGACAGGCTTGCCGTCCAGCACGAGCTTCCCGCTGGTCGGCTGCTCCGCGCCCGCGATGATCTTCATGAGCGTGGATTTTCCCGCGCCGTTCTCGCCCACGAGCACATTGACTGCGCCCCGTCGCACCGAGAAGTTCACACCCTTCAGTGCAACCGTGCCGGGATAGACCTTGGAGACGTCCTCGACCTGGAGGATTACGTCGGCATTGCTGGCGTCGGTCATGACTTGCCCCCGACCGTGACCGCGAGCGGTACGATCTCCGGCTGGTCGCTCGACGAGTCGTACGAGAACGCACCCGTCACCGTAATCGGCTTGCCTTTGAGATCGTTGCGCGGCAGCGGCTTCATGACGTGATTCGCCGCGTACGCATTGAGCGCCGTGCCAAACTGCGCATACTCAATCTGGTTGCGGAAATTGCTGAACGAAATGAAATCGAGCGAATCGCGCAACGTGGTCCCGAGCACCGTCGGACCGATATCGACGATCACGCTCGCCTGCCCGCTGCCGTCGACGTCCACGCCCACGGTGCCCTGGCTCGACTGTGTGTCCACGTCCACGATCGTGCCGCGCAGCGTGGTCGGAAAGTTCCACGGCGCGCCATCGTCCTTGCCGCGGTAGCCGTACTTGTGGCCGGCGGCGTCGGGGTCCGCCTTGATGGCATCGCGCAGCGTCCGATAGTCCACTGCGCGCTTTTCGATGTCGGGCACGATCTTCGTACTCCACATCGACGCCACCATGGCGTTCGGGTCGTAGCCCGCCGACGCATAGTTGTCGTGCGATCCACCCGAGCCCTGCAGGTCACTGTTCTTCACCAGCTTGCAGCCATGCAGCGCACCGCTCGCCACCACGGCGATGACCGCGTACCGAAGCACTCCCATGCATAACCCCATGTGGTTACGGATGTCCTTGCGGAGCGCGCCGCGCCCCGCTCGTGCAATGCTTGTGCTACCGATGCGCGCCTTAACGCAAGGCGAACATGTCGAGCTTGCTGGCGTTCGTCTTCGTGATGAGCGAGCAGTTGATGAGCTGCTTTTCGGGCTTGCCCGTCGCGCCGGTCTTCAGATACTTGTCGGCCTGATCGACCGCGTCGTTGGCCGCTTCGGCCGCTGGCTGCAACACCGTCGCGCGGATCTCGCCACGCTTGATCGCGTCACGCACATCATTGCTGCCGTCGAAGCCCACCACGATGATGTCGTTGCGCTTCGCAGCTTTCAACGCGGCTGTTGCGCCCATCGCCATGGTGTCGTTGCCGGCTATCACGCCCTTGATGTCGGGGTGACTCTGCAGGATCGATTCCATTACCGAATAGGCTTCAGTCTGACTCCAGTTCGCCGATTGACGCTCGACCATCTTCATGTTCGAAAACTGGTCGATCACATCGTGATAGCCCTTCGAGCGGATGCCGGCATTGATATCCGCCTCGCGGCCGACGAGCTCCACGTAGTTGCCTTTCTCGCCCATCGCCTTGACGAAGGCGCGCGCGCCGAGCTGCGCACCCTGGTAGTTATTCGAAACAATCTGTGAGATCGCGATGCCAGTCGCGTTGATTTCACGATCGATCAGGAACGCGGGAATTTTTGCGTCCTTCGCCTTCTTGACTGCGGCGATGGACGCCTCCGAGCCGGCGTTGTCGAGAATGATCGCCTTCGCCCCGCGGGCGATGGCGGTGTCGATGAGTTGTGATTGCTTATTGGCGTCGTCGTCGTGGACCAGCACGATGGTGTCGTAGCCGAGCGCCTTGGCGCGCGCGTTCGCCGTGTCGGCTTCCGCCTTGAAGAAGGGATTGTCGTGAGAGGGGGTGATGATGGCGATGAGATTGGCCGCTTGCGCGACGCCCGCCGTGCCGAGAACCGCAAATGACATCAACGTCGACGCAAGCCAACGCCTGGGTGCCTTCATGATGCTGTCTCCTGTCTGGTTAAACGCCTTTGTCTGACTACAACCAGCTGACGGTCGTGGTTGCCTTTCAACACTCATCACTTATGCCGTCATGATGTCATCATACCAGTAGGCAGGAACTCCGCTATGTTTTTAGATCCAGGGTTTTCTCTCATCTCGCACAAGTGGCAGAATCGGCACTTATCTCCTGCCCAGGTTAAAGATTGATGGGTCCAGGGCCCGCTCGGCGCGCGGCCCGCTTGCGCGCCCATCGCGCGCCTTCTACGCTTTTTATTCCACTTCCTGCTTGCGGCCTGCAATGAAGTCCCATCGGCATACCATCTTCACGGCGCTCCTCGCGGCCGCCCTGTTCGGCATCACCACCCCGCTCGCCAAGGCGCTGCTCGGCAGCGTGTCGCCGTTCATGCTCGCGGGACTCTTCTATCTCGGCAGCGGCTCGGGGCTCGCGGCCGTCCTGGTGTTACGCCGCTTGTCGGCGCGCCGCAGCCATTCAGCCGCCACGCAGGAGCCCGCACAGGACCCGTTGCGCCTGGCCGAGTTGCCATGGCTTGCCGGTGCGATCGCCGCGGGCGGCGTGGCGGCGCCCGCCCTGCTCATGCTCGGCCTGAACACCACGCCCGCCGCCACGAGCGCGCTGCTGCTGAACCTCGAAGGCGTGCTGACGGCGCTCATCGCCTGGGTCTGTTTTCGCGAAAACTTCGACGCGCAGATCGCGCTAGGCATGCTGGCGATCGTGGCGGGCGGCGTGCTGCTCTCGTGGCCCGGCGCGCATGCCGGCGCCGTGTCCGGCATCGCGCCCGGCGCGCTGCTCGTCGCGCTCGCGTGCCTGTGCTGGGCCATCGACAACAACCTCACCCGCAAGGTCTCCACCAACGACGCGATGGTCGTGGCCTGCACCAAGGGGCTCGTGGCCGGGCCGGTGAATATCGGCATTGCGCTCGCCGCGGGCGCGCACTGGCCGGCCTGGCCGGCGGTCAGCGGCGCCATGGCCGTGGGTTTCGCGGGCTATGGCGTGAGCCTCGTGCTCTTCGTCGTCTCGCTGCGCCATCTCGGCACGGCGCGCACCGGCGCCTATTTCTCCGTGGCGCCGCTCTTCGGCGTGGCGCTGTCACTGCTGCTGTGGCCGGAGCGCCCGGCGCTCGCCTTCTGGCTCGCGCTCGCGTTGATGGCGTTCGGCGTATGGCTGCACGTGCGCGAACGTCACGACCACCCGCATACGCACGAACCCCTCGAGCACACCCACGCGCACCGGCACGACGAACACCACCAGCACGAGCACGATTTCGCGTGGGACGGCTCGGAGCCGCACACGCATGCGCACCGTCACGCGCCGATCACGCATAGTCACGCGCACTATCCCGACGTGCACCATCGGCACGCGCATTGAGGGCGGCACGCGTCGCGGTGCTTCCCTCGCAAACGACGTCAAGATTTCCCAGGACCGCCGCGCGTGGCACGCGCACGATGCACTCGCCACACAAAACGAAGGAGACAAGTGCGATGGCTACCGTCTACCGGGACGTTCCCGTTGAAGCCTCGGCGCAAGATGTCTGGGCCGCGCTGCGCGATCCCGCCAACGTCGACCGCGTGTTCGCCGGCGTGCTGACCGATGCGCGCATGGAAAACGACGTGCGATGGGTGACGTTCGTCGACGGCACCGTGATCGAGGAACGCGTGATCGGCGTCGACGATGCCCGCATGCGCCTCGCCTACACCGTGTGCGGCGGACGCTTCGAGCATCATCACGCGACGCTTCAGGTGATGCCGGACTCATCCGATTCGCCCCAACGTTGCCGCGTGGTCTGGATCAGCGACTTCAAGCCCGACGAGCGGATCCAGATGGTCGAGCCGCTCACGGATGCGGGCTGCGCGGCGCTCCAGCGCAATCTGGCCCGGAGTTGAGGGTGGCGGCCGGGCGGAAGTCGTCTACTGTCTGAAAAGACGCAGCACGCCCGCCCGCGCTTCTGCGCCGCGCGTCCTGGAGGCCGGTGTCGCTCATGTCAATGGTCGGATTCTTTTGCGGGCGCGCGGGCCAAATTCGATTGCGGTTGCCGGGCTTGACAGTTAGTTGCGCAAATAAGGCGCAGCCGGACTGACAAAAGGCACAACCCAGGCGCCGAGCCGCCGCGAAACACACTGTGCGACGGCGCCCATACCGGCACGCCAATTGCGGTCACAATAGTGTCAGATGAGTCGACACCGGGAGCCGCAATGCGGGTAGGTAAATTAACGTTGGCCGTGCGCTGCATCGCCGTCTGCGCGGGCCTTGCTGGAACGCCCGCGGCACACGCCGCCGGCACCTTCGACGGCGACTGGAACGTGACGCTCACGTGCCCCAAGGGCGTCGGCGACACACCGGCTTACCGATATCAATTCCCCGTCGAAATCCAGCAAAACGTCCTCCACGGAGAACACGGCGAACGGGACGCGAGTGGCTGGCTCACGCTGGACGGCAAGCTCGAACCGGACGGTTCTGCCACACTCGTCGCCCAGGGCCTGACTGCCACATCGCCGCACGCCAACAATCGAGCGCCCTATTCGTATGAGGTCAGCGCACAGTTCGACGCGACTTCAGGCAGCGGCTCGCGCACGACCGCACGCAAATGCGACTTTGTGTTCGTAAAGGAATGACTGGCGAGGATGGCTGGCGGCCTGAGCGAATTGGCGCCAGAAAAGAAAAAGCCCGCTGAGAGAGCGGGCTGAATCCATATCAGGAGGAGACATGGAGGAGACGAGCTAAGTATAGGGTTTTCCCCTAATCTGCGCAACTGCTTTTTTCACGAGCTTGCCGCGGCCTGTTTCGACCTCAATCGGCGCGCTTCTCCCGCTGAACCGCGCCGAAATGGAACGCAAGAAAAAGCCCGATGACGAGCGCGCCCGCGAGCAGCGCCGCGACGTCCTCGCGCGTTGCAGGTTGCTCGAGACGTCCAGCGCCCAGCGCGATTGCGATCGCGATATTCACGAAGCCCCAAACCACGTTCACGATGGGCGACGAGTCGCCCCGCCCTCGGGGACGGGCGAAGGGCGTGGGAAAAGGCAGCCCCTGCAGGCCGGAAGCCAGATGTGGAATCGCGTTGCAAAAGAACGCGCCAGCGAAAAAGAGCCACACGTACGGCATGTCATAACCTCGAACGTTCAAACGGGAAGGGGCAGCGTGATGGCGGCAACGGCGGCGATCGCCGCCGCGCCGAAATGCGAGGACAGCCTCGCAAATCATGGTAGTGGGTAGCCTCTCATAAGTCAATTGATCGGCGAGCGGTCGGCACACACCTTCTTGCGTCTGGCCGACAAAGGCATCCCGCGTGCTAATATGCGAGGAACTCCTCTCATATCCTCGCATTTGAAAATAACGCCATGACGTCATCCACACCCGTTGCGGAAGCCGCTCGCGGCATCGAGCCCAAACGCGAAAGGGGCCGCCAGCGCGTGGCCGCGATCCAGGACGCCGCTGTCGCCGTTTTCACGGAGAAGGGTTACGACGCCGCCACCATGACCGAAATTGCGGCGCGCGCGTCGACGGCGATCGGTTCGCTGTACCGCTTCTTCCCGACCAAGGAGGCGTTGGCCGAAGCGCTGTTGCTGCGTTACGCCCAACAGGCGAAGAACGGACTCGCCGAACTGGAGCAACAGGTTCCGGAGATGACGCTCGCGGCCGTCGCCGATGCGCTCGTCGATTTCATGCTGCTGTTGCAATCGCAACGCAGCTTTGCCGTTGCACTCGTCGACGCCCGCAGCGGCAGCGACGACCATCGCAGGCGCTTTCGCGAAGCGATGCGCGGCGGCGTTGCCGACATCCTGAGCCGCGCGATCGCGCATCTGAAGCCGGCCAAGGCAAAAGTCATGGCGATCGTGCTGATTCACATGCTCAAGGGCGTCGCCAGCATCGCCAACGAAGAGCCGTCGGCGCGCGCCGTGCTGATGGCCGAACTGCGCGATCTCGTGCGCCTGTATCTCGTTGCGGCTGCGCAGCGCGCCGACGGCAAATAGCCGCCACCGGGAAAAGCGGCTTCAGGCGCGCATGATCTTTGTGCGCTACCATCGCTGCATGTCCGAACCACCGCTACCCGCACGCGCGGCTGCCGTGCCGCTTGCCGACACGGCGCAGCCCCCAGGCCCCTATGCCACCGCATTGGCGGCTGTGATCGCGCTGCTCGCCTGGGGGGCGCTCGCCGCGCAAACCGACATTACGATCCAGCGCATGGTGCTGCGCGGTTTCGACACGTTCGAGGCCATCGGCAGGCTTTCGGCCTACCTCACCAATCTCACGGTGCTGCTCGTTGCGCTCACCTTCACCTGCATCGCACTGCGCGTGCGCACGTGGCCGGCACGCTTGCTCCGCGCTCCGGGCAGCGTGAGCGCGGTTACGGTGTATATCGTCTTCGTTGGCATTGCTTATAATCTGCTGCTGCGGCATCTCTGGACGCCGCACGGTTATCGCGCGCTGCTCAACGAGAGCCTGCATAGCCTGATCCCGCTGCTATGCGCCGCGTATTGGCTCCTGTTCGTGCCGCGCTTCACCCTGACTGCTCGCGACCGCCTCGCCTGGCTCGTCTATCCGCTGGGCTACCTTGCCGTCACCTTCTGGCGCGGCAGCGAGACTGACTTCTATCCCTATCCATTCATCGACGTCGCTCAGCTCGGCTATGCACATGTGCTCGTCAACAGCGCCTTGCTGCTTGCCGCCTTCATGGTGCTGATGACGGTCTTCGTGACGATCAACGCACGCAGGCGCCCTGCCGTCGTCGCAAACGAGGCCCTCGCCGTCACCGACTTGCGGCGCCCTGACTAACTCCTGGCTTCCCGATCGAACCCATGCCCGTCTATATCGCCCTGCTACGCGCCGTGAATGTCGGCGGAACCGGCAAGCTTCCCATGCCCGAACTTCGGGGCATGTGCGAAGCGCTCGGGTTCGCGCAAGTGCGTACCTATATCGCGAGCGGCAACGTGGTGTTCGAGAGCCGGCTGGCCGAAGCATCGGTGAAAAAGAAGCTCGAGCAGAGCCTCGAGGCTTATGCAGGCAAACCCGTCGGCGTGGTGGTGCGTACGGCTGCCGAATTGGCCGCCGTATTGCATGACAACCCCTTTCCCGCTGGCGCGCCTGATCGCACTGTCGCGATCTTTCTCGACACGCCGCCGCCCTCGGACGCGTTCGACAACGTGAGCGGTCAGCAGGCCGAAGAATTCCAGCTGGGCGAGCGCGAGATCTACGTGTTTTACAAGGACGGTATCGGGCGCTCGAAGCTCAGGATCGCTGCGGCGAAGGCCGGAACCGCGCGCAACATGAATACCGTGGCGAAGCTTCTGGAGATGGCGCAAGCGTAGGCTGCCCTTTTAAGCACGGCCCAAGCCCCTACTTCAACGACCAAAAGAGCGTTGTATCGTGAGTTACGAGCGGAGTTTTTTCAGGCCGGTGTTAGCGTAGCGTAAATGCAGCGACGCATCGCAGTCGATACAATGTGTGTCCCACTACGCGTCACCCTTTTCCAGTCGCCGGCGTCAACGTCCCCTGCCGAGCCTCCCCACTCGCCTGCGCCGGATCGCCTTCGCTCGTATCGTGCAGGCGGTCCGGGATGAACAGCGCCATCACGCCGCTCAGGAAAAACACCGCGCCGACCACAAGAAAACCCATGCCGATCGAAAACTGCGTAGCGATATAGCCGATCACAATAGGCGCCGCGCCCGAACAGAAGCGTCCCACGTTATACGAACCGCCCACCGCCGTGCCGCGAATGCGCGTTTCGAAGCTCTCCGACATGAACGTCCCGATCGTGCCCAGCGGCACGCCGTAGAGAAAACCGAATACGAGCATCAGCCACGCAATGTTCTCGCGGGTATGGAACAGCACGATCACGGGAAGAAAGACAGCAGCACCGATACAGCCCAGCACATACACGCCGCGCCGGCTCCAGATGTCACCCAGCCAGCCCGCCACGATCTTGCCGATGAACGCCACGACCCACGTCGCGGTCATGTACCCCGTCATCGAGCTGAATTTGATATGCAATTCGCTTTCCAGATACGTGGGCAACCAGTTGTTCAAGCCATAGAACCCTGAAAGCGCAAACACGGAAGCGAGCGACCAGAAAATGAACATCCTGCGTGCCTCGCGGTCCGCGAAAATCAACGCGTAGCGGTTGTCGTGCCAGCGGCGGCCGCTCGGGCGAGCCGCGGCCTCGCTCATGCGCCAGCTCGGCGGCTCGGGCACGAAGAAGTGAATCGCCAACGCGAGCAGCACGGGCGCCGCCGCGACATAAAACAACGTGCGCCAGCCGTAATGCGGCAGGATCCACGTGCTGAGCGCGATCACTGTGATATAGCCTGCGGAGATCGCCGTTTGGAGCACGCCGAGTATCAGCGAGCGTCGCGCCATGGGTACGTATTCGGCCACGAGCGTACTCACCAGCACCATGCAGCCAATGCCCATCGAGCTGAAGAAGCGCACGACCGCGAATTCCAGGAAGGTGTGCGTGAAACCGAGCAGCCCCGCGCCCACCGAGAACAGCACCATCGCCCAGACCACCACTCGCACGCGCCCGAGCGAGTCGCTCGCCCAGCCGCCAAGAATGCCGCCAATCGCCATGCCGAGCAGCGTCAGGCTGCCGAGCGCACCCGCCTCGACATTGGTCAAGCCGAATTCACTCTTGATACGCGAGAGCGTGAGGCCGTACATCATGACGTCGGCACCGTCGACGAGCAGCGCGAGATAGCCGAGCGCGAAGACAAGTAGCCAGCGATTGGCGGTTCCGGTGGATGTCGTTGTGTTCATCGACAAGGGTCCTGCGTTCAGAGACTTGCATGGGCCGCAAAAGACATGCCATGTGCGACGAGCGCGGGCGCGAGAAACGCGCCGAGCAGCAGGCCCGTTTCTTCGTGTTGCGCGGTGTACCAGCCCTCCACGTGCGTGAGGTTCATCGTCCCGACGCAGCGGCCGTCATAGGCAACCGGTATGTTCAGTATCGAGCCTAGCCCCATCGCCGTCATTACCGCGTGATCGTCGAAGGCTTCGCGCAGCCCCTCTGGCGTCGTGGCGCGAAACGGTTCGAGATCCGAAAGAATGCGCTGCGCCCAGGGCGTGCCGCTTTTCCGCTTGCGTCCGCCCGGCGGGTAGACGTCGGGCATGTTCGTGAACATGCGCTCCATTTCCTGGTTCCCGGCGTCGTAGGCCATGATCGTGAAGAGGCGAAAGCCGATGGCTTCGGCGGCGACGGCGCACACTTCGCGGAAAATCGCGTCCGGTTGCCCGGGCTGGCGAATGACGTGCGAAAGACGCTCGAGCGCGGCAAGTTCGCGTTGGAGTGCGTAGGGTTCGTTCGCGAGGGAAAGGGGCGTTTGCATGGGGCGTACGAGAGTGAGAGTGGCGCGTGCTCAGCCTCGCAGCCCGTCGCGGGCAAGCGGCTTGTGCGCATCGAACTCCGCCTGCGCGCCGCTCGCCTCGATGTCTTCGAGCGAGCGATTGCGGGTTTCGATGCCGAGGAAAAACACGACGCAAGCGCCCGCCAGCAGCACAGCGGTCGTCATGGCGAACACGCCGAAGAAGCCGAACGCCGGATACACGAGACCCACCAGAATGGGCGCGCTTACCGAGCCGATGCGACCGAACGAAGACGAAGATCCCGTGCCGGTCGTGCGTACGGCCGTCGGGAATACCTCCGGCGTATAGGCATAGACGCCCGCAAATGCGCCATTCATGAAGAACGAGAGGCACACGCCCGCCACCGTGATCTGCACGCCCGTATGCGAGAAAGCCAGCGCAATCGCGGCGAGCCCGCCAAGCGTCATGTAGGAGGCCACGACGCCCTTGCGCCCGATCCGCTCATTGAGCCACGCCGCCGAGAAATAGCCAGGAATCTGCGCACCGTAGATGGCAATCGAATAGCCGAAGCTCCTGGTGAGCGTTAGGCCTTCCTTGACGAGCAGGCTAGGAATCCACGAGAAGAACGAGTAATACGCGAAGGCCACGGAGAACCACATCAGCCAGCTCACCGCCGTCGTGCCCACGAGCCGGCGCGAAAACAGTGTCAACACGTTTTGCAGCGCACTGCCGCTGCCCTGCGCGGCGGCGGGAATCGCGCCCACCGAGCCGAGCGGCGCCAGCGCAATGCCCTCCTGCTCGTAGCGCGACTCGATCGCCCGCACGATGCTGTCGGCTTCGGCGGAGCGTCCGCGGCTTTCGAGCCAGCGCGGCGACTCTGGCAACGTCCTGCGCCACCAGAGCAGCATCACGACCGGCAGCGAGGTCAGCACGGCGAGATAGCGCCAGCCGTCCGCGAAATTGCGCACGACGGTATAGCCAAGAATCGACGAGCTTAGATATCCGAACGACATGAATCCGACCAGCGCGCCGCAGAACATGCCGCGATAGCGTCGCGGCACGAATTCCGCGAGGAACGGTGCGATGACGACCGTTTCTGCGCCCGAACCAAACCCCGCGAGCATGCGCAGCGCGAAAAACGTATGCCAGTCGTGCGACGTGGCGCTCGCCATGGATGCGGCGCAGTAGATGGCTAGCGCGCTCATCATGATGCGGCGGCGGCCAATTACGTCGGCCAGCACGCCCGAGAGAAACGCGCCGAAAAAATAGCCGATATACGTACTGCTGGCGACGAGTCCCGTTTCGGCGCTCGTCAAATGCCATAGCTTGCTCACGACCGGCAGCAAAAAGGCGAGCGACGAAGAGTCCAGCCCGTCGAACATATAGCCGAGCCCGCCGATCAACAGCAGTTTGCGATGGAAGCCCGCGAGCGGCAGTCGTTCGAGTCGGGCGGCGACGGTGGACATGGTGGGTCGGTTCCGGTTGAGCGTGGCGCGTGGTCAGCGGCCGATCGCATAGGCCTGCATCTGGCGCGGCGTGGCCGCGCCGCGCATGAGCCCGTTGCGCACGCCCACCGCGCACACGCGCCCGAGCCCCCATGGCTCGGCCACCGTGAGATCGTGGCCGCGCGCGCGCAATTCGGCGAGCGTGGCTTCGGGAAAGCGCGACTCGGCCGACATCTTGCCGAGCTGCATCGAGCGCGGATAAAACGAGCCGGGGAAATGCGCGGTCTGGAACGAGGGGGCATCCACGGCGGCCTGCAGGTTCATGCCCGCATGCACGTGCCTCAAGAACAGCTGCATCGACCATTGATCCTGCTGATCGCCGCCCGGCGTGCCGAACGCCGCATAGGGCTTGCCCTCGCGCATGACGAGCGTGGGCGAGAGTGTCGTGCGTGGACGCCGGCCCGGCCCGAGCGACGAAGGCAAGCCCTCTTCCATCCAGAACATCTGCGCGCGGGTGGTGATGTTGAAACCGAGGCCGGGGACCGCCGGCGACGCCTGCAGCCAGCCGCCCGACGGCGTGGCCGAGACCATGTTGCCCCAGCGATCGACCACGTCGAGATGAACGGTATCGCCGCGCAATTCGGGCAGCGGTGCGAACGTCGGCTCGCCCTGCCCGAAGCCGCCCGGCTGCTGGCGCCCTGCGTTGGCGAGGATGCGCGCCGCGCGCGCTTCGCTGTCGAGAAGCGGCCCGGGGCGGAATTCGAACGAGGCCTTTTGCGGATCGACGAGA
The DNA here is from genome assembly GCF_040965735.1 of Paraburkholderia sp. BR10936. NCBI lineage: Bacteria > Pseudomonadati > Pseudomonadota > Betaproteobacteria > Burkholderiales > Burkholderiaceae > Paraburkholderia > Paraburkholderia sp. BR10936. The sequence goes on from NZ_JBFRCM010000020.1 coordinate 162,535, forward strand.
CGGCGGCGCGCGTCGTTGTACGCGTCGCTCAGCAGCGTTTGCATCGGCACGTCGGCAAAGTGCGGGTCGCCATAGAACACGTCGCGGTCGGCAAACGCGAGCTTCGACGTTTCGATGACCGTGTGCACGAAATCCGCACCGAACGGATCCATCGCGTCCAGATCGAAGCCCTTGAGCAGCGCGAGTTGTTGCAGGAACATCGGCCCCTGGCCCCACGGTCCTGTCTTGTGCACGCGCAGGCCCGCGTAGTCGTACGAGAGCGCTTCCTCGTAGGTGGGCTCCCAGCGTGCGAGATCGTCCGCATCGAGCAGGCCGCGATTGCGAAGACCGGAGGTGTCGAGCACGTCGGTCGAGCGGAAATACTGGTCGATCGCGTCGGCCACGAAGCCGCGGTAGAACGCCGAGCGCGCGAGTTCGCACTGCTCCGCGCGGTCGCTTTTCGCGCTCGCCTCCCGCAGGATGCGGCGGTACGTGGCGGCAATGGCGGGATTGGCGAACAACGCGTTTGGAGCGGGGGCGTCGCCGTCGCGCAGCCATTGCTCGGCGGAGGTCGTCCATTCGCTGAGGAAAAAGTCCTTGATCGCGAGAATCGACGCGCACATGCGCGGCAGCACCGGATAGCCGTTCTCCGCGTAGCCGATCGCGTAGCTCAGCACGTCTTCGAGCGGCAGTTGCCCGTAGTCACGCAGCATCATCATCCATGCACCGAACGCGCCGGGCACCACGGCGGGCAGCAGGCCGGTGCCCGGCACGACTTCGAGCCCGAGCGCGCGCATGCGTTCGATCGTCATGGTCGCCGGCGTCACTCCCTGGCCGCACAGCACGCGCACACGGTCTTCCCTTGCGCTGTAGAACACAACGGGCAACTCGCCGCCGGGGCCGTTGAGATGCGGCTCGACGATCTGCAGCACGAAGCCGGCAGCAGCAGCCGCATCGAACGCGTTACCGCCCTTCTCGAGCGCCGCCATCGCCGACGCGCTGGCGAGCCAATGCGTGGACGCCACCATCCCGAAGGTTCCGATCAGCTCCGGACGCGTTGTAAACGACATCATCCACTCCCTGGGTGAAAGGTTCGGCCTGTAGTCGAACCTTTTGAGATTGGTTCCAAAACCCTTCACGATCAGCATACGAAGGAAGATTTTTGGCTGCACCCCGTGTTAACCCTGTACATCTACGGAGAACCGTAGATTACGTCGATTTGACGAGCGCACGGTTGCGCGGCGCAGCACAACTGATAGAATCAAACCAATTCATATTGGTTCACGCTACATCATGGAAAGGTCCGTGCTCGACAGTCTGCTTGCCTACATCGCACAGCACCGCTTGAAAGACGGCGACGCGTTGCCTCCCGAACGCAAGCTCGCCGAGGACCTCGGCGTGAGCCGCCGCGAACTGCGCACGGCGCTCGCCTCGCTGGAGGCATCGGGCCGGATCTGGCGCGGCGTGGGCCGCGGCACGTATCTGGGCGCGCGGCCGCTGAAGTTCGCGCCCACGCTGCGCGGCCTGCGCTCGCGTACGAGCCCGGCCGACATCGCGGAGATGCGCCTCATGTTCGAGCCGGCATTAGCCGGGCTTGCCGCCGCCAAGGCCACGCCCGAGGATCTGGCTGAACTGGAGAAGTGCGCGAAACGGAACGCGACGGCAAAAAACGATGAGGAGTGGCAACTATGGGACCAGCGCTTTCATCTGCTGATCGCACAGGCCTCGCGCAATCCCGCGATCATTGCCCTGATGGAAGTGATCAACGGCATGCGGGTCAAGCCGACCCAACGTGAAAAGACCACGGATCAGGCCACGCGCCATCATTTCGCACAGCAGCACCAGTCCATCGTCGAGGCAATTCTCGCGCGCGACGGCGAAACCGCCGCGCGTTGCATGCGTGAGCATCTGCTGAAGGTCCAGGGGTACGGCTCGCCGCATTGACGGAAGAAGCTACGGCGTTCCGCGCGCTTACTTCACGGTGGAAGCCGCCGCCTTGCACGTGACGGCATCCTGTTCGCCCGTGCCGCCGCTGCAGCCGATCGCGCCGATCACCTTGCCGTCCTCGACGAGCGGAAAGCCGCCGGGCGAAGCCACGAGGTCCGGCACGAGCGTGGCAACGTAGGCATGACCGCTCTCGAACTGGTTATAGAAAACGCGGGTCTCGCGGCGAAAGCGTGCGGACGTGCGCGCCTTGTTCTGCGAAACCTCGACAGAGGCGTATTGCGCGCCATCCATACGCTCGAAGGCAACGAGATCGCCATGCGGATCGACCACGGCGATGTTCATTTTCCAGTCGTGCCTGCGTGCCTCGGCTTCAGCAAGCGCAAGCAGATGCTTCGCCGCATCAAGCCCGATAGGCGAACCGTAAGGAATGTCGTAAGGCATGCGCTCGGGCACGGCAGCCGCTGGCGGTGCGGAAGCTGACGTTTGAGCCTGCACAGAGGTTACAAAGACGAGACAGGCCGCGCCTGCGATCTGAACAGAGTGATGCATTGCACACCCTCCTTCATCGGCGGGCCAAGGCGTTACGCGCGTGCAGCCCTTGCCAGTCAACATACTCGCGCGATACGCCTTGTGCAAGGCCGATGAATCAGCCCTCCTTACCATCGACACGCGGCGCCACCAGCCAGCCTGCGTAGCGATAACAATAGGCTGCGAACGCAACGACCCAGCACGCGCCCGACGCTTCGATCCAGAACGCGAGCCACTGCGGCGCGAGCCAGGGTCCCGCCACGCGAATCAGCGCGGCAAGCACGAGCAACACATAACAGGCGATATCGAGGCGTCCCGCCACCAGTTTGCGACCCGTGTGTCCGCGCGCCGTGCGTGTGATCATCGCCATGATCGCGCAGCCGATAGCGCCCACCGTGAACGCGTGAATGGCGAGCGTATGCGCGACCGAACCCATTGCTGCGAGCGCGAGCAGCACAAAGCCGACGGGTATCCATGCATAGGCGATGTGCAGGATAGTCAGGATCGGCCGGTTGCCGACGCGCCACGAACGCCAACCCCAGATTCGCGTACCTTGTGCGCACGCCGCCGCGAGCGCGGCGATCGCAACGAGCACGCCGGAGCCGAGCGCGGCGTCGAGCACGAACGCCAGCGCGCTGAGCGGCATCACCACGCGCTCGACCGCGTTCCAGCGCTGTGCCGCGTAGCCGGGCACGGCATTGGCCGTGAACGACGGGATGATGCGCCCGCCGATGATCGTGATGAACAGCACGAGCATGCCCACGGCGAGATACGCGCTGTGCAGCGCCCAGTCCGCGCGGCCCGCCAGCATCGAAAGATGGAACACCACATTCAGCGCGGCGAGCATGCCGAGCGCGACCGGCAAGAAGATGTTGTGGCTGTTCCTGGCGCCGATGAGCACGCGCAGCAGCACGAGCGCGCATGCGGGGAGAAAGAGGCTGTCGACCACGGCGGCGACGCCGGACGGTGCGTAAGCGACGGTGATGCGCCCCGCGAGCCACAACAGCCACAGCGCCGCCAGCGACTTGCCCTGCGCCGGCGTGATCGACGTCCACGCGCGCACGGCGGTCAGCAGAAAACCCGCCACGATCGCCGCGCCGAAGCCGAAAATCATCTCGTGCGCGTGCCAGAACATGCCCGGCAGGTAGGAACTGAGACCCGGCAACGGATGGCCGGCATACGCGGCCATCCAGGCCAGCAGCGCCGCGCCGCCAAAGAGCGCGCCACCAAGGTAGAACGGCCGGAAGCCGAGCGCCCACAGCGCGAAACCGCCGCGGGCCGCGGGGGTGGGTTCTTCGATTCGAAAAACGGTCATGATCGCTCTCGCCAATACATTCATTTTAAATGCATCTTATATGGACTGGCTGAGAATTGCCGCTGGGAAATTGAATGGTGCGGCACAAAAGCAATTGAAAAGTCTGCGAAAAAACCCGAAAACCGGCGTCGGGCGTGGACAATCGACATGAAAAACTGAAAGAGCGGTGTAATGTCGCGCCCCATTCCCTCCTCAAAGACAGCCTGGATGGTCGTCTCCCATTTTTGTTACTCGCTGAACGCCTTCGCCCTAAAACGTCGACCGGGATCAGGTCATCCCACCCGATTCGGCGATTGCGCATCCCGGTTACAAGCTGAAGTGCTTTTTTTGCGCGATAAAGCTTGGCAGAGCTTGAAAGGGTTTTGCTCTCCCCCTCCTTCGAAGCTTCGCGCAAAAATAAATCGATCGCTGTAACCGGCCCACTGCATCGCGCGAATTAGCTGGTGTATCCGCGACGGATACCTCAAATCTCAATCACTGGAGAACGTCCATGTCCGCAAAGACCACTGTTAGTTCCGCCCTGCTTGCAGGCGCCGTTGCCAGCCTGCTGGCTTCAGTCGCACATGCCGCACCGCTCACGAAGGAAGAGATGAACGCCGCCGTCGCCGCGCACAAGGAGAAGTGCTTCGGCGTCGCGCTGAAGGGGCAAAACGACTGCGCCGCCGGTCCCGGCACGACCTGTCAGGGAACCTCGACGGTCGACTTCCAGGGCAACTCGTGGAAGTTCGTTCAGGGTGGCACCTGCGCGAGCATCGTCGTGCCAGGCGGTGGCCACGGCTCGCTCACGCCGATCAAGTCCTGATCGCTACGACCACGAAAGAGAGGGGACGGTCATGAGCACTCCCATGCAATCAGCGGCGCGGTCCGGCCGTCCCCTTCGCATGGCGCCCGGCGCGGCTGCGCTAGCAGGCACGAGCTACAAGCATGAGCATCTCGCGGCGATTCTCGAAGACGGTCTGCAGGACGGCTTCTTCGAGGTGCACGCCGAGAACTATATGGGCGCAGGCGGTCCGCCGCACCGCGCATTGAGCGCGATCCGCGAGCGCTATCCAGTCTCGCTGCATGGCGTGTGCATGTCGATCGGCGGACCGGACCGGCTCGACGCCGGCCATCTCGCGCGCTTTGGCGAGTTGGTCGCGCGCTACGAACCCGCACTCGTTTCCGAACACCTCGCGTGGTCTTCGCACGGCGGCACGTTCTTCAACGATCTGCTGCCACTGCCTTACACGAAGGCGACACTCGATAAGGTCTGCGATCACATCGATCAGATGCAGGCAGCCATTGGACGTCCTATGCTGCTCGAGAATCCGTCGACTTACGTGGCATTCGCCTCGTCGACGATGAGCGAAACGGAATTCATCCGTGCGGTCGCGCAGCGCACGGGCTGCGGGCTGCTGCTCGACGTCAACAACGTTTTCGTTTCAGCGACCAATCACGGTTATCCGGCACACGCGTACCTCGCGGACTTTCCTCTCGAATACGTCGGCGAGATTCACCTGGCCGGCTACAGCGAGCAGCACGACGACGAGCATGCGCCACTGCTCATCGACAGCCACGACCGCGCCGTCGCCGATCCGGTCTGGGCGCTCTACCGCGACGTGATCGCACGCACCGGACCCATACCGACACTGGTGGAATGGGACAGCCAGTTGCCTGCGTGGCCCGAACTGCGCGCACAAGCATTGGCGGCCCGGCGCATCGCTTCCGAATTTTTTCGCAACAATACATCGGAGTCCGATACATACCTCATGGAGCGTGCCAGCCATGAAGCCTGAGCCATCCGCGAGCGACTACGCGACGGCCTTCGCGCCGGGACTGACGAACCCCGACCTCGCCGCACCGAATGGTGTCGTGGCGGCGCACGGCAAGGGCGTCGTGAAGCGCTACAACGTCTATCGCAACAACGTCACGGTCAGCCTCATCGATGCGCTGGCCGCGATCTATCCCGCCGTGCAGCGCATCACGGGCGTCGAGTTCTTCCGCGCGATGGCGCGCTGTCACGTGCGCGCTACGCCACCGGCTTCGCCGCTCCTGTTCGAGTACGGACGCGATTTTCCGTCGTTCATCGAAACCTGGGAGTACGCGTGTGACATGCCGTGGCTTGCGGATACGGCACGCATCGAGCGCGCGTGGCTCGACGCCTATCACGCCGGGGACGCCACACCGCTTGCGGCTGACGCATTCGCGGGCGTCGATGCGGATTCGCTAGCGCAACTGCGCTTTGTCCCGCATCCGGCTACTCGCATCGTGCGCTCGCGCTACCCGGCCGCCGCGATCTTCGCGATGAACCGGACGCCCGGCCCCGTCACCCCGCTGCATTCGAGCGATGCGGAAGACGCGCTCGTCACGCGGCCCGATTACGACGTGATTGTCTCGCGCCTGCCCGCGGGCGGCGCTGCGTTTCTGCTCGCACTCATCGAGGGCATGCCGCTCGGCGCCGCCGCGCAGGCAGCCTTCGAGGGGAGCGCCGCCTTTGACCTGCCGGCCAGCCTGGCCGCAATGATTTCGGCCGGCGTGTTCGCCGCCGTTCAACCAGGAGCGTAACCATCATGCAAACTCGACAGGACTCCAGACCGTCTTTCGCGGGCAACGTCGCGCACGCGATCGGGTGCGCCCGGCGCTTCATCGAACGGCTCGCACAACCGTCGTTCGTGCAACTCGTGCTGCGCATTGCGCTTGCCGTGCCTTTCTGGAAATCGGGCATCCTCAAGTGGCACGGGTTCCTGCAGCTCAACGACACGGCCATCGATCTCTTCACCGACGAATTCAAGCTCCATCTGCCCGGCGGTCCGTATCCGTTTCCCGCGCCGGCCCTCTTCGCGTTCCTCTCCGCGTGCGGCGAGGTCGGTTTCCCGGTGCTGCTCGTGCTCGGGTTCGGCACGCGCTTCGCGGCCGCAGGATTGCTGCTGATGACCTGCATCATCGAGTTGACGGTGCCGGACGGCTGGCCGATCCACATCACGTGGGCCGCCATGGCGCTCGGCATCGCCGCCTGGGGCCCCGGCGTGATATCGATCGACTACCTGCTCGGAGACCGCGCGTACCGGTCATGAAAACGCGAGAGCTGGTCACCCGGCTCGCGAGCGACGTGTCGCCCATCGAGCGCAACGCCGGCCCAAGGCGGCTCACGCGCGCACTGCTGCACGGCCTCGCCGGTAGCGCGGCCCTGCTGGTTGCGCTGTACGGCGTGCGCAGCGACATGCCCGAGCTGATCCTCACGACGATGTTCTGGGTGCGCCTCGCGTTCCCGCTCGCGATCATCGCCGCGGCCGTGGCGCTCGCCGAGCGGCTAGGCCGCCCCGGCGCGCACCTCAGGCTCGCGGGGCTCGCGGCGGCGCTGCCGGTGGCCTCCATGCTGCTCGCCGCCGGCAGCGTTCTGCTGGCGACGCCGCCGGGCTACCGGCTCGAGTTGATGCTCGGCACGACATGGCGCACGGCGACGGCGAACGTCGTGCTGCTCTCGCTGCCCTCGCTCGCTGCGATATTGCGCGCGATGAAGCAGCTCGCGCCGACGCGCCTCGCCCTGGCCGGCGCAGGCGCGGGTCTGCTGGCAGGCGCGCAGGGCTTGCTCGTCTACTCGCTGTATTGCTCGGAGATGGCGGTCCCGTTCTGGGGAGTCTGGTACGTGCTCGCCATCGTCATCACGACTGCAGTCGGCTCGGCCGTCGCGCCGCATTGTCTGCGCTGGTGAGATTCGCGTCGACGCCGCATGCGCCGTGATGGATCGTTCGAAAGGGTGCCGTATGTTCTGGAACGCCTTCAAACCGCTGATCCGCTTCGCGCCCAAACTACGTGCGCTTTGCATGCCGTGGCTGCTTCTTGCCACTCGCGTCTGGTTTGGGCAGGTCGTGCTCGTGCATCAGATCATGACCATGGCGCAAGGCAATCAAGGCGGCACAACCGCCGCCGGATTGCATGCGCCGTCCAGCGTGGAGGCAGCGCTGCACGGTATCGTGCCGCTCCTGCTCACCGCTGGCCTGCTGACCCGGCCCATCGCGCTTGCGTTGCTCGTTGGCGGCTACGGATCGATCGCCCTCGGCCCGGACGGCACAACGCTTGTTTTGCTCGCCTGGCTGGTCGTGCTGGGTCCGGGAACATTCTCCCTCGACGCGATGTTGGCGCGAGGCCTGGCGTGGGCGCCGCTTGGGCCGGCCCGACAGGTCAGCAAATGCTATGAGCTGATCGAGCGGTATGTGTCACCTGTGCTCCTGCTCGTCTCGCGCGCAGGCATAGCGGCGTCGCTCAGTCTCGCCTCCGCATTGACGCCTACCCTATTCGGGCAGGCTGCCCATCAAGGTCTGGCGGCACTGTTCGCCTACCCCTCATGGGTCGCTGCGCTGCTCGCATTCTGCATCGCCTTCGGCTGCATGACGCGGCCGGCGATGTTCATCTATGCCGCCATGGTTCCACTCGCTGGCATCGCCATGTCCATGGACGACCGGCTGGCCATGCTTCTCCTGCTGCTTATGTTTGTCGCCACGGGGCCCGGCGTCATCTCGGTGGATGATTGGCTCGCCCGCTGGGTGCTCGACCGCCCGGACAAAGAAGAAGGCACGCTGGACGAGTGTCCGCATGTCGTGGTGGTCGGCGGCGGCTTTGGCGGGATCGAGACCGTTCGCGGCCTGCGCAATTCGCGCTGCCGGATCACCCTCATCGACCAGCGGAATCATCATCTGTTTCAACCGCTGCTCTATCAGATCGCGACAGCAGCGTTGTCGCCCGGCGAAATCGCGACGCCGATCCGGAGCCTCTTTCGTGGCCAGCGAAATGTCCAGGTCCGTCTGGGAAGCGTCACAGGCATCGACACCGCCGCCCGCGAAGTGCTGATCGGCGCAGCCAGCCTCAAATTCGACTATCTCGTACTCGCGACCGGCGCGCGTCACAGTTACTTCGGCAACGATCACTGGGCGCCTTACGCGCCCGGGCTCAAGAGCATCGAGGACGCGACCTCGATCAGGAGCCGTCTGCTGCGGGCATTTGAAGAAGCGGAAACGGCCGCCGACGAAGCAGCCCGTGCCGCGTGGCTGACGTTCATCATCGTCGGCGGAGGACCGACGGGCATCGAACTGGCCGGCGCCATCGCGGAACTGGCGCACCACGGGATGGATCAGGAATATCGCACGATCGATCCGTCGACCGCGCGCGTCATTCTTGTTCATGCCGGCCCTCGCGTTCTGCCGACGTTCCCGCCTTCCCTGTCTGCCGCCGCGGAACGTTCCCTTCGCAAGCTGGGGGTCACGATCTACCTCGATACCAGGGTGCTGGGCGTCGATCAGGAGGGCGCCGACCTCGGCAAGGATCGCATTGCATCCCGAACCATCTTGTGGGCTGCCGGAGTGGCAGCGTCTCCGGTCGCCCGATGGCTAAACCAGCCAGAGGACGCGTCCGGACGAATCAAGGTGAACGACGATCTCTCCGTTCCGGCCGCAGAAGGCATTTATGCGATTGGCGACGCCGCTGCGAGTCTGGGCTGGAACGGAGCAGCGGTGCCGGGGTTGGCGCCTGCCGCCAAACAGCAGGGAAGATATGCAGCGCGCGTGATCGACGCACAGCTTGCGGGTCGCCGTCCGCCTCCGCCGTTTCGATACAAGCATTTCGGCAGCCTGGCAACGATCGGGCGTCAGGCCGCGGTGGCAGAAATCGGCCCCATCCGCATGTGGGGTGCGCCAGCGTGGTGGTTCTGGGGCGCCGCACATATCGCGTTTCTCACCGGAGGGCCGAACAGGGTGAAGGTCATGCTGGATTGGCTCTGGGCCTATGTCACCTACCGACGCAGCACGCGACTCATTACCGATCCGGCTTCCGACAGACCGTCGAGTTGATATCCGCTGTGCGCCCACCTCGGGCGACTGGCAATCAAAGCGTCACTGGGTCGAGTGACGGTTGAGGGTGGCTCGCGGGCAGCATATGGGTTAGGCCGTAGGCGGCCATGAACAGACACTGGGCGTCGGTTCGGCGCGGACATTCTAACGGCGGCACCGGCCCAAGTAACGGACACTTGCTACCGCTTCCCAAAAAATTACCTGATGATCAGCACAACCATCCCATGCGGTTATTGCGCCAGGCGCGCGGCGTCATGCCGAAACGCCCGACGACGAACCAGTTCGTGAACGTCCCCTGATGCGCATATCCCACAAGGCCCGACATGCCCGACACTCGTCCGATCGGAAAGCACGAGTTGCTCATGAAGCGCACGGCGAGTTCGTACCGGACTGCTCACTCTCACTAGTCTTCCGTGGTGAGCGGGCGAAGCGGCAGCGAACATACGCACGCGAAGAGTCGTCGGCCACGATCTGCGGTAGACACTCGCTCGGCAACACAATGCCGGGTTCGCAAATCGGCGCCACGAAATATCCGTAGAGCGTTACGACGTTCATCGTTGCATCGCCGCGCATTCGGACCGGTCGGGAACGATACGCCTGACGAGGCAAAAGCCGATTATGCGAAATTCAATGGGTCTGCCTCCGTAGCATGACTCGAGCAAAACAGTCCCCGGAACTCCCGAGGCGATTCAATCGCAAATTTGCACGTCGCCAAGCATGCGTTTTATGAATGCTCGCCGACGAAAAATGTCGTGCAAGCTCCCTGCACCGTACCGAATCCTGCTCGGCTATCCTCATTCCCGGTTCGTATCTCAAACTTAAAAAGGAGACAACAATGTTCGACCTTTCAGGAAAGGTGGCGGTCATTACGGGTGGAGCGAGCGGCATTGGGCTCGGCATCGCTCGCGGCGTGGTTGCGGCTGGTGCGCGTGTTGTGCTGATTGGTCGCGATCGATGGAAGGGCCGTGCTGCAATTGAATCGCTGTCAGGCGGTAGTGCAAACGGCCATTTCATTCAAGCCGACATCACGAATCATGGCGAGTGCACCAAGGCAATCGAGCAGGCCGAGCAGCATTTCGGGTGTCTAAATATCCTTGTGAACAACGCTGGCATGAATATCCGCAAGCAAGGGCACGAGCTAGGCGCCGAGGAATGGCACCAGATTGTCGATACGAACCTGAGCGGCGCGCATTTCTGCGCTCAGGCTATTTATGGTGCGTTCACGCGCGCAGGTGGCGGCAAGATTATCAATATCGGCTCGATGCTCTCCCTGTTCGGCACGACCTACGGTTCGGCCTATGCGGCCAGCAAGGGCGGAATCGTGCAGCTCGGCAAAGCGTGGGCTGTTGAATGGGCACCTCATAACATTCAGGTCAACACGTTGCTGCCTGGCTGGATCGAAACCGATCTGACCGCCGAGGCGAAACGGCTTTTCCCTGACCTCGAAGCGGGCATCTTGAGCCGCACGCCTCAGGGGCGCTGGGGCAAGCCCGAGGACCTTGCCGGCATTGCAGTGGCGCTCTGTTCAAGCGAATGCGACTTCGTGACTGGCGCGGTCATTCCGGTAGACGGTGGATATTCGGTTCAAGGTTAGCCGATTCTTTTTGACGCTGCCATATCAAATACAAAGGAGACACCCAGCATGACCAGCGCTTATGCCGGGCCCGGAAAATATATCCAGCGCGCGGGTGAGATCTCGTACCTTTCACAGCACGTTGCACCGTTGGGCCGCAACGTGCTCGTTCTGATCGATCCGTTTCTGTTCGACCGCTTCGGCAGTTCACTACAGCGCGATCTCGAAGGTGCCAAGCTGTCGGTACATCTGGAGAAGTTCGACGGCGAATGTACTCTGGCTGAAATCGCGCGCGTGGCCGCAATCGCCAGAGGCAAGGAGAGCCAGATTCTCGTGGGCGTCGGCGGGGGAAAGACAGCAGACACCGTCAAGATTGCGGCATTCGAAGCCAACGCGCGGACCGTCATCGTTCCGACGATTGCGTCAACGGACGCACCGTGTAGCGCTGTCGCCGTCCGCTATACGTCTGAGGGCGTATACGAGGGGTCCGCGCGGCTTGCCTCGTAATCCCGATCTGGTCGTAGTGGACACCAGCATTGTGGCGAGTGCGCCAGTACGCTTTCTCGTCGCAGGAATCGGCGATGCGCTATCGACTTGGTTCGAGGCACGTTCGAACCTGGAGTCGCGAACGAACAACTACGTCGCGGGAGGGTTCCCTCGGACAGCTGCTGGTATTGCCACTGCGCGAGCCTGCCACGATGTGCTGATCCGAGACGGTCTGAAGGCAAAGCAGGCGGTCGAAGCCGGTCTCTGTACCACGGCAGTCGAAAACGTCATCGAAGCTAATACGCTGCTCAGCAGTATCGGCTTCAAGAACTGCGGATGCTCCGCAGCACACGGCATGCATGGTGGACTGACTGCCCTAAGCGAAACCCACGGCATGCTGCACGGCGAGAACGTCGCGTTCTGGACGCTATGCCTGCTCATGCTAGAAAATCGCCCGATCCAGGAAATCGAGGAGATGATCCGGTTCTGCGAACAGGTCGGGCTTCCTACGACACTAGCCGAACTAGGGCTGACCGGCGACCTGCGGTACTACGCGAACCGGATCGCCGAGGCATCGCTCGCTGAAGGAGAATCTACCCACGCGTGTCCCGTCGATGTTTCCGTGGCCCTCGTGAGTGATTCGA
>NZ_JBFRCM010000021.1:0-152413 GCF_040965735.1 Paraburkholderia sp. BR10936
CGGGAGGCTCGGTGCTAAAAACCCCCTCCAGATAGATATAAAGGACTGCAAAACAACCGCAGAACCAACCTCAGCCCCGACATCTGTATTTAGCCGGGACCCCGACATCTGAAAATGGCTTTGACATTTGATGTCACAGCTTTTTTGTAATGTCTGATTCTGGCTCATTAGATGGAATGGTCGCCTCCCGCCTTAACGGGCCGTCCGGCGCGCGCACGCCGACTCACTGCCCCTGTTGTTGAGCCGCCTGTTCGATCAACGCGGCCACTTCCTTCGGATGCGACTCATAAACCGAATGGCTGGCGCCATCGATTTCCACCGTCTGCGCATGAGCGCGCTTCGCGTACATGCGTTCGAGGTCCGGGTTGATGATCTTGTCCGCCTTCGCAACCAGATAGAACGTAGGCTTGATCTTCCATGCCGGATCCGGGATTTCCGACGCGAATACACCTGCCGCGGTCGGCATTTGCTCATGCGCCTCGAATTCAGCCTGCGCAATCGGAAGATCGGCTGCGAAATCGCGCGGATAGTCGGCGGGATTCAGGTACAGATAGTCGTCGGCTGTCTTCACGATGTCCTCATGGGGCGTCGCATTCGGATAACGCTTGCCATTCGAGACTTCAGTCTCGCCGACATCGAGCGCATGCGCGGCAATGTAGACGAGCGACTTCACATGTTCGTCGTTGCCCGCCTCCGTGATGATCGCGCCGCCGTAGCTATGGCCGACGAGCACGCACGGTCCATCCAGGCTATCGATGACGCGCTTCGTCGCCGTCACGTCGTCCTTGAATGACGTCAGCGGCTCTTGCACGAGCGTCACGTTGTAGCCGTCCTTCGTGAGAATGTCGTACACCGGACGCCATCCGGCGCCACCCACAAACGCGCCATGCACGAGGACGACGTTCTTGATGGGCGCGGCCTGCGCTGTCGTCGCGGCACCGGCAACCAGGCAAAGCGCCGCTGCAGCATGAGCAACGGCAGAACGGAAGGAAGGGAAAGACATGGCAGCTCCTTGGAATGACGCGGTGTGAACGAATCGATTGACAACACGGCCAGTCTAAAAAGCTGCCTCGAACGAGAGGGTTACCCGGTCATTACGAAATAATGACGTGCCCGCCCCGGGCCATCCAATCAAAGGGACGGATGATTCGTTATTTTCTTGTAATCACCGGGTAACCTTGGCGACCGAAGCGCCTACCTACACTGCAACCACGCAGTAACGCCTTGCCCCGCTTAGCCATGTTTCAAGTCGCTCGGTCCTAAGCCTGTCTTCGCGTCTATGCACAGTCGATGCTGCGGCTTTCCTTCCCGACTCATCCGCTCTGCGGATATATAGGAGTATTGATCATGTCCAGGCTTCTTCTCAGCATTCTCGTCGCGGCTTCTGCGGTCGCCGTCCCGGCATATAGCTTCGCGCAGTCCACTCAACCGCTGACCCGCGCTGAAGTGCGTGCGGATCTCGTACGTGTCGAGCAGGCCGGATACAGCCCGGGCCGCGGCGACGACATCGACTATCCGGCTGACATTCAGGCAGCCGAGGCCAAGGTCGCAGCGGCACAATACGCGCAAGCTTCGGTGCAACGCGACATGGGTGGCGTATCGATGGCGGGCAGTTCGGCCGCGGGTTCTCGTACGCATACGCCCGCACCGACCACCTGTGTGGGCCCGGCCAGCTTTTGCATGACGTATTTCGGCAGCTGAACCCCGGCGCAGCGTATTTAGTGGCTCTACCTACTGAGACGGCTCGCCTACCATGGACGGCGAGCCGATCTCGCCCGTTGCCAGCGCGAGTGTCGCCGCGGCAGAAAGCACGGCGCTGTAGCTGTCGGCATACGCGTTCTGCGCGGCGAGCAGCTGATTCTGCGTGAGGAGCGCGTCGGTGATGGTGCCGACGCCGTGCCGGTACGCGGTGAACGCCGCATCGTAGGTCGTCTGCGCGGCCTCGACCAGTGCCTTCGCGGCGTCGTTCGACGCGAGGCTCGTCGAAAGCCCGTTCTGCGCGGCAACGATCTGCCGGACGGCTTCTTGCCTCGTATGGGTCAACTGCGCGGACGCAGTGTCTGCATCGTTGCGCGCCTGCATCAGCACGGCGGAGCGCAAGCCGCCGTCGTATAGCGGAATCGTCACGCCGAGGAATATGCTGCCGCTGCGGCGGCTGCCGTTCAGGTTCACCGTCGCCGCCTGATCGCCGACCGGGGGAATCGCCGTGATCGACGTCGTGCCGGTGCCGTACGCGGCCGCGGCGGAGAGAAATATCCTCGGCATGAAGGCGGATTCGGCCGCGCGGATCTTCGCCTGGTTGGCCTGTTCCAGCGCATAGGCGCCCTGCACGTCCGGCCGCCGCGCAATCGCATCGGTCACGATTTCATCGACGCTCTGGTGCAGCGCCGGCGTGAGCATACGCGCCGGCAATGGGGCGATCAGCGGTTTCGACAACGGCGAGATGCCGAGCGCCGAGACGAGGCTCAGATAGCTGTCGCTCAACGCGCCGTCCGCCTGCACCTTCAGGAGATTGGCCTGGGCGCGGTTCTGCGTGGCCTGTGCAACCTCGACGACTGTGCCCACGCCCTGCTTTCGCCGTGCGCGCGCGGCGCTGAGAATGCCGTCCGCGTTGTCGAGCGCCTGCTGCGCGGTATGCTCCCGCGCGCTCGCGGCTGCGTACGCGTAGTACGCGATGCTCACGTCGTGGATCACGTGCTGGTGAACGGACGTGAAGGCGACGTTCGCCGCCACGGAAAGCTGTTTGGCCGCATCGACGCGCGCACGACGGCCGCCGAAGTCGAATAGTAGCCATTGCAGCGAGAGTACCGAAACCGTGCCGTGAATATTCGAGTTGGTCGATGTGGTGCCGAGCAGCGGCGTCGATGCGGCGCCGCTCGCCGCCTCGTATCCGCCCATGGCGGTCGCGGTGAGCTGCGGCAAGTAGGTGGTCTTCGCGATGCCCGCCGCGAGCGCCGCATTGCGCGCGTCGTTCCAGGCGATGCGCGTGAGCGGGTTCGTCGACTCCGCTAGATCGATCAGCTCGGGCAGCGTGTACGCGTGGTTCGCATCGAGCGCCGCCGCGGGTTCGATCGAAGCGAGCGCGGCGCTGCGCGGCAACGTGTAGCCCGCCTGCGTCGCCTCGCTGGCGCTGCGCGGCGCCCCGGGCACGATGTTGCCGCCGGCGTCCGTCTGCGGCTGCCAGGGGCGGTCCGGTGCAGCAGGCGCGAGATCGATCGACGACGTCGCACAGCCCTCGAGTCCCGAGATAGCCAATGCGGCAGCCAGCGTGGCGGCCAGTACCATGAGCCGGGGCGTCGGTTCAGGGGCGCGCATCGGTCGTCGTCTCCGTAGCCGAAGCTGGGCGCGTGATCTCGGCGATCTGTCCGAACCGCCTGGCGATGACGCTTTGGAGCGCATCGAGCGCGGGGTCGGCCGTGCGGTCCTCAACGGCCTCGGCACCTTGCGTCTGCATGTCGGCGGCATGCTGTGCAGCTTGCCCGTGCGTGTCGTCGCCGGCAGCGAGGCGCTCGGCGATCTCACCCAGCCGCGACGCGCCCGCGCGCCCTGCCGCCAGGACCAGCGGCGCCTCCAGCGCCTCGATTTCCGCAAGCGCACGCCGCCGGCTCGCCACCCACTCCGGCTCGGGACGCACCCACGAAGGCTCGTAATGGATCAGCCCGATATCCTGGCGCAGTCCGCCGTACTGGGCGAGCGCGCCTGCTGCGAGCGCGCTGCGCGTGCGGGCGTCCGCCGCACGCGCGATGCGGCTCCATTGCGCCACGAGCGCCTTGAACGTCGCGTCGATCCGGCTGGCGATGCTCACCGGCCAGACGCGCGTGAAGACCAGATAGATCACGACGTTGCCGATCAGGATGCCGATCACGCGGTCGCGCGCGAGCGTCAGGTCGAACGCGGGCGCCGCGCCCTGGATCACGCACAGGAAGAAGGCGAACGCGATCTGCATGCCCGCGTAGGCGATCCGGGCGGAACCCATCGCCACCCACGCGGCCAGCCAGGCGCCCGCGAACACCAGCGCCATCAGTTCGCCCACCGAGGTCAAACGCGGCGTGACGAACACGATCGCCGCCGTGCCGAGCAACGCGCCGACGAGACAGCCCGCAATGCGCAAGGTCAGCTTCTCGACGGTTTCGGCCGTGGTGCTGAGCGACACCATATAGCAGGTGATGAAGCACGTATGAATGCCCTGCCAGTCGAGTTGCTGGTACAGCACGTAGCAGAACATCGCCGCCGCGGTAGTCTTCAGCGCGTAACGGACGTGATCGGGGTTCGAGAAGGCATCGGCGTCGAAAAAGCCGCTGCGTGCAGGAGGCTCGGCGGTTTTTTCGGAAGCCGGAACAGGCGCGGCGGCGCCTTCCGCAGGCGGCACCGCGAAGCCCTCCAGCGCAGCGCGCAGGTCGGCAAGCACGAGCGCCGGTAGCGCGGCTCCCTCGGGCAGGTGCGGCATATCGAGCTTGACATCCACGGGATAGCCGCCCGCCTCCAGCATCGCGGCCATCTGCGTCATCGTTGCGGCAAGCTGTGCCGCACACGCGTCGGGCAGGCGCGCGCCGGACTCGCTCGCCGCAAAATCCGTCGCGACCAGGATCGCCGTGGTGGACGCCGCCGCCTGGCGCAGCGCCGCGCCGTCGGCCGGCGTCAACGTGCCTTCGAGCGTCGAGAGCTTCAGCCACGTGAGGATCTGGTGATCGCCCTCGCGCATGCACGCTTCGAACGCGGCGCGCTCCTCGTCGCTCGCCGTGCCCGTGAGGCGGTGCGCAGCGAGCCTCAGGCGCCGCGCAAGCTGCGCGGTAGCCAGCCGGCGCGGCGACGGTGCGATCACGAGGTTCACGACGATCGCCACGCCGATCGGAATCGCAACCATCAGCCATGCGTACATCAGGCCACGCGTCGCCGCTTCGCCAAGCGGCGCGAGGCCGAGTTCGTCGAGCCCGAAGCCGACGATCATCGCCAGGATCGCGCCGATCGGACGAAGCTTGCTTGCCGACGTGGCGAATAGCAGTCCGAACGACAGGAGCGCCATGCTCGCCACGCGCAGCGGCGGCTGGTCGATCGTGAAGATCGCGAAGATCATTACGATCCCGATGATCACGGTCACGAGCAGCATCAAGGCGAACGACATGACCACGCTCGTCATGCGGTCGGGCCGGTTCAGGAAGAACACGATATAGACGGCAGTTGCGGCACCGGGCGTGCCGTAGCCGACCGTCACGAGCGCCGTGAGCGCGCAGATCAGCGCAATGCGTGTAACGATCGCGGCGCGGCCGGGAAACGGCGCGAGCAGCCTGGCGATTTCCCGCGGACCGGGCCGCCTGATGTCACCGGCAAGACTGGCCATGCCGGACCTCGACGATCGCACTGGCGCCGATGCGCACCAGTCTGTTGACCGGCGCGTCGATGCGCACGCGAACCGGGAAGCGTTGCGCCACGCGCACCCAGTTCACCGACTGCTGCACGTAAGGCAGGCTGCGCGGCAAGTTCACGCGGTCCGTGTCCATGATGCCCGCGCCGATGCCGATCACCTTGCCGCTCATTGGCTGTCTGCGGTCGATCATCGAGTACACGGTGGCGCAGTCGCCCACCTCGATGGCGCCGAGCGCAGTCTCGCGGAAGTTCGCCACGGCAAACCATTCGCCCGAGTGAACCAGCGTGAAGATGGACTGGTTCGGCGCGACGGTCTCGCCCGCGAGGATCGTCAGTCCCGTCACGTAGCCGTCGAACGGCGCGCGTACGACCGTATCGTCGAGGCCGCGCTGCGCGATCGCCAGCGCGGCTTCGCGCGCATGCAGCGCCGCGATCGCGTCGGTGTCGTCGCCTATCGTCTGCGCAGAGGAACGCTGCTGCACCTTCGCCTGCGCGAGCGAGACGCTCGCGTCGCGCTGCGCCACGACCGCCTGGTCGAGTTGCTGCGCGGACACATAGCCTTGCGCCTCGAGCGGCCGCAGGCGCTCGACGCTGCGCGTCGCGAGGTCGTAGTTGTGCGTCGCACGACGAGTCTGGTCGGCCGCGATCGTCGCGTTCGACGTTTCGCCGATCAGCGTGCGGCGGCGCGTGGCGAGCGAGGCGCGCGCCAGCTCGACTTCGGCCTGCGCCTGCGCGACCGCGAGCCGGTACGGCACCGGATCGATTTCGAACAGCACGTCGCCTTTGGCGACATGCTGGTTCTCCTCCACGGGAACACGTATGATGCGGCCGCCCACCGGGGACGCGACGTGGACGACGTCAGCGTCGATGGACGCGTCGTCGGTGGACGGATAGCGCGACGAGCGGTCGTACGCGTACCAAAGCGCCGCGGCGCCGAGCAGCACGATCACGACGGCGATCGCGCGGCCCTTCCATGCATGTCGAGGATTCTGGCCGGCCATTTTCATGTCAGAGCTGCCCCGTTCCCCACAGCCAGACGAGCACCCCGGCGACGATGCCGATCGCGGTACAGACGGAAAGCTGGTACGGCACCACGCGAATCCAGCCAGTCGAGATGAACACGCGATGCGCGACGAGCGCACCCACGATGCCGATCATGGCGCTCACGAGCCAGTACGGAAAGTACGCACCGAAGAGCGACCAGGACGGCGCACCGCGGGCCACGCAACCCGCAAGCGGCATGAAAGCCACGAATGAACAAACGAGAGCGAGTCTGGGCCATGTACGTTGTTTCATCGTTTCTTCTACGCTTCATGACTGGGCTTCATGACTGGAATAGATGCTGAATTCCACTCGTACCGGCAACCCACGCGCGCATCGATGGGTTGCGTCCCGCATTCCCCAATTCACGGCAGCCCATCATAGCGCGGTTTGTCGCACCGCCGCCCCTGGGGCGCCTACTGGCTGCGCCGCTCGCGCTGCCGCGGGAACACGAGCGTAAAGCGCGTCACGCCGTTGCTGCTGGATGCTTGCCACGTGCCGCCGTGCAGCAACATGATGCTGCGCACGATCGAAAGCCCTAGCCCGCTGGACTCCGACGAGCGGTGCCGTGACGGATCGGCCCGATAGAAGCGGTCGAAGATCCGTTCGAGATGATGCGGCTCGATCGTCGGTCCGCGGTTTTCGACATGGAGCGTCGTGGTTTCCGGGCCTTGCTGCGCCACGGTCGAGATGGCCGTACCCGGCTCCGCATACCGCAAGGCATTCGCAAGCAGATTGCCCAGCGCACGGCGCAGCAGATCCGGATCCGCGCATACGTGGCCTTCGCCGCGCCATTCGAGGCTCACGTTGCGGTCCTCCGCGAGACCTTCGAAGTACTCCTGCATGCGCTCGAATTCCACCGCGAGCGGCACGTCCTTGCGCTCGATGGCGTTATCGGCCTGCTCGGTGCGCGCGAGGAACAGCATGTTGTCGATCATCTTCGACAGGCGTTGCAGCTCCTCGTAATTCGAACCGAGTAGCCGTTGGTAATACGCGATGTCGCGCGTCTGGCTCAAGCCGACTTCGGTCTGCCCGAGCAGATTGCCAATGGGCGTACGCAGGTCGTGCGCCATGTCGGCCGATACCTGTTTCAACTGGGTGAACCCGCGCTCGAGCCGGTCGAGCATGCCGTTGAATGCGGCGATCAGTGCGTCGAGTTCGGGCGGCGTGGCGCGCTGCTCGATGCGCGTCGAAAGCGTGCTGACGCCGATCGCCCCGGTTTGCGCCGCGAGAACACGCAACGGCTGCATGTTGCGGCGCGCGAGGACGAACGCGAGCAACGCGACGATAGTTGCGCCAGCGGAGGCAAATAGCAGTATCTGGTTGCGATATGCCCGCAGCAATTGCGTACGCTCGGTCAGCAAGCGGCCGGAGATGATCTGCAGGTCCTGTTTCCCGGCTACGTCGTGCGCCGCAGCGGCGACGTAGATGAACGGCGTCCCATCGGCCGCAACCGTATGCTGCACGGCGCCGAGTGTGAGCGGCATGTCGACCGGCACCGGCTTCATGTCCGGCACCGCCCTGTGACCGGGATTCACCGTAATGAGCGGCGCTTCACCCGGAAAACCCACGATCAGCAGCGATTCCGTATTGCCGAGCATGTTCGCGAAAAGATGGGGCTTGTCACGTATCAGCTCGCGCACGTCGACATCGTTCATCAGCGTGCGAAGCTGGTCCACACGCGTCACCAGCGCCGCGTCGTCGCGCACGATCAATTGCCGCTCCAACCCGCGATACAGCAAGGTGCCGAGCAACGCCATCGCGGTAAAAACGATGAGCGCGTATAACACCGCAAGGCGCGTGGTGAGCGAAAGCCGCTTCATGCTTCGTACTCGAAACGGTATCCCACGCCGTGAATCGTATGAATCAGACGAATCGGGAACGGGTCGTCGATCTTCTGCCGCAGCCGGCGCACCGCCACATCGACCACGTTGCTGTCGCTGTCGAAGTTCATGTCCCAGACGCGCGAAGCGATCAGGGCGCGCGACAGTACCTGACCTTGATGCTCCAGAAAGAACGCCAGCAGGTTGAATTCCTTGTTGGTGAGCGTGAGGCGCGCGCCGCCCCGGTCGACTCGCCGCTTCGGCACATCGACCCGCAGATCCCCGACTTCGAAGACCTGCTCCTCCTGCTTTTGTGGCTGGCCGCGCCGCAGTATGATGCGGATGCGCGCCAGCAACTCGGCAAACGAGAAAGGCTTGACGAGATAGTCGTCGGCGCCGAGATCGAGGCCCTTGAGCCGGTCTTCCAGCGTGCCCCGTGCGCTCAGGAACAACACTGGCGTCTTGATGCGGGCACCGAGCTTCTTCATGACGGTCCAGCCGTCCATCTCCGGCATCATCACGTCGAGCAGGATCAGGTCGTAAGCCATCTCCTGTGCGAGGTGCAGCCCGTCGATGCCGTTCGTGGCCACGTCCACCACGTAGCCGGCTTCCGTCAAGCCGTTCTGGATGTACTCGCTGGTCTTGGCTTCGTCTTCGATGACGAGGATTTTCATGGCGTCGATCCCTGCACTCTCATGCGCGTGTCACTGATTCTGTGCTCGTTTGCGCCCCTATACCAGCCGGGCGTGATAGCAGTCTAGGCAGTGCGTTCCAACAGGGCCGTTACTCAATCATTACAGAGAAATGACGAAGTGCAGCGTGTTCTCTCCCTGATATTTTTTTGTAATGACTCAGTCACGCTGCTGTTTTTGCCGCACGCCTAGACTGCGAATCCGTTGTACCGCAGACCGACTTGCGCAGCGCCGTTTCCGCGGAGTGCGATGGATCACCGGTACTGCACATTCCTCCAATGACCCACTAAGGAGTCCTCCATGGAAGCCAAGCAGAACACGGCAAAACTCACCCAACGCATGACGATTGGCGACTTCCTGTTGCGCCGCGTCGAGGAAGCCGGCATTCGTCATTTGTTTGGCGTCCCTGGCGACTACAATCTCGCGCTGTTGCAGCAACTCCACGATACCGGTGCGCTGGAATGGGTCGGCACCACGGGCGAGTTGACCTCCTCTTATGCCGCGGACGGTTATGCGCGGCTCAACGGCCTGGGCGCGCTGCTCGTCACGAACGGGGTCGGCGCGTTGAGCGCACTGAACGGCGTGGCCGGCGCCTACGCCGAGCACGTCCCCGTCATCTGCATCAGCGGTTCGATCCCGCTGCGCTCCATCGATCGCGGCCTCGGCATGCATCACACCATGGCCGACGGCAACTTCGACCACTTCCTGCGCGCCTATGCGCCGGTGACGGTCGCCCAGGCGAGGATCACGCCGCGCAACGCCGTCGTCGAGATCGACCGGCTGATCCTCACCGCCTGGCGGGAAAAGCTCCCGGTCTATATGGAGCTGCCTTCCGACATCGCCTACCTCGAGATCGAGGTGCCGGCCGCGCCGCTCGTTCTTGCCCACGTTCCGAGCGATCCGGAACGGTTGCAAACTTGCATCGCCGCGCTCGCCCAACAGTTTTCCGCAGCAACGGCACCGGCGATCCTCGTGGATACGGACGCCGACCGGTTCGGCGTCGCCCCCGAACTCGTGGCGCTCGCGGAAAAGCTGCAGGCCCCGGTCGCGGTGATCAACGCCGCCAAGGGCGTGATCGACGAATCGCACCCGCAGTATGTCGGCATCTACGCCGGCAACGGCAGCGAGCCTGGGGTACAAGAGACGATCGAGAGCAGCGACTGCCTGCTCGCCGTGGGCTACCGGCCGATCGAAGTGACGACGGGCGATTTCTCGGCAACGCTTCCGGCCCGCACGATCCACGCGCGTGCGCACGCCGTTGACATCGGCGAAGACAACTATCAGGCGGTGACGCTCAAGGAGGTGCTACGGGGCGTAATCGATGCCATCCCGCAGGTTGCGACGCGCGTGCAAGGCCCGGTCGACGCGCCGGCCGCCCGCATGCACGTCGAGGCTGCCACGAAGCTGACGCAAGCCGCCTACTGGCAGGCTGTCCAGGATTATCTGCGGCCCGGAGACGTCCTGTATGTCGACAACGGTACGTCGTTTTCCCTGCTCGGCCTGAAGTTGCCGCCGGGCTGCACATTCATCGGATCGATCAACTGGGGATCGATTGGCTACTCGGTCGGCGCCCTGCTCGGCGCGCTGACTGCGGCGCCCGAACGCCGCCACGTGTTGCTCATCGGCGATGGTTCGTTCCAGGTCACGGCGCAGGAGTTGTCGACCATTCTGCACCACGACCACAAGCCGGCAATCCTGCTGATCAACAATGGCGGCTACACCATCGAACGCGGCTACCTCGGCAAGACCGAGCCCTACAACGACATCGCGAACTGGGCCTACGCGGAGCTGCCGAAAGTGCTCCATCCGGGCGCCGCCGTGCAGTCGTTCGTGGCCAGGACTTGCGGGGATCTGCGAAACGCCCTCGCCGCGCCGAACGACAAACTGGTTTTCGTCGAATCGATCATGGACGCCTGCGATGCACCCGCGCCGATCACGCGCAGCAGCAATCTGGGCGCCGAACTCGACTACGGTCCGCGCGGCCCGCAGCACCGCGAAGGTCTCCAGCTGCGGTAAAACGAGAACGCCGCCTCGCAAAGACTCAGGTCTGCGATGGCGGCGCGTGTTGTTTCTCGCGCAAGAAGCCGGGCACGCAATCAATGCTGCGCAAGCTTCCCGCCGAGTTCATCGTCGACGAACGCGCGCACGATATCCTTGAACGACGCGTCGCCATGCAGGCCAAGCTGGGTCGCGCGTGCAATGTCCCACTGCGCGGGCCAGCTGCCGACGATCTTCTCCACACGCTCATCCGCCTTCCATTCGATCCGTGCCGCGACGGCATCGCCCGCCACGTCGCGCAGCGCGACGATCATCTCGTCGACCGTCACCGAGACGCCCGGCAGATTCACCGTGCGCCGGTTGCCGAGCGCGGCGCCGTCGACTTCGCATCCGGCAACGAGGCATTCGATGGCCTTGCGCGGCGAGAGCAGCCACAGCCGCGTCGAACCGCTCACCGGGCACACCGTCGGCTCACCGTTGAGCGGCTCGCGAATGATGCCGCTGGCAAACGAGGACGCCGCCGCGTTCGGCTTGCCTGGCCGCACGCTGATAGTCGGCAGCCGCAGCACGCGGCCATCGACGAAACCGCGCCGCGAGAAGTCATTGAGCAGCAACTCGGCGACGGCCTTTTGCGCGCCGTACGACGACTGCGGATTCAAGGCGGTGTCGTCGTGGACGACCTCGGGCAGATCGCCGCCATAGACGGCAACCGAACTCGTGAACACGACGCGCGGCCGATGCCCGCGCTCGCGGCACACGTCGAGCAGCAGCCTCGAGGCGTCGAGATTGATCCGCATGCCGAGATCGAAGTCCGCTTCCGCCTGGCCGCTGACGATCGCCGCGAGATGAAAAATCGCCGCCGTCTTCTCGTCGATGACGCGTTCAAGCACGCTGCGCTCGGCAATGTCGCCGACTTCCACACGCACGCGCTCGTCAGCCGGTCCCGGCGCCGCGACGACGTCGAGCAGCACCAGTTCGGTGATCGGCTCGCGCTGCCCGTCCGCGCCCTTCAGTTCGCCGCGTGCGAGCAGCTCGCGCGCGAGACGCTGGCCCAGAAATCCCGCACCGCCCGTGATCAGTACTTTCATGTCGCTGTGGTTCCTCAGTGTGTCCGTCGAATGCGCTCAGGTCTGTGCGCTCAGCTGCGCGCCTTCAGGTACGGCCTGATCCATCCAAGCCCTTCCGATGTGCCGGCGCGCGGCCGATATTCGCAACCGATCCAGCCGTCGTAGCCAAGTGCGTCGATCAGCGAGAACAGATACGGGTAGTTCACTTCGCCAAGATCCGGCTCGTGCCGCTCGGGCACGCCCGCAATCTGGATATGCCCGATGCCCTTGACGTCACGCTTGAGCTTGACGGCGAGATCGCCTTCGACAATCTGGCAGTGGTAGAGATCGAACTGCACTTTCAGGTTCGGCGCACCGACTTCCGCGCAGATCGCCTGCGCGTCGTCTTGCCGGTTCAGAAAGAAGCCGGGAATATCGCGTGTGTTGATCGGCTCGATGACGACGGTAATGCCGTCCGCCTGGGCGGCCTGCGCCGCATAGGCAAGGTTCTTCAGATACACCTCGCGATGCGCGGCGCGCGATTGCTCCGGTTTGATCAACCCGGCCATCACGTGCAGCTTGTCGTTGCCGAGTACACGCGCGTATTCGAGTGCGGTCTCGATACTGCGGCGAAACTCGTCCTCGCGGCCCGGCAGCGACGCGGTCCCGCGCTCGCCCGCCGCCCAGTCACCCGGCGGCGCATTGAACAGCGCTTGAGTGAGGCCGTTGTCGTCAAGACGCTGCTTGATGTCGGCGGCCGGAAACTCATAAGGGAACAGAAACTCCACAGCCTCGAAACCGTCGCGCGCGGCAGCAGCGAAGCGGTCGAGAAACGCGTGTTCGTTGTACATCATCGAAAGATTGGCGGCGAAGCGTGGCATCGAAGCGACTCCTTGAATACGGAAGCGTTACCAGCGCGCGCCGAACACCGTGCGCAACTCCTCGAGCGCGGTGTCGTCGAGCGGCGCGGGGCGCGGGTTCGTCATCAGCCACAAACGCGCCGTCTCTTCCAGTTCTTCGATTACGTACGAAGCCTGCGAAACGGAACGCTCCCACACGACCGGCCCGAGCCGCTCGAGCAGCACGCCGCGCACGCCATCGGCGAGCGAGGCGATCTGTTGCGCGACTTGCGGATCGCCAGGACGCCGGTAGCGGATCAGCGGAACGTGCCCGACCTTCATGACGTAGTACGGCGTGATGGGCGGCAACACGTCGGCGTCGCTCCAGACGCCTGCGAGCGTCAGCGCGACAAGGTGTGTCGAATGCGTGTGCACGATGCCGCGCGCTTCACGGTTGCGCTCGTAGACGCCGCGATGCAGCGCCAGCGTTTTCGACGGCTTGCCGCCCGAAACCGCATTGCCGTCGAGGTCGACCTTCGCGATCTCCGCGGGATCGAGCCGACCCAGGCAGGCATCCGTCGGCGTGATGAGCCAGCCGTCGTCGAGCCGCGCGCTGATGTTGCCCGCGCTGCCGACGGTGTAGCCGCGCTCGTAGAGGCTCGCGCCCGTCACGCAGATTTCTTCGCGGACTTTCGCTTCGCTGCTCGTGTGAATGGCCGCCGTCATTTCGCACCTCCGTCGAGCATATGCAGCGCCTTCGCGAAGAAGTCGACTGCGCCGAAGTTGCCGGACTTGAGCGCAAGCGCAAGCGGTTCGGCCGCGATCGTGGCGGTGGCGGGCACGCCTGGATCGATCTGCTTGCCGATGCGCAGCATGTCGACGCCCAGCGCCTGCACCACCGCGCCCGAGGTCTCGCCGCCCGCGACAACGAACTTGCGTACGCCGACATCGCGCAGCCCGCGCGCAATCGACGCGAGCGTGCGCTCGACCAGTTCGCCGGCTTGCGCCACACCGAGTTCGCGCTGTGTCGCCTTCACCTCGTCGGGCGATGCCGTCGCGTAGATCAGCACGGGTTGCTGTGCCGCGCGCATGTGCTCGCGCGCGAAGGCCAACGCTTGCTCGACGACGGGCTCGCCGCGCGCCGCCGCAAGCGGGTCGATGCGGAACGCGGGACGCGTTTCGCGCCATGCGGCCACCTGGGCATTCGTCGCCTTCGATGCACTGCCCGCCAGCACCGCCGACGCGCCGTCGATACACGGCAATTCGCCTGCATCGGCGGCATCGGCGAGCAAACCGGCGCGGCGGAAATTCGCGGGCAACCCGAGTGCGACGCCCGAGCCGCCCGTGATCAGCGGCAGGTCCGCGCACGCCTCGCCGAGCGTGTAGAGATCGGCATCCGAGACGGCATCGGCGATTGCCATGCGCACGCCGTCGGCCCGCAGCGCGCCGATCGAGGCGCGCACGGCTTGCGCGCCTCGCGCCACGGCGTCGTATCTCACGAGACCGACTTTCGAGCGCGTCTGACGTTGCAGCACGCGCACGAGGTTCGCGTCCGTCATCGGCGTGAGCGGATGATGCTCCATGCCCGACTCGTTCAGCAGCACGTCACCAACGAACAGATGCCCGCGATAAATCGTGCGGCCGTTTTCCGGAAACGCGGGACAGGCGATGGTGAACGGCACGTCGCCTTCGATGGTCGACAGCGCGTCGAGCAGCGCGTCGGCCACGGGCCCGATGTTGCCTTGATCGGTCGAATCGAAGGTCGAGCAGTACTTGAAGAAGAACTGGCGGCAACCTTGCGCGCGCAGCCATTCGAGTGCGGCAAGCGACTGCGCCACGGCGTCGGCAGCAGCGATCGTGCGCGACTTCAGCGCGACCACGAGCGCGTCGGCTTCGATGCGCGTGTCGGCGCCGGGCACGCCGATCGTCTGCACGGTGCGCATCCCGCCGCGCACCAGCATGTTCGCGAGATCGGTCGCGCCCGTGAAATCGTCGGCGATGCAGCCGAGCAGTGGCTTGCCCGCAGAGGCGTTCATGTTCGTCATGTCGTTGCACCCTTCCCGCTCAGCGCTTCGCGGGCACATCGATGCCCGGGAAAATCTTGATCACGGCCGAATCGTCTTCGCCGCCGTGACCTGCCGTCGAGGCCATCATGAACATCTGATGCGCAGCCGCCGACAACGGCAGCGGAAACTTCGAGCGTCGCGCGGTATCGAGCACGAGGCCGAGATCCTTGACGAAGATGTCGACGGCCGACAGCGGCGTGTAGTCGCCGTTGAGAATGTGCGGCACGCGGTTTTCGAACATCCACGAGTTGCCGGCGCTGTGCGTAATCACGTCGTAGAGCGCATCGGGATCGACGCCTTCGCGAAGACCGAGCGCCATCGCCTCGGCGGCGGCGGCGATGTGCACGCCCGCGAGCAACTGGTTGATGATCTTCACCTTCGAGCCCGCGCCATGCTGCTCGCCCAGCCGGTACACCTTGCCCGCCATCGCGGCGAGCACGTCCTCGCACGCGGCATACGCGGCGGCGGGCCCGGACGTCATCATCGTCATTTCGCCCGATGCCGCGCGCGCCGCGCCGCCCGATACGGGTGCATCGAGCAGTTGCAGGCCGGCCGCTTCCACACGGCGGCCGAGGTCGATCGCGAAGTCGGGCGCAACCGTCGCGCACGCAATCACGACGCCGCCCGGCTTCATCGAATGCACCGCACCTTTCTCGCCGAACAGCACCGTTTCCGTTTGCGCGGCATTGACGACGAGCGTGACGACCACGTCGCACCGCGCGCCAAGCTCGGCGGGACTCGCGCAGGCCGTGCCGCCGGCGGCCACGAACTGGTCGAGCACTTCGCGGCGCACGTCGCATGCATGGACGTTGAAACCGCCGCGCAGCAGCGAACGCGCGACACCCATGCCCATCGCGCCCAGACCGATCACTCCGACATTTCTCGACATACCTTTTCCTCTACGAACAGGGCCGCAGACAGTGCGCCGCGGATTGCGCGAGCGAATGCATCTGCGAACTCAGCCGATACCGGCTTCGGCCAGACGGCGCGCCGCGTTGTACATGTGGGTTTGCGCGGCATTGCGCGCGGCCATCGGGTCGCCTGCGCGGATCGCGGCGGCGATCGCGGCGTGTTCGTCGCGCACCTGCCGCGAGAAGTCCTCGCGCAGCGCCTCGTTGCGGCGCGTGATGACCGTGCCCGCTTCGAGGTATTGATTGAGAAACGTCAGCGTCTTCAGAAAGTACGGATTGCCCGTCACGCTGGCGATCGCGCGGTGAAACGCGACGTCTTCGGCAACGCCGTCGCGGCCCTCGGCGACGGCCTCATCGATCTTCTTGAGTGCGGCGTCGATCGCCATCATGTCGGCGTCGGTGCGGCGCATGGCGGCTTCCGCCGCGACTTCGGCTTCGATCGCGCGGCGCACCGCGAGGATCTGCAGCACCGATCCGCCTTCCATCGCTTCGGCGTAGTCAATGCGCAGCGGCCGGATCGCGCCATGCGCGGCCACGTACACGCCGCTGCCCTGACGCGGCTCGACCACGCCTTCGTTCTTCAGACGCGAAATGGCCTCGCGGATCACCGTGCGGCTGACGCCGAACTCCAGGGCGAGCACGGCTTCCGTCGGCAGCTTGCCGCCGCGCGCGAACGTGCCCTTGTCGATCTGTGCGAGCAGCTGTTGCGCGACCGTGTCGCTCAGCGCCCGGTTGGGAATCTTCTCGAACATATCAGCAGATTTGCCATGTCATAGGGTCATCATACAAATTTTAGGACATGGGTCTGCACTGGGGAGAACCCTTAAAGCTAACCCCGGGTGTCACACGGCGCATTTCGGAAAGCGCGCCGCCATGCGCTCATTCAGGAAGGTCGTCAATTTCGAGATCGAGGAGCGCCATGCTCATCGACTTGCCGTGCGCATCCAGCGCCAGCGAACGCGTCACGCCCCCACCCAGCGCGTTGCCGAGGACGAAATTGAACGCACCGAGAAGCGGCAGTTCGTAGCGCACGACCTCGCCTTTGACGACATCGGCGAGATGCGCCTTGACGCGCTCCGGCGTCAAGACGTTGCGCAGATGGGCGTAGTGCTTCGCGTCGTGGCAAATCACCGAAATATTCAGCGTATTGCCTTTGTCGCCAGTGCGGCCATGGGCCAGTTCACGCAGTTTCATCGCTTGCCTCGACAACCTGGAATACCGGATTTACCTGTTCGCGTGGCAGCAAGACAGACTGCACGGCGAGCACCTCCCGAGTCGATTTCGTGACGCCCCCGCCGCCCGCGGGTCCGTTGGTGTAGAGCGTTTCGACCTCGTTGCCGATGCGCGCCGCTTCCTTTGCGTTCGCCGCGCGCCCTGCCACGCGAACGCGCACTTCGTACGGCGCGTCGTGACGTGCCGCGAGGGCGTCGCCATAGAGCGCATTCACGCCGATCAGGTCAAAACGCAGTTCGCTCGTGTCGACGCCCGTGGTCGCGAGGCGCTCCCGGACGATGTCGAGCGCTAGTCGCGCACGTTCAACCGCGCCCGGTCCGCCGTAGGAAATCTGCCCCTCTCCGATATAGCCGTCGACATACGCGACCGATACCTTCAGTGTCCCCGTGCGTGTACTGCCGCGTCCGCCCGTCACGCGCACGCGGTCTTGCGCCTCTTCCACGACACGCACCCCGCTGAAGTCAGCGACGACATCGGGCTGAAAGTAGCGTTGCGGATCGTGAATCTCGTAGAGCAATTGTTCCTTGCATGTCGCCTCGGTCACGCGGCCGCCCGCATGCGACACCTTCGTCACGACGACGCTGCCATCGGCGCCGACTTCGCCGATCGGAAAGCCTAGCCGCGCGAGATCCGCTACGTCCTTGTAACCGGGATCGGCGAAATACCCGCCTGTCACCTGTCCCGCGCATTCGAGCAAATGACCGACGACGGTCGCCTGCCCGAGCGTATTCCAGTCGTCCATGCGCCAGCCGAACTCGTGAATGAGCGGCGCGGCGAACAACGACGGGTCCGCGACGCGACCCGTGAGCACGATATCCGCGCCCGCCGCGAGCGCCTCCACAATCGGCGCTGCGCCGAGATACGCATTTGCCGAAACGATGCGGTCCGTGTAGGCGCCGACATCGTCGCCGGACTCTTCGAAGCGCAGTTGGGAACGCAGGACGACATCGAGCACATCGTCACCGGTAACTGCGGCAATCTTCAGTCCGCTGAGTCCAAGTTCCTGCGCAATCCGCGCCGTCTTGATCGCCGCCGCGCGTGCATTGGCCGCGCCCATGTTCGAAATGATCCGTACGCGGTTGCGCACGGCGACCGGCAGTACGGCGCGCATGCGGGCTTCGAGCAGCGGATCGTAGCCGAGAGCGGCATCGTGACGGCGCGTTTGTTGGGCGATCGCGACCGTGCGTTCCGCGAGGCATTCGAATACGAGGTAGTCCAGCGCGCCATGCTCGGCGAGTTCGACAGCGGGTTCGATGCGGTCGCCCGAGTAGCCTGCACCCGCGCCTATCCGTACGCGCCTTGGTGATTCGGTCCGGTTCATGACTTCTGCCACTCCTCTTTACAGCGGAAACACGCCCAGCACGACGCACGC
The DNA here is from genome assembly GCF_040965735.1 of Paraburkholderia sp. BR10936. Taxonomy (NCBI): domain Bacteria; kingdom Pseudomonadati; phylum Pseudomonadota; class Betaproteobacteria; order Burkholderiales; family Burkholderiaceae; genus Paraburkholderia; species Paraburkholderia sp. BR10936. The sequence continues at coordinate 18,386 of NZ_JBFRCM010000021.1, forward strand.
GATCGTCATGACGATCGACGCGCCGAACAGCAGCGGAAACGTGAACTTCTGATGATCCGCGAGATCGATTCCACACAGGCCGACGACGAGAAACGTCGCGGGCGTGAGCGGGCTCACGGGAAAACCGGTGGTCATCTGGCCGAGCAGCGCGGCCTGCCCGATGTGCACCGCCGGCACGCCGAGCTGCGACGCCACTTCGGCGATCACCGGCAGCACGCCGAAATAAAACGAATCGGGGTCGAAGAGCATCGAGAGCGGCATCGACAGCACGCCGAGCACGACCGGAATGTGCCCCGCAAACGCAGGCGGCACGAAACCGACCGCGGCCTGCGCCATCGCCTTGAGCATGCCGCTGCCCTGCATGATGCCGGTGAACACGCCCGCTGCGAGCAGAATACCCGCCATCATCAGCGCGGCGCGCGCGTGGGCGTCGATGCGCTTGCGCTGCATGTCGACGTTCGGGTAATTCACCATCAGCGCGACGCACAAGCCCACCATGAACATGATCGCGGGCGGAATTTTCTCGCCCATCACGACCATCGTGCCGAGCACGACGATCGTCAGCACGATGTTGAACCAGAAGTGCTTCGGGCGGCGCAGCGCCTGTTCCTCGGGTGTGAGCTCGCGTTTGGGTAGCGGAACTGTGCCGCTGGCGGAAGAATAGCCGAGGCGCTTTTCCTCGCGCCGGCCGAGCCACCAGGCCATGCTGAACACGAACACGAGGCCGATCGCCTGGACCGGAATCAACGGATTGAAAAGCGCCGAAATCGGCAGATGCAGCGACGCCGATGCGCGGATCATCGGCCCTGTCCACGGCAGGAAGTTGATGCCGGCCGCCATCGAAACGGCCGCCGCGAGCACGCGCTTGTCCATGTTCAGGCGCTCGTATAGCGGCAGCATGGCCGGGATGGTGACGAGAAAGCAGACCGCGCCCGAGCCGTCGAGGTGAATGAGCAGCGCGAGCAGCGTCGTGCCCACCACGATGCGCGTCGGCTTGGTGCCGACCGTGCGCAGGATGCGGTCGATGATCGGATCGAGCGTGCCCGCATCCGTGATCGTGCCGAAATAGAGAATCGCGAACACGAACATGCCGACGACGGGCGCGAGGCCTTTCAATCCGTCGATGACGAACTTGCTCGTCTGAAAGCCGAATCCGCCGATCAGGGACGCGACGATCGGCACGATGATGAGCGCGACGAGCGGCGACATACGTTTTGAAAGAATCGCGGCCAGCAGCACCACGATCGTCACGAGCCCCAGCAAAGGCAGCATGTTGTGTCTCCAGTCTTGTCTTTTAGTGCGGACCAGCGTAAGTTCGGCGCTTCAATAACGCAATTGAAATGAATTGATCGTAGCAATCACAGTTCGTTATGGATCTCAATCTACGCGACATTCGTGCTTTCGTGACCGTGGCGCACGCGGGCAACTTCACGCGCGCGGCGGCGCGGCTGCATTTGTCGCAGCCCGCGCTGACCGTGCAGATTCGACGCCTCGAGGAAACGGTGGGTGCGCGTTTGTTCGATCGCAACAGCCGCAGCGTTGCGCTGACCCAGACGGGCCGCGAATTGCTGCCTATCCTGACGCGATCGCTAAGCGATATGGAGCAGGCTCTTAGAGATGCGCGCGCGCTCGGCGACGGGTCGAGCGGCACGGTGCGACTCGCGTGCCTGCCGACCTTCGCCGCCAGCGCGCTGCCCGAGTTGATCCGGGCGTTTCGCCAGCGCGTGCCCCAGGCGCGGTTTCAGGTTCGCGATGTCGTCGCGAGCGCTGTCAACGCGCTCGTGCGCAATGAAGAGGTGGATATCGGTCTGACGGGCGGGCACAGCGTCGATGCGACGCTCGATGTCCTGCAGACGGGCGAAGACCGGCTGGTGATCGTGTGCCCGAAGACCCACCCGCTAGCCCGCAAGCGCAAGGTGACGGTCGACGACTTCGCTTCGATGCCGCTCGTGCTGACCGCGCCGGGAACGAGTGTGCGCGCTGTCGTAGACGCCGCGCTGGCGAACGCCCGTTGCACGCCCGATATCGCGTGCGAGCCGATGTACATGATGACCGCCGTTGCGATGGTGCGCGGCGGCCTCGGGATCTCGGTCCTTCCGGAGTCCGCGCGCGAAGTGCACGCGGAGCGAGGTCTCGTTATGCGGCCGATCGATGATCCGGCATTCGTGCGCCCGATTGCGCTTGTCAAGAAACGTGGACGGACGCTGCCTCGTGTGACGGAGGATTTTGTCGATACGGTCGATCTTGGGGGCAAGGCGGCGGGGTAACGCGGCCTACACGTAGCGGTCGGCCCTCTGCACTGTCGTTCCGAAAATGGCGAGCAGTCGTTCGCGCTTGTCTGGTATGGGTGTGCCGTCCCAATCGGTGCGGCTCAACGACCGCCGCCGCGCCCCGTTCGTACCGTTAAACGATTCGAAACCGCTCTGACGCCGCGAACTGATCTTGCCGCGATACTGGCCCGCTCGATCTGCGAGCGCTGTGGTACCCACCCAGTCAGCGTAACGATGCCACCGCGCACCTGTACGTGAATATTCATCGAGTTCACCCCAGGATTGCGCACGAGGGCCCGACGGACGTCGCCAGCCAGCATGGCATCGGACCTCCGTCGCGGCGCGGACGTCGCAACCGCCGCCGTTTGTGCGGACGTGTCGACAGCTGGACTTACGCTTGTTTGTGCGCTGGCACGGGGCACGCCGCCCGCGATGGCAAATGCCAGCGTGACACAAACGACTTGTCCTCCAAGGCGACTTCCCATGCTCCCCCCAGTGTCGACTTACGAACGGCACCTCGCGATGAATGTTCTCGCGCGAGCCCAACAGCGTGCGCAACGCCAGGACGGACACCCGGCGTGCTCATACGTGAATGTCGTCACTGCTCAATATAGCCTCTCGTCGCACACACGAGGGGCCGTTCGCCAGTAGGCGTACCGCAGGGAAGATTACATGCGACGTAATTGCTCGAAATCGTCGCGAATCGATCATTTCCGCTGTCCGGTCGAGCGCGATTGCACATCGATCGCAACGGACCGTTTGTTCTCATACATACGGAAAGACCATGAGGGGTGGATTGCTCCGCGGTTGGCGAGAGGTGCGAGGCACGCGTCCCGTGACTGATTCGCTTCGCTGATTACCAGCGATGTAATTGGCGAGGCTCGTTTCTCTCACTAATCTGTGCTTGTCGCCTGATCGATATCAGCGATACCTTCCACTTTCAAGGAAATACCGTGGCTCACTTCCCCATCTATACGCTCGAATCCGCACCTGAACAATCGAAGCCCGCGCTGAACGGGCTTGCCCAGGCCTTCGGCATGGTGCCAAATATCGCTGGCGCAATTGCCGGCTCGCCGAAGCTGATCAATGGCCTCGTCGGCCTGTTTCAGCAGGCGCATGGCGGCAACTTTTCCGAAGCACACGTCCAGACGCTGCTGCTCACCAATGCGGTGACCAATGGCGCCACCTGGCCGGTCGCATTCCACTCGTGCCTCAGTCTCAAGGAAGGCCTGAGCGAGGCCGACGTGCAGGCGATCCGCGAACGCCGCCTTCCGCAGGACCCGAAACTCGCGGCGCTCTCGCGTCTGGCACGCACGCTGATCGAAAAGCGCGGCCACGTCGACGATCACGACATCGCTGCGTTCACCGAAGCTGGCTTCGATCAGGCACTCGTGCTCGACGTCATCCTCGTGGTCGCCGCCTCGACGATCACGAACTACACCGCGAGCGTCACCCAGCCGCCCCTCGAAGAAATGTTCCAGCCCTACGCGTGGAAGGCGTGAAGCGAGTTTGAGCGGCGGGAGCACCACCCAAACCCGCCGCCGCAGAATGCCTCGTTCGAGCCCTTTCCCCGTCGGGAAAGGGTCTTCGATCCGGTTCCTCTAAACCAGGGTATCGACCGCCCAACCAGTTGCGCAGGCTCCTGGCACGTTGGTTGAAGACTGCGTGCGAATCGCAGGCGCGCACCCTATGCTTACACCCATGTCACAAAACGTTTTATTCGCACTCTTAATCATATATGGTTTTCCAGGGAGTTCGGCATCAAAACGCGCGCAGTTCGAGTCGCGGTCTCTTTCGCGATCCTGCAGCGGCGATCGTTGAAGGGCAGAGGCCAGTCATGAAGGACGTGAGCGCACCCACGGCAGCTTCGTTTCCCTACACACTCCTCGTTGCGTGCAATCGTGGCTGACTGAAAAAAACCGTATCGCGCGCCCGCCTCATCGAAGCGCCTCGATTACCCGTGAGGTAATTGAATTGCAGTCGCGCGATCAATATGATTCGCTTACGTTCTCGGGAAGAGGAAAAGGAACAGTACACCAGCCAGACAGGACGATCGGTCGATCATGGAAAGACGAAATCAGGTATGCGAAACATTTCAGCGAATCAGCGACAAAGTCGCCTTCGACATCAAGTGGGAAGGCGTTGCCCGGGTTGTCCGACCGTGGTCTATACGTTGGAGAATTCAAATGGATGAATTTCGTGATAAGGGGCTCTCTCATCCCCTGGTAGCAGGAGCCGCGATCTATCTCACCGAGGTCATGACGAGTGTCGATTCGAGTGTCGGTCGCGCATTGATCGTTGTGGCCGGCGGGCTAGCGCTTCAGCTCTATCGCAAGTTCACGCGATGCAATTGCCGCGTCGAGTAACTCCGCACCGGCTCAGCGCGGCGAGACGACAATTGCGACCCGGCGGTTTTGTGCTCGCACGATCGATCGTCGGTGTTAGGTGGATTGGATGGGTCCTGTCGTCGGCAAATGCGTCAAGCGGCGAGTGATGGTTTGTATGCCTGCACACGGATTCCAGGAAAATCGCTTAAGACGCCTTGTGGATCCAGCCGAATGGATCTGCAATCTTGCCGCGCTGAATACCGGTGAGCGTAGTGCGAATTCGTTGTGTGACAGGTCCTTCGCCACCCTCACCGATCTTGAATTCGCCCGCAGCGTGACGAACCTCTCCGATGGCCGTCACGACCGCCGCCGTACCGCAGGCGAAGGCCTCCTTGACGCGACCGCTGATCGCATCGGCTTGCCACGATGCGAATGCATAAGGCTCTTCGGAAACTGTGATGCCCTCCCGTTTGGCCAGCTCAATAATGGAAGCACGCGTAATACCGGGCAAGATGGTGCCCGAGAGCGGAGGTGTACGCAGGGTGCCGTCGTCCATCACGAAGAACACGTTCATGCCGCCCAGCTCTTCGATCCATTTGTGTTCCGCAGCGTCAAGGAACACGACCTGGTCGCAGCCTTTCGCGGCCGCCTCGGTTTGCGCAATCAGGCTGGCGGCATAATTTCCGCCGCACTTGGCCGCGCCTGTTCCACCTGGTGCCGCGCGGGTATATTGGTCGGAGACCCAAACAGTGACCGCCGTCTTGCCCGCCTTGAAATACGGCCCAACGGGCGAAGCGATAACACAGAACAGATATTCGTTGGCGGCGCGCACCCCGAGAAAACTCTCCGTTGCAAACATGAAAGGCCGCAGGTACAAACTGCCATCGCCGCCAGGAACCCAGTCCCGATCGATCTTCACGAGTGCATCCACTGCGCCGACAAAGAGTGCTTCGGGGAGTTCTGCCATGGACATGCGCGCTGCCGACGCGCGAAACCGCCTGGCATTCTCGTAAGGCCTGAAAAGCGAGATCGAGCCGTCGTCGCCGCGATAGGCTTTCATGCCTTCAAAAATCTCCTGCGCGTAGTGCAGGACAGCGCAGGCGGGGTCAATCTGAAACGGCCGACGCGGCTCAATCTTCGCGTCGTGCCAACCAAGGGCACTTGTCCATCGGACAGTCGCCATGTGATCGGTGAACACGCGACCAAATACCGGGTTGGCAATGCTCGCGGTGATCTCATCGTGTGCGGTCGGTGTCGTGCTGGGCGAAATAACAAACTGGGCAATCGTTTCAGTATTCATGGTTTCTTCGAGCTATGACGAAAATAACGCGGTCGCAGGGTTCCTGCTGTCCGGCGGTTTGCGATGTGAAAGCCTTGGTCGCTGACCGTCATGAATGCGCGCTGCCGCAATTCACGCCCTCGCCCTGACGTGCCAGGGCAACCAGCGCGCCATCGGAAACGATGGCCTCACGATCGGCGAGAGCCTTGAAGCGCGCGAACGCTGCATTCAATTCTGCATCGCTATCCATCATGACACCAAGCTCACTCAGGCGCTGTTTGAAGGCAGTTCGACCAGAAAGCTTCCCGAGCACGATCCTGTTTGCGCTCCAGCCTACATCTTCCGCGCGCATGATTTCGTAAGTATCGCGCGCTTTGAGCACACCGTCCTGGTGGATGCCGGACGCATGAGCGAACGCGTTAGCGCCGACTACCGCCTTGTTGGGCTGCACCGCAAATCCGGTAATCTCCGAGACCAACTGTGAAGCCGTGACAATCTGGCTCGTATCGACGCGCACGTCGAGGTCGAAGTGATCTCTCCGGGTCTTGACCGCCATGACGACTTCCTCGAGCGCCGTATTCCCTGCCCGTTCGCCAAGTCCGTTGATCGTGCACTCGATCTGCCTTGCGCCGCCCGATTTGACCGCGGCTAGTGAGTTCGCCACCGCGAGGCCAAGATCATCATGACAGTGCACCGAAAAAACCGCCCGGTCTGAATTTGGAATGCGCTCGCGTAGTTCGCGGATCAGTGCCGCATAACTTCCGGTATGGCATAGCCAACGGTATCGGGTACGTTGATCGTAGTTGCGCCTTCGGCAATCACACCCTCCAGCACCCGGCACAGAAAGTCCATATCTGAGCGACTGGCGTCTTCCGGCGAGAACTCGACGTCATCGGTGAAACTGCGCGCCTGACGCACTGCGCGGCGCGCCTGCTCGTACACCTGGTCGGGCGACATACGGAGTTTTTTCTCCATATGCAGCGGCGATGTCGCGAGAAAGGTATGGATGCGAAAACGTCTGGCTGGCCGCAGCGCTTCGGCCGCACGTGAAATGTCACGCTCGTTCGCGCGTGCGAGAGAACAGATCATGCTGTCTTTCACTTCGCTTGCGATAGCGCGCACTGCCTCGAAATCGCCATCAGAACTCGCTGCGAAGCCCGCCTCGATCACGTCGACCCGCATACGCTCGAGTTGCATCGCGATGCGGAGTTTTTCTTCTTTTGTCATCGACGCACCCGGCGACTGCTCTCCGTCCCGCAAGGTGGTATCGAAAATGATGAGTTGTTCTGCCATGCCAGTCTCCTGTAGGGATCGGCAACTGCATTGATCAGGGAATGGGGGGTAACCTTTCCCGCTTGCCGACGCTGGATCACAGCGCCCGACCGTTCGCGATTATAGCCAACGATATTTCAGGTGAACCTGGGGTCAACCCGCAACTTCAAAAGCCCGGTGGCGAGCTAATGGGCGGACCGGATGGGGACCTGCAGCACGACCGTCGCGTCGGGAAGCGGATGTGCGGGGCGAGATTGGGAAGCAACCCACGAGCGAGGCGAACTGTTCGCCTCGCGGATTTCATCCACGCGCTCGTGGCACGACGCCTTGTTCATTTAGATAAGTATTCTTATCACAAGGCATTCATTCAATGTGAAAACATTCCATATTGAAAACGCGTCACGCCTCCAGGGGGCCGCGCCGGAGCACCCAGGAATCAATTGAGGCAACCGCCTCCGGCACGCCCTCAACTGCGCACCGGGTCCAAAATATGCGCTGTTTCCATCAAGCGACAGCGCGCAAAACCGGGAGTGGTGTGATGAATCAGGAACGCAGAGCGAAGATCGAGGCGGTGGCGGGCAGGCTCATTCAGGAAGTGATGACGACCGGCCTCACATGGGATGAGGCGGTCGCTGTATTTGGCCTTGCCGCGAAGGCCACGGCACAAGCTGCAGTACGTCTCGGGGCCGGCACGCCCGCGGATTGCCTTACGGTGGCGCGCATTCGGTTCGAGGACGCCTTCGCGCAGGACGTGCGGGTGGTCGTTACGGAATCCGCCACCCAGTAGCGCCCACGTCGACCACGCTCGAGTCAGGGTTTCGTCTCGGCAAACTGGACTCGCAACTCGCGGATGCGATCGAGATCCTGCGCCACATCGCTATATAGCCGCGCCACCACGGCGTTCACATCAGCGGGCAAATTCCTTTCAAGCGCACTATGAAACCGCTTCTCCGCGGTATCTTCGCCCTTTTCGCAATCTGCAAGGATGGCGTCGTCGGTGCGGGTGCCAACCGCGGATTTCACATTGAGCCAGCCGCGATGCAACGCGCCCGCGACGCTGCCGCCGTTTTCCGGCTTGCCGCCAAGCTTCACGACGAGTTCCTGCAACTGGCGCGCGCCACGCGAGCAGTGCACGGCACTTTCGAGCAGCGCTTCGTTCACGCTTGCGTGCTGTGCCCCGTCGGCTGCTTTCGTGAATTCGTGCTCGCCGTCCTTTGAAGTTTCGATCAGCTCGTTCAGCATGGCAATGACAGTGGTCGTCATGGGTTCGCTCCCGTCGAATAAACGCGTGAAAAGCTCCATGTTTTCGCATACGCCATGCCCGAACCGTCCTGCCAGGGGTACGATCGCGCCCGGCGCAACCTATGAGAGTTTCACCGCGTCGTGCCCCCGTACCTTCATCCCATTCGTCCTTAGCGAATCCCGCGCTTGATGAGCGGAATGAGCGAGTCGATCGTCGCGGGTGTCTGCACACCGGCGCCGGTGTTGATGGTCAGTCCCGCGAAGTGATAAGCCGCCGAGAGCACGCACTGCGTAACCGGCAGAAAGCCCTGCAGATAAAGCTGCTGATCGAGCGTCGCGGTGATGAATTTGCTCTGCAGCCCGGAAATCGTGGCAGGCGCCAGATCGATGCCGCCCACGATGATTTGCCCCGGCTTCTTGCCGGCCTGCTGGAGCGCCTGCGGAATGAACCCGGTCACGCCGCCGTGCTGGGTGCCGATGGCCTTCAGATCAGGGTGCGCCTGGATAAAGGCGACCAGGATCGGCACGGCGAGCGATGAATCGGAATCCACCTGCGGCGAGATATTGAGCCGGGTCACCTTCACACCGGCCTTTTCCAGCGTCTCGGCAAGGCCGCGGTCGGACTGGCTGCGCACACTCTCGTTGAAGACGCCATACTCGAGCGCCTCGTCGCCCTTCTTGAGCCCGGCGCTCAGCATGGCCTGAGCGGTAATCTGGCCGCCAACGTAGAGTTCGACGCCGGCGTAGCCGAAGCCCTTCGCGTCGTAGAGCTTCTGGTTATCGGGCAGCGGCGTATTGCCGACGGTCACGATGATGCCCTGGTCGACCGCCTGCTTGATCAGCGGGGCGAAGGCCGGATCGCCCGGGTGGCCCATGATGCCGATACACGTCGGCTTTGCCGCCATCGCCTGGCGGAACTGCGCAAGCATCGTCTCCGGGCTCCAGGCCGAGAACTGCTCGATCACCTTGATGCCGAAGGCGTGTCCCGCATCGGCAGCCCCCGTCTGACGTGGCAATGTCGCGCCGTCGCCGGGGTTTCCGCCCATCTGCATATACATCGTCATACCGGCGCCGAGTTGCCCTGACGTGGTCGGATCGGTCGCGCCGGCGTTCATCGAAAGGCCGAACGCAAGCACGCCCGCCCCCAGGAGGAATCCCGTCATGATCTTGTTCATCTCTCTCTCCTATCTCCTGATTTAACGGCTTTATCACCTCCCAAGCCTGAATCTTTCGCGCAACGCGCGCAGCCTGGCGGGATTCTCGACCAACAGATGCAGGATCACGGCGACGATGAACACCACCCCTTCGATCGCCTGTACCCAGAAGCCGGCGATGCCTGTCGCAACGATGCCGGCCTCCAGCATGCCAATCACGAAGGTGCCGAAGAAAGTCCCTACGATCGTCGCCGTGCCGCCGAACACCGAAGTTCCGCCGATGAACACGCCGGCCAGCGCCGGCAGCAGGTAGCCTTGCCCCTGGGTCGAGAAATAGTTCAGGTTCTCGAGCGTGAGCAGAACCGTGGCGAAACCGGCCAGTACACCCATCAGCGTGAACAGCTTCACCGTCTCACGCAGCACATTGATGCCCACGACCTTCGCTACGTTGCGGTTGTCTCCGATGAACAGCACGTGCTCGCCAAAACGGTGGCGATTGAGGATGAACCACATGAATATTGCGAGCCCGAGCGCCCAGAGCGCTTGCATCGGGAGGACGCCGAACAACGTGCCCGTGAAGACTGCATAGGCTGAACCGCTGGCGAGCTGCTGTAGCGCATAGGAGAGCCCGCCGGAAAGAATCGAAGCAACACCTGCCCAGAGGAACTGCGTGCCGATCGTCACGATGATCGAGGGCATCCCGACCACCGCGACCAGCACCCCATTCACCACGCCGACCAGCGCGCCGCCTGCCAACGCCGCAACAATGGCTAGCCACGCGGATCCGGTGGTATTCACGCACCAGGCGAACAGAAAGCCCGAGAATGCCATCACCGAAGGGAAGGACAGATCGATCTCCCCCGCCGCAATCACCAGCGTCAGCCCGATCGCCAGCACCACGAGCGGCGGCACAGTGGTCAGGAAGGAGAAGTAGATTGGCCAGCCCAAAAACACGCGCGGTGCCGTTGCCATGAACAGGCCGACCACCAGCGCGAATACGACCAGGCTCGGCAAGCCCTCCATGCGGGCAAATCCCGGCAGACGCAAACCCACCGGGCGCACCGGCCGTTTTTCCTTGATCGGATCGCTCACGTCTTTGTCCCCGCAACCGGCGCCGGTCCGTGCCCGCTCTGCTGCAGCGAAATCAGATACCGCGTTAGATCCTCGAGGCTCATCTCGCCTGACTTGATATCCGCGACGATGCGGCCGCGATCGAGCACGACCAGCCGATCGGCTAGCTCGTGCACATGGGCGAGGTTATGTTCGATGTAAATGCAGGCGCGCCCGGACTCCTTAATGGAGCGCACGAAGTCGAGAACCTTGCGCACCTCGCTGATGGCAAGTGCCACCGTGGGTTCATCGAGAATGATCAGATCGCTGTCGAAATACATCGCCCGTCCGATCGCGATGCCCTGGCGCTCGCCACCGGAGAGTTTCGCAATCAACGAATCCGCGTCGATCCCCACGCCGCGAAAACCGAGCTGTTGCTTGAGAATATCGTTGGCAATGCGCCGTTCTTCGGCGACATTGATGAAGCCGAGCCGATTGGTGATCTGCCGGCCGACAAAAAAGTTACGCCACAGCGGTTGCTTCTCGCCGAGCGATTTCTCCTGATACACCGTCTCGAAGCGCAACCGGTGTGCCTCGCGCACGGAAAAGCGGCTCCAGTCGACCTCTTCGTCGCGAATGAACAGCTTGCCCGTGCTCGGCCGCACGACACCGGTCAACACCTTGATGAGCGTCGATTTGCCCGCGCCGTTATCGCCGATCAGGCCGACGATCTCGTTGCGGCCAATGGCGAGGTCGATGCCGGAAAGCGCGCGTATCTTGCCGTAGGACAGGCTGATGCCCTGCGCGCGCACGATATGCCGCCAGTCGCTCGCAGCGGGCGCGGCATCGCTCGCCGTCACGCTGCGCTCCGGCTCGAATGAACCACAGAGATGTTGTGTACGACGATAGCCATAAAACTTTCCCCTTTGCTTATCGCTCGCCGCCTCAACTTACCTGGAAAAGTCTCTGGAATATAGTAAGACTAACAGTCAAAGTCTAGTTCAAGAATCGCCTCGCGAGACCGCTTGTTTCATCGGGAAATTACTAGTCCTGGGCATCCGGATAACGGAATGTAAGGGACTTGGGCACGTCCACGATTGATAGCAAACTTCGCGCGCGTGACCTGACACGGTGGCCCGTGCAGGAGGCACGACAGCACCGTTCGCTACCACGGCGTCGAGGTCGACAACGTGCTTGAGATGGTCAACAATCACCGGGCCCGCCACTGCCAGTTTCGACCGCCACGAATGAATCCACCTGAATTCACACTTCGCGCAGCGACGCCCGCCGACGAGCCATTTCTGTTCGCTTTGCGCAAGGCAACGATGACCGAGCACCTGGAACGTGCTGGCGAATCCACCGACGAGCACACACATTGGGAGCGTCTTCGCTATCGCTACGGCGACGCTTATGTCATCTGTTGCGGGTCGGAAAAACTCGGACTCTTCAAGTTCTTTCGCGACGTCGATGAATGGACCATCGTACAAATCCAGATCCTGCCCGAACATCAGGGTCGCGGTATCGCGGCCCATCTGCTCGGTGAATTTCTAAGCCACGCAGACGACGCTCACGTCCCTGTCAAACTCAGTGTTCTGAAGGGCAACCGGGCCATTAGCCTTTACCAGCGCTTTGGGTTTCACGTGGTCGACGCGACTGACACGTCGTTGCTGATGAGGCGGCGGTAACGCCGCCGCTACATGAAATTGCGCGTATGCAGCGCCGCAAGCTGCTTCGCCTGGGCCGGCTCGAAGCCAAGGCGCACCAGCCTCGTGTAGCGGCTATCGGCCATTTCGCGCATCAAGGTTTGAACCTGCGCGTAGCCTCGCGCCACGGCCGCCGGCGTCAACTCGCCCGCGGCGATCAGGATCAGCGCGTCGAATACCTCTTCATTGAGACCCGCGGTGCCCTCCAGTGCGTCATGACGTTGCTCGACCGCGTGGGCCAGACGCGAACGCAGGCGCGGCTCGCTGTTGAGCCGGTAAAGCAGATGGGACATGCCCAGGGCGACATGGCGGGCCTCGTCACTGAGCGCCGGCGTCGAAACCCAGCGACTCAATATCGATAAGCGGGCTCGGCGATTCGGCCTTGGTCGTCATAGAAAGCCTCTTCCGTTACCGCACGCTCGAGCAATGCGTAGCCACTGGCGCGGCCGGGCAGCCACGACCTGAGACCCTCCAGTTCGAGCAACGGACGCGCCCGCGCGTCGTTCCAGTCCATCGAGCGCAGCAGGTCGCCAAAGCGCTGCGCCGCTTCCTGCGGCACGCCGGGGCTAACCGTCATGTTGCAGTGATCGAATGCGCCCGTCGTGGCGACGATGCGCGACGCGCCCGCCGGCAGCGTCCCTTCGTCGGCAAACGCCCGGAAGTTGCCTGCGATCATCCACGTGGCATCGATTTCGCCGCGCACGAGGGCGCTTGCCGCATCGCGTTCGCCGCCGATATGGTCGCCGTGCTTGCCGCCCAGCACATCGAAGCGGCGCGCGTGGTAGTCCTGGCCCGCGACGAGGCCGCCCTCGTGGCGCAGATGATCCAGCGGAATCAGCGTGGCCTGAGGCGAGTCGATCGCACCGAAGCCGATCGTGCCGCCGCGCAGGTCGGCGAGTGTCTGGACGCGACTGTCACGGCGAACCACGAGCACCGAATGCAGGTCGCGGTCCGTGTCGCGCATGGCGAGCGGCAGCACGGTCTCGCCGCGCGCCTGGGCGATGCGGCTCGCGCGTATCCAGGCAAGCGGGGAATTCCACGCGAACGCAATATCGCCTGCGAACTGGGCCTCGACCTGCGTTTCATAGTTCGAGTAAAGCAGATAGTCGATCGCGACTCCGCGTTCGGCAAACCATGCCTTGAAGCCCTCCCAGATCGTGACGACCTTGGGCGCATACGCAACGGCGCCGAGCATCAGGGGGGCATTTCGTGCGCTTGAGGACATGATGGGTGTCTCCTCATCAGGCGAGCGGCAGGCCGCACAGCACGCGGCCAACGAAGTCGTAAAGGACGTCCGAGGTCGGTCCCATGATGGAGGCGGCGCGCGCGTCGCGGAACAGTCGCTCGATGCCCACCTCTTTGCGAAAGGCCGCGCCGCCGCAAATACGCATCGCCGTATCGGTCACGGCGAGCGCGGCTTCCGCGGCTACCGCCTTCACTTCGAGTACGCGCAGCATCGCGTCGGGCCGGCCCGACGCCAGTGCGGCGAGCGTATCGTCGCGCAGCGCGCGCGCCTGATCGACGCGCAGCTGCGCGCGGGCGAGATAGGCGCGGATGGTCGGCAGGTCGGCAAGGGCACTGCCGCTCTCCGCGAAGCGGCTGCCGGTCACGTGAGGAATGGCGCGCGCCAGCGCGCCATCGGCGATGCCGATCGATGTCGACGCAACGAGGTTTGCAAACGCCGGCAATGCTTCGCCATTCATGATGTCGCCGCCGCCCCCGTCAGGGCCGAGCATCGCACTGGCCGGCACACGCAATCCTTCGGCCTGGATCGGCGCGGACGCGTTGCCGCGCAAGCCGAGGCCGTCGAAGGGCTGCGGACAGTGCAGCCCTTGCGCACGGCTGTCCACGAGCCACAGCGTACTGGCGCCATCCGCGGCCAGCGCCGGTCGCGACGACCAGACGTAGGAGTCGGCTTCGACGGCGGACGTCACCATGCTCTTGTTGCCGTTGAGCACGAAATCGTCGCCATCGGGATGCGCGGTGCCGACCGGCGCCCAGAAATGGCTGCGTGAGCCGGTCTCGGACCATGCCAGCGTGGTGAGGTGCCCGCCTTGCGCAATGGCGCGCCTCACTTCGATGGGGCCGTATTTATCGATGAGGATGGCGCCGGCGTAGTGCATGGTGACGACCATCGCGGTGGACGGGCAGTCCCGCGCGATGCGCTCGACCACCTGACACGCCTGCGCGACGCCCTGCCCCATGCCGCCGAGCTCTTCGGCGCTGACGAGTCCGAGCAGACGTGCCTCGCCTAGTGCGTCGAGGGCCGCGCGGGGAAAGCGCGCGAGCTGATCCGTTTGGGGAGCTTCGGGGGCAATAGCGGTGCGAACGAGCGGTTCCAGCACGTCGATCAAGGACATCGGAGTCTCCCGGACAGAGTTGGCGGAGACGGTCGTCCGGGTCTGTTCTGACGCCGCGCACGTGTTGCGCAGCCGAAAATGGAGGACGCGCGTGCGCCGCTCCGGTGCATCTGTCGCATGCAGACCTGCAACAACGACTCTCGCACTTGAAGGAGCCCGCAGCGCATCGCAGCGCCGCAGGCCGGCACATTATTGCATCTGCCGATTTTCTCTGGACGCTGGATGTACCGGCTCGTCCGCAAGGCCTGGGTGCGGGCTGCGCCCAGGCCTCAGACAGCTCAATGCATATCGCCAACGACAACGCGTGCCGACAACGCGTTCGTATCGCGCGACGACGACGCGGCGCGAATCTCGTAGCTTCCGCCATGCACCTGCCACGCGTGCGTCGTGACGTTCCACGTCGCGAGGCGCCGTGCCGGGATGACGACGGTCACCTGCTGCGACTGCCCAGGCCGCAAGGCGACCTTCGTCCATCCCACCAGGCGCTGCGGCGGCTCGCCGAGTCCCGGCGGCAGCGTCGCGTACACCTGGGCGACTTCGGCGCCGGCACGCGAGCCCGTGTTGGCAACGGTGAACGTCGCGATCACATTGCCGCCCTGATCGGTACGCGTCCGGAGCCCCGAGTACGAGTAAGTCGTATAGGAGAGGCCATAGCCAAACGGGAAGAGCGGATCGATGTTTTTCGCATCGAACCAGCGGTACCCCATCAGGAGTCCTTCGCTATAGACGACGTTCAGGTTGTTCGGGTCGATGATCGGCTGCGGCAAATCGGCTTCCTGGCGCGGGAACGTGATCGGCAGCTTGGCGGACGGGTTTACGTCGCCGAACAGGATGTCCGCGATCGCCTGACCGCCTTGCACACCGGGATACCACGCTTCCACTACACCGTGAACGCTGCCGAGCCACGGCATCGTGACGGGGCTGCCATTCTCCAGCACGACGATGATCCGTTTGGCCTTCGCAGCCACCGCGTTGATCAGCGCATTCTGGTCGTAAAGCTGATTGCTCGCGTCCGCCTTGTTGTCCGGCAAGGACAGGTTCGCCAGATCCGTGCCCTCGCTTTCCCACTGCGTGGCGAACACGATCGCGACATCGGCGCTGGCGGCTGCGCTAGCCGCGGCGGAGGCGTTCGTGCCGTCGAAATACGTCACCGTGGCCTGAGGCGCCTTGGCCTTGATCGCGTTGTACGGCGAGGACTTGTACCAGGTCGCGCAACTCGAAAGCAGCGGATTGCCGGACTGGCATCCCGACACCGCATTGCCGTCTGCCGCGGGCACGCCTCCCGACCCGCCTCCGGACATCACACCGACATCGGCATGGCCGCCGATCACGACGATCGAGTGCAGGCCGCCAGCGGCGAGCGGAAGGACCGGCTGGTTACTGCCGGATGCCGATCCATTCTTCAGTAGAACGATCGACTCGTGCGCGACCGCGAGAGCGTCACGGTTGCCTGCCGTCTGGTCGACCGAGCCGCCGGGGGTGGGCGGGTTGTCCATGACGCCGAGGGCGATCATGGTGCGCAGCTTGCGAAAGACCATGTCGTTGAGACGGGCGACCGGAACGGTACCGGCCTGGACCGCGGCCTTGAGCGCGCTGCTGAAATAAGACTGAATGCCAAAGCCCGCGCCGGCCGTGCCGAGATCGCCGGGCTGCTCTTCGTCGAGACCGGCCATCGCGGACGCGACAGTGCTATGGTTGGCCGTCCAGTCCGACTGAACCTTGCCCTTGAATCCCCACTCTTTCTTCAGGATGGTCGTGAGGAGTTCCGGGTTCTGGCAGGCATACACGCCATTGATCAGGTTGTACGAGCACATCACGTTGCCGGGATGCCCCTCGCGCACGGCGATCTCGAAGGCGAGCAGCTCCGTTTCCCGCATCGTCCTTTCGTCGACCACGGAATTGCTCGTCATCCGGTTGGTTTCCTGGTCGTTCATCGCGTAGTGCTTCACCGTTGCGATCACGTCCTGAGACTGCGTCCCCATGGTGCGCGCCGCACTCATCGTGCCGGTCAGGACGGGATCTTCGCCCATGTACTCGAACGTGCGGCCGTCGCGCGGTTCACGCGCCAGATTGAGCCCGCCACCCAGCCCTTCCGCGTAGCCGAGCACGCGCAGCTCACGGGCAATACGCGAGCCGTAGGCCCCCGCGAGCGCCACATCCCAGCTCGAGGCGAGCCCGATCGGTGCGGGAAAAGCCGTGGCATGCGCGTTCTGCACGTTCACGCCGCCAGCCGAATCCGCGGTGGCCAACGGGGGAATGCCCAGGCGACTGATACCGGGGATATAACCGGCGCCCTGCACCCAAGATGGAAACGGGCCACCCAGACCGACGGTGGGAATGCCCGTGCCGTGCACCAGCTGGATCTTTTCGTCGAGCGTCAATTGCGATACCAGCACTGCCGCGCGCCTGTCGGCCTGGTCGCCCTTCGCTTTCCAGTCAAAGGCCGGCTGCTGTGACGCACCCGAAGCCTGGGAAAAGAACTGCGCCACAATCGAAAATGGGCTGTTGCCCCATGTATTGCCGGTGGCAGCTTGATCCGCGTACGCCACAGAGCCGGCACACAATACGCCGGCGACGGCAATCGCTATTTTCTTCGCATTCCTCACGGTGTCTCTCCTGTTTTGCCGATTGCATGAGCGATGACCCGCAGGATTGCGGGACCGTAATCGGACTACATTTTTCTTCTAGTTTTATGTTGAATTGCCCTACGTAGCGAGATGACGATAGCACCGGAGAAACGTTGGCGCTTATCGTGCCGTCGCAGAACTTAACTTTGCGTCGCAGTATCAGGGTTTGCCTTAACCCTGCTCCGTTTGCCATTCCGTCGCTACCTTACAGGCAGTTTTCGAGTCTGCGCACCCGCTCACAGCGCCCGCGCAGTGGTTCATGCGGATTCGATATCTCGCCCCATCGGGCCGTTTGAGGATTGCAGCAAGGATGCTAAAGTCACCAGCTACCAGCGGTTAGCCGAGGCGACGTTTCTCCGTTCCATGGTGTCTCCCATGACGACCGATCAAAAGACCGTTTCGAACGTCCTTGCCCAACTCTCGCTCAAGTCCGCCGTCGAGCACGGCATGTCACCGCACGATTTCACGCGCCTCACCGGCATCACCGAGGCGGAACTCGTCCATCCGGACGGGCGCATCCCCGCACACAAGCACATTGCC
Source organism: Paraburkholderia sp. BR10936 (assembly GCF_040965735.1). NCBI lineage: Bacteria > Pseudomonadati > Pseudomonadota > Betaproteobacteria > Burkholderiales > Burkholderiaceae > Paraburkholderia > Paraburkholderia sp. BR10936. The sequence goes on from NZ_JBFRCM010000021.1 coordinate 36,210, forward strand.
ATGCTCAATCTGCTGGAGCCGGGCTACCAGGCTTCGGAGCGGCTCGAAATCTTTTCCAGTTATTCGTTTCGCGCCCCGATCAGCACCTTATTGGCCATCGTCACGAACAGCCCGACGTTGACGAAGGCCTTTGACCAGTTTCTGCGCTACCGGGTGTTGATCGGAAATGTCGATACCGTGAAGGTCAAGCGGGCAGGCCAGACATTCGAATTCGAATACGTTCTGGACGGCGCGGGCAGAAGTTCATCGAGCGCTTTCTATAATTTTCTGCTGCTCATTCGACTCGCCGAACAGTACAACGACGACGAGCCCTATCCCACCCAGATCGAGTTGACCGGAGAGGCGTTTGCGCCCGTCTCCCAGCTCTCGCACCTGTGTGGCGCGACGGTGAAATTCAGGCAAAGCCGCAACTGCATGCTGATGAAAACCGGAGCGGCAGACCTGCCGTATTGCAGGTACAACGAGATCACCGAAAACATTCTCTGCGGGCAGGCCGATGCCGATATCAGACGCTTCGTTGTGGGCCATTCGTTTTCTTCGAGAATCGAAGATTTCGTGACGAAGATGATTCGTGAGGCGCATGCCGGTCTGCCATTTGCGAACCCCATGGAAGAAGTCTGCGGCCGCCTTGGCATTTCACGCTCGACGCTGCACCGGCGCCTGCAGATTGAAGGGACGAACTTCCAGGCTATCCTGTCTCATGCGCGCCTCGAGGAGGCACGGCGGTTGCTGCCGTTGGCCGATTATTCGGTTGCCGCGGTGAGCGATCTTCTCGGCTTTTCTTCTCCCTGCGCGTTCTCGCGTTTCTTTCTCGAGAACAGCGGCAAGTCTCCTTCGCGCTACAAGTTCGAAAACTGCAGGCTCTAGTGAGCCTTCTGGGCAAACCGCGCCTGCGCTGTACACGATCGAATATTCGGGACCAGAAAGAAAGCGAACACGCGCGTCGAAATCACGATGATGTCGATGAACAGAGCGCACTACGCAACACACGTGGAAGATCAGATCGAGGCCGCATGAGCGCTCGACGCGCCGTCACGAAGGCGCAGGTCAGTGCGCCGGCCCGAAGAAGGCCTGCGCACCTTCCGATGGCGTCAGTCCGGCGGCGAAATAGCCTTCGAGGCGCTCGGCCTTGGCGTCGTCGAGCAAAAACGGCGGACACACGAGCCCTTGCGCGATGGCGTGGTCGTACCACCGGCTCATCCACTCGCGCAGCTTCGTTTCATAGGGTGACGGCAATTCGTCTGGCGCGATCTCTTCCATGCGCAATCTCCGCTCGCGGCCTGACTGCCGCTATATGCTTGTCGCGACACGTGCTGCGCCCATCGAAGGACGCAGGATATCGGGTGGAAACACCTGCCATCCACGGTCGGGATGGCGGAAGAAAAACAGCGCGCGCGGTCCGTCCGCTGTCTGCGCCTCGATGAACACGCTCGCGATCCGCCCGGACGGCGCACGATGCACCGTCACGACCCGCACTGTCTGCCTGCTGGTGGGGTTCAGCCACTTCACGACTGCTGCCCCTAACGACTGCCGCACCGCCATCGCCGCCCCCCACGCTTTAGGTGGAATCATCGTAGACAGCCGTTAAACCGGCCGCCATCGGGACGGGTAGATAGTTCCCTCGGGATTGTCCGGTTCGTTTGTCAGGATTTCCTTCTCGCCGCGCACGACCGAGCGTTACTCGCCCACCAGCCCATGCCGGATCGCATAGCGGATCACCTCCGCGTTATTGCCCAGCCCGAGTTTTTGCATCAGCCGCATCTTGTGGGTGCTGATCGTCTTGGCGCTGAGCGCGCACGCATCGGCGATATCGTTGATGCTCTTGCCCGACGCGAGCATCTGCAGCACCTGGAACTCGCGGTCCGATAGCACTTCGTGCGGGGGCACATCGCCCGAATGCTTCTCGAACACCATGGCGTCGACGAGTTTCGGGTCGATAAAGCGCCCGCCGTCCGCGAGCTTGCGAATCGCGGCCAGCAGCACTTCGGGATCGCTGTCCTTCGTCACGTAGCCTGTCGCGCCGGCCCGCAGCGCGCGCGACGCGACCTGGGCTTCGTTGTGGATGCTGAGCACGAGCACCGGCAACGCAGGTTCCTCGGCGCGCACGCGGCGGATGAGATCGACGCCGCTGATGCCCGGCATCGTCATATCCAGCAGCAGCAGGTCGACTTCGCAGGTCCGCAGCTTTTCCATCACCTCCGAGCCCTGCCCGGCCTCCGCCGTCACGACCATGTCGGCAGTCGTCGCGAGGATCTGCTTGAGTCCGCCACGCACGATGGCATGGTCATCGGCGATGAGTATTCTGATCATGGGGGTCTTCGAGCGGAACGTGGATCGAAATCGTGGTGCCAGACGCAATGCCGATGGTCAGGTCTTTGCAGGGCTGACTGTCGATGCTCAACGTACCACCAATCAGCCTCGCGCGCTCTGTCATGCCAAGCAGACCGTATGCGTACCTTGCATACGCGGCGGCCACGTCGAAGCCGCGGCCGTCGTCGCGCACACGCAAGTCGAGCGAGCCGGGCCCGGTGCTGAGCGTGAGCTCGACGCGCTGCGCCGCCGCGTGGCGCGCGACGTTCGTCAGCGCCGCCTCGACGATCCGGAAGAGCGCCGTGGCCTGCATGTCCGACAAGGCCGGCTCGCCGCTTGCCATGTGCAGTTCGCACGGGATGGCGTTGTGCCGGCTCCATTGACTGGTGAGCCATTCGAGCGCCGAAACGAGGCCGAAGTTGAGCGCCGCAGGCCGCAGGTGGCTTGCCACGTTGCGGACCATCCAGATCGTGCCTTCGACCAGTTCGCGCATGTCGTCGGCCCGGCCGACGGCCTCCGGATCGTCGGTGAGCCGCATCCGCAGCAGCGAGACGTCCATTTTCAGCGCCGTCAGCAACTGGCCGAGTTCGTCCTGAATCTCCAGCGCGCTGCGCTTGCGCTCGTCTTCGCGCATTCCCTCCAGATAAGCCGACAGGGCCCGCTGCTGCTCGCGCGAGCGCACGAGTTCGTCTTCCACGCGCTTGCGGCCGGAAATGTCGTGCAGGCCGACGTAAATGGCCGGTGCGCCATCGTAGTTCGACAGCCGTGCCGTCGCCATGGCCCAGAACTGCGTCCCGTCCGGCCGACGCAGATTCACCTCCGCGTCGCTGAAGCTGCCTTGGGCCGCGAGACAGCGCACGAGTCTTTCGCGCTCCAGCGGATCGACGTAGAAGTCGACGATATTGACGTTCGCGCGCGCCGCTTCATCGAGGCGCAGCAGTTCGCGAAACCGCGCGTTGGCATAGAGCAGTTGGCCGTCGGGCATCGAGGTGATGCCCATGGCCACCGGGCCCGATTCGACGATCGCGCGAAAGCGCGTTTCGCACGCGTTGAGCCCGCGCTGCTGCATGGCGAGTTGCCGGTGGGCCGACCGCAACGCGATGTGCGTGCGGACCCTGGCCACCAGCTCCTCGACGAGCACGGGCTTGCGCACATGGTCGGCTGCGCCGGCGCTGAGGCCATCGGCGAGATTTCGATGATGGCCTGCCGGCATCATGAGCACCACGGGAATATCGCGCGTGCGCGCATCCGACTTCAGGCTGCGGCAGGTGGCGAGGGCGCCCACACTGGCGGCCTCTGAATCGAGCAGAATCAGTTCGGGCTGGGAAACGTACGAACGCTCCAGCACCTCGAGGCCGCTGTTCGCGGCGAGCACCTCGAAGCCCTCCCATACGAGGTGGTCGGCGATCAAGCGGGTCTCGTTCGGCGTACCGCCCGCGACCAGTATCGTGCAGGGGTTCGTTGTCGTGGCCTGCGAGTCAGTCATCTTGCCCACGGTTGCTCCGGCCCTGGTTACTTTGTTTTGTCCTCGTCGCCAAAGCCATGGCCCTTCGGCAACCCTTTATCACGTATGCAGGTAATACGGATTGCACGCCCCGTTAGCCCGTTAGCCCTCTATGTTCCAGGTGCCTTACGTAGCGAACGAATGCCTCGCGGAAATTTCCGCACGGTCGATCAGTTCGTCGAGACTGCGTGTGAGTTCGCCAAGCGCCGATAACGCATACAAATCGAGCTTGTCCGCATGGTTGCGGCGCAGGTCTTTCATGCTTTCCTGCAAGCGCCGTATCGTGCCCGCGCGGCTGTCCGGCAGCGGCCAGCAGTGCATCAAATAAGCCAGCGGCATGAGATTGCGGGATTCGCACCACGTATCGAACAGGCGCATGCAGATCGAGTTCACGTCCTGCACGCGCGCCTTACGGTCGCCCCACTCGGAAATCATCGCGCGTCGCCTCTGCCAAGCTTCGAATTTTGCTGACCTCATGATGAACCCGCCAATGATCGCGTGCAGTCGTCTTCGACTGCAAACGGTAAAGGGGAACCCTGAATCTTGTGTCGGGAAATCCTGAATGGCGGACTTCGAGGCGCAATCGCACCCTTGAATGTCTGCCGGGAATTTCCGTCCTGGCCCGAAGTAAAGCGGATTGTCGGCGAGATTACGTCGCGTTATGCTGCGCGCGACTGACCGTTCGGTTCCACCCAATGCCGCGCATGGCATACGCTGATTTCGTATGAACAGAAGACAGATGATCGCGCAATGCGTCGGTATTGGCGCGAGCCTGATAACGATGCGGGCGACCATGGCGTTGCCGGTCAGCCGTGGGCCAGCAAGCGTCGTATTCCTGAATCCGGGCGAAAGCGTGGAACACGATACGGGCCAGCACTGGCAACTCGTCTCGCGCTTCATGGCCGCGACTGCAAAACACTTTGGCATGCAGCTGGAAGTGCTCTACGCGGAGCGCGATCATCTGCTGATGCTTCGCCAGGCCGAATCCGTAGCGGCACGTACAGCGGCGCCCGACTATGTGGTGATCGTCAACGAAAAGATGGCCGCGCCGCAGATGCTGCAAACGCTGGCACGCTCGAGCGCCAAAGTGCTGTTGATCCACAACGATCTGACCGAAGCCCAGCGTGCCCAGACCGGCAACGAGCGCGAACGGATCGCGAACTGGATCGGCACCGTCACCGCCGATGCCGGACGCGGCAGCTTTCGCCTCATGGATTGCCTGATCCGTTCGAACGGCAGCGGCCCCGCCCGCGTGATCGGCATTACCGGCGACCCTGCCACGCCGGTCTCTGCCGAGCGCGCCGCCGGGGTGCAGGCCGCGCTGGCGCGCCGGCCGCAGGACCGCATCGATCAGCTCGTCTATGGGGACTGGAGTTTTTCCGACGGCCGCGACAAGGCGCGCGTGCTGCTCTCGCGCTACCCGGATGCCAATATCCTTTGGGCTGCCAACGATTCGATGACGCTTGGTGCATTGAGTGCGGTGCAGGAGCGGCATCTGTCCACCATCGTCGGCGGGCTCGGTGCGCTGCCCGAAGCCGTGGCTTCGGTCATTCGCGGCGACCTGGCCGCGATCGTTGCAGGCGACCAGTTCATCGGCGCATGCGCGCTGGTCCTCATTCACGACTACCACTACGGCGCGGACTTTGCGCAAGTGGGCGGACCGCGCCAGCGGCTCGACTATCTGAAGGTGCTCGACAGCAGCGACGCCAGGCGTTACGCCGAGATTGCCTTTCAAGGCCGCACGTCTCCCGACTTCAGCCGTTTCTCGCGCGTGCAAAGCCGGCGTGTGGGCGCCTACACGTTCGATCTCGACACCCTGCTCGATTCCGCTTCAAAGGCCGCGTAATGCTGCAAACCCTGTTGCGTGCCCGCTTCCCACGCAGCCTGCATGCGCAGCTCATGCTCTCGCTGCTGGTGCTCTGTACGCTGGTGGCGGGCACGTCGGCGTTCTTCCTGCTCGAGCATGCGCGCGAAGGCCGGATCGCGGAACTCGACGAACGTGCGAACCGCATTGCCGATCTCCTCAGCCAGTCGCTCGCGCAGCCGCTCTGGAATGTCGATCGCGACGCGATCACACGGCAACTGAATGTGCTCAAACCGAATCCGGAGGTGGTGAGCTTCACCGTGACCGCGACCAACTATGGCGTGCTGGCCGACGCGAGCAATGCGCCGATGCCCGACCCGCAGGCGCGCGTGGTTCGCGTGCGGCCGATAGAATTCACGCCACCCGGCAATGCGCCGCCCGAAAAGATCGGCGAGGTCCGCGTGGTCCTGACGCGGGCCGCCGCCGACCGGGGTTTCGAGGCCGCGCGCGCGGCGGTGCTGGGAACGCTCGCGCTCGTGCTCGCCGTGGTGTACGTCACGACCTTTCTGCTCCTCAAACACCTCGTGCGCGAGCCCATCCGGCGCCTGGAAGAAATGGTCGACCGCATCGCGTCAGGCGATCTGGACAGCCGCTGCGCCATCGAATCCAGTGTCGAACTGGGCCGGCTGGCCGCGCGTGTCAACGTGATGGCGGAGCGGCTGCGCGACTCGACGGCATCGCTCAGGGAGAGCGAGCGCAAGTACCGGAGCATCATCGAGAATTCACTCGAAGGATTCTTCGTGCTCGATCGCAATGGCAAACTCTGCGACGCCAATCCCGCGATGGCCCAGTTGCTCGGCTACCGCGACGTGCAAGGCATGATCACGGCGCCACGCGACGACGCGAGCGCAGTTCATGCCAAGCCCCAGCCGTTTTCCAGCGGGAAAACGGCCCAACTCTTCGCGATGCTGCAATTGACCGGCAAGATCGCGGGCCTGGAAATCGAGCTGACTCGCGCCGACGGCACCGCGGTCTGGTGTCAGCTCAATGCCCGCGGCATACGCTACGACGGCGCGGCCCCCCAATGCCTCGAAGGACAGTTGACCGATATCTCGGGCCGCAAGCAGGCGATGGAGATCCTCACGCGCCATCGCGATCAGCTCGAGGAAGAAGTGCGCGAGCGCACGCGAACCGAGCAGCTGCTTCGCCATTCGCGCGAACAGTTGCGCCAGCTTTCGTCCCACCAGGAGTCGATCCGCGAAGAGGAGCGGCGGCAGATCGCCATGACGATCCACGACGAACTGGGCCAGTTGCTCACCGCGATCAAGATCAATGTCTCCTTGCTCAAGCTTGCGCTGAGCCAGGGCGCCGAGTGGCAACAAAAGGTAGGCGACATCGGCGGGCTGGCTGAACGCACCATCGACATCGTGCGCAACGTCGCGAGTCACCTGCGACCGGCCGCGCTGAATTTCGGGCTCCTGTCGGCACTCGAATGGCTCGTTCAGGACTTCACCCGACACAACGCAACGGTCTGCACGTTCCTGCTCGAAGGCCGCGAACCTTCATTGAGCGACGACCGCGCGACGGCGGTGTTCCGCATCGTCCAGGAGGCGCTCACCAATGTCAGCCGCCACGCGCAGGCCTCGCATGCCGAGGTCGTCCTGCGTTGCATCCATAACCACTTCGAACTCGAGGTCCATGACGACGGCAACGGGTTCGACGTGGCGAAGGCGATCCGTGGGGATTCGTATGGACTGCAAGGCATGCAGGAGCGCGCACGGATGATCGGCGCGCAGTTTCATATCGAAAGCCGGGACGGGCCGGGATCGACGGTTCGCATCGTGTTCAACGAGACGACGGAACACGTCAGTCGAGCGCTGCCCGCCGATAACGAACTCCGCTAGTCATGCCTCGTCCGCCTGGCGCTTTTCGCTAGATGCGAAATCCTGATGGTCGTTTCCCTGATTTGCCAACCTGGCCTCATGTCCCGGCGCCCGGCGTCGCCTGTGCGAGCCGCCACGCGAGATTGGCGCGTGCCGCGGCCTCGCAATGCGAATGAAAGTAATCGGTCAGGTAGATGCGCGGGCGCGCGAGCAGCGTCTCCAGCATCCGCCGCTCGTGCATGGCGTAGGCGTGGTCGTCCAGGTCCGGGCGTTCGGCTCTCAGGCGCATGCCGTTGTCCTGAAACTGGCGGCGCGGTGCGCCCAGTGACGCGAGATCGATGTCGCACGCGAAGCGCGCATCCAGTTCATCCGGCGCGCGGGTATGCCGGGTCGCGAGAATCGCTTCGCAAATGCGCTCGCAAGCCGCGATGCGATCGTCTGCGCAGCGCCGCAGCCACTGCGCGCTGCGCTCCTCATTGTCCTGAGCGCCCGGAACATAGATCACGTCGTGGCACCACAGCGCAAGCTCCACGAGATTGCCATGCGCAATCGCCTCGCGCGCCCGGTCGAAATCGCGCAGGCAGCGGTGCACGTGGCGCAGCGTGTGGTAGTGCCGCCCCGCCTCGCCATAACGGCGCGCGAGATCGGCATAGACGGCCTCGGCGCGCGCGCCCCCGCTGCACGACCATAATTCGACGAAGCGTCCCTGCGTGCGGTTCACCCCTGCTCCTTTGCGCGCAGCGCAATGCTCGGAGAAAATTCCTCACGAATGTCGATGGTCGCAGATACAGCAGGTAAGGCACGAGGTCCTCGAAACTGCGCATCACGGGCTCATTATGCGCCGCATGCCCTGTGGGAACAGCCCCGATATTCACCTGGCATCACGTTGGCAACATCGATGCAAACGTATACTCCCTGCCAGTATTCGCCTATACTGCCCCACAGTATCTTCAATCGATGCCGTCATGCCCCATTCCCCCGAAGAAAAGAAGCGCGTGCTCACGCGCGTGCGCAAGGTTCGCGGCCAGCTGGACGCGCTCGAGCGCGCGCTGGAGGAAGGCGCCGATTGCGCGCCGGTGCTCCAGCAACTGGCGGCGATTCGCGGCGCGATCAACGGCGTGATGGCCGGTGTGCTCGAAAGCCACTTGCGCGAAGAATTTACCCACCTTGCGGGATCAGCGGAGTCCCCGGGATCGATCGACGATGTCGTGACCCTCGTTCGAACCTATTTACGCTAGCTCACCGCGGGATTTTTCCCGCGCCGATTCGGCCGACCTTCTTTTTTTACAGGACTACTATGAAATCGCGTGCTGCAGTTGCGTTTGGGCCGGGCAAGCCCCTCGAGATCGTCGAGATCGACGTTGAACCGCCCCGCAAGGGCGAGGTGCTGGTCAAGATCACGCATACCGGCGTTTGTCATACCGATGCCTTCACGCTCTCCGGCGACGACCCGGAAGGCCTCTTCCCCGTCGTGCTCGGCCACGAGGGCGCCGGGATCGTCGTGGAAGTGGGTGAGGGCGTGACCAGCGTGAAGCCCGGCGATCACGTCATCCCGCTCTACACCGCCGAATGCGGCGAGTGTCTGTTCTGCAAGAGCGGCAAGACCAATCTGTGCGTGTCCGTGCGCGCGACCCAGGGCAAGGGCGTGATGCCCGATGGCACAAGCCGTTTCAGCTACAACGGCCAGCCGCTCTATCACTACATGGGCTGCTCCACGTTCAGCGAGTACACCGTGGTGGCCGAAGTCTCTCTCGCCAAAATCAACTCGCAAGCCAATCCCGAGCAGGTGTGCCTGCTGGGCTGCGGCGTGACCACGGGTCTGGGCGCGGTGAAGAACACCGCCAAGGTGCAGGAAGGCGATACCGTCGCCGTGTTCGGCCTGGGCGGCATCGGACTTGCTGTGATCCAGGGCGCGAAGCTCGCCAAGGCCGGCCGCATCATCGCCATCGACACCAATCCGGGCAAGTTCGATCTGGCGCGCGCCTTTGGCGCCACCGACTGCGTAAACCCCAAGGATCACGAGAAGCCCATCCAGCAGGTGATCGTCGACATGACGGGCTGGGGCGTGGATCACAGTTTCGAATGTATCGGCAACGTCAACGTGATGCGCGCGGCGCTCGAATGCGCGCATCGTGGCTGGGGCCAGTCGGTCGTCATCGGCGTGGCCGGCGCGGGTCAGGAAATCTCCACGCGCCCGTTCCAGCTCGTGACCGGCCGCCGCTGGCTCGGCACGGCATTCGGCGGCGTGAAAGGACGCTCGCAACTGCCGGGCATGGTCGAAGACGCGATGGCGGGCAAGATCCAGCTCGCGCCGTTCGTCACCCACACGAAGCCGCTCTCGGGCATCAACGAAGCGTTCGACTTGATGCACGAGGGCAAATCGATCCGGACCGTCGTGCACTACTGACACGCAAGGAAGGAGACAGACCATGGCCTCGGCCATTCACCCCACGGTTGACCGCGGCATCCAGAAAGGCGCCGAAAGCTTCGCGGGCGGCACGCTGCGCTGCCCGTCGAAAGACGCGGGCTGGGACGGCCCCGGCTTCGCAGCCTTCGTGTCCTCGATCATCGAGAGCGGCACACCGCCTTCGGCCATGGCCAACGTGCGCCAGACGCTGCGCGACAAGGGCCTCGAGCCGTACGGTTGTCTGAGCCCCGCGCTCATGGACATTCTCTCCACTCAGGCTGCGAAAGCCAAAGGCACTTACCGGGAGGCCTGAAACGCTTATGGAGCGCATTGAACGACACGTCAGCCACGGCGGCAGCCAGGAGGTCTGGAAGCACGCCTCGTCCACCGTTGGCGGCGACATGAAGTTTGGCATCTATCTGCCCGAGGCTGCCATGCGCGGGCAGAAATGTCCCGTGTTGTACTGGCTTTCGGGCCTGACCTGCACGGAACAGAATTTCATCACCAAGGCGGGCGTGCAACGCTACGCGGCGGAGCACAGGATCATCGTCGTCGCGCCGGACACCAGTCCGCGTGGCAGCGATGTGCCCGATTCGCCCGACTACGATCTCGGCCAGGGCGCGGGCTTCTACGTGAACGCCACGCGGGAACCGTGGGCGAAGCATTTCCGCATGTACGACTACGTGGTCTCCGAATTGCCCGCCCTCGTCGAGGCGGGTTTTGCGGCGAGCGAGGCGCGCTCGATCAGCGGGCATTCGATGGGCGGGCACGGCGCGCTGGTGGTTGCACTGCGCAATCCGGGCCGCTATCGCAGCGTATCCGCATTCTCGCCGATCGTCGCGCCGAGCCAGGTGCCGTGGGGCGAAAAAGCGCTCACCGCCTACCTCGGCGATGACCGCGAGGCGTGGAAGCAGTATGACGCCGTGGCGTTGGTCGGCAGCGCGCGCGAACGCTTGCCGCTACTCGTCGAACAAGGCGGCGGCGACGAATTCCTCAATGCGCAGCTACGGCCGGAATTGCTGCAGGCTGCCTGCGCAAAGGCGGGACAACCGTTGACGCTCAACGTTCGTGAAGGCTACGACCATAGCTATTACTTCATCGCCAGCTTTATCGGCGAGCATATGGCCTTTCACGCCAAAGCGCTGGCTTGAAACGCGTTGCGCGCCCGTTCGCTGGTTTCGGCGGACGGGCGCGTTCTCTATGGTCATCCAAAGGCAAGGCGCCGAGGCCGCCGCTACGTATAACCCAAAGTCATGCGGCCAGGAAAATAAAGCGCATTGACGCTGTACCCCCCATCCTCCAATACTCAAAGGCAACACGCTATCAATGCCAGGCCAGGAGAAAGAGGATGACGAGCGCCCCGCTTTTGGATGCGGCACGCAGCACGATCGAACCGACCCGCAAAGACGCGATCTTGCGTGACGTCCGGGCCTGGCGGCTCGAGCGCGTGCAGGAGCAATTACGCAAGCACAACGTGCCCGCCATCCTGCTCTATGACCCGGTGAACATTCGCTACGCGACCGACACTTCCAACATGCAGGTATGGGCCGGCCGCAATCCCGCGCGTTACGTCATGGTCTTCGCAGACGGTCATGTCGTCGCCTGGGAATTTCACAGCAGCGAGCATGTCTGGGACGGGCTGGACCTCGATGTGGAATTGCGCGGCGCGCTCAGCTGGACATTCTTCAACGCGGGCCACGAGGCGGAGCGCCGCGCGCAGGTCTGGGGTGCCGAGATCGTCGACGTATTGCGCCAGCACGCACCTGGCGAACATGTGCTGGCAGTCGACCGGCTCGATCCGTTCGGCGCAGCCTACCTGGAAAAGCACGGCATCTCGCTGCTCGACGGACAAGCCCTGATGGAAACGGCGCGATTGATCAAGTCGTCCAGTGAACTCGTGTTGATCGGCGAATCGTTGCGCACCTGCGAGGCGAGCATCGAGCGCATGAAACGCGAGCTTCGCCCCGGCATGACCGAGAACGACCTGTGGGCGTATCTCCATTACGAAAATATCCGGCACGGCGGCGAGTGGATCGAGACCCGGCTTCTCGCCTCCGGCGACCGCACGAACCCGTGGATGCACGAATGTTCGTCGCGCGTTCTACAGAAAGGCGACCTGCTGGTCTTCGACACGGATATGGTGGGACCGAACGGCTACTGTTCGGACATCTCCCGTACGTGGCTCGTTGGTGACGGCCGTCCTTCTGACGAGCAGCGCAAGCTCTACGAGTATGCGTTTGCACAGGTCCATTTCAATATGGAGCTTCTTCAGCCGGGCATGACGTTTCGAGAGTTCTCGGAAAAGGCGTGGAAGATTCCGGAGCCGTTCGTCAAGAACCGTTACTGCTGCCTTGCCCACGGTATCGGCATGGTCGACGAATATCCTTCGATTGCCCACCAGGTCGATTGGGACAGCGCGGGCTACGACGGTCGCTTCGAAGTGGGCATGACGGTGTGCATCGAGAGCTATATCGGTGCGGAAGGCGGTACGCAGGGCGTCAAGCTCGAGCAGCAAGTCGTGCTCACCGAGAACGGCTGCGCCTCTTTGACCGGTTGCGCCTTCGAGACTGACTGGCTGTGACATGTGGCGTGCGGCGTTCAGGGACGCACTTCGCGCTCGTTACGGCGTGCCCGCCAGCACGCCGTCCGCGATTGCGCGGGTGATTAGAACTTGTGACGGATTGCAGCGCGAATCACGAGCTGATTCGAGTTAGACGAAACGTCCGCGGCACCCGGAACATAAGCGACGTCGAGTACCGTTTGGGTCTTGTCGCCGCCAACGTGCTGATACGCACCCTGCAGATAGAGATCCGTGCGCTTCGACAGATTGTAGTCCGCCATCAGACCGATGGTCTGATAGTTCGGATGCAGCTTGCCGGTGGTCGCATTGAAATCCGCGCGCGTGTAGGTGTACATCGCACCCACGAAGAAGGCCGGGGTGAACTGATATTTCCCGTTCACTTCGAAGTTCTGGAAGCGCAGCGACGACAGATTCGATCCGGCGGGAGGCGTGATCGCGCCAATATAGCCGTTGCTGACCGGTTGGGTGACGTCGGTGTTCGTGTATGCAAAGCCCAGCGTTGCCGAACCGATCGTATAGTTGATCCCCGCGCCGAAGATACGCAGGCGTTGCGCCAGGAAGTTTTCGTCGCCGCCGTTGTTGATCGCGCCAGTGGCCGTCGAAGATGGGTTGTTGGCCTGCAGATATGACGCCGCGATCAAAAGCGAACCGTTCGTGTACTGGGCGCCGACGCTGTACTGTCGGTTGTTGGCAAAATTCGTGTCGTTGCTGAAGCTATACGTGCCGCCGAACTGGAAACCTGTGAGCGACGGGCTCGTATATTTCGCCGTGTTGTTCACGCGAAACGTGTTGTCCGTGTTGTCGTTGTCATACGGGTGCGAAAAGAGATAGCCGGCCCAGTTTCCATTCGCCGTAGTCTGTGCGAGAAAATCGACCAACGAGTCGTACTGGCGCCCCAGGGTGACCGTACCATACGTGTCGCTCGCCACGCCAACAAAGGCCTGCCGGCCAAACATCAAGCCGCCCTGCCCGAGTTTCCCGTTATTGACGTTGAAGCCGTTTTCAAGCTGGAACACGGCTTTCAGACCACCGCCGAGATCCTCCGCGCCCTTCATGCCCCAACGGCTGCCTTGAACATAGCCGCTCTGCAGTTCATACAGCTTGCTGCCGCCTGCATTGTTGGTGAAGTCGAAGCCTTCGTCGATCACGCCATAGAGCGTTACCGAGCTTTGAGCCATCGCGGGAGCGGCAAATGCCGCCAATATCGATGCCGCGATTACACTGCGTCCTTTCATCGAAGTTCTCCAAACCTGGTTGTCATTCGAGAACGAATGATCGTATGTACGTTTTCTGATTGATTAAATATATAGCTTACCTAAGTATTCTTGTCTGTGATTGTCTCCTTTCATTGTCATCAATCTATGGCACGACGAGGAACCGGTGCGCGGAGTATTGAAGCAACGCCGCAGGCTTTCAACGTGATTTATTTTCCTTTTCGGATGACTTTAAATTAAGTGATCTCTCGGCACTGCTACCGCAATCTATTCGATTCACCTTGCAGTTGCCGAGCCGGTGCCTCGACATATTCCTCAGGCAACGGGGTATCCGGCTCCGGCGTGCCCAGCAGCGCCTCATGAGCGTTCGGCAGCCGCGTCGTGCGATATTCGTTGGGCGACTCGCCAAATTCCTTGCGAAACTCACGGCCGAGATGCGAGGCGTCGGAAAAGCCGCATGACGACGCGATATCCGCAACCGTGCGGTCCGAACTCGTCAACAGCCATGACGCCATGCGTATGCGGATCTGCCTCGCGTACGCGCCCGGCGATTTGCCGGTTTCCGTCGTGAAAAGGCGTTCGAGCTGGCGCACCGAAACATCGAGCCTGTGCGCCAGGTCCGGCAGACTCAGCGGCTGGCCAACGTGTTGCTCCATTAGCAGAATCGCGCGCCTGACCTTGGGATGCGTGGCAGGCGCGAGGCCCGGAGGATGCGGTTGCGGCGCGTTGCCTTTCTGCGCGTCGTCCACGAGCAGAATACGCAGCGCCTTGCGCACGATCGTGGCCTCGACATGGCGCAGCAGAATCGCCGCGGCCACGTCGATCGACGCACGGCCGCCGGAACACGTAATGCGCCTTCTGTCGATCACGAAGAGCCGGTCCGCAACGAGGTCGCGCTCATCGGCTTGCGGAAAACGCTCGACGAAATCCCAGTAGTGGAACCAGCTCACGCAAATTCGATAGCCGTTCATCACGCCGGCCCGGGCGAGTGCGAACGCCCCCGTACAGAGTCCCACGAGCGTGGCCGGCGTTTCGGCCATCGCGCGAATGAAGGAGAGCGTTGCGTCGCTGGCCGGCGGTCCCGAATGCAGCAGCCCGCCTACGATCACGACATAGTCGAACGCCTCGTCCGCATCGAAGGTCGTCCACGGTGTGATCTGGATTCCGCAACTGGCGCGAACCGGAACGAGGTTTTCTCCGACGATGGTCCATGCGCACCGCACCGGCCGGCTCATGTCGCCTTCGTCGCTGGCGAGCCTGAGCAAATCGACGAAGCCGGAGAACGCAGTCAACGTGAAGTTGGGCAATAGCACGATCCCGAAACGCAGCCGCCTCGCCGCCGTGGCTTCGCTGTCAATCGCGTGGTGAACCATGAGGACCGCCTCTGTCAATGCATTCCAGACAATCGATACGGTCGAAATCCGTTGCCCGTTGATTAGCCTGTGATAATTAGCCGGTGACCGCAACACCGGCATCGAGCCAGTCGCGCATCATCGCACCGGCTTCTTCGCTGAGCCAGTTCCGAAACTGCAGATACTCGGTGCGAGGCCGCGCATTCCGGTGCGTAATCAGATAGTGGTAGCGGTCTCTAAAGACAAGCGCATCCGGAACAGGCCGTATCAGGCGTCCCTGCTCGACCTGAAGATGGAGCAGATGATGCCAGCCCAGCAGCGTCCCTTCGCCGGCTTCCGCCTGCGCGACGAGAAGCCGGTAGTCGTTGCTCTCAAGGTTGCGGTTTTCAGCCAGCATGTCCGTGCCGTCGCCCTGCTGGAACCAGTTGCGCCACACTCGCCAATCCACGTGTTCGCACACCTGGGCGCGCCCGAGCAACGAGAGATTCAACGTGGGTTCGGAAAGCAGGTCGAGCGGCTTGAGTTTCTTGCCGCGAAAATACCGGTCGTAAAACGTCGGGCTGCAAACCGGATAAACGACATCATGAAACAGCGGCTCGACCTCATACTCCGGCTCACGCGGCGGATTCTTCGTGATGATGATGTCGGTCTCCATGAGTTCGTCCAGCTCCATGAAGTGCTCGGTGACCATTACGTGCAGCCGGATATCCGGAAAGCGCGCACGAAACGCCGGGAGGCGCTGCGACAACCAGAGGGCCGAAAACGTATGCGAGACGCAAATCGTCAATGCGTGCCGATCCGTGCGCCGCACCGCCTCCGCCGCTTCGGCGATATTCATGATCGAGAGGTACGACGCGTTGTACAGAATGCGTCCTGCGTCGGTCAACGCGATATGCCTCCCGGTGCGCTCGAACAGCGCGACATCGAGCGAGTCTTCGAGCTCCTTGATTTGTCTGCTGATTGCGGCCTGCGTCACGCAGAGGACCTCCGCCGCCTGGGTAAAGCTTTCGTATCTCGCCGCCGTCACGAAGCAACGGAGAGCACGGAGCGACGGCATCTGGGCGAGGAGTCTGTCTGCGAATAGCTGCTTCTTTAACATGGCTTGCGCTCTTTAAACGGGTGCTCGCATGGCGCATTCAAGCTCGCCACGAACGATAAAGGGATCCGGATGAGAATAGTGTGCGAGTCCGTTTGCCCCGTGGCAAGTGAGGCGTTCCATAATATGGGTCTTATAAATGATGCAGCATCGCCCTTCTACTGTGGTGCCGCCAGTTCGCCAGCCGTTTGTTCGCCGCGCGGAGAAAAGTGTGATCCGCTCGAATGACAGGCCCGAGCGCAGCAGCCCGGTCACCACGGCCTTTGTGATTGCACCCGTTCCAACGAATCCGATGCGCATTAGCATGCAAGTCCTGTTCAGCTGTGGCGCAAGCGCGCCACGGAAGGCGAGCGGGGCCTGACGGCCCGCTCGCGCGCGTTACCGCTGCCAGTTCAGGCGAGCTTCAACCAGGTCGTCTTCAGCTCGCAATACTGGTCGTGTGCGTAGACCGACTTGTCGCGGCCGCCGAAGCCCGATTGCTTGAAGCCGCCGAATGGCGTCGAGAGGTCCCCCTCGCCGAAGCAGTTTACCGTGACCGTGCCCGCACGGATCCGCGCCGCAACCTTATGCGCACTGTTCACGTTGTCGGTCCACAACGAAGCCGCCAGTCCATAGCAGGTGTCGTTCGCGATGCGAATGGCGTCTTCCACGTCCTCGTATTCGATAAAACACACGACCGGCCCGAACACTTCTTCGCGCGCGATGGCCATATCCGGCGTGACCTGATCGAAGATCGTCGGCTCGACGAACCATCCGCCGGTCTCGGTCAGCACGGCACGTCCGCCGCAAACCACGCGTGCGCCCTGCTCCTTCGCTTTCTCGATGTGCGTCAGCACCTTCTCGTAGTGCTTTTGCTCGATCAGCGCGCCGAGCTTGGTGTCCGGGTCGAGCGGGTCACCCGTCCTCCAGCGCGCGAGAACAGCCTGAACTTTCTCGATCAGTTCCGCCCGATTGCTCGATGGAACGAGAATGCGCGAACCGGCGCTGCAGTTCTCTCCCATATTCCAGAACGCGGCGGCGACGGCCTGTTCGGCGACCGCATCGAGATTCGCGACATCGGGAAGAATCACCTGCGGATTCTTGCCGCCGCATTCGAGCACCACACGCTTGAGGTTGGTATCCGCGGAATAGTGCAAAAAGCGCTTTCCGGTCGCGGTCGAGCCCGTGAACGCGACGAGGTCGACATCGGGATGGCGGCCCAGCGCCTGCCCCGCGCTATCGCCGAAACCCGTGACGACGCTGAACACGCCCGCGGGCACGCCGGCCTCGAGCGCGAGATCCGCGATGCGCAGAGTCGAGAGCGACGTTTGCTCCGCAGGCTTCACGACCACGCTATTGCCAACCGACAAAGCGGGACCGATCTTCCAGGCCAGCATCAGCGCGGGGAAATTCCAGGGCAGGACCGCGCCCACCACGCCAATCGGCTCACGCGTGATCATGCTAACGACATCCGCGCCCGAAGGCGAGAGCGCGTCGTAACGCTTGTCAGTCACTTCGGCATGCCAACGAATGCAGGCTGCCGACTCGGGAATATCCAGCGCGAGGCATTCGCTGATCGGCTTGCCCGCCTCCAGCGCTTCGAGAAGCGCCAGCTCGTCCACATGCTCGTCGATCAGTTGCGCGAGGCGAAGCAGCACCGCCTTGCGATGGGCCGGCGCGGCCCTTGACCATACGCCAGTTTCGAATGCATTGCGGGCAGCGGCGACCGCGTGATCCACATCCTTTTCACCGCATTTCGCCACTTCCGCAAGCACCTTGCCCGATGCCGGATTGAGCGTAGCGAAGGATTCTCCCGCTGCCGAATCACACCGCTCTCCGGCGATGAGTGCCCGGCCGTCGAGTGCCAGCTCCGCGGCTTTCTGCTTCCATTCCTGATGCGTCGTCATCTCGTGTCCTTGGTTGATTAAAGCTCGGCGCCCGCCGACATTTCCTTTGCCCAGATCGTCGCCGACACGGCCATGTCCACGATGGGCCGAACCGGCAGCGAACGCGGGTGGGGTTGATTCAGAAGCTGATGGACAAGCTCGCTGCTTTGGCCAAGCGCGTATTCGGCAATCAGCTTGCCCGACGACGATCCTCGGCTCAGCCCGAGCCCGTTGCAGCCCACCGCTTCGAGAATGCCATCGTCGCGGCGGCCGAACAGCGCGCCGTTGTTCGCGGAGAGACACAGTGGACCGCCCCACGTGTACTCGAGCTCGACGCCCTCGAGCATGGGGAATCGGCGGTCGAACGAGCGCTGATGCAGCGTTTTCGCCTTCGCGAGATCGGCTTCGGACACCTGCAGTCCCGGCCTGAACGCAAAATGGTTACGCACGCAAATACGGTCCGTGGCAAGACGGCGCACGGTCGTGCCCATGGGGTCAGCCGGGATCAGCGCCCACGACCGCGTTCCGCCCAGCTTCTCGACCTCGCCCGCATTCATGACGCGCGTCATCGATGCAAAGGTGTAGACGGGCAGCAAGCCATTGGGGTGGATGCCGAACGTCGCAGCATAAGCGTTCGTGCAGAGAATCACCTGTTTGGCGACGATCTTTCCCTTGGCGAAATGCAGGACTTTCTCGTTGCCGCGATGCTCGATTTCGGTGACTGCGCTCAGCTCGAATACCGTGACGTTCTCCGGCTGCGTGGCCGCGAGGCCGCGCATGAGCGCCGCAGGCTGCACCGTGCTGCAGCCCGGCGTAAATAGCGCCCCCTGATAGAAGTCCGTGCCCGTTACCTTGCGGATGGCTGCCTGATCGAGCCATTCAAAAGCTTCGTCGATGCGCGTCAGACCCCGCGCAAAGTGCAAAAGCGCGTCGAGCCCCTTCTTGTTGACCGAGGCGTGGAATTTCCCCTCGTCGCGCCAATCGCAATCGATATTGTGTTGCCGTACGATCGAGCGCACGTAGGCGATGCCGTGCCGCTGGAACCGCACGTCGGCCTTGTCCTCTGCCACGCTGCGCGAATAGCTTTCACTGCTGATGTCGTGCGGCAAATCGACGAAGAATCCGGAATTGCGGCCGGCCGTCGTGCGCCCAATGCGATCGGCCTCGACTAGCGCGATCGATGCATCGGGCGCCAGTTCGGCAAGCCGGCGAGCCGCGCAAAGCCCGGTGATGCCGCCGCCCACAACGACCCAATCGTATCGATGCTCCGACGACACGCTTCTGGCAGGCCCCGCCGGCGGGAGACTCTCCCACCAGCCGTTGACGCCATCTGGCGCAGGAAACCGCGCGAATTCCAGGTTCGAGACCATTTTCGGTTATTACTGGGCGTTGCGAATAAGCGGTTGCACAAGCTGCGCAAACGCGCTGCGCTCCTCTTGCGTGAGCGAGCCGAGCGGTGCACGCGCCACACCAACCGGCAGCCCCACCAGTTCGCAACCGTAGCGCACGTACTGGATGAATTTGCCGCTGCGCTCGAGCAGTTCGAGCACCGGCAGCAATTGCGTCATCAGTTTGCGGCCCAGAACGAAATCGTTCTGCTTGACGCAAGCATCGAACAGCGCCGTGTGTGCTTCCGGCAGGAAGTTGGAGGCGCCGCCTACCCAGCTCTTCGCGCCCCACGCGAAAAATTCGAGGGCCTGGTCGTCCATGCCGCAGCTGAGCACCAGCCGGTCCTTGAAGTGCGTGACGAGATGATGCAGATGCGAAATATCGCCGGTGCTCTCCTTCATGGCGATAAAGTTCGGGCGCTCGAGCAGCGTTGCCAGCACGCCATCGCTGATCTCCGTGCCCGTGCGGGCCGGAAAGTTGTACAGCATGATCGGCATGTCGAGCGCGTCGTCGACCTTCAGCATGTGGCTGAGCAGTTCTTCCTGCGTGGGCTGCGCGTAGTACGGCGCGGCCACCAGCAGCGACGACAGACCTGCACGCTTCGCTTCGAGACCCAGTCGAATCACTTCCTTCGTCGTGGTCGCGTTGATGCCCGCGGTCAGATAGGTTTTTCCACCCGCCGCCTCGGCAACGGTGTTGAAGGTCTTGACGCGTTCCTCGAAGCTCAACGCGTAGTATTCGCCCGTGGTGCCGCCGATCCCGAGTCCCGATACGCGGCCCGCGAGATTCGCTGCGTGCTTGCCGAGCAAGGCATGGTCGATTTCACCGTCTTCCTTGAACGGTGTGACCAGCGGAGTATGTACGCCCTCGAAGCTCATTTCGATTCCTTTGTTCAGTAGTCTTCAAACAGATAAACGGGTCTTCACTGCATTTGCGCGCTGAGTGCCTGGGCTTATGCCAGCGCGTCGGCGTGCGAATAAATCGGATACTGGTTGCACAGATCCCGTACGCGGCTGCGCACGGCGCGCTCGACGTGGTCGTCGCCGCCCGGCTCGCGCTCGACGCCCGCCAGCACTTCGAGAATCATTTCGCCAATCTGCTCGAATTGAGCCGTGCCGAATCCGCGCGTCGTACCGGCCGGCGTGCCAAGCCGGATGCCGGAAGTCACTGTCGGGTTTTCCGTATCAAACGGAATGCCGTTCTTGTTGCAAGTGATGCCCGCGCGCTCGAGGGCTTTTTCAGCCTGCGTGCCCGTAATGCGTTTGGAACGAAGATCGACGAGCAGCAGATGGTTATCGGTGCCGCCCGTGACGAGCGAGAGCCCGCCCGATTGCAGCACGTTGCCGAGCGCCTCGGCATTGCGCAGCACGCGGTCGATATAGCCCGCGAACTCAGGACGCAACGCTTCGCCGAACGCCACCGCCTTGCCCGCGATGACATGCATGAGCGGACCGCCCTGCAAGCCGGGGAACACGGCGGAATTGATCTTCCTGGCGAGGTCGCCGTTGTTGGTCAGGATGAAGCCGCCACGCGGGCCGCGCAGCGTTTTGTGCGTGGTCGACGTCACGACGTCCGCGTACTTGATCGGATTTGCATGGCGGCCGGCCGCGACGATGCCGGCGATATGCGCCATATCGACCATCAGCAGGGCCCCGACGCTATCCGCGATTTCACGGAAAGCCGCAAAGTCGAGCGCGCGCGGATAGGCCGAATAGCCCGCGATAATGAGCTTTGGCCGGTGCTCCTGCGCGAGCCGCCGCACGGCGTCGTAGTCGATGCGACAAGTCTGCGGGCTCACGCCATACTGCACGGCATTGAACCACTTGCCGGAAAGCGCTGGCCGCGCGCCATGCGTGAGGTGGCCGCCGGCGTCCAGCGACATGCCCATCACCGTGTCGCCCGGCTTGACCAGCGCGAGCATGACTGCGCCGTTTGCCTGCGCGCCGGAATGCGGCTGCACGTTGGCATATTCGGCGTCGAACAGGGCCTTCACGCGGTCGATCGCGAGCGCCTCGATGCGGTCCACATGCTCGCAGCCGCCGTAATAGCGCTTCGACGGATAGCCCTCGGCATACTTGTTGGTCAGCACCGTCCCTTGCGCTTCCATCACCGCCGCCGAAACAATGTTCTCGGAAGCGATCAATTCGATCTGCGTTTGTTGCCGGCGCAATTCGAGCGCGATCTCCGATGCGATGACCGGGTCACGGCTCTGGAGCGTTTCAGAAAAGAAGCACGAGTATTCGCTCACAGGTCACTCCAGGAAGTAATCGTGTCAAGCAGGCCCTGGGAGAACATGAAAATCGCTGGGGCAGCGGGCCCTTCCTGCCCCGGTAAATGCAGACCTTCTGGTTACTGCTGCAGCCAGGCATTCACCTTGTCCGGGTGCGCATCGACGAACTTCTTCGCGGCGCTCGCGTAGTCGTTCGTCGCGTTGCCTTCGAGTTCGATGGCTTCGACGTCAGCCAGCGTCAGCTTGAAATGCTTGAAGAACACGTCGGCGCGGGGAAACCTGGTGGCGAACTGTTTGGATGCGAACGCGTGGACCTGTTCTTCGCCGCCCAGCGTGCCCTTGGGGTCCTTCAGGTAGCGCATCTGCCATTTCTGCCAGAGCCAGTGCGGGCTCCAGACCGTGGCCACGACCCACTGCTTCGTTTGATACGCACGCGACACGGCAGCGAGCATCCCGGCTTCGCTCGACGACTGCAGGTTGTAGCCATTCAGGTCGTAGGCCTGAACCGACTTCTGGGAGGCCTGCATGAGGCCCGAGCCCGGACCAATGCCCTGGATCGTGCCGTCGAGCTTGCTCTTGACGTCCGGCTTGTTCAGGTCCGAAATCGACGACACTTCGGACTCCGGCACATAGGCGGGCACGGCCCAGCCGTTGCGGCCGCCCGTGTAGATCACGCCGACATCGTCCATATCGTTCTTGTACTTCGCGTAGTATACGGCGTGCGTCACCGGCAGCCAGCCGCCCACCATGATGTCGAGGTCGCCGCGCGCCACGCCCTGGAACTGAATGCCGATGTCCGCATTGACGAACTTGACCGGCTGATTCAGTTTCGTTTCGAGCACGTACTTGGCGACGTTGGCCGTGGCGAGCACGTCGGCCCAGTCGGTGATCGCCAGCTTGATCGGCTCCGCCGCCACGGCAGACCCGACACCGACACTCATGGCGACGACCGTCGATAGCGCCAGCTTCGTCACGAGTGATTTGAAAGTATCGCTAATCATGTTAGTACTCCGGATTTATATTGAAATTACCGATTCGTCACGGATGACCTGCCTATGATGTCAGCCAGGCATCCGGCTAGTCAGCTATGCGCCGCTTCGGTGGTGCCAGCTTTGCCCACCTTCGCGACGGGTCTCCTCTTCTTCGATTTCACGCCGAACGTCTCCGTCAGGCGGTCCAGCACGATGGCCAGCAGCACGACGCCGAGGCCACCTTCGAAGCCGATGCCGATGTCAAGCCGCTGGATGCCGCTCAACACATATTCGCCGAGGCCGCCTGCGCCGATCATCGAGGCGATCACGACCATCGAAAGCGACATCATGATGGTCTGGTTCACGCCGGCCATGATGGACGGCAATGCATTCGGTAGCTGGATTTTCCAGAGCAATTGCGCGTCGGTGCTGCCGAACGAGCGGCCTGCTTCCAGCAATTCCTCGCGAACCTGGCGGATGCCGAGCGTCGTGAGGCGCACCACAGGGGGCATGGCGAACACGACGGTGGCGATCACGGCAGGCACGCGGCCGAGGCCAAACAGGATCACGGCGGGAATCAGATAGACGAACGCCGGCATGGTCTGCATGAAATCGAGCAGCGAGCGCAGAATCAGTTCCACCCGCTTGTTGCGCGCGCCCCAGA
Organism: Paraburkholderia sp. BR10936; assembly: GCF_040965735.1. Lineage (NCBI taxonomy): Bacteria > Pseudomonadati > Pseudomonadota > Betaproteobacteria > Burkholderiales > Burkholderiaceae > Paraburkholderia > Paraburkholderia sp. BR10936. The sequence continues at coordinate 59,480 of NZ_JBFRCM010000021.1, forward strand.
TGCCGAGCGGCACGCCGACGATGAGGCTGAAAACCGTCGCGGCAACGACAAGGGCCAGCGTAGCGACCGTTTGCGGCCACAGCCCCATGTAGTGAATGAGCAGCAGCGCGATGCCGACGAACACGGCGAAGGCGATCCCACGGCGCCACAACGCGAACGCCACGAGAAAGACGAGCATCGCGACGAAGGGAATCGCCCCAAGGCCGTCTTCGAGCAGCTTGACGACTGCGCCCAACGCCGCGGAAAACGCGTTGAATCCGCCCTGGAAGTGATTGAACAGAAAATTGACGGCGTTCTCTGCGAACTTGCCGATGACTGACGAATTCATGCTGCCCTCCGCTCCATAACCTGTTTGAGTATCGTTCGGCACGACACGACTCCCGCGAGCTTGCCTGCCGCGTCCGTCACCGGCACGTCGTGTTGCTGGCTCAGTGCGATCGCGGAGAGTTCGTGCAGGTCGGTGTCCAGCGAGACCGTGCTCAAGTCCTTGAGCAACGCTTCGCGCAGGGGTTGGGCACCCGCCCTGTGCAGCGAAGCGGGCGTGACGCAGCCCTGGTAGCGGCCGGCTTGATCGCACACGTAACCGCACTCGGCACCGCTATCGATCAGTTGATTGAGGTAACGTTCAGCGGGCGCGCCGACGTCGCCGGAAATCAGTCCGCGCTCGACGCGGGTCATCAGGCTCTCGGCCTTGAGGAAACGCGAAACGTCGACGTGACGGAAGAAGTCCCGTACGTAGTCGTCCGCAGGAGACTGGATCAGTTCGGCGGGCGTGCCGACCTGAATCAAACAGCCGTCTTTCATGATGCCGATACGGCCGCCAATCTTGATGGCCTCTTCGATATCATGCGAAATGAAGACGATGGTTCGCTGCTCCTCCTTCTGGAGCCGCAGCAGTTCGCTTTGCATTTCGAAGCGGATCAGCGGATCGAGTGCGGAGAAGGCTTCATCCATCAGCAGCACAGCAGGATTGACGGCCAGGGCGCGCGCGAGACCGACGCGCTGCTGCATGCCGCCCGAGAGTTCGCTGGGCAGCAGCTTTTCGTACGAGCCGAGTCCCACGCGCTTGAGCGCAGCGCGTGCGATTTCATAGCGCTCGGACTTCTTCATGCCCGCGACTTCCAGGCCATACGAGATGTTGTCGAGCACCGAGCGGTTCGGCAGCAGCGCAAACGACTGGAACACCATCGCCATCTTCTTGCGGCGCACTTCACGCAGTTCGGGCGTGGACATCGGCGCAATGTCGCGGCCTTCGAGAACGACCTGGCCGGACGTCGGCTCGATCAGGCGATTGAGCAGACGCACGAGCGTCGACTTTCCGGAACCGGAGAGTCCCATGATGACGAAGATCTCGCCGGCCTTCACGTTGAGGCTGACGTCGTTGACCGCCACCATGTTGCCGGTGCGCTTGAAGACCTCATCGCGTCCCAGGCCCTGCTTGACCAGTTGCGCAGCAACCTCGGGCTTCGGGCCGAAGATCTTCGACAGGTTCTTGACCGTCAGGATGTCGGTTCCTGATATGGCAATGGGCCGGGCCACCGAAGGCGTACCCGCTGTGTTGATTGCGCCTGGCGGCAATGTGTCGCCCGGTGCGAACGTCAGATGAGGGGCCATTTGTCATTCCAGCTGGCTGGTTCAAAGAATTGACGCTGGCGAACTCCGGTACGACCTGAAGTGCTAGCGTGGCGATTCAGCTGGCATCCCGGCTTCGAATCCAATACTTCGGCGGTTTCGGTTCTGGCGCGGCCGTTGATGCAGTGATTGCAGCGTAGCAATCCAATTTGTCCCCTCCAGCTACATTTTTTCGGCCCTTTCCCATACCTTTGGTAATGCGTGCGAGGCGCCAGGTGAGCAATGAAACGTTTAGCGAAAAGGCGAACAGCGCGCAGATCCTATACAGGTTGGGGCTTTGCGGGCAATTGAGTGGTGGGAATGGCCGCGTTTGGCCAATCTTCGGGAAGCGGCGCGCGCCGCATAGGACAAGGGAAAGTCCTGGGGGCATTCAGTCAGGGAAAATACCAGGAAAATGCGAGAAAACTGCGAGTAAATGGGAGAAACGGCGGGGAATTGGGCGAAAGTCCAGACGACAAAAAAGAATTGCCCCGGCGCGCCCCGCAACGCATTGCGGGCCACGACGGGGCATCGGTGCATTTCCACTCAGGCTGAACGGCTTGCCGAAGCCATTCAGACCATAGTCGCCCTGCTACAAATCGAGTACCAGGTTCGAAGTCGGGCGGCTGCAGCACATTAACCGCATCCCTTTCTCGATTTCGCGCGGACGGATGCCGCCGTTGTGCTTCATGTCCACGGAACCTTCGAGCACCTTCGTCTTGCAGGTCCCGCAGATGCCCTGGCTGCATGACGACGGCAAGGGCACGCCGGCCTTGCGCGCGGCGACGAGCACGGTCTGCGAGGCGTCCATCGTGAACGAGCGGCCCGAGCGCGCCAGTTGCACCGTAAAGCCGGCCTGCGCAGCCGGCTCGGCGCTGGCCTCGGCGACTGGCCCTTCGGCGCACTCCACGGTCTCCGCGAAGTTGAAGCTTTCCTGATGATAGTGGGCGGGGTCATGGCCGCCATCCGCCAGCATCTTTCTGGAAGCGTCCATATAACCACCCGGTCCGCAGATGAACACTTCGCGCTCGCGGTAGTCCGGCACATGCTCCATCAACAGATCCAGGCTGAGTCGCCCCACGGGCCCCGACCAGTCCGGTTCGCTCCCGAGCGCCTCGCAGACGTGAACCACACGCAGTTTGTCCGAGAGCGCGCACAAGTTCGAAAGCTCGTTGCGGAAAATGATGTCTTCCGGCGTTCTTGCGCTATGAATGAACACGATGTCGCGGTTCAGCCCCAGGTCGAGCGCCGCGCGCGTCATCGACATCAACGGCGTCACGCCCGATCCCGCCGAAAGATAGAGACTCTTGGCAGCCGGTCCCGAAGACGGCGTAAACACCCCCGACGGCCCGAAGGCCTTCAACTCGACGCCCTCTCGCATGTTCTCGTGCAGCCAGTTCGACATGACGCCGCCCGGCGTGCGCTTGACCGTAATGGAAAGCGTATAGGGACGCGTGGGCGGCGAGGAGATCGTGTAGCAGCGGCTGACCTCCTTGCCGTCGATTTCGGCGGACACAGTAATAAACTGGCCCGGCTCGAAACTGAAATGGCCCTCCCGCGTGCTGAACACGAAAGTCCGCACGTCGTGCGTCTCGGCACACACGCGCATGCACGTCAGCGTGCGCTGCTCGTGACTCGGCCACTGTGCATCAGCGCGTTCCCACGTGCTCGCACTGCAAAAGCGATCAAGCATGTCCTGACCCTGCCCGATGAAACATGAATCCGCGGCTACGTTCATGGCGACCTCAAACTCCGTGCGCCTTCAGCTTCGCGTCGTACCAGCGCGAAAACTGGTCGAGCGCTGCCTCAGTAAAGTTCGAGAAAGGACCGGGAATATAGGCCGGATCCTGCGTTCCCGCATGCGTGTTGCCGACGAGCTCCGCGTCCTGCGTCGTGGTTGCGACCCACACTTCCGTGAGCCGCTTCAGGTCGTAGTCCACGCCTTCCACCGCATCTGCATGGACCAGCCAGAGCGTGCGCACGAGCGTCTTGTCCGGCGCGAGGGGCAGGCTATAGGCGATCACGGCATGGTCGCTCATCACGTGAGTCCACGAATGGTGGCCCCACATGTGGACGTCGCCGAGGTCGCGCCGACCGACTCCGCCCAGCAGCTTCGTGCAGGCCACTTTCGTGTCCAGCGTCTGCGATTCGTTTGCACCCGAGATGACGAGGCGCTGAGTGCGGAAGTTGGTATCCACGCTTTCGTCGAGCGCTTCAACCGTGCCGCAGACATAACCGTCTTTTTCCCAGTTCTCCTGGCATGCCGCGTTGCGCTTCAGGTAATCGTCGTAGGCCTGCAGCGACTCTTCGCTCTGGCCGTCCGGACAAAAGCCGAAGTCTTCCGCGAGAAACGAATTCGTCAGCTCCGGATGCGTACCCGCGCAGTGGTAGCACTCGCGGTTGTTTTCCATCACGAGCTTCCAGTTGCCGTTCTCGACGATCTCCATTTCATAGGCGATCTTCGTACGGGCCAGGTCGTACGGCGCGAAGCGCGGCGCCATCACGGCCTCGAGCTTCTCGAAGTCCGCGGGCGGTTCGTCGGCGAGGCACACGAAAATATGCGCGCCCACCGTCTTCACATGGACCGGAATCAGGCTGTGGCAGCTTGCGTCGAAGTCCTTGCCCATATGCGTCGAATGCTTAAGGCTGCCGTCCAGGTCGTACGTCCACTGATGGTACGGACACACGAGCATCCCGACGCTTGCCTTGCCCGCCTTCTTCATGATTCGCGAGCCACGATGACGGCAAACGTTGCGATACGCCCGCACGTTCTCGTCGTCGTCGCGCACGATGATGATCGATGCACGGCCGATATCCACCGTGTGGACATCGCCCGGTTCCGGCACGTCGGCCGTCACACCAACGAGAATCCAGAGCTTGTGAAAAAACACTTCGACATCCGTTTCGAAGACGTCCTGACGCCCGAACAATTCACCGGGCATGCCGTGTCCTTTCTTGCGGCTATCGACGAGTTCGCGGTGCGTTTGAATTTGAACCTCAGACATGGTGAGCCTCTGGATGAGAACGTTGCGTAGCGTTCGGGACACTGATATGGCGTGAAGTATTGGACCTTCAAAACGCACCGTCAACGCGCTTTATAAGCTGCTTCACATTCGTTTAAATCATGCGAAAATGCGCCCGAAATGCGGCGCACGAAATGGGCCTCCCGGGTCGACTAGCAGGGAATTCCAGATCAGGGCTTCCCCGGAAGAGATGGCCGTCAATGCAGGCAACAACCCCCACTCGCCTTACCCGTCGACAGATTGGAAAGCGGATGAAAACCACCAAAGCAACGAAAGGCTATCGTCGGATCGTTCCCTCGCTGACCGCCCTTGTCGAGTTCGAGGCCGTGGCACGCCTTGGGAGTTTCACCTATGCGGCAAGCGAACTGGGTGTCACGCAGTCCGCCGTGAGCCGACAGGTGCGGTTCCTCGAAGAAACGCTCGGCGTGCAACTCTTTCACCGCCTGCACCGGTCGATTGATCTGACGAGTGAAGGCGAAGCGCTTTACCTGGTGGTCGCGGAGTCCATGCAGAAGATCGCCGGCGTCTTCGATCGACTGGTGACCGGAACCGAGCAACGAGAACTGGTGCTGGCTTCGACGGCTGCGTTTTCGCAGTTCCGGCTCTTGCCGCGGCTCGCGAAGCTGAAGAAGCTCGATCCGCCCTTGCAGCTGCGTTTGTCGACCGACATGTTTACGGCGGACCTTCGGCATGTGGAAGTGGATGTCGCCGTGCGCTATGGGGACGGCAACTGGCCGGACGGAACTTCGACCTTGCTGTTCGACGTTGAAGTCTTTCCCGTCTGCTCGCGGGAGTCCCTCGAGGAATACGGCACGCCGCGCTCGCTCGACGACCTCGCGAAGATGGCGCTCGTGGAGTCGGATGCCACGTCCGAAGGATGGATGGGCTGGAACGAATGGTTTCGCGCTGTCGGGTACCGGCCCGCGCGCCTGAACAAGGTGCTACGGTGCAGCCTCTACACCGACGCCATTCAAGCCGTGCGATACGGACAGGGAATAGCACTCGGGTGGAACAGACTGGTCGATGACCTGCTGCAAACAGGCGACCTGGTTCGCATCTGCCTCGCAACTGTCCGCCCCACCGACGCTTATTTCGTCGTGGTGCCTCACGGCCGGGCCATTACCCCCGTCATCACGCAGCTTATCGAGTGGCTGCGAGGGGATCCGGCGCGGCGCTGACTGCAGGAGTCCTATCAACACAATTACCGGAGCCCCCATGTATCAACGACATGAGAACCTCGAGCATTTCATTCGCGTAGCCCGAGCGCTGTTTCAGGCGCCAGCGCTGCCGGAGGCTGGCCGCCAGATGGCCATGAAAGTATTCGAGCGACTCGAACAGCCATCGGACGACGGCAAGCGCAACCTCGCACGCTATCCCGCCTGCGACCTCCTCGATTCGGCACTGAGGCCGTTGCTTGACGAAACAAGCAGTCTCGGCGATACGGCCCGCGCCATCAAAACGCTCGAACCCGCTATCGGCTGGCAGCGGCGAACGTCCGGATCGAACGGAAGCAAGGACTATGTCGAGAAGCACGTGAACGGCATGATTTGCGGTCCCGGCGGCATGGAAAGCCGATACGACGTGCAGCTAGGGTTTTCGCTGCTCGCGCCGAACACGCGATACCCCGATCATCGACATCCCCCTGAGGAAGCCTATGTGCTCCTCAGTGCCGGGGAATTTCGCCAGCGTGACGGCGACTGGTTCGATCCAGGCATCGGCGGTGGCCTCCGCAATCCGCCCAACAGCCTGCACGCCATGCGCTCGGGCGCCACTCCGCTCCTCGCGCTATGGTGTCTGCTGGTATAAGCGTCCCTTTCGACTATCGGCGGCCCAATCAAAGGTTCAGCAGCCCGCGATACAAGCCGTAGCCTGCCACGATCGCGGCAACGAGCACGGCCGCGAATACGAACTTCTCCAGATGCGTAAACACGTTTTCCCCGGCCTCGCGCCGCGCCTTGGCGAACAAGACGACGCTCGGCGCATAAAGCAGCGACGAAAGGAGAAGGTATTTCACGCCGCCCGCATAAAGCAGCCAGACAGCGTAGAGCACGGAAACCGCAGCAATCACCAAATCCCTGCGGCGTTCCGGTTGCGACAACTCGTAAGTCTCGCCGCGAATGGCAAGCAGCAGCGCGTACGTCGCCGACCAGAAGTAAGGCACGAGAATCATCGAGGTGGCGAGATAGATGAGCGAGAGATACGTGCCCTTCGACACCAGCGTGATGAGCAGAAACAGCTGCACCATGCCGTTGGTCAGCCATAACGCGTTGGCCGGCACCTGTCTCGCGTTTTCCTTGCGCAGGAACGCGGGCATCGTGCGGTCGCGCGCGGCCGAGAACAGAATCTCCGCACACAGCATGACCCACGAAAGCAGCGCGCCGGCCAACGAAATGGCAAGCCCCACGCTCACCAGCACCACGCCCCAATGTCCGATAACGTGTTCAAGCACGCCTGCCATCGAGGGATTCTTCAGCCCCGCGAGTTGACGCTGCGTCATGATGCCGAGCGCCAGCACATTGACGAGCACCAGCACGAGAAGCACGACGAAAAATCCGATCACCGTTGCCTTGCCGACGCTCTTGCGATCCGCGGCACGTGCCGAGAAAACGGTCGCCCCCTCGATGCCGACGAACACCCAGACCGTGACGAGCATCATGTTTCGGACCTGATCCAGCACACCGCCCAGCGCCGGATTCGAGCGCGCCCAGATATCTGCCGAGAAGACATCCAGCCGAAACGCGAGGAGGCAGATCAGAATGAACAGGACGAGTGGAACGATCTTCGCAATCGTCGTGAACTGATTGATGAAACTCGCTTCCTTGATGCCCCGCAGCACCAGAAAATGCACGCTCCACAGCAGCACCGAGGAGCAGGCGATTGCGGGTAACGTATTGCCTTCGCCGAATACAGGGAAGAAATACCCGAGCGTACTGAATAACAGCACGTAGTACCCGACGTTGCCGAGCCACGCGCTGATCCAGTAGCCCCAGGCCGAGGCGAAGCCCATGTAATTGCCGAATCCGGCCTTGGCGTATGCGTAGACGCCGCCATCGAGATTCGGCTTGCGGTTGGCGAGTGTCTGAAATACGAGCGCGAGGGCCAGCATGCCGAAGGCCGTAATGACCCAGCCAATCAGTACGGCGCCCACACCCGCGGAAGCGGCCATATTCTGCGGCAACGAAAAGATGCCGCCGCCGATCATCGAGCCCACGACGAGGGCAACGAGCGCACCCAGTCGCAGCCCGTTTGTCTCCCTGTGTTCCCCAGCGGCATCGAACCCGTGGGTGGCGTCGCTCATATCCGCTCCGTCTTCGCAGTGTCAGGTCGGCGTATCCGGCTCCATTGCGAAATCAATGTTGGCAGGTATGCAGGCAAATGCAAGGAAAACGCGGTGCATTCGGAATGCGACAGGAAACGACAGGAAACGTCGGGCAATGCACGGCGCATCGCCGGCATTGCGATATGATCGCGCTTTACTGTGCCGGGATTCCCTACATGCAAGTGCTGGTCGACGCTGACGCCTGCCCCGCCGTCATCAAGGACATGTTGTTTCGGGCCGCGCGGCGTGCCGAAGTCCTGGTGACGCTGGTGGCAAACCAATATCTGCGCACACCGCCGTCGCCCTTTATCAAGTCGATTCAGGTGCCGGCGGGTTTCGACGCGGCTGACGCCCGTATCGTCGAACTGGTCGAGGCGGGCGACCTCGTGATTACCGCCGACATACCGCTTGCCGCAGCGGTGCTCGAAAAGAACGCGCAAGCGCTCGATCCGCGCGGCAACTGGTTTACGCGCGAAAACATTCAGGAACGGCTGACGATGCGCGACGTGATGGATCAACTGCGCAATGCAGGCATCGAAACGGGCGGTCCGGCGCCGTTCAGCGCGCGTGACAGCAAGGCGTTCGCCGGCCAGCTCGATCGATTTCTCGCGCGGCATAGCCCGCCGCCGCGCAAGACTGAGTGAGCGCAGAAGGCGCGAGACGTTTGGGATCGTCGTGGTCCCGCACACGCGAATCGCGCGCGATTAGAGCCGAAATATTTCCTGCGCGCCGCTAACCCCTGCAAAGCGCAGGGTTTTTGTCAGGTGATTTGACGCCAAAAATGAGGCGGCGCGACCGCGAACCCCGCTGCCTCCCGAAACAAGCCGATCCCCCGCCCGCCCCAGCCTAGCCGGACTTTGCCGCGGATCGCCCCTGCCAGGCTCGATGCGTATTGGGCAGACACGATAGTTCGTCATCCTCAACGCTGTGCGTTTCGCTCTTGCCATTGGGCGGCGTCTTTCCTATGATCATCAAACGCGAATCACTCTTATTCGCATCGAAACGCCACGCGCCGCGCAAACGGTTGCGCGTTGCGCCTCGTTAGCCTTCTCGCCGTCTTGGTCCTTCGATGAGGTAACCCGACATGGTCCTTTCCGCTCCAGGTGAAAGTTCAATCATGAGTACAACTAATGTCAAACCAGGTCCAACCTCGCCCGTGCTCGACTTCGTGGCGATCGGCCTCGGGCCGTTCAATCTGAGTCTCGCCTGCCTCGCCGATCCGATCCGCGATCTGCGCGGCCTCTTCCTCGAACGCAACGAGGACTTCGACTGGCACCCGGGCATGCTGATCGACGACACGACGCTGCAAAACCCATTTCTCGCCGATCTCGTCAGCCTCGCGGATCCCAAAAGCAAGTTCAGCTTCCTCAACTACTGCAAGCAGGAAGGCAAGCTCTATGCGTATTACATTCGCGAGCGCTTTTATCTAAGCCGCGCCGAATATAACCGCTACTGCAAATGGGCTATCAGCCAACTGTCGAGCATCGCATTCGGCTCGAGCGTGGAGCACGTTGAATACGACGCGCAGCAAGGCCATTACCTGGTGCGCGGGCGGCACGTGCGCACCGGCCAGCCGTTCATGCATCGCGCCGCGCGCCTCGTGATCGGCGTGGGTTCCGTGCCGCAATTGCCGCCGTGCTGCGGCGAGCTGCGCGAGCGCTGCATCCATAGCGCGCATTACGTGGCGTGCAAAGCCGAGCTGCAGCAAAAGCGCTCGATTGCCGTGATCGGCAGCGGCCAGAGTGCAGCCGAGATTTTCTACGACCTGCTCAAGGAAAGCGACGAGCACGACTACACGCTCACGTGGATCACGCGTTCGCCGCGTTTCTTCCAGATGGAAAATACGAAGCTCACGCTGGAAATGATCTCGCCCGACTATATCGACTACTTCTACAACCTGCCGGACGGCGTGCGCGAAAACATCATTGCCAAGCAGGACAGTCTCTACAAAGGCGTGAACGCCTCGCTCATCAACCAGATTTATGACCTGCTCGACGACCGCCGCAGCCGCGGCTGCAACAGCGCGCGCCTCATCACCAATTCCGAGTTGAGCGCCTGTCGTCACGACCGTATCGAAGACCGCTTTCACCTGCGCTTCGTGCAACGCGACGAGGGCGTGCAATACACCCACGTGACGGACGGCGCGATCTTCGCGACCGGCTATGGGCAGAACGTGCCCGGCTTCATCGAGGGCATTCGCGCACGCATCCGCTGGGACGACAAGGGGCGCTACAGGCTCTCGCGCAACTATGCAATCGACGTAAGCGGGCGCGAGATCTTCGTGCAGAACGCAGGGCTCTACAGCCACGGCCTGACCAACCCCGACCTCGGCATGAGCTGCTATCGCAACTCCTGCATTCTGCGCGAGCTGACCGGTGTGGAGCACTACAAGATCGAGCGGCGCATCGCGCTGCAGGACTTCTCGGTGCCGGACACGGAAGCGTTCGTGAAGATGCCGCTGGAGGCGCAATGAAGCTGCGCAGCACGATCATCCTGATGACGACCTTCGCCGTCATCAGCGATGCGATCCTGATTCCCTTCTACCCGCAGTTCTTCGCCGCGCGCTATGGCGTGACGAGCCCCGTGCATGCGGGCGCTTACGTGGCGTTCATCTCCATTGTCGTGATGCTCACGCTGCCGCTCTGGGCGCGCATTGCGAAGCGCCTCGACGCCATGCATCTGCTCGTTTATACGCAGTGCGCCGCGGGCGTGCTTTCGGTCGCGAGCTATTTCGCGGCGACGGTGCCGCTCTTCTGGGTACTCTCGCTCGCGATGTTCATGTGCAAAAGCAGCTACCTGCTGATGTACCCGTACATGATGCGCCTCGAAGCGAAAGAATTGCATGCGCATACCATCGGCGTGCTTTCGGTGGTGGTGCACTTCGGCGCGATTGCGGGCGCGGTGGCGGGCGGCTTCGTCATGCAGGTCTGGGACGCGCATCACTGCATCTTCGCGATGGCCGCCGGCGACTTCGTGCAGATGGCGATCTGCCTTGCGCTGATCCGCACCCACCGCATTGCGCGGCGCTGCCGGTATGCGGACTCTGCCGACGAAGCACCGGTCAAGGCGGGGCTGCGTGCGCGCATGCCGATCCTGCGTCTCGCACTGCTCATGCTCGCGTTCGACTTCTGCGTGTATCTCATCCGGCCGTTCATGGCGTCGTACTGGCAAGCCGTCACTCATGCGCCCGGCGAACTGGTTCCGGGGCTCGTGTTCGCCATTCCCGGCATGGTCGCGCTCGTCGCGCTGCGCCTGAACAAGCGCCTCGCCACCCAGGGCAAGCGCGTGCCCGACCACATGCTCGCGAACCTGCTGCTGTGCACCGCCGGCATGCTGCTGCAAGGCGTGGAGGCGCCGCTGTGGATCGTCGTGGGCCGCGTGATGTTCGGCTGGGCGCTGTTCCAGATCGTCGTGAAGCTCGACGTGACGATGTTCGCACTGAGCACGCCCGCCTCGTATGCCGCCGACTACAGCGTCATCAACTTCTTCCAGAACCTCGGCGTGCTGCTGGCCTCGTTCGCGGCCGGCGCGATCGTCGACGAAGCCGGCTTGCGTGCGCCGTTCTTCGTGGCGTCCGTGGGCCTCGTTGTCACGGCGCTCGCGAGCGTCTGGCTGCTCGCCCGGCCGCGCGCCCAGGACTCGGCCCTTTCCAACCCGATTGCCGAAACAGGAGTCACCGCCCGTGCGAACTGAAATCGCTGCCGACGAAATCGCGCTGTGTCATGTCCCGGCTGCACGCATGGCCATGCCCGAGGCCTTTCACATCCGCCCGCTCGACGCGCAACGCGACGCGCCCACGCTGCACCGCTGGTTCATCGAAGAACGCGCCGCGTTCTGGAACATGCGCGACAAGAGCGTGACGGAGGTGGCCGCGTTCTATCAGGCTATCGAGGACTCGGGGCACGCGCGCGCCTGGCTCGGTTCGCAGGATGGCGTACCCGCCTTCCTGTTCGAAACCTACGACCCGGCTCACGAAGAGATCGGCGATCACTACGACGTGTGCGAAGGCGACCTCGGCATGCATCTGTTCGTCGGCCCCGCGGCCCGGCGCACATCGGGCTACACGCGCCACGTCTTCGAAACCCTCATGGCGTTCCTGTTCGAGCGCCTTGGCGCGCAGCGCGTCGTCGTCGAGCCGGATGCGCGCAACGCACGCATCCACGCCCTGAATCGCGCGATGGGCTTCGTGTATACGAAGGACGTCGCGTTTCGCGAGAAGACCGCCTCGCTCGCTTTCTGCACGCGATCCGCTTTTTACGCCGCCATTACGCAGGATCACTAAATTCCATAAGGACATCGCAACATGAATCACGTCGCAACCCAGGCTTCCATGCAACATGTGCTCCTCACGCCCCATGAGGCTACCGCCCACCTCACACCCGAGGTGTGGCAGCACGCAAACCGCATGTTGGTGCGCAAGGCCATTGCCGAGTATGCGCACGAGCTGATCGTCGAGCCACAGCGTGTGAGCGATGCGCCCGGCGAGCACTACGCGCGCTATACGCTCGAATCCGACGACGGTACCCGCGTCTACACCTTCGACGCGCGCCTGCTCGCACTGCGCCACTGGAGCATTCGCCCCGAGACCATCGTGTGCTCGCAGGACGGCGCGCCGCAACCGCTCGACGCCCTCGCCTTCATCCTCGACGTGAAAGCGCGGCTTGGCATCAAGGAGGAGATGCTGCCCATCTACCTCGATGAAATCAGCAGCACGCTGTATGGCGCAGCCTACAAAGCGGTAAAAGATGGCCCGGACACAGCCGAACTCCTCGATGCCGATTTCCAGTCGATCGAAACCGCAATGAGCGAGGGCCATCCAGGCTTCGTCGCCAACAACGGCAGGCTCGGCTTCGACGCGGGCGACTATCGCGCGTTCGCGCCCGAGGCAGGCTCGCCGATTCAAATCGTCTGGCTCGCCGTGCACAAGGAGAACGCCGCGTTCCACAGCTCAGCCGACCTCGACTACGAACAGCTCATGGCAGAAGAACTGGGCGTGGAGACCATCGCGCGCTTTCGCTCGATCGTCGAAGCGCGCGGCGTGGACTTCGCCGACTATCGGTTGATGCCGGCGCACCCGTGGCAGTGGTTCAACAAACTCTCGATCGCGTTTGCGAGTTATGTCGCGACCAACCGCATCGTTTGCCTTGGCTTCGGCGCGGACCGTTATCAGGCCCAGCAATCGATCCGCACGTTCTTCAATCTCTCGGACCGTTCGAAACGCTATGTGAAGACGTCGCTCTCGATTCTCAACATGGGCTTCATGCGCGGACTCTCGCCGTACTACATGTCGGGCACGCCCGCCATCAACGACTTCATCAAAGGCCTCGTGGCGAGCGACGCGTATCTGCAAGGCAAAGGGTTCACCATCCTGCGCGAAGTCGCGTCCATCGGCTTTCGCAATCGCTATTACGAAGCGGCCGTCCAGGTGGACAGCCCCTACAAGAAGATGTTTTCGTCGCTCTGGCGCGAGAATCCGCTCAGTCTCGCGGGAGACGGCCAGCGGCTCATGACCATGGCCGCGCTGCTGCATACGGACCGCCATGGCGCAGCGCTGCTGCCGGCGCTGATCGAGGCTTCGGGGCTCACGGCGCAAGCCTGGCTCGAGCACTACATGGAGGCATATCTCGCGCCCCTCGTCCATTGCTTCTACGCACACGATCTCGTGTTCATGCCGCACGGCGAAAATCTCATCCTCGTGCTTGAAAACCATGTGCCCGTGCGCGCGATCATGAAGGACATTGCGGAAGAATCCGCCATCCTCAACAAGGATGCGCAGCTTCCGGAAAACGTCAAGCGCCTCGCCGTGGACGTGCCCGAGCGCGTCAAGCTGCTCGCGATCTTCATCGACGTGTTCGATGGCTTCTTCCGCTACATGAATCAGGTACTCGTCGAGCACGGCTGCTGCACGGAAGACGTCTTCTGGGACACGGTGGCGCGCTGCGTTGCACGCTATCAGGACGAGCACCCGCAACTCGCGCGCAAATACGCCGAATACGACCTCTTCGCGCCCGAGTTCCTGCACTCGTGCCTGAACCGTCTGCAGCTCGGCAACAACCTGCAGATGGTCAATCTCGCCGATCCCGCGGGCAATCTGAAGATGGCGGGCAATCTGCAGAACCCGCTGGCGGGCAGGCGCGGTGCGCCGCGAGACGCCGCGCAAGCGAATGGCATGAGCGCCGAAGCGGTCGCGGCATAAGCATGGCGGCAAACCGCGCGCTCGACGACATGCTGCAGCTCGCCGCGCGGCTCGTACCGGGATTGCGGGGCGTGGTAGCCGCGCGCCCCGCGCAAGGCATCGTGCATACGCGCCCGGCGCCGCCTGGCGGGGACGCCAACCGCGCTGCGCTCGATGCGCTCCTTGCCTTCTGGTCGCGCACCTACCCGGAAGCGGGCCGCCTGTACTGGTCGTCGCGCTGCTGGGGCATCCTGATATGGCAACCGCTCTACTTGAGCGTGATCGGAGTGCATGCGGCAGGCGTGTCGCTCTCGCTTGCGGACATCGCGCAACCCATCGCCGAGGGCTGGACCCGCGAGGTCCGCACACGCGATCACGAACCGGCGCAGGGCGACACGCACGCATTGATCGCGCACGCCGCACGCGAGATCGTCTCTTGCTGCGAGCAGATGCACGACGAGTTGATGCCGGTGATTCGCCTGAATCCGGCAGCAGCGCGCGGCACGCAAGCCGACGTAGTGCTCGCCGCACTACTTGCGGCACGCAAGGCGCGTCCCGAATGGAGCGACGCACAGGTCGAGGCGCATGGCCGGCAGTGGCTCGCAGCGCTCGGCGTGCAAGGCTGCTCAGGCTATTTCCCGTTTTCGCGCACGGACGGCGCAAACGCACTCGCGCTGGAGCGGCGCACCTGCTGTTACCACTATCGCCGCCGCGACGGCGAACTCTGCAGCACCTGCCCGCGGCTCGCAAAGCATGAACGCATCGTGCGCCTGAACGCGCAACACGAAACAGGATGAAACCGACCGATGAACGATATCAGTGACCTCGCGCATCTCGCGCTGCCGACCGATACGGAGGAGGTGCATGCGCAATTGCCCGCGAGCGCCTATTTCGACGAGACGCTGTTCGAGCGCGAGATGGCGCGTATCTTCGCGCACTCGGCGCTATACGTGGGCCACGAACAGTCGGTGCCGGAGCGCGGCGACTGGCGGCACCTGCCGCAGGACGAAGGCGGCCGCGTGCTGGTGCGCGGCGAACACGGCGTGCAATTGCTCTCGAACGTCTGCCGTCATCGCCAGTCGCTCATGCTGGGCGGCAAGGCCGGCAACGTCGCTGAGAGCGGCGGCCCGCCTGCGCAAGGCAATCTCGCCGCGAGCGGCGGCAACATCGTATGTCCTTTGCATCGCTGGACGTACGCGCCTGGCGGCGAGTTGATCGGCGCGCCCGAGTTCGAGCGCAAGCCGTGCCGCAATCTCGAACGTTTCGAGCTGCGAAATTGTCATGGGATGCTCTATGAGGGACCCCGCGAGCCCGCGCGCGACATGGCGCGCGTGTTCATGCGCCCCGAGTTCGACTTCTCCGGGTACGTGCTCGATCACGTCGAAACGCATACTTGCCGGTACAACTGGAAAACCTTTATCGAAGTCTATCTGGAGGATTATCACGTCGCGCCATTCCACCCAGGCCTCGGGCGCTTCGTGACCTGCGACACGCTCGACTGGGAATTCGCCGAAACGTACAGCATGCAGCGCGTGGGCGTACACGCCGCGCTTGCGCAGCCCGGTTCGGAAATCTATCGCGCGTGGCACGATCGATTGCTCGATTATCGCGGCGGCGAGGCGCCCGAGTTCGGCGCCATCTGGCTCGCGTATTTCCCCACGCAGATGATCGAGCTCTACCCGCACGTGCTCGTGGTCTCGACGCTGTATCCGAAGAGCCCGCAGGAAACGCTCAACGTGGTCGAGTTCTACTACCCCGAAGAAATCGCGGCATTCGAACGCGAATTCATCGAAGCTCAACGCGCGGCGTATCTGGAGACGATGATCGAGGACGACGAGATCGCCGAGCGTATGGATGCGGGACGACTGCGGCTCCACCGGCGCGGCATCAGCGACGCCGGGCCGTATCAGTCGCCGCTCGAAGACGGCATGCGCCATTTCCATGCGTGGTATCGGCGCGCCCTCGCGGGACCGCTCGAATGAGCCATTGCGTAACCGCGCAAGGCAGGCGGTTTGCATTGGCGCGGCGAATGCAACGCACGCCCCGCGCCTTCTCGTTACGTCAGGCGTTAGCCACTTCGCTCAAGCTCGGGTAGTCCGTATAGCCTTGCGCGGCGCCCCCAAAGAAGCCGTTGCGATCCGCCGCGTTCATCGCCGCATTGCGCTGCAGGCGGGTGACGAAATCGGGATTCGCGAGCACCATCTGACCGTAGGATTCCAGATCCGCCAGCCCCGTGGCCACGTCTGCGCCAATCTGTTCGCGCGGGCGGCCAGCCCGGTTCACGATCAACGCGCCCTTCCACAGCTTGCGAATGTCACCCAGCAGCGCCTCGTCGCCCTGATGCGCGATGTGCAGATAGGCGAGCCCCAGTTTGTCGAGTTCGGCCACCAGATAGTGATAAAGATCGGGGCCTTGGGCGCCTTCGTCGATGCCCCACAGCGTCGTGCCCGGTGAAAGGCGGATAGCCGTGCGGTCCGCGCCGATTTCGCCGGCAATGGCGGCCGCGACTTCGAGCGCAAAACGTGCGCGGTTTTCGATCGGGCCACCGTATTCGTCCGTGCGCGTATTGGCGCTCGGCGCGAAGAACTGCTGAACCAGATAGGCATTCGCGCCGTGGATTTCGACACCGTGCGCGCCGGCATCAACGGCGTGGCGGGCGGCGGTACGGAAATCGTCGACGGTGCGGCGGATTTCTTCGATGGTCAAGGCACGCGGCACGGGAATGTCCTGCATGCCGCTGGCCGTGAACATGGCCGTACCCGGCGCAATGGCGGAAGGCGCGACGCCCACGCGGTGGTGCCGCGTATTGTCGGGATGCGACATGCGGCCGGCGTGCATGAGCTGGATGAAGAGATGGCCGCCTCTCGCATGCACGGCCGAGGTGACTTTTTTCCATCCGGCGACATGCGCGTCGCTATAAATGCCCGGGGTCGTCATGTAGCCCTGGCCCTCATCCGAAGGCTGCGTGCCTTCGGTGACGATCAAGCCAACGCTCGCACGCTGGGCGTAATACTCGGCGGCCAGTTCGCCGGGCGTGCCGTCGGCCAGCGCGCGCGAACGCGTCATGGGCGCCATGACCAGACGGTTTGGCAGCGTGTAACGTCCGACGCGTACGGATTCGAAAAGCTTGCTCATGATGATCACCTCGACTGGTTTGGATGGTGCATCATCGCCTGCTTCACGATTGGGATAAATATGGTAATTTGGATATCATTGATCCATTGATGGAGCAGTCAAGGTGGAACTACTGAACGACATGGCCTTGTTCGTGGAAGTCGTCAAAGCCAAGGGGTTTCGCAGTGCCGCCGACGCGACAGGCATGCCGAATTCCACCCTTTCACGCCGCATCAGCGGCCTGGAAAAGGCGATCGGACTGCGCCTGCTCCATCGCACGACGCGCAAGATCGAGTTGACCGAAGCGGGTCAGGTCTACTTCGAGCGCTGCAAGCGCATCGTCGATGAAGCCCGCCTCGCGCACGAGCAGCTAGGCGACATGGTCGCGCAGCCCAGCGGCGTGCTGCGGGCCTCGTTTCCGGTCGATTTCGCCGTCACCTACCTCGCGCCCCTGATCGCCGAATTCGCCAGTCTCTACCCAGCCATCTCCTTCGATTTCGAACTGAATCCGCGGCGTGTCGATCTGGTGAGCGATCCGTTCGACGTGGCGATCCGCATGGGCGAGTCCGAAAGCTCGCAACTCATTGCGCGTCCGCTGGCGTCGCTCACACCATATCTTTATGCGTCGCCGGGCTATCTCCGGCGCGCGGGCGAGCCAGGCAAGCCGGCTGACCTGGAACGGCACGAATGCCTGGTCATCCTGAGGGCTGACACGTGGACCTTGCACGACGCAAAGCACACGAGCATGGTGAAGGTGGGCGGACGCTTTACGCTCAACAGCGTCGGCATGATCCGCCGCCTCGCTACGCTCGACATGGGCATCGTGCTGCTGCCGGAGGAAATCGTGGCCGACGAGGTGGCCTGCGGCGCGTTGCGGCGGATTTTGCCGCAATGGCATGGCACGCCCACGCCGGTCTACGCGATTACGGAAACGCGTCTGCTGCCGGCGAAGACGCAGCGGTTTATTGAGTTTTTGCGGGCGCGGCTGGCGCGGTAGCGCACCCAAAAAAAAAGGCGATCACGCATCAGCAGAGTGATCGCCCTTTTGCCGCGTCGGGCCTGCACGCGGTCAATCAGCCATTAGAACGCGACGTAAGGCGCGGTCCCGCCGGGTGCCGTCCTGCCCGCAATCGCGAAGTAGACATTGCGCCCGAAGAAGAATGGCAATCCCCAGTCGAACGTCGCGCTGGTTGCGGTCCCCGCGAGATTGTTGAAAGCCGAGGCGCGCGTACTCGCAAGTATGTTTGCGTTGGCGACCATGAAGGACATGCTCACAGGCGTCGTGGCTCCCGCGTTGCCAAAGGCTGTCGCCGTCAACGCCTGGGTGGCCGTCGGGCAGTACCACCCGGTCCCGCCGGCGCACTGGGTTATCGAACTGTCGGCGAAAAACAGGCCATTGGATCCGCTGTCGACATATGACTCGGCCAGCACCTGCCCGTTGTACTGGGTTGAGATGAACAGGCTCGCGTCATAGCCCAGCACCGAAGTCGCACCGAACGTGTTGTTCGATTGCGTTCCTATCCCGAACACGAGCGAACCATCGACGGACGCCTGTCCCGCAGCCGAAATGGCGGGCAACTCGACGATGACGCCGTTGTTGTCCTGCGGGAGAACTGCCACCGGGTTCTGAATCTGGGCCGAGGCGGCCACTGCCGTCGACGTGCAAGTTCCAGTCGTCGTGTTACAGGAATAGTAAATGTCCTTCGACGCATTGCTCGTGCAGCTCGGGCAATCCTCCACGAGATTCGCTACGCCCAGAATCCCGTTGGCGCCAATGACTGACGGCGTATCCGCGAGGGTGACGCCACAGGCACTGGGTGCGGCAGGAAATCCGCCGGGCGTGCCGTCGATCATCATCGGCACGTTGCTGGCAACTTCGCCAGCCAGCTTGATATCGGCGGTAGCCACCGGCCCCCAGAAATACCGGCCGTCCGCGAACGGGTAGCACTCGCCAAGCACATTGCCGCTGCTGTCCTTTTGCTGGGGCAGCGCACTCGCCAGGGCACCGAGCGCCGAGGACGTGAGACGCAGCCCGACCGAACCGGTGTCCACGATAACGTCACTCACGATCGTACATTGCGTGGTGCCATGGAGGCACACCGTCACCGTGGCTACCGGGAGATTGGGCGAATAGCCGCTACCTGAAGGCGCCAATGAGTTGTCCACCCTGATCGGCAGGACGTTACCGGTGCCCAGAGTAGGGTCGATCGAGTTCCCACCGTTGCTCGTGCCCGAACCCGGTGTGCTCGATTGCGCGGTCTGGCCGCCGTTACCGCTGCTGCCACCACCGCCGCCGCAAGCGGCCAGTACGGCACAGAGCCCCATTGCCCAAAACGCGTTGCGAGTCGAGTTCATTTCAGGTCCTCCGGCGTGACACCCGCAGGAACCGCAGCCGGCAACCAGGCCGTGCCTCGCATGTTGTTCATCCGTCCGCCTCCCACATAGCGCATCTGCGCCGACTCGACCGCTACGTGTCGATGCAGGTCAGCGTGGGTCGGCGTCTGCAGCGCGGCCTTGTATTCGGAGAAGTAAGTCCCGAACAATTGCGAAAGATCCGGCGGGCGCGGCCCGCTCCAGGACACGGCGAAAACTTGCCCTGCCGCATTTGCGTATTCGCGTACCGTCGTGCCCGTGGGCAGCGTGATGACCTGGGTGGTGTAGGTCGAGGTCGAGGTAGATGCCGTCGAGGACAACTGCCCCCTGAGCGCGGACGCTTCGATCTGAAGTGAGTCGATCTTCCCGCCCAAGGCGGCCTGTGCAGAAGACTGGCAAATTGCAAATGAAGCGACGCCTGCCAGTGCAGCAATTAGCAAAGCGCGTTTTCCCCGGAATTGATAAGGACGTACTCTCATGTTTTTCTCGTCTTTACTCTCTTTTTAATCGAGGCCACCCGCACAGGAAGTGGATATAGCCTCATGTTGGCACAGCATTTATTCGGTGATTATCTCAGTCGCCCTCAGTTAATTTCAGTCATTGAGCTTTTGTTTGCTGAGGCGCGCATCCCCTCGGCTATCCTGGGCGCTATCTTCGATCTGGTATACGCGCGTTCGCACCACGGGAAGCTCGGGCGGTTCCTGTGCGATTCCCCATGCGCTCAACAAGCCGTCAAACGATGCGCCGGCCGGCGATGTCCGTGGCTCGGGCAGAGGTACGCCAGTCGAGCGGTAACGCGCGGATCCTCGCGCACTCGCGCCCTTATTGACGCGTTCGGCGGCGCCGTTGCGCATGGCGTAGCGAACGACATCCGAGGCTTCGCGCGAACTCATCAATCCCGACGCAGTAATTTCGCTGACTGAGGCGCTTTCACGTTGCGCCAACCAGTGCAGCAGCGTGAGCGCACTAGCGTGAACCTTCATTACTGCCCTCTCCCGTCTTTGTCGTGTGCCTGTCCCCGGCGCAGATCACGCTCGCGGCGTAAGGACGGCGCTCGCCAGGAGGGGGTGAATAGCTCGCCAGGCGCGGGCTTACGCAGTAACCCCGGAGCGGCCGTCAATCCCCGTGTTTGCACTCATCTTTATCTGCACATCAGAGGGTATCGGCAACCGTCAGACGAATCTTTAGCGCATACGATCAACTTATGGCGGTCAGCTCGTTTTGTAATAAAAATGAAGGAATTCGAAATTCAATTGAATCAGCCACCGAGAACCTCAGTGCGCCATCCCGCTCACTCGCACCCCATATCCCGTCACAATCGACGCGGCGGCCAGGCCGCCGACACATGATGCAAAACACATAAACTCCGGACTGACGCTTCCAGACGACCGCAAATCACAACGCTATGCCAACACCCTGAAGGCGAGCCTGGCGCGCTGAAGCCCGCTCACGCTGCCGGCGCGCGGCGCGCGAACAGGCGCCGCGTCAGATCGAACGCTACGAGGTTGCCCGAGACGACCAGCAAAAGCCCGATAACCGCAAGCAAGGACCACCGGTAGCCCTCGTAGACCGTCGAAACGGCCAGCGCGACGATCGGGAACAAGACCGTGCAATACGCCGCGCGCTCGGGCCCGATCCGGCCAACGAGCGTCAGATAGGCCGTAAAACCGATCGCTGACCCTGCTACGACGAGCCAGGCCAGCGCGCCGAGATAGCGCGCATCCATTTCGAGCCTGAACGGCAATCCGGCCGCGGCGCTGCCGGCCACGAGCACAGCGGTGCCGATCAGCATGGCCCAGCCGTTCGTGACGAGCGGATTGAGCCCCATCGACTGCATGCGGCTGGATAGCAGATTGCCCGTGGAAAAGCACAGCGTGCCGAGGAAGGCCACGGCGAGGCCGAGCCACGCGGTCTGATCGCCGATATGGCCGGCCATCTGCTGCAGGAAAAGACAAACGATCCCGATCAGGCCCAGTACGGCGCCGCCCACGGCGGAGGGTTGCAGCGGCCGCCCCATGAAAATGCGTCCGTTGATCGAATTCAAGAGCGGCGCGGTCGAAAACACCACGGCCACGAGCCCGCTCGGCACGATGTTCTCGGCATAGTAAAAGCACAGGAAATTGAGGCAGAACAGCGCCAGCCCCTGGGCGACGAGATAGCGCCACGCCGCGCGCGGCGGCCAGATCGGGCGGCGCATCACGCCCAGCAGCGCAAACACCAGAAGTGCCGCGAGCCCGAAACGCCAGGCGATCGAAACGGGCGCGGGCACGACGCCAAGCTGCCACTTGATAGCGATCCAGGTGGTGCCCCAGATCAGGACGGTGAGCACGTAGAGTAAGAGATTCATCGCGGGAAAGGACCTCGAGTCGATGCCCCTACTATGGCGCACGGGGCCGGCGCGGACTTGTCCAGGATTGCGCATTTCTTGCCTGCGCCCGGCCACGGCCAGCAACGGCGGGGGCGCGAGCGTATACTTTCAAAAGCCGCTCTGACTACCCGCTTTGTGGACCCCATCATCGCCTTGCAGCACGCCGCCCCGACCATGAACGCCCAGGTGCCGCTTCCCGCACCCGCCCTCGCCAATACGCCCTTTGGGCTGCATTCGGTGTGCCGCACGCTGAGCGAGGCCAATGCGACGCTGGAGCGCTTTGCGTGGCTCGGCGACCAGTTCGCGGCCGCCGTGTGGACGCGCGTCACGCGCGAGGCCGAAACCGTCTATGACCGGCCGGGCCATCACACGCTGTCGTGCTATCTCGACGGCGGCTACCGCACGGAGCGGCAGAAACTGCCTGGCGTGTACGGCGCGCCAAGCCGCCTCTGCGCGCTGCCCGGCGACCATGAATCGCGCTGGTGGGTGCGCGGCCACATGCATTTCATGCACCTGTATTTCCTGCCCGAGCACTTCACGCAGCGCGCGGTGCGCGAGCTCGACCAGGAACCGCGCGAACTCACTCTCGCTGACCGCACGTATTTCGAAGACGAACGCATTGCCGTGCTCTGCCAGGCGCTGGCCAACGAGAACTGGGCCGATCCAGATGGACTTTTACGCAGCAACGAAACGGCGCACGACGTGCTGAGCCTGCTGCTGCGCAGCCAGGGCGTGCGGCGCGCGGGCGCGGCCCTCAAGGGCGGCCTCGCCGTATCGACACGGCGGCGGCTGCGCGACTATATCGACGCCCACCTGGGCGAGACGCTGACGCTCGGCGCACTGGCCGATGTCGCGTGCCTTTCCGAGTACCATCTCGCGCGTATGTTTCGCACCTCGTTCGGGCGGCCGCCGCATGCGTGGATCGCCGCCCAGCGTCTGGAGCGCGCCCGCCTGCTGTTGCGCACGACTGCTCTGCCGCTCGCGCAGATTGCCGCAGAGTGCGGGTACGCGAACGCGAGCCACTTCAGCCATCGCTTCCGCGATGCATTCGGCGCCGCGCCGAATGTCTATCGTCAAGCATTCCTGAAGTAGTCGTATGTCCCTCGATCCCGCGGTGCGTGGCTCCATGTTTTGCCGCGCGGCTGGGTCTTGTCGCGACTGCCGGGCCTGCCTATCGTGACGTCATGCCCTAGACGTTCACCGCAAAGAGCCCGTCATGTTCCGAACCATCGTCGAACACACTTCGCGTTTTAGCGCCGTTTTCCCCTTATCGCCCGCTCTGCGCACGACCTTGCGCGGCGGCGCTATTGTCCTTGCGGCAGTCATGGCATTCACGCTTGCGCTCACGTTCGCGCCACACAGCACTCGCGCTAATCTTGCGCTGTGTGTTGCATCGTACTCCGAATCATTTTCGGAACACGACAGGATAGATGCACACAACGCCCAGTCCCTCGCGATCGAACGCTGCATCGACTAGCCGCGGTACTCCATCAGCAAAAATCAAAAATCCCCCATAACGTCGAGGCTTTGTCACAATGTGCGCTACGCGTCGGCAATGAGACGCCTTGTCAAAGGAGATCGTGATGGCGGAACTTGTGACTTGCCTGTGGTTCGATGAAGGTAGAGCACGCGAAGCGGCGGAGTTCTACGCCGCGACGTTTCCGGACAGCCATGTCGGGGCTGGCCATGTATCCCCGATACCAGGCATCGGTGCGGGGGCGGAACTGGTGGTCGAATTCACGGTGCTCGGCCGGCGCTTCGTGGGCCTGAACGGCGGCCCCAACTTCCAGGCGAACCAGGCCGTGAGCTTCATGGTCGAGACCCACAGCCAGGAAGAGACCGACCGCTACTGGAACGCCATCGTCGGCAACGGCGGCGAGGAATCGGATTGCGGCTGGTGCAAGGATCGCTGGGGTTTTTCGTGGCAGATCACGCCAAAGCGCCTGCTCGAATGCGTCTTCGGCACTGATCGCGAAGCCGGCAAGCGCGCGATGGAAGCGATGATGACTATGCGCAAGATCGACATCGCCGGAATCGAACGCGCCGCCGCAGCGAAGTAGGCAACACGCCGCCGGACACCGCAATCGCCACATAGCTGGCATGCAGATGGCGCCGACATGGCGCGCGTGTCATATCAGGCGCATAAAGCGCCAACCACGCCGCGAGCAGGGAACGATACCTGCGAGATGCCCTCGTACGCACAAGGGCGACGCTCACGATAAGTGAGCCGCCGCCCTGACATTCATCGAGCGGTCGACGCCGGCCTGAGCTGGCGCCGCCGCGATGCTTGCGAGGGCACCATGGAGTCTCGCCAGAGGCGTTCGATCGAAGTCGACTTTTTCCGCGGCGTCGTGCTGATTGTGATCGTGCTCGATCACATACCGGGCAGCGCCTTGGCGCAGCTGACGCTGCACGCTTACGCGCTGTGCGACTCCGCCGAAGTGTTCGTGTTTCTCGGCGGGTACGCGTCGGCCGCGGCCTTTATGGCCGTGCGCGCGCACCGTGGCATGAGCGCCGCGCAAGCGCGCTTCCTGCGCCGCAGCTGGGAGATCTACCGCGCCTATCTGCTGACCGCCCTCCTCACGCTGCTTTCTGGCGCGATGCTCGCGCTCCTGAACCTCAATCCTGCCGCCGCCGACCTGAGCGGCTGGGCGTCGTTTGCCACGCATCCGCTGCGCGAGACCCTCCACGTCGTCTTGCTCGCCCGCCAGCCGTATCTGTCCAGCGTGCTGCCGATGTATGTCATATTTGCGCTGTGCGTGCCCGCAGCCGTCCCCTTCGCCCGCCGCGCGCCGCTCGCCACGCTGATCTGCAGCCTGCTGCTCTGGGCCTTCGCGCCGCTGCTGGCTGCGCTCATCGGCGCGAGCACGCTCGCGAACTGGCCGTTCAACCCATTCGCGTGGCAGTTGATGTTCGTATTCGGCATGCTCTGCCGGCTGCACCCGCTTCCGCCCGGCTTCAAGACCTCGGAAACCGCGCGCTGGCTGGTACGATGCGCGTTCGCCGCGGTGGTGCTGTTCGCGGCGGTTAAATGGTTCCTCCTGATTCAACCCATGCCTGGGGCAATGAAACAGCATCTGGCCTTCGCGCGCGTCGTCAACTTCATCGGCATTGCCATGGTGGCGGCGTATTTCGTCCATCGCGGCACGATCGCGCGGATCGCCGCGCGCGTGCCCGCCGTCGTGACCGTTGGCCGCACGGGACTCGTGTGTTTCGTCGGCGGCACGCTGATCTCGGTGATCGTCGACACCGCCACGCCACACGCGCTGCACGGCGCGGCGGCGTTCGCGGCAGCGCTGGCTGGCGACATCGTCGCGATCGGCGCGACGCTCATGCTCGCCAGGGCGTGGCGCGGCACCCTCGGGCGCCAGAAGGAGAAGGCCCGGGCGAGCGTCAACGGAGCCGGCTGCGGATGATACGACGGGGCAAGCGCGCACTCGGATCCCTCAAGGCGATCGCCATCGCCACGCTCACGCTCATCGCTAGCGGCCCCGTTTTCGCCCAGCCCACGCCTTCGCTGCCGCTGCATTGCACCGACCTTGCCGGCGCGCTGCTGCCGCCCACGAGCATCGGCCTGCCGACCAACGGTGCGCTCGTGCAGAGCGCCGCGATGATCTCCGCGACCGCCACAGGCAATCTCAACGGCGACTTCTGCCGCTTGACCGGCGTGATCCGCGCCCGGAGCGCCGGGACGCCGGACATCCGCTTCGAAGTCAATCTGCCGAGCCGCTGGAACGGCCGTGCGCTACAATTCGGCGGTGGCGGCTACAGCGGCGTCGTGGTGACGGGAACCGGCCCGATGCCCTTCTCGCCCGACCGCGCGCCGCTCGCGCGCGGCTATGCGACCTTCGGCGACGACTCCGGCCACAATGGTACCTCGTCCGAGGCCAACTTCGGACTGCTCGAAGAAGCCGTGACCAACTTCGGCTACGCGCATTTGAAGAAAGCGCATGACGTTGCGCTCGCACTGATCACGCTCGGCTATGGCAAGCCGCCGGAGCACGTGTATTTCGCGGGCGGCTCGACAGGCGGCCGCGAAGGCTATACCGTGATCCAGCGCTATCCCGATGACTACGACGGCGTGATCGCGAATTCGCCCGCGCTGAACTTCTCGGGCGTGCGCTTGACGGGCGTCGTGGTGGGCCAGCACGAATACCGCACGCCGGGCGGCTATCTGTCGCCGCAACTGCTGGAGCGCGTGTACGAGCGCGTGATGCAAGTATGCGATACGCTCGACGGCGCGGCGGACGGCCTGATCAGCGACGTCGAAGCCTGCCGCGCGAAAGAGCCCGAGATCATCGACTCGCTGCGTTGCTCCTCACAGGATCAGACGGATCGCCAGCACGCCCCCGACGACTGCCTGACGCCACCGCAACTGGCCACGCTGGAAAGCCTGCGAGACGGCCTGCGCCTGCCCTACGCGCTCGCCTGGAATGCGGACACCTATCGCGGCTACAACGTCTTCCAGGGCACGCGCTTCACGAGCATGCTGGGCCTCGCGCATGCGCCGCAGCGGCTGACTCAACTGGGGTTCGTCGCCAATGGCTACCTGTACGCGCAGGGCGATGCGTACCTCAAATACTTCATCACGCACGACCCGACTTTCGATTCGACGAACTTCGACGTAATGCATCCCGGCCGTCACCGCGAGCGCCTGTTTACGCTGTCGACGACGATCGGCGCGATGAATCCGGACGTGTCGCGCTATATCGCGCGAGGCGGCAAGCTCATCACTTTGCAAGGACTCGCCGATGAGGTCATCAGCCCAAACCAGACCATCGCCTATTACCAGGGGCTGGTGGGGCGCTACGGCGAAGAGCGCGTGGACAGCTTCATGCGGCTCTACATGGTGCCGGGATACCAGCACGGCAACGGCGTGTTCATTCCGTCCGTCGATCTGCTGGGCGCGCTCGACGACTGGGTCACGCATGACAGCGCGCCGGAAACCTTGTTCGCGACCGACATTGCCCAGTCCACGAACGGCCGCACGCGTCCGCTGTGCCGCTACCCGGCGTTTCCGCGCTATCTGGGCAAGGGTAATCTGAACCGCGCGACCAGTTTCACGTGCGTGATGCCGCAATGACCGATGCGCGCTACGCGTCGCGCACCCGGCGAGCGGCACGCTGAGGCAGCACCACGATGCAGCCGACGATGAAGATCATCAGCAGCGCCGATGCATAAAAGCGGCTGAAGTGCAGGCCGCCGTCAGCGACGGGCTTGTCGAGCAGATCGCCCAGCGTCGCGCCGAGCGGACGCGTGAGCACGAACGCGAACCAGAAAAGCGCCGTGCGTGAAACGCGCGGCCACAACCACAGCAGCGCGACGACGACGAGGCCTGCGCCGAAGATCGCAGCGCCATATTCGTAGCCTACGCCAAGGCCGCCGCGGTCTTCGCCCGCCACCCAGTCGCCCAGCGCGGTGCCGAGCGTCTGCGAAAACAGGATCGTAATCCAGTAAAACCACTCGACGCGCGGCGTCGCGACGCTCTCGATCGACACCGTGCCTTCTACGCGGTACCAGATCGCGAGACTGGCCACGAGCAACAGCAGAATGATCGATACGCCGCCGGGATAGCCTACGCCGAGCGAACGGTCGCAAAAGTCGGCGAGCGTCGTGCCGAGCGTGGTCGTGGCGACGAGCGTCGCCCAATAAAGCCACGGGTAGAAGCGCTGTGCGCGGATCTGCGCCCCCACCAGCACGACGAAGCATGCGAGAAAAATGAGGGTGCCAACCAGATAGCCCAGATTCAGTGACATCGTCACCCAGTCACCGCCGGTTTCGCCGAGCGTGGTGCAAGCAATCTTGATGATCCAGAAGCCGAGCGTCACGGCGGGGACCTTGCTGACCGTATCTTCGATGAGACTTCGTGTGGTGGTGGACATGAACACTCCTTGCGCCGCATGACGGGCGGAACGAAACAGCTTGGGACTATATGCCGCCGTTGCTTAACTAAACCTTAACCACGGCCGAATATGCACTAGATGCGCATCGTTGCCTGCGCATAAGCAAACTCTAAGGTTGGCTGCGTAGCCTGTGGACATACGTCGCGGTGATCGGACGTCGCGATGTTGAATGCGGTTGCAAAACGGTTTTGCGATCCGTACATTTTTTCAGTAATCCGAAGTAACTTTCGTTACATGGAGTCTGTATCATGAAACTTATACTTGCTACTGCTATTGTCTCGCTTGCCGTCGCGTTGCCCGCCGCCGCCTTCGCACAGGACACTGAACCTGCGGCACAAACCAGGCAGATGCAGATGCAGATGCAGATGCAGATGCAGCAACCGGCAAACCCGCAGCGCGCCAGCACGCAACGCACCGACGATTCCGGCTACGGCATGGAAAGCTCGGGCACCTCGAATGCGTCGGTTGCGCAAGTGTCGCGCCACGACGCACTCATGTCACACGAGGGCCGCAACGACCTGTTCGCGCATCATTGATGTGCGAACAGGTCGCGCCGGCTGGCGTGACGATGGCCTGAAGCGCGGCACATGCGCGATCAACGCGTGAGTTCACCCGCCACCGCGCCGCTTGTCGCGCGCCAGTTCACTCGGCGGCATGGCGTCGCTTTCCTGCAGGGGTTCACCGGCAAACCGGCGCTTGCCGGCCTGATCGCTGGCGATGCTCGACGCTTCTCCTTCTGCGTCATATTCGGCGGCAACCTGTTTTTCGGCGCGGCTCCAATATTCGTCCGCCCGACCTTCCGGCGCGCCGTCGTCTTCCCAGAGTTGATAAGCGCGTCGCCGGATGCGCTCTTCCCGTTGCTCATTCATGGTCATTCCTCCGATGGTGCGCGTGTGAGCAGCGCGGCAACCGGCTAGCCGCGACTGCGGATGGCGCACTGCATGTACAGCGAGCAAACACGGTGCCCGATGCGTGCGTCATACTTACGCCACCCCCAATCGAATCCCTGTCGAAGAAGATCGCTCATGACCGACACGAACACGCTACGTCCCTTCGCTTTCGTCCTTGCCGTCCAGGACCTCGAACGCAACGCGGCATACTTTCGCGACGTGCTTGGCTTTCGGGTAGATTGGGCCGATTCGACCGACTGGCGAATCGTCGAGAGGGGCGGCGTGCGGATCATGCTCGGCCATTGCCCCGATGCGTTGTCCCCGGCGGCGACGGGCGATCACAGCTACTTCGGCTATCTGGAAGTCGAGGACGTTCAAGCGTTTCACGATGAAATCGCGCAACGAGGTGCAATTGTCCTGCAGCCTCCGCTCGATCGCCCGTACGGCATGCGCGAATGCACCGTGGCCACACCGGATGGCCACCGGTTCGTAGTGGGTCAAAGCATTACGTGACCCACGCCTGGTGTCTCTCTACGATACCCGCCGCACGAGTGACGTTTCCCAACATTCGCACGCCAAAGTCAGTCAGCGCGAAACGGCGAAACCGATGCGCGCAGCCCAGCGGTGCTGGTTGTAATCGAGAAGATCTTCGGCGTAGCCGTTGAAGTAGTTGAGGAACAGATACCCGCCCCATGCATTGCCGAATAGCTTGGCAAGCGGGTATGTAAATTGCACATCGACGCTTCCATAGGTCGATCTCGTGCCTTTTCTCAGCGTCGTTGCGAGTTGCCAGCCATCAGGGCTGCCGTATTTGAACAGCAGATCGACATAGCCGCGATAGTGGGCTATATCCCCATTCGTCTCCTGGATGTGCTCATACGCGTAGATTTTCGGCTCGATGGTCAGGTGGTTCGCGTTGAGGTCGCCGAAATCCCAGATCGGCTTCACGTACACGATGTCGACGCCGCGTGAACCCGGACCCGGCGTCCCGTTCGATTCGTGCTCGTAGCCGGTCTCGATACCCATCCGGGTGAACCAGCTGGACCTCCAACCGGTGTCCTCGAGGTAGTAGAAAAGCGCGGGCATGTAGCTCGTATCGTGGAACGGCGACTCGTCCCCGCGGACATCCCAAAGCGAAGTCTGCGTATAAGCAAAATAGAGGTTGTCGAGGAAACCGCGTGAGCGCGGATCGTCCGGCAAGATGAAGCGGAATTTGATACTGATCTGGAATCTTGCGAGATCCGCGTCGCTCGATGACCAGCCGTCCGCGAAATAGTTTGGCTGGTAGAACGAAAGACGGCCCGCGAGGAAAGTGCCAATATCGGGCACCAGCGAATTCGAGGGCTTTACGGTGGAAGGCGGCATTTGCGCCGCAAGTGAAGCATTGCCCGCCATGGGTCCTTCGGCTGGCGCCGTGGCGACCGGTTCCGATGCGGACGCAACCGTTACCGCTGGCACCAAAGGCGCGGAGGCAGGCGCCGCGGCGTTCGCCGTTGCCGAAGCCGGCATGCGCGTGAGCAGGACCACGGAAGGCGAAACGTCCACGCCCGGCACGTCCACTCTCAAAGCGCCGCGCGCCCACTTGGGCCATGCCGCGCTATAGCTCACGGCCTTCATCTCTCCGGCGGCGAGCCGCAAATGCCCAGGTGCGCCGGGTTCGCGCGCGAGCAGCACGGCCTTCGGCAACGCCTCTCCATTGGTCAGCGTGATGCTCAGATCGCGCGGGACGTCGATCGAAGTGCCGGTCGGCGCATCGCCGGTATACACGATCGTCACGACGAGCGGTTCGTCCGATCTCGCCTCGCGCGGCGGGCGCATGATGGACACGGCGGCGCGGCTCGCAGGCACATAGCCCGCCAAAGTTGCCACGGCCAGCGTGGCGCACGCCAGTCTTCCCCACGCTAACCGGGCGACGGGAGCGGAATGCGAATGGGATGCCCTCTGAAATGCCAATCGAATCGCCACGTTGCCTCCTTGTATCGTCAGAATGCCTCGCTGCCGGGCGAGCCAAGCCGATTTTCTGCGTGAGTGAAGCGTGGTGCTTTGCGGGAATCGTGCCCTATTCCCTCTTTTCCCTGTTATTCGCTGTTACATAGAGGATGCCGAATTTGGTTGCCGCCGCTGCTATGATCAAAATGGTTCGTTCCGACTTGCCGGCCATTGCCGGCGAACGCTTTTCGCGAGGGCTGACAATGAAACCTGTCCTGCTTGCGCTAGCCCTGCTCGGCACTTCCACGTGCTGGGCGCAGGCCAGCGCTCCGGCTGCGTCGTCGCATCAGCATCACGTCGAAACTGTCGACGACCGCGTGAAAGAACTGCATGCCGAACTGAAGATTACTCCCGCCGAAGAGGATCAGTGGGCGAAAGTGGCCGACGTCATGCGCAATAACGCGAAAACGGTGGATGATCTGATCCAGCAGCGGCACGATAATGCCCAGCAGCAAACCGCGGTGGAGAACCTTCAATCGTGGAACGAAATCGCCCAGGCGAATGCCGACGGCAGCAAGGCGATGCTCGATGCCTTCTCGGCGCTTTACGCGACCATGCCCGACTCGCAGAAGAAGCTTGCGGACGCCGCTTTCCGGCCCGCTGAAGCGCACACGAAATAACCAGCCGCGAGCGTCCGCAACGCGCGCTCGCGACGGAGGATCGGCGATGAAACTCCGTGTGTTGAAGTTTGCATTCCTCTGTATCGCGACGACGCTGTGCGCGATGCAAACCGCACAGGCGCGCGTGAACGTCAATGTCGGCGTGGGCATCGGGATTCCTGGGGCGTTCTACGCGCCGCCGCCGCCCGTATTCTTCATGCATCCCGCCGCGCCGATGTGGCCGCCTCCCGTTGTGTATTCGCGGCACGGCTTTTCTCCGTGGCACCGCCCTCCGCATTTCATGGGTCCGCGACACGTCCGGCATCCCGGCTGGGGACCGCCGCCACCACGCTGGCGCTAGAGGCGCCGTGATCCACTACGCGGTAAACAAAAAAAGCCACGGCTCGCAAAAGCCGCGGCTCATCTCACTCCTCAGCGGTATCAGGCGCCGAGCGCGGGATCGCTATAGCTCGCGTGGCCCGTTTCGACATGCCCCGCAATGCGGCGCACGAACGTCGCATCGCTATCGACCGTGATCGTCAGGTCGTACCAGCCGTACGCGTTGCGCAGGTCGAGATAAAGCTGCTCGGTGTCGCCGCCGGGCACCGTGCGCTGGATCTTCGTGCCCGGGTCGTACGCGTTGACGATCGTGAACTGGCAGCGCGCGCCGCCCTTGTTCTCGAGGCGCAGTTGCAGGTTGCCGTTCGCCACGTCGTAGCCCTCGGCCACCTCGGGGCGCGCCGTTTCGTTGCCGCCGAACCAGTCCGACTTGACCTGCGTGCCCGCGAAACGGCGCAGAAACCCGTTCGGTCCATGCACGCTGAAGTCGTATGCGCCGCTCGCGCCAATCGCGAGCTTGTCCTGCAGATGCTTGCCGGCTTCGACCGTATAGGTGCGCGGCGCATCGGTGCTGCCCGCCGTGTAGACGAGGAACACCGCACCGGCGCGGCCCGAATTGACGAAGCGCGTGGAAACGTCGCCCGAGCTGGCGTTCGAATCGAAGCGCACGAACAGCTCGTACGGCAGCGCCCGCGCGTTGCGCACGCCCGCTTCCTGCTTCGGCACGCTGCCCACGACCGGCGGCACCGGCACGTAGTCGGGGTGACGCAGCTTGTCGGGCGGCGCATAGCCCGTCGTGGAAGGCAGCGCGGGAATCGCCGCGTTAGGCGTGGCGAAGTTGAATGCCGACGTGAGGTCGCCGCACACGGCGCGGCGCCATGGCGTGATGTTCGGCTCGCGCAGGTCGTGATGCAGACCGAAGCGCTTCTCGATGAAGCGGATCACGGAAGTATGGTCGAACGTCTCCGAGCACACCCAACCGCCGCGCGACCACGGCGAGACCACGAGCATCGGCACGCGCGGTCCGAGGCCGTACGGGCCCGCCGCGTACTTGCTGTTGCCCGGGAAAATTTCGTTCGTCGTATCGACGGTCGAAAGGCCGTTCGCGCTCGAAGCCGGCGGGAACGGGGGCGCCAGGTGATCGAAGAAGCCGTCGTTCTCGTCGTAGTTCACGAGCAGCACGGTCTTGCTCCACAGGTCCGGGTTCGACGTGAGGATCTGCAGCACCTGGTCGACGTACCACGCGCCATAGTTGGCGGGCCAGTTCGGATGCTCCGAATACGCCTCGGGCGCGACGATCCACGAGACCTGCGGCAGCGCATTGTTCGCCACGTCCTGCTTGAGCAAGTCGAAATAGCCGCCGCCCGCCAGCACGTTCGTGCCCGTGCGTGCGCGGTCATACAGCGGATTGCCGGGCTGCGCGTTCTGGTATTGATGGAAATACAGGAGCGAGTTGTCGCCGTAATTGCCGATGTACGGGTTGTCGCCCGTCCAGCCCCACGAGCCCTTGGCATCCAGGCCTTCGCCCGCGTCCTGATAGATCTTCCACGTAATACCCGCGCTCTGCAGGACTTCGGGATACGTGGACCAGCCATAGCCCGCTTCCGCGTTGTCGATCACCGGGCCGCCGCCGCTGCCGTCGTTGCCCACCCAGCCCGTCCACATGTAGTAGCGGTTCGGGTCGGTCGCGGTCATCGTCGAGCAGTGGTACGCGTCGCAAATCGTGAACGCGTCGGCGAGCTGGTAGTGGAACGGAATGTCGTCGCGCGTGAGGTAGGCCATCGTGGTCGTGCCCTTGGCGGGCACCCACTGGTCGTAGCGGCCGCCGTTCCAGGCAGCGTGCGTCGTGGTCCAGTCGTGCGGCAGGTCCTGGATGAACTGCAGGCCCAGGTTGGACGCCGTGGGATGAAACGGCAGCACTTCGCCCGCGCCGGCCGCGAGCGGCTGGTTCCACACCGGCTTGCCGGTGGGCAGCGTGATCGCGCGTGTGTCGCCGAAGCCGCGCACGCCGCGCAGCGTGCCGAAGTAATGATCGAACGAGCGGTTCTCCTGCATGAGGATCACGATGTGTTCGACATCGCGGATGCTCCCCGTGCGATTGTTCGCGGGAATCGCGAGCGCATTGCGGATGCCCTGCGGCAGCATCGTCAGGGCGGTGGCCGAACCGGCGCTCATCGCGGCGGTGCGGAGAAAGTCACGGCGGCTTCTCGAGGTCATCTTGTGGTTTCCATCTTCAGGTTGAGAAAGGCACGCACGGCACGCCGCCTTGACGGGCGGCAGGCGGCCAGGCCGCGCGGCCGGGTACGTCAGTCAGCGGTGTGGATAACGGGTGTGACAAGCGGTTCGATCTGCGCGGCTTGTGTGTCTTGCGCGCTCCCGCCGGCGGGTGGCTTCGCCGGCGAGCGCACGGCGTTCGCGGGCAAGGCGACGCCGGCGTTCACCATGCCGTTCGCACTATCTGGGAGATTCGATGCGCCCGCATCCGACGCCAGCGTGAATGCGTTGGCGAGCGCCGGGCGCTGTGGATTGGTACCTGGCTGCGCTTGCGCGAGTTCGCGTGCCGCGTTCGTGGTGAGCGCGACGCGCGCGTCGCTATCACGTGCGCTGCACGCGCCCAGCGTACACAGCGCGGCTGCGCATGCAAACAGCATGGCGGGCGCACGCATCGTTTTGAATGCAGCGGGCAGGCACAAACGTCTGCGCGACGCGCGTTGCCATGGCAAGCGCGCCGGCGCGGATTCGACCGTCATCGAAGTCTCCGTCCAGATAGAGGCACAACAACGGCTCGAGGAGCGGCCCGAGCGGGGCCTCGCGCGCAGCACGGACAGCGGCGAGGCAACGCCGAAGCATAGCGATGCCGCTTTTAAATTTTGTGACGGTGCGTGGGGTCGCGCGAATGGCGGCGCAGGCGGATCAGCCTGGCGCGTTGCGGATCTGCAGTTCCGCGTATCCGGTCGCGGAATCGAGCTCGCGTGAGAAACGATGGCCAGGCAGCAGCACCAGCAGCAGCTCCGCCGTGGTGCGCACGGTGCAGCCGCGCGCGACGTGGCCGCCCATCACGCGGCCTTGCGCGTCGGACACGGACATGTGCAAATGGGCGCCATCGGGCGACACCGAGCCCGCGAGCGTGAGGATTTCGAGGTCGCCGCGCAATGCGGTCGGCGTTTCGGCGCCGGCGAAGCGCAACTGCGCGACGCTCAGGCTGCCGATGCCCTGAATGACGAACGCCGCATGCGAGGCTTGCTGGCCCAGCAAGCTTTCGACGGTGGCGCGCAGATCGTCGCCGGGAGACAGCCGTACGGGATGGATTTGCATGCTGGCCTCGGGGTCGTCGTATCCGGCACAGGTTAGGCCGGGACGAAGCACGAGGCAAGTCGCGACATGAACAACGGCCCGCTCGAAGCGGGCCGCTCTTGCACTCGCACCTTCACGCACCGATCATTGGTGCGCGTAGATCGAACCCAGGCCGGGAATGTCGTGCGACGCCGAAGCCGTAACCGCGCCCGCTGCCGACGACCCATTCGCCACGCCGCCGAACGCGGACGCCACCGCGCCGTTCTGCGCACTCACCTTCGCTTCGGCGGCCTCGATGTGCTGCGGATAGTCGTTGTAGTCGGCCGCCGGGTTGTAGCCGGCCTGTTGGAGCTGCACCAGTTCGGCGCGGACCTGGGCACGGGTGAGCGGCTCGGCCGACTGGGCGAAAGAGACGACGGGAACGGCGACAACAGCGGCAACGATCAGCGACTTGATGAGTTTCATGGTATCCACCTGTAAGCAATGAGTTGGTTCGGACCACGATGGCGTGGCTCGCGCGTCCAGTCTTTTTCGATGTCTCTTGTGCGACGTCGCTGACTGGCATGGGTGTATTTGAACTCCCGCACGTATCCCGCTTGTTTCCACGAACCCCTGCTTTTGCAAGCCTCTTTGTCCATTGCCACGGCGGATACACAACGATACAAAACCCCTCGCTACTCCCGCATTTCGCTCGATACCCGCCGCGCGAGACAGATTGCGGCGAAGATCTGCATCTTGACCGAGCTGAGCGCGATCCGCACGCCGCCTCCCGCTGCGCGAGATGCGCGTACGTGCTGCGCGCCGGCTCCGCGAGCGCGCACATGCCGCGACCATAGCCGCGCGGCGGGCTGGAAGGCCGCCATCACCCGAAGCGCACGCAATACACCGGCGGCAAGTGCGCCGAAACGAGCCGCCAGTTTTCGCCGCCATCGTCCGAGGTCCAGAGCGCGCCCGTGGTCGAGCCCATGGCGAGGCGCGTGCCGGTACCGTCGATGTCGAGACCGTGGCGGTACACGAGGTCGTATGCCGGTGCGGCCGGCAAGCCGTTCGAGAAGCGCTCGAATGTACGCCCGCCGTCGCGCGTACGCGTGACGACGAACCGGCCGTCCACAGGAACGCGGTACTGGTCTTTTTGGGCCGGCACGAACCACGCGGTGTCCGGCTCGCGCGGATGCACCACGACCGCGAAACCGAAGCTCGACGGCTGCGCTTCGATGCGGCGCCAGTGGGCCGCGCCATCGGTCGAGCGGAAGATCGCGCAGTGATGCTGGGTCCACAGCACATCCGGATTCGCCGCGCATTGCACCACGCGGTGCGGGTCTTGCGCATTGGGTTCGCCGCGCCGCTCGGGCGGCATGTAGTCGGCCTCCATACCCTCGGCGGTGAGGCGCCAGCTCGCGCCGCCGTCGCCGGTCTGCCACACGCCGCCGCACGACACGCCCACTGTCACGTGCCGGCTGTCGCGCGGATCGACCATCACCGAGTGAATGCCCGGCGCGTCGTAGCCGCCGCCCGCCCATTCGCGGCGCTCCGGGCGGTCCCACAGCGGGCGGTTGAGTTCCCAGCTGTCGCCGCCGTCGCCGGAGCGAAACAGGCCGCCAGGTATCGTGCCCGCCCACAGCACGCCCGGCTCGTCCGCGCCGCCCGGTTCGAGCGACCAGATCTGCTGGAGCGACCACGGCGCAGGCAGGCGGCCCAAT
Source organism: Paraburkholderia sp. BR10936 (assembly GCF_040965735.1). Classification (NCBI taxonomy): domain Bacteria; kingdom Pseudomonadati; phylum Pseudomonadota; class Betaproteobacteria; order Burkholderiales; family Burkholderiaceae; genus Paraburkholderia; species Paraburkholderia sp. BR10936. The sequence goes on from NZ_JBFRCM010000021.1 coordinate 96,177, forward strand.
GCATCCGGTTCGCTGGCCTGAATCTCCTCGGCAAGCTGTGGCGGATAGACGGGCACCGCGCATTCTTCCCAGTGCGCCATGCCCGCGCGCCGGCGATGCAGCTTCACGCCGAAGTGGCCCAGGTTGAGCGCGGCATAGAGCGAGCCGTCGCGCGTATCGGGCATCACCATGCTCACCGGCTCGCCGACGAATTCAGGTTCGCCGATTGTCCAGCCGCCCTCTCCATCGCCTTGCAGAACGAACAGCCCCTTGCGGGTTGCGACCAGCAGTCGATCGCTCATCTCGCGTACCCTCCTGTCGATCCAGAGTCAGCGCTCCGATCCCACGCAAAGTGGTGACTCATCCGCCGGACAGCGCCTGCACGACGTACACCCGGCTCTCATCGCCGAGCGCGTCGCTCAAATGTTCCCGATCGCGCAGGCGAACGCCGTCCACGAATACCGCCAGATGCTTACGCAATGCGCCCTGATCGTCGAGGATATAGCCGCGCAAACGCGGCTGCTCGGCAAACACGGCATCGAACGCTTCGCGAAGCGTGCGCGCGTCGATCTCGCGCTCGGGCGTCGCGACGTGCCGCTGAATCGAAGCTGCGAAGAAGAGGTGCGCCATGGCGGGCCGGCGATGCGGAAACGGCCGCGTCCGCCGGATCTGTAGTTTAGGCCATTCGCCGTGGGCGTCGAGGCGTTGGCGCGCCCCGAAGCCGAAGTCCTGCGATGCACCGCAGCAAGCGCGGCGCCGTCAGCCCAGACCCGCCAGACGCAAAGCCAGCGGTTAAGGCGTGCTGCCTTCGGCCTTGGCCTTGCCGTGCAGGCAAGGTGTCGGCAGACGCATGCGGTACAGGGAAATCGCCTGAATCGTGAGCACGCAGATTATCGCTGTTCCGTAGGCAGCCAGTAGATTCCAGTGCGTGAGCGTGAGGCTCAGCACGAAGAAGAACGACGCAAATCCCAGCAGTCCCGTGGTCATGCCGCGCATCAGTTGCTGCGCCGCTTCGTGGCCGATCAGGCGGTGCGCGAACACGGCGAGGATGATCGCCATGAACGGGAACGATGCGAGCACGCCGCTCGCCTCGGGTCCGACGTAAGGTGCGATCAGCGTCACGCTCACCACAAGGCCGGCGATGAGCGCCATGCGCGACGGCAAATCCCACCACGGCGGCGAGAGGCGCACCGTTCTTGCCGGCTTGTTCGGAATCAGGTTGAGCGCAAGAGCAATGGCCAGAATGGCGAAGAGATAAAGACCATGCGTAGGCAGCGCGCCCCATTGCAGCACGAGGGCCACCAGGGCGAACGTGGCGCCTGCGCCTGCCAGCGCCACCTTCCACCCACGCGCCGCGAGGCGGCAATAGACGACGCAAAACGCCGCCTGCGCAGCCGTTGCGACAAGCGAACCCGCAGTCGCTTGCGCGGCGAACGCCGGTCCGTGCTCCAGCGCGAGAAAAACCGAGACCGGCCCCGAAGTAAGCGGCAGTCCCACGAGCAGCCCGCCGACCGCTTCGCCCCAGCGGCGAGCGGCGAGACTGGCGGCCAACAGCAACAACGGCGTAAAGACGAGCTTGAAAAGCAGAAGATCCATGATGGGCGACGCAATGCGGAGAATGCCAACTGTCAGGAATGCGCGGCGGGCGTCGCACTGGTTACGTTACGTCCCGCGGCTTTATGCCCATATTGAAGCCGGTCGATGTGGCTGACAAACCATTTGTCGTCATATAATGCGTGAGCAAAACTCACACGTCACGTACACCCCCGGCTCCATGTTCGACCGCCTTCCCCCGCTGCAAACCCTGCGCGCCTTCGAAGCCACCGGGCGGCTCCTCAGCATGACGCTGGCGGCGCAGGAACTGCACGTCACGCATGGCGCCGTGAGCCGGCACATCAAGACGCTCGAAAGCCATTTGGGCGTGGCGCTGTTCCAGCGCCTCACGCGTCGCATCGTCCTGACCGAAGCGGGCGCCGAGTTCCTGCTGGCCGTGAACCGCGCGCTCGCTGAATTGACCAAGGAGTCCGAGCGCCTGCGCACGCACGACAGCGTCACGCGCCTGAAGATCAACGCCAGCGTGTCCTTTGCGAACCGCTGGCTCGCGCCGCGCCTGCATCGCCTCAAGGCTCGCCATCCGGAACTCGACGTCCACCTCGACGTGACCGACAAATACGTCGATCTCAACGACTCGGATGTCGATGTGGCGATTCGCTACGGCAGCGGACGCTATCCGCGCGTGCTGGCCGAGCGCATTCTCGACGAAACCGTGACGCCGGTTTGCAGTGCTGACTATCGGGCGAAGATGGGCGGCATGGCATCGGTCGAGAGCCTCGCGCGCTGCACCTTGCTGCATGAGGGCGGCATGCTTGCGAACTGGGAGCAATGGCTGGCGCTGGCGGGATTGAGCGGCGTGCGCAGCGATCGCGGCACGGCATACAGCCATGGGAGCCTCGCGATCGAGGCGGCGATTCGAGGGGAAGGCGTCGCGCTTGGGCGCAGCGTGATCGTGGCGGACGACATCGCGGCCGGCCGGCTCGTTGCGCCGTTCCCGGAACTGCGTCTCGAGTCCGAGCGCGGCCATGATCTCGTCTATCGGATTGGCAGCCGCGACGACCCCAAGGTGCGTGCCGTGCGCGACTGGCTCGCCGACGAAATCCGCGTCTTTCTCGCCCCGGCCGGTTAAGCGCGAATCAAGCGCAAGGTCTCAGTAACCGAGCGCCACCTTGGCGAGCATGCCGCACGCCACGCACACCAGAATGACAGCGAAGCCCATCTGCGTATGCCGCGAGGAAACGCGGTGCGAAACGTGGCGCCCCAGCATCATGCCGACGACGGTCGCGACGCTGAACCACAGCGTGAGGTCGAGCCGCAGCGGCACGCCGTGCAGCACCGTCGCCACCACGCCGCCGGAGCCCACGAGCGCGATGACCATCAACGACGTCGCGACGATGCCGTGCATAGAGATGTTCGTGAGCTTGCGCAGCATGGGCACGATGATGAAGCCGCCGCCCACGCCGAGCAGGCCGGTCATCAGTCCCGTCAACGCGCCGGTCGAGGCCAGCGCGAGCGCCGTCGCTTTCGACCACACGAGGCGGCCGGTGTCGGGATTGACGCGGCCCACGCAAAGCGGCGACGCTTCGGGCAGCGCGCGCTTTTTCCCGATGGTCTGACGTAGCAGCCGCACCGCCACGAACAGCATCACGCCGGCAAAGAGCGCGAGGAGCAGGCGTTGCGGCATGGCTTGAGCGAGGCGCACGCCGAGCCACGTGGTCGGCACGCCCGCGAGCGCCATGCAGAACGCCGCGCGATAGCGCACGAGACGCTTGCGGAAGGCTTCGAGCGCGCCGATCCCCGCGCTGCTCGCCACCGCGATCAAGGCGACCGGTGTGGCCTGTTGCATGGGCCAGCCCATTCCCACCACGATGGCGGGCACGGCGAGAATGCCGCCGCCCGCGCCCGTGAGTCCCAGCATCGCGCCGATCATGGCGCCCAGTACGAGTGAAACGATCATCGGGTTTCGATGTTCATCGTGACCTTGACCGACGAAATCAGGCGGGCACAGCCGCCGGCAGACACGGCGCCACAACGCGACGAATGCAGTCCACCGCGAAATCGACGTCTTCCGGCTTCGTGAAGCGCCCGAGGCTCAGGCGCACCGTGCGGTTTGCCGCCTCTTCGCCAACCCCGATGGCAGTGAGCACGTGCGAAGGCGTGCCCGCCGCCGAGTTGCAGGCCGAAGTCGACGAGATCGCGAGGTCCCCGGTCAGCAGGAACGGGAAGAAGCCCGGCAGATCGATCGTGAGGCTCAGCGTATGGGGAATGCGCTGCGCGCGCGCGGCGTTGAGCGTGACGCCCGGCAACGCGAGCACCTCGGCCAGCAGGCGCTCGCCCAGCCGCGCAATGCGCTCGCTGTCCGCTTGCAGCGCCTCGCGCGCAATCACGCACGCCACGCCCATGCCGACGATCTGATGCGTGGCCAGCGTGCCCGAACGCAGCCCACGCTCGTGACCGCCGCCATGCATTTGCGGCGCAATGCGCTCGAACGCCTCGCGGTTCACGTAGATCGCACCGATGCCCTTCGGCCCGTACACCTTGTGCGCCGACATCGAAAGGAGGTCGATGCCCATCGCTTTCACGTCGATGGGCGTCTTGCCGAGCGCCTGCGCCGCGTCGACGTGCAGCAGCGCGCCGGCGGCATGCACCACGCTCGCAATCGACGCGACATCGGTGAGCGTGCCCAGTTCGTTGTTGACCAGCATGAGCGAGACGAGACCGGTGTCGGGCGTGAGCGCGGCGGCCACGGCCGCTGCCGTGATTTCGCCCTGCGCGTCCGGTGCGAGCCGCGTGACGGTCATGCCGCGCGCTTCGAGGCTCGTCATCGTATCGAGAATGGCCTTGTGCTCGAGCTGGCTCGTGATGAGATGGCGCTTTTGCGTCGCGCGGTCCGCATAGCCCTTGAGCGCGAGATTGTTCGACTCGGTCGCGCCGGACGTCCAGACGATCTCCTCGGCATCGGCGCCGATGAGCGCCGCCACGTCCTTGCGCGCCTGCTCGACGAGCCTGCGCGCCCGCTGGCCCGCGCCGTGCGAGCTGGAGGCCGGGTTGCCGAAATCGCCTTCCATGCCCAGACAGCCGAACATCGCCTCGATCACCCGCGGGTCCGCCGGGGTGGTCGCGGCATAGTCAAAGTAACGCAAATCGCCCTTCTCGCTCATCTTCGTTTCTCGCACAACGGAATGTCGAAAATGCTACGCCCCGGGCACTAAAAAATGGTTCCAAAATTAAGTGGATTCTCCAGATGACGGAGTATTCGATTCTCTTCCGCCGACGTAACTTGAAATTAAATTCTCAAGACGGTCGACCAGGCAGCCTGGCGGCGCGAAACCGATCGCGCCCTGGATCGGCGCGTAGTAACACAAAGTGGGCGACAACGTTCCCGTGTACCGTATCCACTGCGCGCTGTGCGAGCGAGAAAAACGCCCCGGGAAAAGCGCGTCCGATGCCGTCCCCTCCACCTCCGCGAGGTTCGCCATGCCGCTTTCCCGTCGCCGCTTCCTCGAACTGAGCCTCGCCGCGAGCAGCACCGCCTGGTGCACGCAGCGCGAAGCGATGGCTGCGGACATGCAGCCCATGCCCGAAGAAGACCCGCAAGCGATGCAAAAGGCCCAGCGTGGCGGCCTCTACGCGAGCCTGCGCGACCCCAACGCCACGCAGCTGCCACCCGAAGCGTTCATGCAGCGCTTCTTCTATTCGAGCGCTCCGCGCGCCACGCCGCAAGGCGTGTGGACCACGGCCGCGCCCTTGCCGCTGCCGCGCAGCGAAATGGCGTGGGCGACGAGCGAGGGCGAGCGCATGCATGTGATCGGCGGCTACGGCGCGGGCCAGGTCGCGCGGCCCTATCACCATGTATTCGATGCGGCGCGCGGCGCCTGGCGCAACGCCGCGCCCGTTCCGCGCGGCGCGAATCATATCGGCGTGGCGGCACTCGACGGCGTGGTCTATGCGATGGGTGGGTTCGTCGAGCAGAACCGCATTGCCGTGCCCGACTGCTACGCCTATGTCGTGGCCGACGACCGCTGGCACGCGATTCACCCGCTTTCGCGCGGCTCGCGCGGCGCGATTTCCGTCGTGGCGCACGAGGGCATGCTGCACGCGATCGGCGGCCGCGACACGCGCTCGGTGGACTGGCACGAGGCATACGACCCGCAGAGCGACAGCTGGAAAACGCTCGCGCCCATTCCCGGTCCGCGCGACCACACGGCGGCCGTCTCGCTTGGGGGCTGGATACTCGTGGCCGGCGGCCGCATGGATACGTTCGACTTCAACACCGGCATGCACGTGGCCTACGACGCGAAGCGCGACGCCTGGGAAGAACGCGCGCCCATGCCCACGCCGCGCTCCGGTCACGGCGGCGCGGCGTGGCGGGGACGCTTCTTCTGCATGGGCGGGGAAGGCACGCGGCGCGTCTTCGGGCAGAACGAGGGCTACGATCCGGCGACCGATTCATGGCAGGCCTATGCGCCCATGCTCACGCCGCGTCATGGCATGGGCGCGGCAGTCGTGGGCGATGCAATTCATGTGGCGGGCGGCGGCCCGATGAATGGCGGCGTGATTCAGACTTCGGTGCACGAAGTGTTTTCCCTTTGAGCTGGGCAGGCTCCCCCTTCGGCGCGCAGGGTCTGCTCACCCTTCGGGCGTGGCAATGTCCGCGCGAATCAGCTCATCCGCGAGCGTGAGTGCCTGTTGCCTTGCCAGCGGACCCGTCGCGCACGGCCCCGGACGCGGACAGCCGTCGAACGGATAGATGAGCCGCCCATCGGTCTTGCGGCGAATCCGCAGCAATCCGTAGTAGCGGCCCGCGCCGTCGATCTGCTCGCCGCAGAAGACTTCATAGTCTTCCGCGGTGGTCGGACGTCGCACGGCCTCTTTCGGCCTTTTCTCTGGCATTTCGGCACTCCGGGACTATCCTGGGCGAGATAAGCGGAAGCTCAGCAAGCGCCGCGCCTGAGAGGGGCGTCGCACGGAAGTCGGCGATAACGGGCACAATACGCGCCTGCGCCGCCGCGCCGGACGCCGTGTTCGTGATCCGAACGTGCTTTCCGAACAGCTGCCCCAACGCCCCCCAGCGCCGCCGCACCGGAACCCGCCCTTTTCACGCTGTCATGACTCACGATCTGCCCGAACGTCCCGCCACCGCCGCACGCCAGGCGAACTCGCCGCGCTTCCTGCTGTTCCTGATCTGCCTGTTCGCCTCGGCCGGACAGCTCGCCATCGACATCTACGTGCCCGCACTGCCGGCCATGGCGCGCTACTTCGCGACGTCGCCACAGGCGATCCAGTCGAGCGTGTCCGTTTATCTCGCCGCCTACGCGTTCGGCCAACTCATCTTCGGACCGATTTCCGACGCGCTCGGGCGCAAGCGCGTGCTGGCTTTCGGCCTCGTGATCTATACGCTCGGCTGTCTGCTCTCGCTCGCCGCGCCGAATCTGGAAACCTTCGTGCTGGCGCGCTGCCTGCAGGGCTTCGGCATCGCCGCGACCAACCTGCTCGCGAAGGCCATCATCACGGATTCGTTCGTTGGCACCGCGCTCATGCACGCGTTCACCTACATGTCGATTACGTGGGGGCTCGCGCCGATCATCGCGCCGGTGATCGGCGCGCATCTGCAGGAGCTGTTCGGCTGGAAGGCCTGCCTCGTGTTCCTGCTCGTCTATTCGCTGGTGATGTGGGCGCTGCTTTGGCGCTTTCGCGAGACCTTGCGGCAACCGGTGCGGCTGGAGCCGCGCACGCTCATCGCGAACGCGGGCAAGGTGCTCGCGAGCCCCGTGTTCCAGAGCTGCTTTCTCGCCCAGGGGCTGTGCTACAGCATCCTGCTCGTCTTCAACGTCGTCGGGCCGTTCATGGTGCAGAACACGCTGCACAGGCCGCCCACCTACTTCGGCTATCTCGCGCTCGGCATCGGCCTGATGTATTTCCTGGGCGGCCTCTCGAACCGGCTCCACGGCCCGCGCCTGCCTACCCCGGAACAACGTCTGCGCGTGGGCGCGCGCGTGATGGCGGGCGCGGCCCTCGCCATGCTCGTGCTCGCGCTCACGGTGGGCCTGCGCGTGTGGACACTCGCCGTTCCGGTACTCGTGATGGGTCTGTGCGCGGGTGCGATGTATCCCACGCTGATGGCCAAGGGCAATTCGCTGTTTCCGCATATCGCGGGTTTGACGAGCGCGATTCTCGGCTGCGCGCTGCTGCTCGTTTCCTCGGCGATGATGGGGCTGGCCGGTTTCGTCTCCGTGCACGTGCTCACGCCGCTAGCGGTGTTCTTCGTACTGCTCGCGCTCACCGTCGTCGTGATGGTGACGAAGCTGCTGCGCCACCTCGCGCAAAGTCAGGCTGCTGCCGCCGCGCTCGCGCAGCGCAGCGGCGAGGCGGCGTGAGCCGCTAGCTCCCGGTCAAGCCGTTATCGGATCGCGCGCGCCACGTCCTGCAACTGCGTGAAGGCGCGGTAACGCGCTTCGTGCAGCGCCGCGATCTGGCCCGTGGCCGGTGCGTAGACCTTGCTGATCCGGGACATCGCGGCCATCGCGTCGCGCACGTTATCGTATAGGCTGCCAGCCACGGCGCCCAGCATGGCCGCGCCCAGCAGGACCGGCTCCTCGGCGTGGGTGGCCAGCACGGGCTTGCCCGTTGCGTCCGCCAGCAGCTGGCGCACGAGGTCGAGCCTGCCCGCACCGCCGCTGATCACGACCTGCTCGATCGGCGCGCCCGCCTGGGCCTGCACCTCGACGATCTGCCGCAGCCCATAGCCGATGCTGCCGATGCCCGCGACATAGAGCGCGACGAGGCTCTCCATGTCCGTCTCCATGCCGAGTCCCGCGATGACGGCCCGCGCGTGCGGATCGGCAAATGGCGCGCGGTTGCCGAGGAATTCGGGCACGACATGCAGGCCCTGATCGTGCGCGAGGCGCACCGCGCCCGATTCGCTCTGCGCAGCCTGGACCGCCAGTCCGGCAAGCATCGTCGGCAGCGACTGGCCTTCGCTCGCCGCGCGGCTCGCGGCTTCTGCAGCGAGCGGATGCATCGCGAGCAAGCGCTCAATTGCCGCGCCCGCCACCGACTGCCCGCCTTCGTTGAGCCAGGCACCGGGCACCATCGCCGCGTAGTACGGCCCCCACACGCCCGGTACGAACACGGGGTCGCGCGTGGTCGTCATCGTGCACGACGAGGTGCCGAACACATACGCGAGGCACGCCTCGGGCTGCCCCTGCGCGCCGACCGTGCCGATGCCGCCCGCGTGCGCGTCGATCACACCCGCCGCGACGGCGGTGCCCGCGCGCAGGCCGAGCTGCGCGGCGGCCTCGGGCGTGAGCCCGCTGCCAAGCGGCGTACCCGGCTCGACGATCATGCGGCCGATGCGCGCAAAGCCTTCATCGGCAAGCACGCCCAGACCCACGTTGCGGAAGTAGCTCTCGTCCCAGCGCTGCTCGTGCGCGAGATAGGTCCACTTGCAGGTCACGGTGCAGGTGGAGCGCGAAAGATCGCCCGTGGCGCGCCATGTGAGGAAGTCGGTCAGGTCGAAGAACTGCCAGGCCGCGGCGAACACCTCGGGCCGGTTTTCCAGCAGCCACAGCAGCTTGGGCGTTTCCATCTCCGGAGAGATCTTGCCGCCCACGAAGCGCAGCACGTCGTGGCCCGTGGCGTTGATGCGCTCGGCCTGCTCCACGGCGCGATGGTCCATCCACACGATGATGTCGCGCTCGGCCACTTCGGAGGGGCCAACGGGCAACGGCGTGCCGCCCTCGCCCAGCACGACGAGCGAACAGGTGGCGTCGAAGCCGATGCCGGCGATCTGCTCCGGCGAGATCGCGGCCTGCGCGAGCGCTTCCTTCACGGCCTGGCACACGGCGTTCCAGATCTGCGTGCTCGATTGCTCGACGATGGCGCCGCTCTCATGAAACACGCTGATGTCGTGTTTCGCCGACGCAAGCATGCGACCGGCGGAATCGAAAATGCCGGCGCGGGCGCTGCCCGTGCCCACATCGACACCGACGGTATGGCGTTCGCCGCCGGCCTGGTTAATTGAGGTCATGGCTCGTTGATTGTGGTTAGGGCCTGTTCACGCTGATAACAGGCCCTAAAGATCGACACTGTTCGGCAGGATCACGAGGTCGCGAATGGTGACGTTGCGCGGCCGCGTGAGCATGAATACCACGGAATCGGCCACTTCCTTCGGCTGCATGAGACTGCCCTGGGCCAGCGCTTCATCCATCTTCGCCTGGGGCCAGTCGTCGAGCAAGGCCGTGACCACAGGGCCCGGCAGCACCGCGCCCACGCGCACGCCGTGCTTCGCGACCTGGCGGCGCACGGTGTGCACAAACGCCTGCACCGCGAACTTCGAGGCCGTGTAAATGGGCTCCCACACCACCGGCACGACGCCCGCCACCGAACTCGTGAAAACGATGTCGCCCGACTTCTGCGCGATCATGTGCGGCAGCACCGCATGCACCGAGCGGAACGCGGCGTTGACGTTCAGGTTGAGCATGCGATCCCATTCGTCGGGGTTGCCGTTCGCCACTTCGCCGCCGATATACGCGCCCGCGTTGGCGTGGAAGATGTCGAGCTCGCCCGCGAGATCGAGGATCCTGGGCAGCATCGTCGCATAGTCCGCCGCGTTGAGCAGGTCCATGGCGAGGGGCAGCGCGTTGGGCCCCAGCTCCGCGCAACATTTCGCGAGCCGGTCCTCTGCGCGGTCGATCAGCACGACTTTCGCGCCTTCGTCCACGAACGCACGCGCGCACGCGAAGCCGATGCCGGACGCCGCGCCGGTAATGGCGGCGACCTTACCCTTGATCGATTCAGACATGGGTGACTTTCTCCTTGAATCAGGTGCCGACGCCTCAGGCGCGGCCATGCGAAACACGCGACTGGCGGGCGAGCGAATCGACGATCACGGCAATGGCCAGCACGGCGCCGGTGATCATGAAGCGCAGCGACGACGACAGGTTCAGCAGCGTCAGGCCGCTCGCAATCGACTGGATCACGATGATGCCGAGCACGGCCGACCATGCGCTGCCGCGCCCGCCGAAAAGGCTCGTGCCGCCGATCACGGCCGCCGCGATCGCGTTGAGGTTGACGTCTCCGGTGCCGGCCTGCTGGCTCGCCGAAGCGAGTCGCGCCGCGGTCAGCACGCCGCCGATTGCGGCCAGGCTCGCGCACAGCACGAAGGCGCTCGTATAGATCGCGCCGACCTTGATACCCGCGCGCCGCGCGGCTTCGTGATTGCCGCCCACGGCGTGCATCGAGCGGCCCCAGCGCGTGCGCGTGAGCGCGTACTGCATGACGACGGCGAGACCCAGAAAGAGGCCGAACATCAGCGGCACGCCACGCCCGCGGTTGAGATAGGCCACGACGATTTCGAGGAACACGGTCAGCGCCGCCGCGCGCCCGAGCAGGCCTGCGACCGAAGGCGCCGAAAGCCTTGCCGCATGGCGGCGCGTGCGCGTACGCATGCCGAGCAGCAGGAGCACGATACCGGGCAGCAGCGCGATCACGTGCGAGACGATCGGCGGAATCACCATCAGTTGTCCGAAGTTCACCATCGCCGAGCCGTAGGGCAAATTGATAGAGCCCGTGGAGCCGAGCACGTAGAGCTGCATGCCGAGGATGGCGAGCAGGCCCGCGAGCGTCGAGACGAAACTTGGCATGCCTATCCAGTTGAGCAGCAGCGCATACAGTGCGCCGATCAACGCGCCCACCGCAATGGCCGCGACGATGGCGAGCAGCACGGGCCAGCCGTCGTTGACCCACAGCGTGCCGACGAGCGCCGAGGCGAAGCCGCTCATGGAGCCCACGGAGAGATCGATCTGCCCGAGCAGCAGCACGCAGACAATGCCAAGCGAAATGACGCCGACCGTCGAGCAGTCGAACAGCATGTTCACGAGGTTGTCGGCGGAGAGAAACACGGGGTTCAGGCTCGTGAATACCGTCCAGATGATGACGAGCCCCGCGATGACCGGGAGCGAACCCAGGTCGCCCGAGCGCACGCGGTCGACGAATGCCGACACGCTCTCGCCGATTCCGCTCGCATGCTTCACGCGCACGTCGCTGCGGTCGAGCAGCGTGGATGGTTTCGCATCGGGCTTTGAGGCATCCGGGTTTTCAGGCTGCGCAGCGCCATGGATAGTCTTGCTCACGATCGTTCCTTTCACTGGACATCCTGTTGCGCCTGGCGGCGGCCCGCGCGGCGCGACACCGCGTTTTCCGTCGCGCCGGTGATCGCCGCCACGAGTTCGGCGTTGGAGGAGTCGGGATAGAAAATCCCGTTGTTACGGCCAAGGCGCAGCACGACGATGCGGTCGGCGACGGCGCGCACGTCTTCCATGTTGTGGCTGATCATGATGACGGCGTGCCCGCGGTCGCGCACGCGCTCGATCAGGTTCAGCACCTCGGCGGTCTGGGCCACGCCGAGCGCGGCGGTCGGTTCGTCGAGCATGATGAGCTTCGGGTCGAGCAGCAGTGAGCGCGCGATCGCCACGGTCTGGCGCTGGCCGCCCGAGAGCGAGGCGACCACGTCGCGCACGCTGGGAATACGCGCCGAAAGCTCGTTGAGGAGCGTCCAGGCCTTCACTTCCATCGTGACCTCGTCGAGCCGGTAAGGGCTCAATTCGCGGCCGAGGAAGATGTTCGCCACGACGTCGAGGTTTTCGCAAAGCGCGAGGTCCTGGAACACCGTCGCGATCCCCAGGTCGAGCGCCGTGCCCGGATCGGACAGGTTCACCGGCTGGCCGCGAAACGTGATGGTCCCGGCGCTCGGCTGGTGCACGCCCGCAAGAATCTTCACGAGCGTCGATTTGCCCGCGCCGTTGTCGCCGACGAGGGCGACCACCTCGCCCGCATGCACATCGAGTTCGATATCCGTGAGGGCCGAAACCGCGCCGAAGTGCTTCGAGATGCCGCGCAGGCTCAGCACCAGCTCGCCGGGCGCGCCGTCGCTTGTCGTGGCTCGGTCCGTGGCACGGTCCGTGGCGCGGTTCGTTGGTTCGTCAGTCATGAAATGGGTACCTCTTCGTTGCTCTCAGGGCCCGGCGCGCGCCGGGCCCAGCCATGCGTATCAGCCGCCAATGCCGAGCTTCTTGCAGCCATCGGCGTAACGGCCCGTGCACAGATCCGACGCTTTCGCGAAGCCCTTGTCCACCACTTCCGCCTTGATGTTCTTCTGCGTGATGACGGCCGGCTTGAAGAGCTGCGTGGGCGTCTTGAAGAGCGTCGTTTCGCCCTTCACGGGCTTGCCGTCGAGGAAGCCCACGGCCACCTTCGCCGCCGCGCCCGCCACGATCTCGCTCGGCTTGAGGATCGTGTTGTACTGGTCGCCCGCGATGATCAGTTGCAGGCCCGCGGTGGTCGCATCGTTACCCGTGACCGCCGGAACCGGATTGAGTCCCGCCGCCTTGAAGGCCGCGATGGTACCGCCCGCCGTGCCGTCGTTGGCGGCCACGACGCCCACGATCTGCGGTCCGAAACGCGTGATCTGCCCGCTCACCCATTGCTGCGCCTTGGGCGGCGCCCACTCCGGCGTGTCGTACTCGGAGAGCGTCTTGTAGCCGCTGCCCTGCAGCCCTTCGTGAATGCCCTTCTTGATGAGCCCGGCGGCGGCGTCGGTCGGCGAGCCGTTCACTTCGAGCACGCCGCCCTTGCTCCCGGCCACGCCCGACTCCTTCAGATGCTGCACGAGCGATTGGGCGATGGACTTGCCGATTTCCTCGTTGTCGAACGAGACGTAGTAGTCGGCAGGCGTGGACGGCACCGGCCGGTCATACGCAATGACCTTGATGCCCTGGCTCTGCGCCATATGCACGAGCGAAGCCGCGGCCGTGGAGTCCACCGGGTCGAGCACGATGACCTTCGCGCCCTGGGCGATCACCGAATTGAATTGTTGCTGCTGCTGCGAGGCATCGGCATTCGCGTTCTGGTAGAGCACCTTGCAGTCGGGGCAGAGCTTGCCTATTTCGGCCTTGAAACCGGGGAAGTCGTGCTGCTCGTAGCGCGTGGAGGCCTGATCGGGCATCAGGAATGCGACCGTGCCGCTCGGCGCTGCGTAAGCCGACGTGATGCCCGCGAGGGCGAGACTGAGCGCGGCGGCGCGAATCAGTTGGGTGTGAAGTCGGGTCATTGGGTGTCTCCGTTTTTTGGTTGAATGCCTGGTAGGGTGGCCGGTGCTGTCGTGCTGCCTTGTAAACGTGTGAGTTCGTCCTGCGCAATGCCTGAAATGCGCACTGCGCTTGAACCTCTTTTGCTGGGCGATCCGCTAGCCGATCGCGGGCGCGCCGTACACGGCTTCGCTCTTGCTGGCCGCGCTCGCGGCGTTGAGCCGCTGATAGGATCGCCAGCGCGACGGCGACATTTCCTTGATCAACAGGAACTGGCGGTTGAAATTCGAGAGGTTGTTGAAGCCCACCTGATAACAGATGTCCGTGATGTTCAGTTCGCCCGACATCAGCAGCTGGCACGCCAGATTGATGCGCAGCTGGTTCACGTAACGCACGAACGACACGCCCGTATGGCGGCGAAAATAGCGCGAGAATGCGCTCACGCTCTGCCCGGCCAGTTCCGCCAGCTCCGTTTCGCGCAACTCCTGCGAGAGATTCTTGCCGATGAAGGCGAGCACGTGATTGATGCGCGTACCCGCATAGCGGGCCGGGTCGGCGCGATATGCCTCGCTTGCGAGCGCCGCGGGCTCCTCGCTTTGCACGAGCAGATCGAGCAGGTCGATGAAGAGCGTGACACGTCGCATGCCCTGTGCGCCCAGCATCTCGCGCAGGATCGGCTCGGCGGCCGCGCCCGTTTCCGGCGTGAACAGCAGCCCCCAGCGCGACGCGTCGAGCAGCGCCTCCACGCGCCTGAATTCGGGAAACGCATCGATCGCGCGGGCAATGAAAGCCGCGTCGAACTGGAGGACGAGACAACGTTCGTCCACCGCCTCGCCGTGCGGCACGCTGCTCACCCAGTTGTGCGGCAGGTTCGGGCCGATCATCACGAGATTGCCGGGCGTGAAGCTGCCGATGAAATCGCCCACGAAATACTTGCCCGTGGTCGAGGTGATGAGGTGGATCTCGTACTCGGGATGGAAGTGCCAGCGCACCGTCCGATAGGGGTAGCCGTGCGACCAGACCTTGAACGACTCGTCGCGCGGCACGGCGACCAGTTCGAGGTCAGGCTGGGAATGCGTGGCGCCGGGCGCGTTCGTGCGCGCCGCGGGTGCCCCAATGGTTTGCATCTCGACTCCTCCTGCACAGTTTTTTCTTGTTCTGCGACGGCTACTTGCGCATACGCTCGACCTGTCTTCGGACCGCGCGCCGCCATGCCTGAAAATTACCCGCCGCGGCACGCCTGCACCACTGAAAATCAGACCGCAGACTGATACTTTCTTGCATTCGGGTTAGTCCTGGGCCGATTCCAGTGTGCCGGAAGTCAATTTTTGTGCATCGCAACAGTTGCCACTAGCGAACCGCGAGACAGCCCAACCACCAGAAAAACGGCAAATGTTGCTGCCGCTCGCTCGAGGGCGAATCCCGAAGAGCGGTCAAAAGTCGCCACCGCACCCGCTCGACAGGGACGCGCGATGCGCAGGCAGGGAAAGTCCCGATGCGAAATCGTCCTATGACATCGGAAACAGAAATTGACGGGACTAACTTGATTGCTCAAGCGCGCCATTCGGGCCGCGGTTCCTGACAAGAGGACGTCTTATGCGATTCGCCGAAACTTGGCATTCCCCCACGCCGGGCCGGTCCCTATGGGACGATACGTCGACTCCCGACCACGACCAGCACGCCGCCCCCACCGGCAGCGCGCACACGCTGCCACGCCGCGCCATTACCGCCGCCGCGCTCGGCAACGCAACCGAGTGGTTCGACTACGGGATCTACGCCTATGGGCTCGCGTATATCTCCGCGGCGCTGTTTCCGGGCAGCACGGCAAGCGCCACGCTGTTCGCGCTCGGCACCTTCGCCATTTCATTTCTGATTCGCCCGCTCGGCGGCCTGTTCTGGGGGCCGCTCGGCGACCGCTTCGGGCGCAAGAAAGTGCTCGCGCTGACCGTGCTGCTGATGTCGGGCGCCACGCTGCTCGTGGGCCTGCTGCCGACCTATGCGAAAGCCGGCTGGATCGCTCCGGCCGCGCTCATCGTTTTGCGCATGATCCAGGGCTTCTCCACCGGCGGTGAATATGGCGGTGCAGCCACCTTCATGGCCGAATATGCGCCCGACGCGCGGCGCGGCTTCTGCGGGAGTTTCCTCGAGTTCGCCACGCTGGCCGGCTTTTCGCTGGGCGCCTTGCTGATGCTCGCGGCATCGCTCGCGCTCGGCAACGATGCGATGCATGCGTGGGGCTGGCGTCTGCCGTTCCTCGTCGCGGCGCCGCTGGGCTTGATCGGCTTCTATCTGCGTTCGCGCATCGAAGACACGCCGGTATTCCGCGAGATGGAAGAGAAGTTCGAGCAACAGGAGCGGGAGCGCCCGGCCATTTCGCTGCGCACCCTGCTGCGCGAGCATCGCGTGCCGCTCGTGCTGCTGGGCGGGCTCGTGGTCGCGCTCAATGTCGTGAACTACGTGCTGCTCGCGTATATGCCGACGTACATGCACAAGGAATTGGGCGTGAGCGAGAACATGTCGCTGCTCATTCCGCTCATCGGCATGCTGGCGATGATGGCCCTGCTGCCGTTCGCTGGCCGGCTCTCCGATCACGTGGGGCGCAAGACGCTCTGGTGGTTCTCGCTCGTCGGGCTGTTCGTCGCCGCCGTGCCGATGTTCATGCTGATGCGCCACGGCGTGGGCGGCGCGCTGATCGGCTTCGCCGTGCTCGGCCTGCTCTATGCGCCGCAGCTCGCGACCATCTCGGCGATGTTCCCCGCCATGTTCCCGACGCAAGTGCGTTACGCGGGGATGGCGATTGCCTACAACGTCTCGACCTCGCTGTTCGGCGGCACCGCGCCGATCGTGAGCGACTGGCTCGTGGACAAGACCGGCAGCCCGCTCGTTCCGGCGTACTACATGATGGCCGCATGCGCGGTGGGCGCCGTCGCACTCTTCTTCGTGATCGAAACGAAGGGCTGTTCGTTGCGCGGGCAACAGGTGCCTGGCAAGGCCCAGCAGTAACGGCATGGCGGGCCGCTCGCGCCCGTCATGCTCCGATCGAAATGCCCGACCGCGTGTCGGGCATTTTCTTTTCGGCGACTAACGTTTGAAAATGACCTTCGTCGTCGCGGGATCGATCGGTGAAGACGAATGCTGGTGGAAGATCTTCCAGCCCTCGTCCGTTTGCCTGAGCGTCGCGGTGATGCGATTGTCCATCGAGCGCAATTCGTCGCCGTCCGCCGCGACTGCTTTGTAGCTCACGAAGGCGTACACCACGGCGAGTTCATGGGAGACGGTGGTGTGCGCCTCGCTGAAATCCACGATCACGCGCTCGGCGCCCAGCGAGCCAAACCAGCCCTCCACCATGTTGCGCCATGACGCGATGCCCTCGTACGTCCACGCGCCCCACATGTCGAAGGCCAGGATGTCGGGGTCGTAGAGCGCGATGAACGCATCGACGTCTTTGGCCAATACCGCGGCCTTGTACTGGTGCAGCACCTGCAGGATCGGATCGGCGGCTTTGTCCACTGGGTTGTCTCCTGAACCAGGTTGCGTTGACGAATGAACGGCTGCTTATTAAAGCAACGCCGCCTGGCCTCTGTCCAGTGAATTTGCCGCCCCGCCTTTCAGGTGCGCGAAGCGTTGGCGAGCACGCGGGCGCCCTTGCTCTGCGGACGCAGCAGCAAATAAAAGGCGGCGCCGTGCGTAATTGCCAACAGCGGCACGACGATTACGGGAATCACGTAGGTCGCGCCCAACTCTCCTGCGTGTACAGGCACACCGGCCTGGATGGCGTGGTAGTAGGCAAGAACCAGGTCCACCGCGCCGACGAGATTGAACGCCACGACGAAGAACCAGAACACCGGCCGCTTTCTTGCCGCGAGTAGCGCCAGCATGGCCAGCGCACCCGTTGCGAGGTCCCCATAAGCCGTGGGCACGGCGAAACTCGCGGGCAGATCGGGACTCACGACGCCCGGCAGCATGAAGACCAGCCCGAAGAAGCGGAAGCTGTGCAGCGTGGCGATCGCGCGTTGCGCCTCGAATGGCTCCATCGACCTGAGCCGGGGCCAGACGTAGACGGTAAAACAAAGGAGCCACGCGACATACCCGAGCGCGAGGTGCAAGCGAAAGATCGATTCCGGTGACATGTTGCCTCCTGCAAGGTGCGTTGCGATGTGCGGATGAAATGAAGGGAGCTCACGCGGCGCGGCGCCGGAACAATTGACGCAGCGAAAGCGCATGCAACAGGATCGAACTGGGCACGACGAACGCGGGCGTCAATACATACGGGTACGTGCCCGCGTTGAGGCTCGGCATATCCGGCGCGATCAGCTGGAATCGGCCGGGCGCCGTGATCATCCCCAGGGTCACGGCAACGGCGAAATCGATCAGCCCGAAAATGTTCCAGGCGATGGCGGCCTTGTGCCCCTGCGCCGTGCCGCTTGCCACCGCGATGGCCGCCGGCACGGCGAACAGGCCCGTCAGCAGGTCGCCGGTGCCCGCCGGCAACGCGTCCACGCCGGCCATCGCGCCGTGCAGCCACGCAGCGATCGCCCAACTGCCGAACACGCGATAAAACTGCAGCGCAATGAGCCATGCGGCCGGCATCGCGTCGAGTACTTGCCCGATTCGCTTCGACATCAGCAATAGCGGCGCGCCGACCATCACAGGCAGGAATATCGCCAACGGCAGCATGGGCAACGGCGGCGGGACGGCGCTCAGTCGAAAGACGCCATGGATCGCCGCACTCCAGACGACTGCGAACCAAAGCGCATGCGCCATGAGAATCACGAGCCAGGTCGCGCGGCGCTGGCTCAGCGTCAGGCCGGTGCGCTCGAGGCCGAGCCACAATCCGAGCGCCATGAACATCTGGGCGACGAGCTGGTGCGCCGTGGTTTGAAAACCGCTGCCAGGGATCGCCGGCAGCCAGTACATCACGGCAATCCACAGCAACGTGAGCGGCGCAATCCAGCGCAGGCTGCGCCAGGCCGGGCGCGGCGGGATGATGCCAACGGGAACGGCGGGTGTGCTCATCAGCGGTTCTCCAGATGAATGCCAGACTTCGCGCTGGATCCTGCCTGCGCGCGAGGCGATTTGCGCGCGTCATCGGCTGGCACGTTAGGTGTACCATCGTTTCCCGCGAGCGACTATTCATCACAATGTTGATGCGCTATGAAGCAGAACTTCACAGTCAGGCAAGGTGCGCTCGATGGCGTGGAGGCGTTTCTGAGCGTCGCCAGGCACCGCAGCTTTCGCAAGGCGGCGGCGGACCTCGGGGTGACGCCTTCGGCTATCAGCCAGGCGGTGCGTGTGCTCGAAGAGCGCATCGGCGCGGCGCTGTTCGTGCGCACCACGCGCAGCGTCGGCCTGACCGAAGCCGGCGAACGGTTTCTTTCGCGCGCAAAACCCGCCTTCGAGGAACTGGTCGCCGCGAGCGAAGTCGCGCGCGACCTCGGGCAGCGCCCTACGGGTTTGTTGCGGCTCTCCGTGCCGCGCGCGGTCGTCCCACTGCTGCTCGAGCCGCTGCTCGCTTCGTTTTGCCAGGCTTATCCCGAAGTGGAGGTGGAAATCGCCGCGAGCAAGGAAGTGGTCGATCTCGCGGCGGAAGGCTTCGACGCCGGCATCCGGCTCGGACAGCTCGTCGCCGCCGACATGGTGGCGGTGCCACTGACGCCGCCGTTTCGTCTCGTTGTCGTAGGTAGTCCTGCCTACTTCTCCGGCAATAAACGGCCCCGCCACACGGACGATCTGCGCGAGCACGCCTGCTTGCGCTGGCGGCGCTCCAACGGCGCGCTGGCCTCATGGTCATTCGACGACCACGGGCACGCTATGGAAATCGCCGTCTCCGGACCGCTGATCGCCAGCGACTTCCCGACCATGATGGGCGCGGCGCTCGAAGGCATCGGCCTCGCGCAGCTACCCGAGCCGATGGTTTCCGATGCCGTGAAAGCGGGCAAACTCGTGCGCGTGCTCGACGCCTACGCGCCGATGCTGCCGGGCGTGTTTCTCTGCTATCCCAGCCGCCGGCAGATCATGCCCAAGCTGCGCGCATTCATCGACCATGTGAAAAGCCGCAAGGCGGGCGCGGGTCAAGCCAAAACCCGTTGAACCCGCCCGCGGCGCTTCGACGTCAAGCAATGCTTTCCCAGGCGCCCGAGCGGGCCGAGCGGAACACGGCGTCGATCACGCGCATGTTCGCGCAGGCATCTTCCAGCGCAATCGCCTGGGGCGCGCCGTTCAATATCGCCTCGGCAAAAACCTCCGCTGCCACGCCGTATTGATCGCATACCGGCAGTTCCAGCCAGCGATCGGCTTCTCCCTGCTGGCTCAACAGCAGCCGCGTCGGCCGGTCGTTCGGCGCATTGAATGGAATCTCGACCTCGACGCGCCCGGTCGCGCCGTGAAACTGCATGCGCTGGTAGGGATGAATCTGGGTGGAGTAAAAGAAGCTCGCTTGCACGCCGTCGAAATCCATGAGCACGGAGCCTAGACGGTCCACTTCGAACGACGGGTCGCGCTCCACGAGCGCGACCACGCGCTTCGGCTCCCGCCCGAGAATGAGGCGCGAGGTCGTGATCGGATAACAGCCGATGTCCAGCAAGCCGCCGCCGCCCATATCGCTATGGTTGCGAATGTCCTGCGCATTGGTGTTGTAGTAGGTAAAGCCGCCTGTCACCGCCCGCAATTCGCCTATGGCGCCCTCTTCGATCAACGCCTGCACCTTCAGCCACTGCGGATGCGTACGAACCATGAAGGCTTCCTGGATATACCGCCCGCTCTTGTCGCGCGCGGCGATCAATCGTTGCGCCTGTTGCGCATCGAGCCCGATCGGCTTTTCGCACAGCACATGCTTGCCCGCCTCGACCGCCTTGATCGTCCACTCCACGTGAAGGTGATTGGGCAACGGGATATAGACCGCATCGATTTCCGGGTCTGCCAGCAGCGCCTCGTAACTGTCGTACGCATGCGCGAGTCCGTATTTCGCCGCGGCAGCCTGGGCCTTCTGTGCTGAACGCGAAGCAATCGCTTTAACGCGGCACTTCGGCGCGTGGTGCATGGGCACGACGACCTTGTCGTTGATCTTCGACGTACCCAGGATACCCCAGACGATTTCATCCTTTGCCATGACGTTCCCTTTGGATTCGATTATGCGATGCCCGGAATGGACTGAATGGAACTCACTCTTAACGAGCGCTCCAGCGCGAACCGTGAACGCTCGAATGCAGGAGTCTACACCCGCGAAAACCCTCACTTCACACGTCCGCAAACGCGTCTTGCAACAACTGATAACAACTGACGGCAAGATGAAAGCACGCCGTCACGAGAGATTCGCCTTCCAGCCCCACATTGCTCGGGCTGTGCGCAGGTCCCCACAAATGCAATACAAAAACGAGGTGAAAGATGGAGAATACGAGCCGGTGGTCGCGGTTAGGCGCAGTCGTTGGCGCGAGTGCAATGGCACTTGCGGGTGTGCACACAACGGCTTATGCAGGCGACATGAAGGACGTGAAGCACGTCCTGCTCATCAGTTTCGACGGTCTGCATGAACAGGATGTGGCTCGTTGCATCGGCAGCAATGCCTGCCCCAACCTCGCGCTGCTCGCGAAGTCGGGCGTGACCTACACGAACGCCCACACGCCGCATCTGTCCGACTCGTTCCCGGGCCTCACGGCGCTGGTCACGGGCGGCTCGCCGAAGAGCGCGGGCCTCTTCTATGACGTGTCATATGACCGTACGCTCTACGCACCGCTCGATTCGCAGTGCAAGGGCCCGCAAGGCTGGAACGTCGTGTTCGATGAAACGACCGGCATCGACGGAGAGAACGGCGGCGCGCTGATCCACCTCGACGGCGGCGGCGCGTTCAATCCGCAAGCCATTCCCTACGCGAAGGTCAACGGCGTTTGCACGCCCGTGTACCCGCACAATTACATCAAGACGAACACCGTCTTCGAAGTCATCAAGCAGAACATCCACGGCGCGCGCACCGCGTGGGCGGACAAGCATGCGTGGGGCTACGACTGGGTCAACGGTCCTTCGGGCAAGGGCGTGGACGATCTGGCGCGCACCGAGATCAACTCGATCGATCCGAAGACCGGCACGTATTATCTGGACACCTACACGCATACCGAAGTCTTCGACAACATCCACGTGCAGGCGCTGATCAACGAGATCGACGGCCTCGACTCGACGGGCAAGACGAGCGCGCCGGTGCCCACGATGTTCGGCACGAACTTCCAGACGCTTAGCGTCGCGCAGAAGTCGCCTGTGGCGAAACAAGGCGGCTATCTCGACGCCGACTTCACGCCCGGCCCGCAGGTCGCCGCCGCGATCACGTACCTGGACAACTCGCTCGGCCGCGTGGTGCAGGAACTGAAGCAGCGCAACCTCTACTCGTCGACGCTCATCATCGTGACGGCCAAGCACGGCCAGTCGCCGACCGATCACTCGAAGCTGGTGAAGAACGGCGACACGCTCACGAAGCTGCTCGAAGCCAACAACTATCTGGACTCGACCGGCAACTTCGGCCAGAACAATACGAAGACGGGCAACCTGAACGACGGCTCTGGCCTCTCGGGCACGGGCATGGTGCAGACCGACGACGTTGGCCTGATCTGGCTGCGCGATCAGAGCCAGAAGGACGCCGTGGTGAAGACGCTGCAGGCGAACCTGAGCTGTAACGCGCCGGGCATTTGCGCGGATGGCCCGCAGGCGTACATCCTCACGGGCGACCGCCTTGCGGACTGGTTCGGCAATCCGTCGAACGGCCGAACGCCGGATATCATCGTGCAGCCGAATCCGGGCGTGATCTATACGTCGAGCACGGCGAAGGATGAAGAGCACGGCGGCAACGCGCCCGACGACAGCCACCTCGGTCTCGTCGTGTCGTTCCCCGGTATTCACCACGCCGGCCGTACGGACGACCACTACGTCTTCACGACCCAGGTCGCACCGACGATCCTGAGCGCGCTCGACCTCGATCCGCATCTGCTGCACGCGGTTCAGCTCGAAGGCACGCATCGCCTGCCGGGGCTGGGTCTCGACGAGAAGTAAGGCGTGGCTGGCTGCGGCAGTCATCGGAGGTTCGATGGCTGCCGCGTCGGCGCCCCGCTCAAACCGTCTGCAAGCCCTCGATATCGCAGATGCGGATCAGCTTGCCTTGCGCGTCGATGAGGCCGCGCTTCTGGAAGCGTGACAAGATCCGGCTCACGGTTTCGAGCGTGATGCCCAGGTAGCTACCCATGTCCTCGCGCGACATGCGCAGACGGAACTCCGCCTGCGAATAACCACGCTGCCAGTTGCGCGACGACACGTCGAGCAGGAAGGCGGCCACGCGTTCTTCGGCGGTGAGCGAGCCCAGCACCATCATCTGCGAGGCTTCCTGGTTGAACTGGTCGCCCATGAGCCGGTGCAGCCGGTCCTGCATCGTGCCGCTTTCGCGGCACAAGCCCTTGAGCGCCGCGTAGGGAAGCGTGCAAATCGAGCTGTCTTCGAGCGCAACGGCGCTGAACGCGTGCACGTCGGTGGCGATGCCGTCGAGCCCCAGCGCGTCGCCCGCGAGACGCAGCCCGGTGATCTGCTCGCGGCCGTCGCGGTTAACGATCAGCGTCTTGAGCGAGCCGGAGCGCACGGCGTACAGGCTGTCGAAGCGGTCGCCCGAGCGATATAGGGCCTCGCCGCGGCGCACCTTGCGCGCCCCGCAGATCAGCGCCTCGAGCTTCGGCAGGTCTTCTGCCGGCAGACCTTGCGGCATGCAAAGATGGCGCATCGCGCACCCCGAACAGCGTGCGCTGGGCGGCGTTCCGGTGAGAGGAGCGCGGCTGCTTTGGCGCACGACGATAGCCGATCCTGCGACGGGTGAGAGCATCGAACGACTCCTTCTTTAACATTTTTTAAGATTTCGACGCATTGTCACACCGTGCGCGTGCGTCAACGTGGTGGCAAAATGCCGCGCACCAGAACCGCGGGCCGTTGAGCCTTGTCAGGCAACGGTTTCACGGCCTCTTGCGCAAGCGCAAGCGACCGAAAAGCAACACCTGCGCAAGCCCAGCGGGAACAAAAAAGCCGCCGTACTGGCGTACGGCGGCTCGTGGAATTACACCTTTGACGGTTGACGCGTGCCTTGCGGCTCACCCCGCCGCGACAAGATTGCGCTCGGCCACCTCGTCCACGGCCTGCCTGACGACGCCGACGATCTCGTCGGCTTCGGTGCGCGTCATGACGAGCGGCGGCGCGAAGCCCAGGATGTCGCCATGCGGCATGGCGCGCGCGATCACGCCACGCTCCAGCGCCGCCGCCGAAACCTTCGGCCCGATCTTCAACGCGGGATCGAACGGCTTGCGCGCTTCCTTGTCGGCCATGAATTCCAGCGCCGCCAGCATGCCCACGCTGCGCACCTCGCCCACGAGCGGATGCGCGCCGAACGCCTCGCGCAGCTTCGCGCCGAAGTACGAGCCGACCTGCGCCGCGTTCTCCACGAGCTTTTCACGCTCGAGGATCGCCAGATTGGCAAGCGCGGCGGCGGCACACATCGGGTGTCCCGAATAGGTCCAGCCGTGGCCCATCGGCCCGTGTTCCTGCGAGCCGCGCGCGATCACGTCCCAGACCTTCTCGCCCACGATCACGCCGGAAAGCGGCGCATATGCGCTCGTGAGGCCCTTCGCAACCGTGATGAGATCCGGTTCGATGCCGAAGTGCTGCGCGCCCATCTTCGAGCCCAGACGCCCGAAACCGCACACCACCTCGTCGGAGATCAGCAGGATGTCGTGCTTGCGCAGCACCGCCTGAATGGCCGGCCAGTAGCCTTTGGGCGGCTCGATGATGCCGCCCGTGCCCATCACCGGCTCGGCGATGAACGCGGCAACCGTGTCTGCGCCTTCACGCGCGATCAGCTTTTCGAGCTCTTCCACGCAGTACGCGACGAACTGCGCCTCGTTCATGCCCGCGGGCGCCTTGCGATACCAGTGCGGGCAGACCGTATGCTTCACGCGATCGATCGGCAGATCGAAATGCTGATGGAAGCTCGGCAAACCGGTGAGGCTGCCCGTGACGATGCCCGAGCCGTGATAGCCGCGGTCGCGCGAGATGATCTTCTTCTTGTTCGGGCGGCCCAGCACGTTGTTGTAGTACCAGACGATCTTGACCTGCGTTTCGTTCGCATCCGAACCGGACATGCCGTAGTACACCTTCTTCATGCCGGCAGGCGCCCACTCGATGATGCGCGACGACAGCTCGATGATCGCATCCGACGAATGGCCCACATAGGTGTGGTAGTACGCGAGCTGCTTCGCCTGCTCGTACATGGCGTCCGCAACTTCGGTGCGGCCGTAGCCGATGTTCACGCAGTAAAGACCCGCGAAGGCGTCGATATACTGCTTGCCCTGATGGTCCTCGATGCGGATGCCCTTGCCGCCGCGCACGATCTTGCCCGGCAGCGCGCCGCTCTCGTGATCGTAGGCGTGCGTGGACGGGTGCATGAAGTGCGCGCGGTCCTGCTCGAAGAGTGCGTCGATACGTTGAGTCATGTTGTCCTCCTGATTCCGGTTCAGGCCATGGCCGCGAGCGGCAGGCCGAGATTGCCAAGACAAAAATATTTGGTTTCCACGAACGGCTCGAAGCCCTCCGCGCCACCTTCGCGGCCCAGGCCCGAGGCCTTCATGCCGCCGAATGGAATGGGTGCGCCCGTGAACTTCACGCCGTTCACCGAGACCATCGCGAAGTCGAGCCGCCGCACCAACTGGAAGATCGTGTCCATGCGCGTCGCGCATACGTAGGCCGCGAGGCCGTATTCCGTGTCGTTCGCCTTGGCGATCGCTTCGTCGAGCGTGTCGAACGCGCAGACTGCCGAAATGGGCGCGAAGTTTTCCTCGTCGTACACGCGCATGCCGGGCGCGGCATCGGCGATCACAGTGGGCTCGTAGTACCAGCCGCCCAGCGCATGCGGCTGGCCGCCCGCCACGATCCGCGCGCCCTTCTCGCGCGCATCGTCCACGCGCTGTGCGGTGCTGTCGAACGCGGCCTGGTGCATGAGCGGGCCAATATCCACGTCTTTCTCGAATGCGGGGCCGGTCTTGAGCTCGCGCACCGCTGCCGCATAGCGCTCGACGAATGCTTCGTAAAGCGGCCGTGCCACGAAAATACGGTTCGCCGCGCAGCAGTCCTGTCCCGAAGTCTGGAATTTCGCCGCCACGGCAATCGTTACGGACTGCTCGAGATCGGCGTCTTCCGTGACGATGAACGGTGCATTGCCGCCGAGTTCGAGCGCGACCTTCTTGATGCCCGCACGCGCCGCCGTCTGCGTGACGAGCGAGCCCACGCGCGTCGATCCCGTGAAACTCACGGCACGCACGCGCGTGTCGCCAACCAGCGTTTCCATCGCCATTTGCGGCTCGCCGAGCACTACGTTGTAGACACCAGCCGGAAAGCCGGCCTCCTCGGCGAGTTGCGCCAAAGCGAGCGCCGAATACGGTGTTTCGTGCGCGGGCTTGACGACGACCGTGCAGCCGGCGGCGAGCGCGGCGGCGGCCTTGCGGGTGATCATCGCCACCGGAAAATTCCATGGCGTGATGAGCGCCGCGACGCCCACCGGTTCCATCACCGTGCCCAGATGCGCGCCGTCGATGTGCGTGGGAATCGTACGGCCTGCCAGGCGTTTCGCCTCGTGCGCATACCACTCGACGAAGCTCGCCGCATAGCGGATTTCGCCGCGCGATTCGGCCAGCGGCTTGCCCTGCTCCAGCGAGAGTAGCGCCGCCAGATCCTCCTGGTGCCGCACGATTCGCTCGTGCCAGCGCAGGAGCGCCGCGTTGCGCTGCGTTTGCGAAACCCAACGCCACGATTCGAAGGCGCGCTGGGCGGCGTCGACTGCACCGGTGATCTGCGCGCGCACGAGCATAGGCACGTGGCCGATCACCGACTGGTCCGCAGGGTTCTGGACGGCCACGGTGGCCGCGCTGTCGCTATGTACCCAGCGGCCGTCCACGTAGCACAGCGATTTGAACAGAATGGGGTGTCGTGGCAGCATCTCGTCTACTCCTTGTCAGGTCTGTCGACATGCAATCCATTCTGGGGCCGGCGGCGTCGCGATTTTTTTGGTTTTCGGCCCCGCGCACTTGCGGTTTCTTTTGAACCACCCCGCGCGGGCGCGAAAAATTCATGCGCTTTCCAGGGCCCACGCTGGCGCGTGACTGGGTGCACACTTCACCACCTTTGTCACGATGTAGGTGAAGTAGCGCTCGATCCCGAGATCCTCCATCAGCAGCGCGTCGATAAAGCGCTGGTAATGGTCGATGTCGCGCGCCATCACGTGCAGCACGTAGTCCACGCCGCCGCCTGTGGCATAGCACTGCATGACTTCTTCGGCCGCGCTCACGCGCTCTTCGAAGCGTCGCATCTCGGGCGCGGTATGGCGCGATAGCGTCACTTCCACGACGATACGGCTGCCACGCATCGCGCCGACCCAGTCCACCTCGGCGTGGTAGCCGCGTATCACGCCGCTTTCCTCGAGCTTGCGCACGCGCTCCCAGGCCGGCGAAATGGAAAGGTTGACCTCTTCGGCGAGCTTCGATTTCGTGATGCGGCCATCGCGCTCGAGGATGCGCAGGATGGCCAGATCGTAACGGTCGAGCTTGATCACGGCGTGCTCATGCCGCGACGGGCAGGTTGCGTTCGACCACGTCGGCAACCACGGCCACGGTGTCGCCCGCCTGCACGAGGCCGGGGAAATGGCGCGCAGCTAACAGCCCCCCGCATTGCGCGCGATATTCCACGGCGCGCCCTCCGGTTCGGTCGATGTCGTGCACGCGCGCGAGCACGTCGCCCGCCTCGACGGTATCGCCGAGATCGCGGCACATCTCGAGCATGCCGCGATGCTCGCTCGTGGTGTAGCAGGTGCCGTCGGGCATGTCGAGCAAGGTGGTCGTGCGCGGACCCCCACTGCGCTCGCTGGCCTTGCGCTCGATGACGCCGGCGTGCGCAAGAAAGCCGCGCACGCCGCGATCCGCAATCGCCACGCTCTGCGCGGTGGACGTGCCGCCACCGCCCAGCTCGGTCGAAACGAACACCTTGCCCGCTTCCTCCACCGCGCTGTCGAACAGGCCCACGCTATCGAGTTCCAGCATGCGCATGGAGTACGGCGCGCCGAACGCACGCATCGCACGCTCGCAACGCGCCTGCTGATCACCATCGGGCAGCACATGAATCGCCGCGAACGGTACGAAGTCGAGCGTGCGCCCGCCCGCGTGAATATCGAGCACGTAATCGGCGCGCGCCAGCAACTCACGCTGGAAGTAGTCGGCGATCTTTTCGGTCACGCTGCCATCGGGGCGACCTGGAAAGCTGCGGTTCAGATTGCCCGCATCGATCGGCGAGGTGCGCGTGCCCGCACGAAACGCGGGATAGTTCATGTACGGCACGATGATCACGCGGCCATTCACGTCCGCGGCCTGCAACGAGCCCGCCAGCTTGGCGAGCGCGATCGGGCCTTCGTATTCGTCGCCGTGATTGCCGCCCGTGAGCAGCACCGTCGGCCCCTCGCCGTGCTTGACCACGGTAAGCGGAATCATGATCGCGCCCCACGCGGAATCGTCGCGCGAATAAGGCAGCCTCAAAAAGCCGTGTTGCACGCCATTGGCGTCGTAATCGACGGTCGGCGTAATCGGTGACGCACGCATCGGCCCTACTCCTTCACGAACAGTTTGCGCGGCGTGGTGCAGAACGTTTCGACGCCGGTTTCAGTGATCAGAATGCTTTCGGTGATCTCGAGGCCCCAATCGTCGAGCCACAGCCCTGGCATGAAGTGAAACGTCATGCCGGGTTCGAGCACCGTGCGGTCGCCCGGACGCAGGCTCATGGTGCGCTCGCCCCAGTCGGGCGGAAAACTCGCGCCGATGGGGTAGCCGCAGCGGCTGTTCTTCTCGATGCCCGACTTGCGCAGCACCGCAAAGAACGCATTGGCGATGTCCTCGCACACGTTGCCGGGCTTCGCGGCGGCAAGGCCTGCCTCGATGCCTTCCACCACGGCTTTCTCCGCATCGAGAAAGTGCTTTGGCGGCTTGCCGAGATAGACCGTGCGCGACTGCGGGCAGTGATAGCGGTGGTAGCAGCCCGCGATCTCGAAGAACGTGCCCGCGTTCGCCGTGAATGCCGAATCGTCCCACGTGAGGTGCGGGGCGGCGGCATCGGCGCCGGTGGGCAGGAGCGGCACGATGGCGGGATAGTCGCCGCCGTGGCCCTCCACGCCGGTAATGCCCGCCTCATAGATCTGTGCAACGAGGTCGCACTTCCTCATGCCCGGCTCGACCACATCGAGAATGCGCGCATGCATCTTCTCGACGATGCGCGCCGCGACGCGCATGTACTCGATCTCGCGCGGCGACTTCACCGCGCGTTGCCAGTTCACGAGCGCGGTGGCGTCCACCCAGCGCGCCTTGGGCAAATGGCGCTGGAGCGACGCGTAGGCCGCCGCGCTGAAGTAGTAGTTGTCCATCTCCACGCCGATGCGCAGTGTGTCCCAGCCGTGCGCGGCGATGACTTCCGTGCTCAGATAGTCCATGGGGTGACGCACGGGAGACTGAACGTAATGATCAGGATAACCGATGATATTGCCGTGCGACATGAACGCCGTGCGCTTCGCGCCGTTCGCGTCCTGGCCGCGACCGAACCAGACGGGTTCGCCGTCCATGGTCAGCAGCACGCATTGATGGACATAGAACGACCAGCCGTCGTAGCCGGTCAGCCAGTTCATGTTGGTCGGGTCCGTGACGATCAGCAGATCGATGCCTTCGTCCTGCATCGCGCGGCGCGTCTTCGCAATGCGCGCGTCGTATTCGCTGCGTGCGAACACGAGGCGCGGCGCCACCTCACTCTTTTCAGTTGCTGCGGACATCTTTCCCTCTCAAGGCGTGACTGCGTTGTGAAACACCGCGCCCGCACCGGTCGCGCGGGCGCGCTGCAAGGCGAGAACGGCAATGGCGGTGTCCTGCGCCCCGGTGCCGGTGAGGTCGCAGATCGTGATGTCGTTGGCACTTACGCGGCCCTCGCGGCGGCCCGCGATCACTTCGCCCAGCTCCGCGAAGCCGCGATCGGGCGCGACCTTGTGCGCTTCGATCGCGTGCCTGAGTTCGCCGAGCACGCGCGTTTGCTGCAAGCGGTCGCAGACATAGCGCGCCGATTCGAACACCGAGGGTGCGAGTTCGTTCTTGTACTCGGCGTCGGAGCCCATGGCCGTGAGGTGCAGACCGGCGTGCAAGTCCGCCGCGTGCACGAGCGGTGTGCGGCTGGGGGTGGTCGTCACGGCCACGTCGGCCTGCGCGAGCGCGTCGTGCACCGAAGCGACGACGCGGGCGCGCACGCCGTGGCGGCGTTCGGCGTCGGCGGCGAAGACCGAAGCGCGCGCCACATCGCGGGCCCAAACGCTCACGCTGTCGATCTTGCGCACCAGCATGAGCGCATCGAGTTGCAGGCGCGCCTGCTCGCCCGCGCCGATGATCGCCGCATGGCGCGCGTCGGAACGCGCAAGCCAGCGCGCGGCTACTGCGCCCGCCGCGGCGGTGCGCACGGCAGTCAGATAACCGTTGTCGAGCAGCACGGCCTCGGTAAGACCCGTGCGCGCAGAGAGCACGAGCATCAGCCCGTTCAGGCTCGGGAGGCCCAACGAGGGATTGTCGAAAAAGCCGGGGCTGATCTTGATGGCGAACTGTTCGAAGCGTGGCAGATACGCCGTTTTCACATCGACCTCGCCATGCCGCTCGGGCAGCGCGAGGTTGAGAATGGGCGGCATGACAACGGCTTCGGTTGCGAGCGCAACGAATGCGGATTCGACCTGATCCACGGCCGCAAGATCGAGCGGGACGAGTTCGCGCAGTTGCTGTGCGCCCAGCAACGTAACCGGCGGCAACTCAGGTGACAACTCGGAATGCATTTCAAACCTCCGTCACGAGACGGCGGTGCACCGTCATGTCGATGTTCGCGCCGCTCACGACGATCACGAGCGGGCCTTTGCTGCGCTCGATGTGCCCGTCGAGCAGCGCCGCCATGCCCACCGCGCCCGCGCCTTCCACCACGAGGCGTTCTTCGCGGTACGCATGGGCCACGCCGTGCGCGATCGAAGGCTCGCCGAGCAGGATGACTTCATCGGCCAGCGCGCGAGTCAGCGCGAAGGTGTGGCGATTGTCGAGACCAATGCCGCCGCCCAGCGAATCGGCCAATGTTTCGCTTTCCTCAACGTCGACGGGATGGCCCGCCGCGAGGCTCGCGTGCATGGCCGCGCCGCGCGCCATCGAAACGCCGATGGCGCGCACGTCCGGCCGGATCTGCTTCGCCGCAAACGCTGCGCCGCTGAACAGTCCGCCGCCCGAAAGCGGCACCACGAGGGTCGCGGTGTCGGGCAGCGCTTCGAGAATTTCAAGGCCGATGGTGGCCTGCCCGGCGATCACGTGCAAGTCGTCGAACGGCGGCACGAACGCATAGCCTTCTTCGCGCATGAGGCGCTGCGCTTCGATCTGCGCTTCGTCCTGGCTCTTGCCCGCGATCACCACGCGCGCGCCCAGCGCAGCCACGGCTTCGACCTTGTTGGGCGGCACGAGCGACGACATGCAGACGGCCGACTCCATGCCGAGCGCGTGTGCCGCATACGCGAGTGCACGGCCATGATTGCCGGTGGACGCGGTGACGACGCGCTTCACGCCCGACTCGGCGAGATGCGCCACCGCGTTGGTCGCGCCGCGCAACTTGAAGCTGCCCGTGGGCTGCACGGTTTCGAGCTTGAAGTAGACCGGCACGCCCACGCGCGCCGACAAAGTGGGAGACGCCACGAGCGGGGTGTGCGCTACGCGGCCGGCGAGCCGCTGGCGCGCGCGGTAGACATCGGCAAGCGAGAGTGACGAAAACGAAAGCGACGACATGAAATGCACGTTCCTTCCTGTGAATCTGTGCAATCCAGTCTAATGAGCCAAAACGGGCTTTCTAATGTCCTGGTACAATCCGCGCGCCCGGATGGGCAGACGCAACGTCTAGTTGAAATCGTGCACGTGCGGATACTGCTCGAACACGCCCGCCATGGTCTGCAGCGCGTTGCGGCACGCGGTGTCCGACGCTTCCGCGCCAAGGCTGATGCGCACCGCATTGGGACGCGCTGTGCCGCCCACGAGAAATGGGTCCGGCGAAGTCACGGCAATCTGGCGATTGCGCAATTCGCGCACGAGGCGGTCCGCCTGCCAGTAGTCGGGCACGCGCAGCCAGGCGGACAGCGCGTTGGGATGCGCGCCGAGCACATAGTCGCCCAACGCCTCGCGCACCATCGCCTGGCGCGCGGCGAGCCGCTCCCGCTGCAGTTCCACGAGGCGCCGCGCGGTGCCGTCCATGATCCAGCGCGTGGCAATCTCCGCAATCGGCGAGGTCGCCATCCAGCTGCTCACGCGCAACACGCTTTCCACGCGCAGCGCAAGGCGGCGCGGCATGGCGAGATAGCCCGTGCGCAGACCGGTGAGCACCGACTTGGTCATGCTCGTGCAATAGAACGCCAGCTCGGGAATCAGGCTCGCGACAGGCGTGTTGGCTTTCGCGGGCAGCGCGCCATACACATCGTCCTCGATCACGTACACGCCATAGCGCTCCGCAATGCGCGCAATCGCGCGGCGGCGCGAATCGGGCAAGACGGCCATGGTGGGATTGTTGAAGGTCGGCGTGCACACGAGCGCGCTCACGCGCTCGCTGTCGCACATTTCCTCGAAATGCTCGGGACGGATGCCGTACTCGTCGATTTCGAGCCCCTTGAGCGTGAAGCCCAGCACGTTTGCCGAGCCGATTACGCCGTGGTCCGTGAGGCTTTCGCAGAGCACCGTGTCTCCGGGGCCCACCGTGGACGCGAGCGCGAGGAAAATGCCGTGCGCCGCGCCATTGGTGATGAGGAGCGATTCGGGTTTCACCGGCATGTTGAGCGAGGCGAGCCACGCCGCGCCTGCCTGGCGATGATGCTCGAAGCCCGCGATGGGGCGAAACGAGCGAATCCACGGTTGATCGTCCAGCGTGGCGAGCGTGGCGCACACATCACGCCACGCGGCGTCGTGCTGCGGCGTGTGAACGATGCGCGCAATGGAAAAGTCGACGATCTCGCGCTCGGCCGTGTCGAGAATATAGTTCGACATCGACTCGGTCACGCGCGCGGCGACGAAGCTGCCGCGCCCCACCTCGCAGCGAATCAGGCCCTGTCTTTCGAGTTCCTTGTAGGCATTGGTGACCGTCTGCACGCTCACGCCCAGTTCCGAGGCCACCTCGCGCTGCGGTGCGAGGCGCACGCCGGAAACGAGCGCGCCGCGCTCGATGTCCTGTGCAATCGCCTTGACCAGCCGTTTGTATTTGGACTCTGCGCCGTGCGCGGCCCCGACCGCGTCACGCCACTCGCCCGAAATCGTCGCCCACGCCATCTCGATCCGCTCCTCGGTAAGCGTTCATGGTCGCTCAGAAACGGGGCGGAAAATTATTGTCTCAGGACAATTGCGTGTAAAAAAAGGACAATCAGGTCCGGAAAATCGACACCGCCAGCGTCGGTCAGCACCTCGATTTCGCGCGCCGCGCTCGCGCTGCGCCAGCGAACCCACTTCGGAGGCGACGAGCTGGCGAGCCTGGTTGGCATCTGACGATAAGCTTTCACTTCACGCCGAGTTGTTTCCACATAGCGGCCGTAATCCGTTGGCGCGCCTTTTCGTAGCCACTCCACGGATCGGCGCGCAGCGCTTCGAGCCGCCCGCGCACGTTCGCGACATTCCACTGGTCGCCGCTTGTGAGCGTGTGCAGTTCGTCCCAATCGACCGGCACCGATACGCCAAGACCGGGCCGCGCCCGCGGCGCATAAGCCGCAGCTGTGCTCGCGCCGCGGTTGTTGCGCAAATAATCCACGAAAATCCGGCCCTTGCGGTTCTGCGCCCCCATCTTCGCGCTGAAGCGCTCGGGCAGCGTCGCCGCCATGTGGCTCGCCACCGCGCGCGCGAAGTCCTTCGCCTCGTCCCAGCCGGCAGGGCGCGTGAGCGGCACCACCAGGTGCAGGCCCCGTCCGCCGCTCGTCTTGCACCATGCCCGTAGGCCCAGCGCCTCGAGCAGTTCGCGCGTGAGCTGCGCGGCCTCGAGCATGCGCTCCCAACCGAGCGAGGGATCGGGGTCCAGGTCGAAGACGATGCGGTCGGGCTTTTCGATGCTTGCCGCGAGCGCATTCCAGGTGTGCAGTTCGATCGTATCCATCTGCGCGGCGCCGACCAGCGCTTCGGTGGAGTCGAGCGTGAGCAGAGGTGCATGGCCTGGATCGAGACCGGCGTGCTGCGTGGCATGGGGAATCTGCAACGCTTTGGCGTGTTTCTGGAAAAACAGCTCGCCTCCCACGCCCTTGGGCGCACGCGCAAGCGCAACGGGGCGCCCTTGCACGTGCGGCAGCAGCCATGCGGAAATCGCTTCGAAGTACTCAACGAGATCGATCTTGCGCAGTCCGCTTTGCGCGTCGATCACCCGCTCGGGATGGGTGATTCGCACGCCGGCGACTTCGGCTTCGTCGTGCGCGGCCCGGCGCGTGCGGCTCACAGTCTTTGGTGCGTCCGTCGAGGCTTGCTTCGCGACCTTCTTTTCGCGTTGGTTCGCCACCGCCTGCACGGGCGTGGACTGCCCTTCGCGCACGATGTCCTTTGCGGGCTTGTCCTCGCGCAGTCCGACGAACGACGCCTGGCGCACCACGCCCGCGCTCGTCCATGTCTTGAAGCGCACCTCCGCCACGAGTTCGGGCCGCACCCAGTGCACGCCCGCGCGACGCTCGGCCGCCGGCACCGCCGCGAACGGCGAGTTCTGGCGCTCGCGCGCACGCAGTTCGCCCGCCATCGCTTCGAGGCGCGCCGCGTCGAAACCCGTTCCCACTTTGCCGGCATATTGCAACGCGCCATCGTCGCCGTACACGCCGAGCAGCAGTGCGCCGAACCCCTCGCGGCTGCCCTTCGGTTCCGTATAGCCGCCGATCACGAATTCCTGGCGCCGCGAGCAGCGCAGCTTGAGCCAGGCTGCGCTGCGCGTGGACGTGTAGCGACTATCGCGCCGCTTGGCGACGAGTCCTTCGAGATTCGCCTCGCAGGCGGCTTCGAGCAGGGCCTGCGGTTCGCCCTCGAAGGCCGCCGAAAAACGCAGCGCATCGTCAGGCTTTTGT
Source organism: Paraburkholderia sp. BR10936 (assembly GCF_040965735.1). NCBI lineage: Bacteria > Pseudomonadati > Pseudomonadota > Betaproteobacteria > Burkholderiales > Burkholderiaceae > Paraburkholderia > Paraburkholderia sp. BR10936. Next base: position 130,953 of record NZ_JBFRCM010000021.1, read on the forward strand.
GCGAGCAGCGCCGAGAGCTTATTGCGGCGCGCCTCGAGCGCCACGCCGCGCAAGTCCACGCCGTCTAGCCAAGGCAGATCGAAGAGCCAAAACGTGATGTCGCCCGCACGGCCCGCGTCGAACGCGTTCTGCAACGCCTGGAAGTTGGGCACGCCCGCCGCGTCGAGCACAACGGCCTCGCCGTCCAGCCACGCCGATTCGACCTTCAGCGCGCGCAGCGCTTGCACCTGACGCGGAAACTTCGCTGTCCAGTCGTTGCCGGTGCGGGTAAAGATACGCACATCGCCCTTGCCGCGCGCGTGGCGGTCGATGCGCGCCAGCACGCGGTAGCCGTCGAACTTCATTTCGTAGAGCCAGTTGTCGCCGTGCGGGGGAGCGTCGACCGGCGTAGCAAGTTCCGGGGCAAGTGTCTCTGGCATCGATGCGCGCACTGCGCCTTCCAGTGCCGTGGCTGCCTCCTGCTTCGCGCCCCGGTTGCCCGCGCGGGCGCCCTTTTTTGATGTTTTCGACGTTTTCGACGTAGCAGGTTCGTCCTCGACTACATGGAATTTGTCTTCAGGCATGGCCTCGTCGTCGCGCTGCTTGATCAGCAACCAGCTCTCCTGTTTGCCGTCGTGCATGGGACTCCGCACGAGCGCCCAGCCGCCGTGCAGCCGCTCGCCCTCCAGCGTGAATTTGAGCTTGCCTTGCGCATACCCTTCGCGCGCGCCGCGCAAACCGCCCTCGGGGCGCCACACACCGTGGTCCCAGATCGCCACCGTGCCTGCGCCATAGCTGCCTTCGGGAATGCGCCCTTCGAACGAGCCATATTCGAGCGGATGATCCTCCACATGCACGGCGAGCCGTTTCACCGTCGGGTCGAGGCTCGGGCCCTTGGGAATAGCCCACGACTTGAGCGTGCCGTCCAGCTCGAGGCGAAAGTCGTAGTGCAGCCGCCGCGCATCGTGACGCTGTATCACGAACGATCCTTCACCCTCTCGCGGTTTCGCGCTGCGTCGCGCAGTGCGACCACGCGGCTCCGGGGTTTCATCGAAGCGGCGCTTCTGTTCGTAGACTTCGAGTTTGTGCTTCATCGTTCACCCTTGTTGCGCTCTCTGAGCCGCATTTGCGTTCATCATGCCGCGCGCCGTCCGCGCTTCGGCGCCGTTTTCCGCGGCGGCGCACTCGCGCCGCGCTCGCTGCGCTTGCCGAGACTGCGCTTGAGCAACTCGGAAAGGTCGACGATATCCGCGCCGCGCCGCTCAGGCGCGGGTGCCGCAACGGGCGTGAGTTCGTGCGCCTTGCCTTCGCGCGCCTTGCGCCCGGCCAGTTCGAGAATCGCGTCGAGGTAGGTGTCGCGATACGTTTTGGGGTCCCAGTCCGTGCTCATGTCGTCGATGAGCTTGCGCGCCATTTGCAGTTCCTGTGTGCTCACGCCCGCGGCTTTTGCACTGCTGGGCAGCCGCTTCACCGCATCGAACTCGCGCACCTCGGTGGCCCACCGCAGCGTTTGCAGCGCAAGCGCGGGGCCGACCGCCACGAGCGCCGCGAGATGCTGCCGGCTGTGCAGCACGACGCTCGCAATGCCGAGCTTGCCGCTCGCCGCGAGCGCGTCGCGCAAGAGCGCGTAGGTCTTGCCCGCGCGCTTATCGGGGGCGAGCCAGTACGGCGTGTCGAGGTAGAGAAAGGAGACCTGCGACGCCTCGACGAACGCGAGCAGCTCGACCGTCTGCGTCGATTCGGGACTCGCGGCCTTGATCTCCTCGTCGGACATCACCACGTAGGCGCCTTTTTCATACTCGTAGCCGCGCACGATGTCGGCGTGCTGGACCGCCTTGCCCGTGCGCTTGTTGATCTGCTGATAGCCAACTGGGTCCAGCGTGCGCCGATCGAGCAGGTTGAAGCCGGTACGCTCGCTCTGCGTAGCCGGGAACACTTCGACCGGCACATACACGAGCCCGAAGGTGATGGCGCCTTTCCATATCGCGCGTGGCATGCTCGCATCCTCCTCGCCTTCCGTACCGTGCGGCCATCACGCAAATACAATGCCCGCCGCCCTTGCGGCCCGTTCAGAAGTGCGCTGTGTTCAAAGGGACGCAACAAAACGTGCTGGCATCTCCCGGTTTTTATCTACGGGAATACGCGATGCTTACCCGCAAACACAATGGGCTCCACCTGCGTTAGCAACTTTGCACCGAAGATGCGAACGCCGGGGCGGCGGACGACTAAAGCGGAGGCAGCATGCAAGACAACGGCGCACCTGCGCTCACGGTCGAGGAAACGCTGATCACCGAAGCCCTGGTGAACCGCCCGAACCGACTGCCCGACTACCAGGGCGAGAGCCGTGCGCTTGCTGCGCTCGCGCATGAAATGGCGAACAATCCCTCAGGTGTGCTGCCTATGCTCGCGCGGCTCGCACTCACGCTTTGCCGCGCCGAGTCGGCCGGCGTGAGCGTGCCCGAGCGCGACGGCCCCACGGCCCGCTTCCGCTGGGGCGCGGTGGCCGGCGAACTGGCTGCCGACGTGGACCGCACGCTTCCCGGCGACGATTGTCCCTGCGGCGTGACCGAGGGGCGCAATACCATGCTTCTCTTCGACCGGCCGGCACGCAGCTTTGCTTCGTACCGCGCGATCGATCCACCCATCAGCGAGGCGTTGCACGTGCCATGGCGCGTCAACGGCACGGTGGTCGGCACGGTCTGGGCCGTGACGCACGGCGAAGAAAGACATTTCGACGCCGAGGACGCGCGCCAGCTACAAGGTCTCGCCTCCTGCGCGAGCGCGGCCCACCAGTTGACGAGCGCGCTGAGCGACGCCCAGGACGCGGGCCGCAATCTCGCGCAGCAGGTGGCCGAACGCACGCGCACGCTGCAGAACATCAATACGAAGCTCCACGACGAAGCCGAGCACCGCAAGCAGGTCGAAGAGGCGCTGCGCGAGAGCGAGGCGCGCCTGCAGGCCGCCATCTCCATCGAAACCGTGGGCGTGCTGTTCTTCGACCTCGACGGCACCATGGCCGACGCCAACGGCGCTTTCGAGCAGATGAGCGGCTATAGCCGCGAGGATTTGCGCGCCGCGGCGCACTGGGACCGGCTCGTGCCGCTCGAATTTCTCGGCGTCACGACGCGTGCGGTCACCGACCTCGCCACCACCGGACGCACACAGCCTTATGAACGGCAGTTGATCCGCAAGGACGGCACGCGCTGGTGGGGCCTTTTCGCGCCCACGCGGATCTCGGGCACGGGCATGGCTTCCAGGTGCGCCGAATTCGCACTGGACATTACGGAACGCAAGCGCGTGGAAACTGAATGCGCTGACAGCGAGGAGCGCTTTCGCGCGTTGGTGGAAGGATTTGCGCAGGCCGTATGGGAAGCCGATGCCCAAGGTCAGGCCGAGTCGGTCTCGCCGGGCTGGTCGGAATATACCGGGCAGCCCGGCGAAGAATGGCTCGGCGAAGGCTGGGCGAACGCCGTCCATCCCGATGACCGCGCCTACGCGCTGCGCCAATGGAAAGACGCGATTGCGGCACAACGCGTGGTGAACGCGGAATATCGCCTGCACGTCGCCGCGGGTGGCTGGCGCTGGACCAACGTGCGCGCCGCGCCGATCTGGAATCCGGACGGCACAGTGCGCAAGTGGGTGGGCATGAATATCGACGTGGACGACCGCCGCAGCGCACAGGAAGCGCTGCGCGAGAGCGAGGCGCGCTTTCGCGCGCTAGCCGAAGCGTCGCCCGCACTGATCTGGCAAATCGACACGCAAGGCAATACGGTCTATCTGAACCAGCGCTATCTCACGGCGATCGGCCTAACGCCCGGACAGCTGCTCGAAACCGGCTGGCAAACCATCGTGCATCCGCGCGATCTGCCCGGCTTTCTGTCGCGCCTACAGGCTGCGCAACTCGACCATTGCGCGTTCCAGAGCCGGCTGCGCGTGAAAATCAAGGATGCAGGCTGGCACTGGTTCGAAACCTGTTGTGCGCCGTGGTTTTCCGCGAACGGCGAGTTTCGCGGCCACGTATGTGTATCGATCGACGTGACCGAAGCCGTGAACGCCGAAGACGCGCTCAAGGAAGCGGACCGGCGCAAGGACGAATTCCTCGCCACGCTCGCGCACGAGCTGCGCAATCCGCTCGCGCCGATCGCCAATGCGCTGCACCTCATCCGGCACAGCGAGTTTCCACCGGACTCCGCGCCGATCCTCGACATGCTCGATCGTCAGGTGCATCACATGGTGCGGCTGATCGACGACCTGATGGAAGTGTCGCGCATCACGCGCGGCAAGATCGGCCTCGTGAAGGCGCCCGTGGCGCTCGCGGAAATCATCGAGAATGCCGTCGAGACGAGCCGCCCCGCCATCGATCAGGCCCATCATGAACTGAGCATCACGCTTCCCGACACGCCGCTCGTTCTCGACGCCGATCGCGTGCGGCTCACGCAGGTCTTCGCGAACATGCTCAACAACGCGGCGCGCTACACCGACACGGGCGGCCAGATCCGGCTCGACGCCACCCGCGAAGGCGAGTGGGTCGTCGTCGCACTGAGCGATACCGGAATCGGCATGTCGGCGGGGCAGATCGATCAGGTGTTCGAACTGTTCACTCAGGTCAGCCGCCCAGCCGACCGCAACCAGGGGGGCCTCGGCATTGGCCTCACCATGGTGCGACATCTCGTGCGCATGCACGGCGGCACCGTCGAGGCGGCAAGCGCCGGCCCCGGCAAAGGCAGCACCTTCACGGTGCGCCTGCCGCTCTCGCAGCAGACACCCACGGAAGCGCGCGAGACCCCGGCGAGCGTGGCGCGCGCTGCGAAGCCGCTCGCGGGCAAGCGCATTCTCGTGGTCGACGACAACCGCGACGCCGCCGATTCGCTCGCCATGGTGCTCTCGGGCGAAGGCGCGCAAGTGCGCGTGGTCTATGACGGCGCCGCCGCGCTCGGTGCGCTGGCGCAGTCGGTGCCACATGCGGTCGTACTCGACATCGGCATGCCCGGCATGGACGGCTATGAAATCGCGCGACAGATTCGTCAAAGCCCGCGGTACGCCGGCCTTCAGATCATCGCGCTAACGGGTTGGGGCCAGCACGCCGACCGGCTGCGCTCGCGCATGAGCGGCATCGACTCGCATCTCACGAAGCCAGTCGATTTCCACACGTTGTTCGAGCTGCTGGTCGCGCGCTGAAAGGCCCCCACGCGCTTCACACGCCATTGCCTCCGAGCGTCTTGAGACTCTTCCACTGGCCCTGCTGCACCTCGAAGAGCGTATAAGGCGGCTTGATGAGGTCGCCGTGCGGATCGAACGCGATATTGCCCGTCACCCCCACCACCGTCACTTTCGGGAAACTCGCGACGATCTTTGCGCGGTCGAGCGAATCGGCGTCGCGAATCGCCTTGATCATCGCGAGCGCGGCATCATAGGCGAACGGCGCATACAGTTCGACATCCTGATTGAAGCGCGCCTTGTAGCGCTTCGCGAATGCTTGCGCCGAAGGCAGCTTGTCGAGCGCCGGTCCCGGTTCGAGGTCCTGCGTGCCTTCGCCCGCCGGGCCCGCGATCTGCAGGAAGGCATTGCTCTTCAATGCGCCCGCGCCGAACAGGCGCGCCGGCATGCCGAGCGTGCGCATCTGCTTGGCGAGCATCGCGCCCTGTTCGTCGAGGCCGCCAAAGAAAATCACGTCGACGTTCTTCTGCTTGAGCGAGGTAAGAATGGCGCGAAAATCGACGGCTTTGTCATTGGTGAACTCGCGGTCGACGATATTGCCGTTGGCCTCCTTCGCGCCTTTCTCGAACGCGTCGGCGAGCCCCTGGCCAAAGGCCGTGCGGTCGTCGATGATGCCGATGCGCTTCGCCTTCAACTGCTCCACCGCGAACTTGCCGGCGATCACGCCGCCGATGCCGTCGTTGCCCATGGTGCGAAACACGTTCGCGTAGCCCTGCTGGGTCAGCGCCGGATTCGTCGAGCCCGGCGTGATCATCGCGACATTCGCATTGTGATACACCGTCGAAGCGGGAATGCTGCAGCCCGAGTTGTAGTGGCCGATCACGCCGACCACGCCGTCGTCCACGAGCTTTTGCGCCACCTGCACGGCCACGTGCGGATCGGCCTGGTCGTCCTGCACGTCGAGCACGTACTTCACCGGCTTGCCCGCAATCATGGGGTGTTTGGCGTTCTCCTCGTCGATCGCGAGCTGCGCGCCGTACTGCAAGTCCTTGCCGACGCGCGCCACCGGGCCGGTGAGCGGACCCGCGAAGCCGATCTTCACAACCTCGGGGTCGGCCGCCTGCGCGGGGCCGTGCAAGCCCATCAGCCCGAGGGCCATCGTTAGTACGAGAGTGCGGCGGTTCATGATGCTCATCCTCGCTGGGAGACTGTTGCGGTGGGTGTTATGTGGCGGTTGGCTGGAAAGTGGCTTGAATCACGGGTTAAAAGCGTCGCGGACTATAAGGCGCAAGATCGAAAGGAGGCGCACGCCTTGCAACGAGATCGGCGACCACGCTGCCCGTCACGCCGCCGAGCGTCACGCCCAGATGCTGGTGCCCGAACGCGTAGATCACGCGCGGCGAGCGGCTCGACGCGCCCATCACGGGCAACGCGTCGGGCAGGCTCGGCCTGAAGCCCAGCCAGTCGCTGTCCGGCTCGGGCAGTCCGGGCAGCGCCTCCTGCGCGGAGCGCGTCAAGAGGCGCAGCAGGTCCGCATTCTTGCCCGCGCCGCTGGCCGCCAGCTCGACGGTGCCCGCCGCGCGGATGCCGCCGTCCATCGGCGTCATGTAGAAGCCGCGTTCGGCCCAGCCGCACGGGCGCGAAATTCGATTAGCGGTGCCAGGAAAGCGCACGTGATAGCCACGTTCCACACCTAGCGGCACTGCGTCGCCGCATTGGCGCGCGAGGCGCCCCGAAAACGCACCCGCGCAGACAATGGCCTGTTCCGCGTCATGTGCCTCGCCCGCCGTATCGATCAGCTTCACCGCACCAGACGTTGGCTTCAGCGTATCGACCGCCACGCGCCGGTGCACCAGGCCGCGCTGCGTCAACATCGCGTGCAAGGCCTGCAGAAAGCCGCGCGGATCGCTCAGAAACCAGCTGCCCTTGAAGAGCGTGCCTTGAGAAAAGAGTGGCGCGAGGCCCGGCTCCAGTTGCGCTATCCCATCGCGCGCGAGCGTTTCGAACGCCACGCCGAGCGAGCGCCGTAGCTCGAGCGCCGGCTGCGCGGCCTTGAACGACGCTGTGCTCGAATACAGGTAAAGGCATTCGCGTTCACGCACGAAGGCCGCGAGCGTGTCGACGGCCAGCATTTCGCGGTAGCCTTCGAAGGCGCGCGAAAGCAATTGCGCGAGCGCATTCACGCTGCCCTCATAGCGGCGAGGCGTCGCGCTCAGCAGGAAACGCGTGAGCCAGGGCGCGAGCGCCGGCACGTCGCCCCAGCGGATGCGCAGCGGGCTCGTCGACGAGAATAGAAAGCGCGGGATGTTGCGGAACACGTCCGGGTTGTTCACGGGAATGCACGCATAGTTCGCGAATGTGCCCGCGTTGCCGTATGAGGCGCCCTCGCCCGACCCCTGCGCGTCGTACAGCGTCACGCTGTGCCCGTCGCGCATGAGCCAGTACGCGCACGACAACCCCACGAAGCCCGCGCCGATGACAGCCACTTGCGCCATTACTTCTTCCAGTTGGTTGCAGGCTCACGGAATTCCTGCACGTGAGTCCTCTTGCGTGTCAGCAGGTAAGCCGCCGACACCACCGCCAGGCTCGCCAGGCTCGCCATCAGCTGGCCCGCGAGCGCATGGTCGAAGCCCATCGCGCAGAGCACGCCGGCAATCGCGGCCACCACGGCCCACGACAGCCAGGGAAAGAGCCACATTTTGAATGTGAGCCGTTCGGGCGCCGTCGCCTCGAGGCGCCGGCGAATCACGATCTGCGAAACGGCGATGGAGAGATACACGAACAGCATGATCGCGCCCGATGCACTGACGAGATAGAGGAACACGCCCTGGGGCGAAACGATCGCCGCGACGATGGCCACGTAGCCGACGATGCTGCTCGCCAGCACGGCGAGGCGCGGCACGCGGCTCTTCGAGAGCGTGAGCAGCGCGCGCGGGGCGTCGCGGCGCTCGGCGAGCCGGAACACGATGCGCGAGGACACGTAGAGCCCGGAGTTCAGCGCCGAGAGCACGGCCACCAGAACGATTGCATTCATGATGTCCGCGGCGCCCGGAATATGCATGGTTTCGAGCGCGGCCACGAACGGCGAGTAGCCCACCTTGATGCTCGCCCACGGCACGATGCAGGCGATCACGAAGAGCGAGCCGACATAGAACGTGATGACGCGCAGGATGACCGAGCGCGTCATCGACGCCACGTTGCGGCCCGGATCGTCGGATTCGGCCGCGGCAATGGTCGCGATCTCCGCACCGCCCACGGCGAAAATCACCGTGGGCACGCCCGCGAAGATCGACATCGCGCCGAACGGCATGAATCCGTGGTCGCCGCTCAGGTTGTTCACGGTCTGGTGCCACGAGCTGAACCCGAACAGATAGCTCGCGCCCACCACGATGAACACGATGATCGCCGCCACCTTGATCGACGCGAACCAGTACTCGAATTCTCCATACGATTTCACCGAGAGCAGGTTCACGGCCGTCATGAGCGACAGGAGCACGAGCCCGATTACCCAGACCGGTGCGGGAATCCAGCGCTGCAGGATGCCCGCGCCCGCCACCGCCTCCACGGCGACCACGATGACCCAGAAGTACCAGTAGAGCCAGCCGTTCGTGAAACCGGCCCAGTCGCCGAGACCGATGCGCGTGAACTCCGTGAACGAGCCGACACCCGGATGCGCGAGCGCCATCTCGCCGAGCATACGCATGACGAACAGCACGACGATGCCGGCCAGCAGATAGCTCAGGCAGGCAGCCGGCCCCATCGCGCTGATGGTCGCGCTGCTCCCGACGAAGAGCCCCGCGCCGATGATTCCGCCGAGCGAAATCATCGTGACGTGCCGCTTGCGCAGCGAGTGGCCAAGGGGTGTGGATGTTGCGTCTGAAGCGGGTGTGGGTTGCCGGGTTGCCACGAGCCTGTCCTCCTGTAATACAGTGCGTGTTGCGCCGAACTGCCGACCGAACAAAACCTTGAATTCATACTCACACAATAATTTTTTGTGTGCAATTAAAAATGCTTTGTGTGGAGACTAGGAAATTCCCTGGTGGGTGACCTTTCGGCCCGGGACAAAGGCAGCTAAACTCCGGCCAGATATCGTACTATTGGCGTAACGATGCGGCGGCGGCGCTAGCAGTCCATTTCACAGCAGCAAGGCAACGTGGCAGACGATCGAATTTTGTATGGAGTTACTACTTGCATGAAAGCCGACGATTACCAGACAAAATCGGATGACGATCTCCAGACAAAAGGTCGACAAGCCACGTATCTGGAGGTCTCCCGCAATCTCGAGGAGCAGGTGCGCAGCGGTCAGTACCCACCCGGCAGCCGCCTGCCGCCGCAGCGCGATCTGGCCGTGGAACTGGGCATCAACGTCTCCACGGTCTCGCGCGCGTATAAGGAATTGCAGGCGCGCGGGCTGATCGTGGCGAGCAAGCGGCGCGGCTCGATCGTCACCGGCGGGGCCATGCCTGCCGTCGGCGCGGCGGCGCAGCGCGGCAGTCAGGCGAGCGGCGCTGAAGCGGGTGGCGTGGTGGACCTCACCGTCAACCGGCCGGCGACCGGAGAATTTCTCGCGCAGCTCGCCCGCACGATGGCGTCGATCTCGCGCGACCCGCGCTTTGCCGAAACCCAGGAATACCAGCCGCCCCAGGGCGCCGAATGGGCGCGCGCCGCGGGCGCGCAGTGGATCGCCGCGCCGGGCTTCACGCCCTCGCCCGAGAATCTCGTCGTGACGAGCGGCGCGCAGCACGGCCTCTATGCGGTCCTGAGCAGCCTGATGGGACACGAAGGCGTGATCCTTTCCGACAAGCTGACGTACTACGGCCTCAAGGCGCTCGCGCCCGTATTCCAGTTCGAGCTGGTCGGTATCCCGAGCGACGCCGAAGGCCTCCTGCCCGACCAGCTCGAAGATGCCTGCCGCCGCATGCCGGTGAAGGCCATCTTCACCGTGCCGAACCTGCAGAACCCCAGCGTGGTCACGATGAGCCTCGAGCGGCGCCTCGCGCTCGTGGAGATCGCGCGGCGACATCACGTCGCCATCATCGAGGACGACGTGTACGGGCCGTTGCTGCGCAAGCGCCTGCCGACCATCGCGAGCCTGTGTCCCGAGCTGACCTTCCACGTGGCCTCCACCTCGAAGGTGCTCGCGCCGGGGCTGCGCATCGGCTATCTGCTCACGCCGCCGCACGGTGCACCGCTCGCAGCCGAAGCCGTGCGCACGACGGCCTGGATGCCTGCGCCGCTCACCACGCTCATCACCACGCGTTGGATCGAGGACGGCACCGCTCACCTCATCCTCGAAGCGCAGCGTGCGGAGCTGCAGGCGCGCCAGGAACTCGCTCTCCAGATCCTGCCGCGCGAGTTGCTCAACAGCGACCCGGCGTGCATGTTCGTGTGGCTGCGCGTACCGGCGCCGTGGCGTTCCGACGACTTCGCCGCGAACGCGCTCGCGCGCGGCGTGAATACCATGCCCGCTTCGGCCTTCGCGGTGGACCGCTCGACGCTCGAGCACGGCGTGCGTATCAACCTCGCGTGTGCAACCTCGCGGGAGCAACTCGCGCGCGCACTGAAGGTTCTCGCTCGCACACTGCAGGACCGGCCGCGCGCGCTCTTCGGCACGATCTAGGCCGCACCCGGATTTTCCCCAATGGGTTGGCGTCGATGTGGCGTCGACGGGCTCGCCTGTGGCGCGAGCCCATCGAGCATGCGCACGTCCATGCGCAATTTCTTCCGCTGCGAGTGCGCCTCGCGCAGCTCGAATCGGTCATAACGTCCGCGATGTTAGGCAACGACGGTGCACGTCAACCGCGCTCTGGTGGACTTCGCATCCATCTGCATCGCGTACGCACACATTCGGCTGGCAGGAAGCAAATCAGGTACTAGAATGCATTGGTGCAAGTGATGCAAAGGCAGTCAGTTCGGCAGGAACGTTCGACAGTTTGATGTTTCGAGTTCGTCATTGGAGGCATGCTCATGACGTGCCTGAACGAAAAGATTGTCGGTGCAGCCTTTTTTATGCTGAGCGGTTACGCATTCGCTCAGAGCACCGGTTTGAACATTCCCGAAACCATGACGGTCGCCAATATCCCGTCAATGCCGATGGAAGTGGTTCCAGCGCTGCCACCGGAACCCCAGGCGTACCTCCACCGGTACGAAATGGAATATCAGGCGAATCAGTCAAAGCCGTTTTACGCGGAAGTCGAAAGCTTTTATAGCGCGCCGGTGGCACAGGACAAATACCATTACGACTTCGTGAAATCCGCGCCCGGAAGCCGTTACGGTGAGCAGCAGGCTGCACGGTCGAGTGCCGATTATCTGCAGATGGGCCCTTCCACAGCGCCGCAAATCTCGATTCTTCAGGTGCCGGACAGCACGCTGAACATCGGCGCGCAGCCTCAGCGCAGGCTCTCGCTGACCGTCGACGAGTGGGTGTTTTCCGCCACCGCACGCGTCGCCATTCTTCATTCGCATAGCACGGGCGCAACGGTTACCGTTCGGCGCGGCTTCTAGATCCGCGTATCTGATTTAACTGTCGAATCGAGAAAGACATTAATCGAAACAGGAAATGGCGCAACCGGAAGCAAGTGCGCTTTTGCAGACAACCTTCGGTAAGGATTGCAGACTTCGCAACTTCGGCTTACGGAATTCGTTATTCAAGACCGTTCATACGTATTCGCGCTAGCGCACCGGCGACGACACCGCATAACGCACGAGCCTCGCGTCGCGCTGCATTTCGGCAATACTCGCAGCGGAGCCCGGCCGCCGGTAGAAATACCCCTGCCCATAGCGAATGCCCAGACGTTGCAACATCTCGTGTTGCGCCTCGGTCTCGACACCCTCTGCAATGATTTCCATTCCGAAGTGACTGGCCAGCGCCACGATCCCCTTGACAAGCTGATCGCCGCGCCGCTCGAGTTGTCGTACGAACTGCCCGTCGATCTTCACGTAGTCGAACGGAAAGCGCCCGAGCGTGTCGAGGTTGCTGTGATGCGTGCCGAAGTCGTCGATAGCGAATTTCACGCCGCGCGCCTTCAGCGTCTCGAACACCGCCTCGGTGCGAGCGCGCTGTTCGAGCAGGAAACGCTCGGTCACTTCGAGAATCAGGATGATGTCCGGCGGCAGGTGCTCGACTGCGCCGAGCACGTCCGCCACGAAATCCTTGCGTTCGAAGTCCAGCGGCGCAACGTTGACGGCGAGGTGAAACGGACGCTCGCTCGTCGCGCGCACCATCTCTGTGGTTGCGCGTTCGAGCACGAAGCGCGTGACCGGTCCGAGCAGGCGGCTACCCTCTACGTCGGCCATGAACACGGCGGGACTCACTGCGCCGAATTTCGGATGGGTCCAGCGAATGAGCGCCTCTGCGCCGCGCACGCGGCCGGTCGCCAGTTCGACCACGGGCTGGTAGACCACATGAAACTGGCCGTGCCGCAGGCCGCGGCGCACCGCCGAGAGCAGCAGCCGGCGCGGCGCGAATGCGATGAGCCAGGCCGCGCCGATCAGCAGATCGACGAGCAGCGCCGCCGCGCCAAAGCGCAGACCGTATTTCCAGCGCGCGTCGCGATGCGCGCTTGTCGCGAACGCCACGTCGACGGCGAAGCCCCAGCGCGAAGATGTGGCACGCGCACCCGCGTGGCGCGCCGCGTCGCCGGCGGCGAGCAGCGCGCCACGGTCGTCTATCGCCGCAGCGCCCGGCACGGAGAGCGTGACGCGGCCCGCGCCGTAGCGCACGCCGTGCGCGAGCGCATCGGTCAGATACGCCGACTCGATCACGTAAAGCAGGCCAACGTTCTCGCCGGTGGGTACATAGAGCGGCATGACCGGCACGTGGGCCTGCCAGGGCGAGCCGCCGATCAGCGTGACCGCAGTGCTCGCAGGTACATGCGCGAAGAACGGAGCGAGCGGCAGGTCGTAGGGGCCGAGCGCAGACGAACAGTAGAGCCGCCCGTTCGCCACGAGATTGATGCCGCGCACGTAGTTGACGTGCGTTCTCAGCTCGGCGAACTGCCGCGCCACACGCTCGCAGGGCTGCCCCGGAAGTGCGGCCAACGCGGCACTTTGTGCGGTGAGCACGCTATCGAGAATGTGCTCGATAGCGGACACCATATCCTGCGCGATCAGACCTTCATGCATGCGGATCGACTTGTCGCCTTCCCTCACGCCGGCGGCCGCCGCGAGCAACAGCAGACTTGCGGCGCACACGAACGTGACGATGGCGGCGAGCGTGGGCGTGAGGCCCGACCAAAGGGACTTGCGAATCGAAGACCACGTAGCTGGTTTTGTCATGGGCACACCTGTGCATGGATGGCGTGCCCCGTTCCGGACATGATCCGGGCATAGGCTCCCTGCACGTCACCCGCTTTTTGTATGAACAGACGATACGTTACGTCAACCGCTTCCTCACATGTTGATTTTTCTGTTTTCACGCGCACCCCGCATTCCGGGAACGGCGCATGCTACTACGCATCGCGTGCTGAACCCGGCCTTGCCCGATGAATCCTCCCAATACGACCGAGACGACTGATAAGCCCGCCATCATCGCAACCACGCTGCCCGCGCGCCTCGATCGCTTGCCGTGGGGCCGCTTTCACGTGCTCATCGTCGTGGCGCTGGGCGTCACCTGGCTGCTCGACGGTCTCGAAGTCACGCTGGCCGGTGCGGTAGCGAGTGCGCTGAAAACAAGCCCGGTGCTGCATCTCGACAATGCGCAGGTGGGCCTGGCCGGCAGCGCGTATATTGCCGGCGCGGTGTGCGGTGCGCTCGGCTTCGGCTGGCTCACGGACCGGTTGGGCCGCCGCAAGCTCTTTTTCATCACGCTCGCCGTGTATCTGCTGGCCACCGCCGCGACAGCGTTTTCATGGAGCTTCGCGAGTTTCGTCGCGTTTCGCGCGATCACGGGCGCGGGCATCGGCGGCGAGTACGCCGCCATCAATTCGACGATCCAGGAGTTCACGCCCGCGCGCGTGCGCGGCTGGACCGACCTCAGCATCAACGGCACGTTCTGGGTGGGCGCGGCCATCGGCGCGGCGGGCTCGCTCGTGCTGCTCGACCCGCACCTGCTGCCCGCGGACTGGGGCTGGCGCGTGTGCTTCTTCATCGGCGCGGTACTCGCGCTCATCATCTTGCCCATGCGCCGCTGGATTCCCGAAAGCCCGCGGTGGCTGCTCACGCACGGCGAGCACGACGAGGCGAAGCACATCGTGGAAGGCATCGAGACGCGTTTTCGTGATGCGGGCCATACGCTGGAAGACCCGCCTGACGACCCGCTGCGTCTGCATGCGCGCGGCCATACCCCGCTGGGCGCGGTGTTTCATGCCATATTCGTGCGGCACCGCCGTCGCGCGCTGGTGGGTCTATCGCTCATGACCGCGCAGGCCTTCTTCTACAACGCGATTTTCTTCACCTACGCGCTCGTGCTCACCGAGTTCTATCACGTGCCGGGAGGCGACGTGGGCCTCTATCTACTGCCGTTCGCACTCGGCAACTTCCTCGGTCCGATCGTGCTGGGGCGGCTCTTCGACGTGATCGGCCGGCGCACGATGATCGCCGCGACCTACGCGCTCTCGGGCGTGCTGCTCACGGCGAGCGGCTGGTTGTTCGAGCAAGGCATGCTCACCGCGACGATGCAAACCGCCGCGTGGATGGTGATTTTCTTTTTCGCCTCGGCCGCCGCGAGTTCCGCCTATTTGACCGTGAGCGAATCGTTTCCGCTGGAGATCCGGGCGCTTGCCATCGCCGTGTTCTATGCGTTCGGCACGGCGCTGGGCGGCATCATCGGCCCGGCGTTCTTCGGACGACTGATCGATACACACCAGCGCAGCGAAGTGTTCACGGGCTATGCGGTGGGATCGGCGCTCATGATCGCGGCTGCACTCGTGGCCGCGATCTGGGGCGTGGACGCAGAGCGCAAGTCGCTCGAACATGTGGCCGCGCCGCTTTCGTCTGTCGGCGAGGAGTAGGTTCGCGGCGTTACTGCGTTGCCTTTTGTGAAGGTGCGTCGCGGTCCAGCGCGTCGAGTTCGACGAACAGCTCGGGCAATGATTTCTTCATCTCAGGAATGTCGAACGACACCCGGCTATCGCTGATCTCACTGTGAGGCTTTCCGCGACGAGTCGTCTGCGGCGAGCAGAAGCTGGTCGACGAGTTGGAGGTTCAGCGGCTTATCGGCGTCGAGCTTCGTTTTCTCGATCACGTATTTCCAGCCGTTGCCGTTACCCGGGTTTCGGTAGAACGCGACGATGGCCACGTACTTCGTGTCGGCTTTCATCGGCTGCGAGAGACTCGCGGACGCCCCTGGGTTCAACGCAGCGGCCATGCCGTCCTGCAGGTCCTGCGCGAGTACCGTGCGGTCGTTTTTCAGGAGATCGTCATAGGATGCGCCATCGAACAGCTTGCGGTCCCTGAGCTGGTAGATGCGTACCGCGACCGATGTCGGCCGGCCGGCATCGTCCGGATTCAGGGCCTCGCGCGCGGACAGATCGACGTTGAGTACCTTGACCTGTTTGTAGAACACGGCGTGCCAGGCACTCGACGACGTGTCTGACACGGCCTGCCAGGCCCCGCAGGCCGACAGCAGAAAGGCAGATGCAACAGTGGCAATGGTCAGGCGGATAGACATCATGGTTTCCCCGGTTATGTGCGTTTCGGACTCAGGTAAGGATTGGGCGCCGGTGCGGGGAACGCCTCGGTCACACCGAGCGGAATGGTAATCGTGCGCTCTTCCCCGGCAGGCAGCACCGTGGTCCAGCCAAGACGCGGTGCTGGCGTGGCCGATGCCGTGCTGATAGTGCCAATCGTGCCGATGGCCGGCAAAGGCGCGATCCGCGACGACACCTGCATGCGCAGATGAACGTCGGCCTTCACACCCACGTAAAGGCGCACGAATGCGAGCAGTTCACGATTCAGCCACGCCCCCGGCAGGAGATCGTGTGCCTGTTGTGCGTTGGCGGGACGCAGCGTCACCCGAACCGCACGACCACGCCAGGCCAGCCGCCTGCCCAGCACGTAGCCCCCACCCAGTCCCTGCTGGGCGCCGCTCCCCGATTCCTGCGCCGGAGGACGTGAGCCCAGCGGCCTCGGTTGGCCGGGACGGGCGTACACCGGGAAAAACTCGTCGGCGCGCACATCCACGCCCGGAACGGCCAGCGCAATCACTCCCGCAAGGCCCTCTGGCGTACGGGTCTTCAGGCATAGCAGGCCCAGCAGCGCCAGCATGCGGCAATCAGGCAAGCCCGCGCGCCCGGGCTTGCCGCCCCAGCCAAATCCGACCAGGCTCAGCAGGTTGCGTGAATGAGCGTCGGTCCCGCCCGGCCGGAAACTCTCCGGATAGCGGTACTTCTTCCATGCGCGGTACAGCATCGTGACGAAGCGGTGATCGAACCGGTCGAGAAACGACTCGACCGCCTCATGCCCCTCCTCGCGCAGGACGATGTCGTCGATCATGTGCGGCGGCACCGCCGAGTCGACGCCGTACAGACCCATGAAGGTCGTGCGCACGGTGGGCCGCACCGACCGCGCGGTTTCATCTGCCGCGTCGCCGAAGTCGACCGCGGCGACTTCGCCCGCAGGAAATCCGACGCGCGGCCACGACCCGAACCGCACGGGTTCGTGCTCGGGCGTGTCGCGCGTGCCCAAGCCCGCTCGATCCGGCACGCTCACCTCGAGCAGGTGGCACAACTGCATGAAGTTCATCCGGGGCGCGCGGGCCAGCAGCGACGCAACCAGGGGCTCAAGATTGGGAAACTCCTCTGGCTTCATAGCGGGGAGCGCTCTGCCTTGCTGCGCGGCCATACTGTGCGGGTCTGCGATGGCAGGCTTACGATCGAAAGTTTCGTGAACAGGTTGATTTCCGCGTACAGCGCGAAGAACCGGTGCAGCAGTTCGCCGAACAGCATCACGTCGCCCTCACCCGCGAACGCATGGGAATCGAGCGTAACCTCGATCAGCACGCCACGCTCGACCGAGCCGCCCGAAACCTCCTCGAGTAGTTCCTCCGAAACCCAGAGGATGCCGTCCAGGCGCCGCCGGTTCAGTTCGTCGTCGGTCCAGTCGTAGAGGCCGAGCGCGCCGCGCAGCACCTCCGCATCCATCAGCGACAGGAAGTTGGGCGCCAGATGAGATAAAACCCGCCACTGAAACCTGTCATCCGTCGGGGGATAAAGCGGCAGCGTCGGCGCGACGAGGTTGCGCACGCCGGCGACGTTCGGCGTGCTTGCGGCGAGTTCGCTGAGACTCGCCTCGCGCAGCCCCTTGCGCGGCAGCATCCCGTTGGTGCCGGTCACGCGCAGCGAGAGGCTTTCTTCCGGCAACGTCTCCATCGTCTCCCAGGCGTGTCCACCCAGGACGACCCACGTCTCATGTAGTCCCGACATGCCGGGGCGCACCCGCGCGTGGAAATACCGCTCCGGCGCCTCGTGACGCAGCATGCCCCCGCGATGCCGGAACGTGGCAAACGGGACGTATTCGTAGCGCTCTGCCGTCACATGGTCGAAGGCCTCGATCGCATCGACTGCATACGTTTCGACGTGTTCACCCTGATGGCCCCCCGGCACGACACGGTATTCCGTCTCGTGGTGGTTGATCTCGATGGGCTCGGCGTCGAGTTCGAAGAGATTGATGACCGGCGAGCAGAACAGTCGCACGTTGTCACGACTGAAACGCTGGTCAGACGGGTAGGCCTCCCTCAGGACGAAATCCAGCTCGAAGCGTGTCGTTCCCGCGGGCAACCTGGCCACGTCGAGTCCACACAGATCGACGAAAAGGAACTTTTCCCTGAAAGAAAAATATTCGAGCAGGAGCTGGTATCCCGAGAACGCCGCGTCGGCCTTGGGCCACAGCCGCTCTTCGGGTGAAAAACCCGCGGGCTCCAGCGTGACGCCAGACAACGGCAGCGCTTCGCCGTCGCGCAGTTCCGGGATACGCCAAAGGATCGAGTCGACCTGGCGTGTAAGCGCGAGGTGCATGGAAAAAGCCACTGGCAGATCGGCGTTCAGGTGCAGGCGCACGCGCGACAGGTCGGTTTCTTCGCGCCGCGCTGAATGATGGAGCTCGAACCCCAGCCGGATGACCGAGCGGCCGTCGTGCCGCACCGACGGTCCGGCATGCGTGATAGTGAGCGGCTGCAGCGTCACTGACTGGGTGGTCCGGTAAAGGCATTGCACGGTGCGTGCCGTCGTACCCTCGGCGCCCGCGGCGAGCGGCATACTGATGGGCGCGGAACGCACCGGCACACCCGCCGGCACCACTTCGGTCCTCTGGAGTTTCTCCCGCAGCGGAATCAGCTCGACGACCGACAGCGACGGCATCATCCGCAGATAATGTGGCCATAGCAGGCTCACGAGCCCTTCTGTCAGTTCCGGCAATTCGTCGTCGAGCTTCTGCTGCAGGCGGCCGGTCAGAAAAGCAAAGCCCTCGTGCAGACGCTCGACGTACGGATCGCGATCGCCCACGCGATCCAGATTGAGCAGGCGCGCCCGATCGGGATGCGCCTTCGCGAACTCCTTGCCGGATTCGTGCAGATAGCGCATCTGGGCTTCGTAGTAGCGCAGAATCGGATTGTCCATCGCAATACTTCCTGTTTTTAATTCGCAGTACAAATCAGACCGAAATCCATGCTCTTCCCTCATCTACAGGTTTCAGGTGCCGGTCAGTGTCGGGCTCGCATGCACCAGGCCACGCTTTCCGATGGCCGCCGCACGGATCCCGCGCGCCTTATTGGGCCAGCGCCAGTGCGCGTGCCGGGTCGAGTACCGTCATCTCGCCCTGCAGTTCGCCAATGCGACGCGCGAGCGCTGGCTTGTCGGCATCCTTGCGGTTGCTCGTCGCCTTCAGCGCCCGTAGCAGTTGATGCTTCACCTCGAAGACGAGCGCAGGATCCCAGCGCACGAGCGGCAGCGATCTGGCGGACGTGTCCAGTTCGACCAGCAGGGCAAGTGCGGTCTCAGCACGCCCGGCATGGTCGGCCAGGCGCGCCATCACGAGCCGCTGCAGGAAGCGGTGGCGGTCGGTCTTGAGGTCCGGCAGGGAGTCCAGCCACGCGAACGCGGCTTCGATTCCATCGCGTCCTGCGAGATCCCGCGCCTGCGCCTCGATCTCCGGCCAGTCGCCTGAGGCTTCGTTCTCACTACCGGCCGAGACCGGCAGCGGCGCGACACCCTCACCCGCTTCGAGATCGCGGACCACGGCGTGCCGCGCAATCCACTCGAGCGTCGTATCGTCGGCAAACGGCGTGCCGTCGCTGAACGACAGCCGTTCGAGCCCGGGCAGTCGTTCGAGAAAGAGCGCAAAGTCCGCGCGCAGCAGTTCGCGCCATGCGCTGTATGGCGCCCCCACGTGATCGAGGGCGACGTGCTGGAAGTACTGCAGGTCGAACCAGAGATGGTTGACGCCCTCCATGAACGCCCCCTCGACCCGCTCGAGCAGTTCGTGCCACTGCTTCTGCAACATGAGCCGCTTCATCTGCTGACGCAGCTCTGGGCGCGGCGCCGTGAGCCGCGTATGCGATGCGGCATCGGCCGGCGGCACATCGTGGAGCGTGTCCCAGCGGATGCTGCGCACGAGCCGCACCGAGGGCAGGTAGCCGTTCTCCTGATCGCGCAGCCACGCGGCCATCATGCGGGCCTGCTCGAGCAGGTCTCGCGTCGAGGCAATCGGGCCAGACGTGGCGCCTGCCATGGCGGGCGGCGATGATCCGGTCGATTCGGCCGCAACACTTCGAGCCTCGCTGTCCCTCCGCTCAAAACGCGACACCAGCGGCTGCAGATTCGGGCGGGCAGCCTCCGGCCATGCGCCCGTGAGCGTCACCAGGACGTCGAGCGCCGCAAGCGCGCGTTCGAGGTCCGCCGGCACAAACTCGCCGCGGGATTCGAGCAGTTCCAGCACGCGCGCGGTGGCGAGCATTTCAAGGGCGCCCTTCTTCGCTTCGGCTCGCGCGGGCAGCACGGCAACGTCAAAGCGCTCGACGAGCGCGGCAGCCAGCTCCAGTCCGTCGGCAAAGCCCGCGGTGCCATCCTGCCGCAGCCGCGCGAACGCGTAGTAACCCGCGAGACGCAAATCCTTGCCGCTCTCCTTCAGCAACTGCTCGCACGACCGGGCGATCAGACTCTCGTCGATGCCCGAGAGCTTGCCCGCCTCATCCCGGAGCGCAAAGAACGCATCCTCGTAGCCGGGATCGCGGCCAACGCCCGCTTCGCCTGCGAACGGCTGCACCCACGGCGCCCACACGTCAAGCCGCGCGCGCGCCAGTTCGCCCGCATCCTTGCGCGCCGGAAAGAGGCTCCTGAACAGTTCGCCCAGCATCATTGCGCCTCCGGGACAATGCCTTGCGGCAGGGGCATTGCAGCGTGCTTCGCCGCGGCGATGGCTGCCGGCGGCAGCGGCGGCGGACCGCTGACAGTCGCCTTCGGCCCAGCCTTTGCGCTGCCGGTCAGAAAGATGCGCGCGGGCAATGCAACGTGCCGCAGCTGCAGGACGTCAAGCGGTCCGGCGCCGGCCTCGCTGCGCAACTGGAGCCTGAGCGCGATGCCCTGGCTTGCATCCGGCGTCCACGTGAGCAGCCAGCGCGCATTGTCCTGCCGGGAGACCTTCGCCCGCTCCAGCAGCCGGATCAGTCCGAACCGGCCCTGCGCATCGAGCGCCGTGCGCAGGCCGCCTTGTTCGGTCTTCCATTCGATGTGCGAGAGGTTCTCCAGCGACTGGCCCGGCCACTCGAACGGGACCCAGTCCTCCTTCTGGTTGAAGTAGTCGAGCTCACGCCCGGACAGCATCACTTTCATGTTTGTCACGCCCGGCGTCGCGACACCGCGCAGATCAAACCGGATATGCGCGTCGCCGGACGGAAACAGCACGGTCGAGACCCGCATCAAGCGGTTCAGCCCTTCCAGAAACGCCGGATCAAGCCGCAGGGCGTCCTGTTGCGTGCCCGCGCCCTGCGCGGCTGCCCAGCGGTCGCCCTGACGCTCGACGATGCCGGCCAGCTGTGTCGTGACGAACTGCGTGATCACGCCGTTGTCCGGGCGCATGAACCGGGCCATCTCGGGCAGCGACGCATCGTTGTCCGAATCGGCGAACGGATAGCGGCCACCGAAGGCGGCGTTCCAGTCGGCAACGATCGAGCGGCGCCAGATGTCGTTCAGGCTGGCTGCCGCGGGCTGCACCACCGCCTCCCAGGTCTGGTCGAGCGGCGCCTGGAACAGCTGGCCGAAACCGGCCCATTGCTGGCCGAGGCTCGCCGCCACCCGGCTGGCGTAGTCGCGGCTGTCCGCGATGTCGGAGGTCTTCCCCTGCAGCACCGCCTGCGCGGCGGCGCGCGACATCGCTTCCGTATCCGGGCTATT
>NZ_JBFRCM010000022.1:0-125869 GCF_040965735.1 Paraburkholderia sp. BR10936
GTGCGCCATGCCTATGACTGGAAATCTGCGATGAACCAGTTTGCCATCCTGTTTGGCGAGCGGTTTACGCGGGCGCGCGGGTAGCGTTTTTTTTAACCGCCTCGCCCACAAAAATGCGGACAGGTTCTCCGCGTCTGTCCGATCTGGCCGCAGACTGCCAAGTTGTTGCAGCGACTCGTCGAAGAACGCCCGTATCCGCTTAATGCAACCACAGCACTGTTGTCAATAATCGCGGCGACAAGCACACCCGCTTCGGGGTGTACTACCTGCTTCGCAAGCATCTGGTCGCCGCCGGAGCGACCGTACCTACCCTCCGGGAGAAACGCATCCACCCTCATTCTCTGAGGCATACGACAGCGCTCTCCTTGTTAAAGTCAGGTGTAGACTTCCCAGCGATTAGCCAATGGCTTGGTCACGCGAGTCTCGATACAACGATGCGCTATGCGCAATCAGACATCGACATGAAGCGCCAGGCACTCCCTCAAGTGTTTCCAGACATATTGACGAAGGTATCGGCCGACCGAGGAACATTCGGACGCTTGCCGATTATCGACTGGTTGAAGCGGCTCTGATACTTATGTGGAGTTCGAATCACGGCTTCCGACTATCACTATGCCTTGACCCACCGGACTCCACATAACGGTGCACTACACATAGATCGAGTAACGTTATGCAAAACGTTACTGGACGACCTGTCGTATGCTCGCAAGGATCAGGCCGAGGCCAGCGTTCTGTTCGAGCGGATTGCAGAGAGGTATGAGCGAAAAAGTCTTCCGATAACTGCAAACGAAACATTCTCGGACTGGAATGACGTGCTCCCCGACCCCGGCATGACATCGCCGCCATCGACCGGCTTGTGCATCACTCGACGACCTTCGAACTCAACGTCGAAAGCTACCGCCGCCGCAAGGCCGGCGACAAACAAAATGCACTGCGGCGTCAATTGCACGACGACAACCCTGCCAATCCGTTCAGCGCCCAGTTGCCTGACCACGACAACGTTGTCGCAGTAACGATGTGTGTCAACTACACGATCACGCAACGACAACTACGAAGGAGAAACGTCAAATATGAGCTGATATCGAACGACAACTACCCCGTTGACCGGCCAAAATAGTTGTCGCTGACCGGCCGTGCTGGTTGATGCTCTCTAACGCAAGGAATCCAGTACACCTGTCGCGGGACGTTGAGGGCTTCGAGCTGGAGTGTGAAGAATTGAACAAATAGGCGCACGCCTTGGAAACGAACTGCTCGCGACGGGTGCCCAGCCGGTCCAGCAGCGCGAGATTGAGCAGCCGTAGGGCGCTGAGCATGCGCTGGCGGCACTCGGCCGGTTCAAAAGGGTCTTTCGGGCGTGCCTGTCGATGGCGGCTTAATTCCAGGCTCGGGTGCCGTGAAATACGCATTGATGGCGCCGCGTTTCGCGAATCCATGCCATGCTGCGCGGCAACGCCGTGCGGAAAATTTAAGATGTGCTAACCTCCATGAGGTCGATGTTTTGGGCCACCTTGACCGGCGGGTCTTTTCCCAGATACAGGCATCAATGAAAAATGCAGCGACCATGAAAGACAAACCGTATTTAAAGCATCCTTCGCAGCACGTCGTTACGCGAGATCAGTTGGTGCTTGATTACCGCTACCACGTGCAACATGACCAGTCCAACCAGCAGTGCGCAACTTGCGCGATGCACCGCGAACAATTCGTCGGTTAGCGGGCCTTTCTGGAACGGAGTATGGATTTCAACCAGTCCGAAAAACGGATAGCCATTCGGCACCATCAGGAAGCCACTCGCCAGCACTGCAAAGATCATGACGTAAATCAAGAGATGTACTACGCGTGCCAGTAGTTGCTGTTCGACGGACACATCGGGCAGCGCAGGTGGCGCGATTCTGACCAGCTTCCAACCCACCCTCAGCGGAAAAAGCACAATCAGAACCGTTGCTATCGACATGTTCAGTCGCGACAGGAAATCATGCACAGGTCCATTGGCGACCCGGGTGAGCGAGTAACCCGCTACACTGGCGTAAATAATCCAGACAGCAAATGTCCAATGGAAAAATCGTGCGATACCGTCGTAGCGGCCCCGCTCGATCCCGGCCGCCAGCTCTGACCAGTCGCGCAGGCCAGATTGGCCGTCTTGCGGGATCGCGGTTAGCGGCTCACCGGCACGCGAACTGGATCGCTTAGCCGCTCGTGACATCCGGTTCATAACCTCTTCCAGTCCGAAGTCGTTAGGCTGTATCGGGACGCCGCCACGCGTTCCGCCCTTTGCTGATTCAATGCCGGGGTCGGGCGGGTTCTGTCGCAGTAAGACCGAGAGGCCGTCCAAGACCGGTATGGTATGGATTTCCTTATCCAACCAGCGAACATAACTGCTGTGCGGGAGTTTGTACCAACGCCGCCATCGTTCAATTTCCCTTGACGATCATGTGTATGACTTCGATGCCACCCAGGAGAATGCGGACGCAACGAGATTCTTAAACCCGAGCATCGGGCGGGTCCCGCGCTTGATCGCGCGGTGGTCCTGCTCGACGATGTTATTCAGATACTTCGACTGACGGATACTGATCGGCGTCTCCCGCCCGGCGTTGATAGACTCAAACGCAGCGAGATTTGCCCCACTCTTGTCGTTCGGTCTCCGCCTCGGGTGCGCCGTTGCGCTCGATCGATTTTTCAAAGTGGCGCTTCGCGGCAGCCTTGTCAGAAATCGATCGCGTCTCCCGCTTTGTCCACGGCCCGGTACAAGTACTTCCACTGTCCTTTGACCTTGATATCAGTCTCATCCACGCGCCAACTCCTGACGACTTCGCGCTTGCGACGCCAAATGGCTTTTCCCGAACGGGCAGCAACTTGACCGCCCACCGGTGCACGGTTGAATGATCGACATCGGTGCCGCACTCAGCCATCATCTTTTCCAGATTTCGCAGGCTCAGTCCATAGTCCACATACGAGGGCACGCACATCAGCAGCATGACATCGAGCGGATGGTGCAGTCGCTTCAGAACCTTCGCAACTTCTGGGGCAAGGGCCGTTCGTGGCGTCAGTGCCTTCTTATTCATCGGGTCAGTACCAGTTCGTCAGACGCGCATTCTAGCGTTCCGGCACTAACGCGACACAACCATATTCGCGTCGACAACGCCAATTGCGTTCAGGCAGGTCATGAAAATTTGCATTCGTGACGCCCAGTACATCGCCGAACGCACTATGCGGCATTTCCATGTCGACTAAAAATCGATTGTTTGGATAACACAGATCCACGTAACGAATGCATGCGTGCGAGAAATATGCGCGCTGATGGCTTCGCCAAATCAGCTTTCAGCCGGTAGCTTCAGCAATGTCACGTTGCTGACAGCGGCGTCGGGTGACAACTTGCAATGCAAAATACCGAACTGCTTTTATCACGGCGATCGCTTCTCCGCGACGGTAGGGTGCAATTTGGGTGCGCTGGTCTGTTACGCTCGGGATTTTGACGAGCACGAGCCAATGCGTAAGCTAAAAGACATTGACGGATTGCTCAACGGGCGCCACTTCGCTCGCGAAGTTATTGTCCTCTGTGTGCGCTGGTACCTGCGTTACAATCTCAGACTTCACCTCGCTGAAATGATTGCCAAGCGTGTCTGTCGATGTCGCACACGACGATCATGCGCTGGGCCCAGCGCTTCACGCCGGAATTCGTCAAACGCTGGAATCGGCTGGCCTTGAAAGCCGGTCAGTCAATCGACGAGACCTATGTGAAGATCCCTGCCAAATGTGTCTATCTTTACCGCGGCTTGACCGGGCGGGAAAACGATCGACTTTGACTCCCGCCAAGCGAAATGTGGCTGCGGCCCAGGCGTTCTTTGCGAAGACGATCAGAAGTCAGGGGCGCCCTCGGGCTACGATCACGCTGGACGGTTACGCGCCTCACCGCGCGGTGTGCGAAATGAATGCCGATGGGACCTTGCCTAAAGACGCGACGTTGCGGTCCTTGAGATACTTGAATGATCTGATCGAGCAAGATCAGCGCAACATCAAGTCCAGGGTCAACGCGATGCTCGGCTTCAAATGCTTCAGAAACGCGACCGTCACGATCTCGGGCATCGAGTTGATGCATCGCATTCGGAAGGCGCAATTTGACCTTACGAACCTGCGCCTCGAAGATACAAATGCGCCCGCTATTTGGAAGGCAGTTCTTTCTGCTCAATGAGGTCGCCGCAAACACGCTGCTTCTCACTGCTATTAAAATTGCACCAAAGCCGGAGTGTAAGGCCAACGCGCCTCAGGCGTCCGCGATCGAGCCGCGCGACACGCAGCTTTAATCGGCGACCGCCCGGCGTCGGACCACGGTGCTGCGGATCGAGAGCACTCGTCACAGGGTTCGCCAAAAATCGCTGCCGCAGCCGATAGGCAGTTGTCCGGACGTCAAGCAACTGTCCAGCGCGCTTAGACTGAACTCGAGTCAGCGGCCCCCTCCGAGCGGTCGCAACACCTAACACCGCCGCCACCTTCGCGGCACGGCTGTCTATCTCGTCAGAGGACGCCATGGTGCCCCCTCGCCCGCGCTCTTGATCGCGCTAGCTGAATTAGGGGGAGCGGACGAGGCCGGCGGGAGTCGACGGCAACGACTACACTGGACCGTTGAGCGGCGCTGGGGAGACGGTCATGGAACTACGTTGGAAAATCTATCTGGAGCGGCGGGGAAAGGGAGAAAGGGGCACTGTTGGTATACCGGCAGTTACGACGCCGTGAAGCGCATGCTGCGCCGGCTTGCGGCAGAACGCGTCGTCAAGGCAACGACGACCCTCGAATTCGCGCCCGCCGAAGCCACCCAGGTTGATTTCGGCGCCGGCCCCGTGCTCACGCACGAGTCCGGCATCCCGCTCAAGACGTGGATCTTCGTCATGACCCTGTGCTGGTCCCGGTATCAGTATGCCGAGGTTGTGCTTGACCAGACCGTCGAGACGTGGCTGGCCTGTCATCGCCGCGCCTTCGAATGGTTCAGGGGTTGTCCTTCCCGGGTGACGATCGACAACGCCAAGTGCGCGATCATCCGGCACTGCATGCATAGCCCCGAAGTCCAGCGTTCCTACGCGGGGGTCGCCGAAACGTATGGTTTCCGCATCGAACCATGTCCGCCGCACGACCCAGCCAAGAAGGGAATCGTTGAATCCGGAGTCAAGTACGCCAAGAAGTCCTTCGTACCACTACGCGAGTTCCGCGATCTGGCCGACGCGAACCGTCAGTTGCGCGAGCGGATCCTGCAGCAGGCCGGCGTGCGCGATCACGGCACCACGCACGAGCGGCCGCTCACGCGCTTTGCGATCGAGCGGCCGCTGCCCACGCGCCTGCCCGATGTGCCGCCAGTACTGGCCGTGTGGTCCGAGGTCAAGGTGTATACGGACGGCCACGTTGTCTACAAGAAGGCGCTGTACTCAGTGCCCTTCACGCTGGTCGGCAAGCAGCTATGGCTCAAGGCCACCGACACGGTCGTGCAGGCGTTCCACCGGCACGAGCTCGTCGCAACCCATCCACGGCTACGCAAACCGGGGGACCGCCACACCGTGCGCGACCACCAGCCGCCCGAGGCACAGGCCTGGCTCAAGCACGATCCCCAGTGGTGCCTCGCGCGCGCGAAGGACATCGGGCCAGCCCGCCACGCCGTCATCCTCGCGATGTTCAACAACACGGTGCTGGAAAACCTGCGCGGCGCAAAGGGCATCGTGCGCCTACGCGAGAAGGTGGGCGATGAGCGCCTGAACCCCGCATGCGAGCGCGCGCTCGCGTTCTCCGGTCCCCACTATCGCACCATCAAGACGATCCTCGACAAGGGGCTCGACAGCGAGGCTGCGGCGCCATCTACCGCAACGGCGCCCACCGATACCAACCTGAATGGTGGCCGATTCGGCCGCGACCTTCAATCCCTTCTGATCCATTAAGCCAGCCATGAATCCGAGTCCCGAACTGAACCCCATCCTCAAGCAGCTGCGCCTCTCGGGCATCCTTGACTCGCTCGAGCAGCGCAACCGCGAAGCCATTGACGGGCAGCTTGCCTACACCGAGTTCCTCGCAATGCTGCTGCATGACGAGATCGCTCGACGCGACACGAAGAAGTTGGGCGTGCGGCTTGCCCGTGCCGGCTCGAGACGTTCAACTTCGATCTGGGGCCCAAGCTCAACCGAGCCTATATCCACGATCTCGCTACCGGTCGCTCCATCGACGAGAAGGTCTGTGTCTTGCTGGTCGGCGGAACAGGCGTCGGCAAGTCACACCTGGCGCAGGCATTGGGCCACTGCGCGGCCCGGCAAGGGCGTGACGTGTTGTTCATCTCACAGACTGATCTGCTCAAGAAACTGCACGCAGCTCGCGCCACAGACCTGGACGAGCGTAAGTTCCAGCAGTTCGTACGTGTGCCGCTGCTCATCATCGACGACTTCGCAGTCAAACCGCTGCACCCACCCCACGACGAAGACTTCCACGACCTGATCGCCGCCAGGTACGAGCGAGCGGCTTTGACCGTCACGTCAAATTTAGATCTGAGTGAATGGGGCGACGCGTTCCCCGACAACCGCATTCTGGGCGCCGTGATGTGGACCGGCTACGACACGGTGCCTATCGCGTCGTAATCGAGGGAGAGAGCTTCCGCAAGCCCAAACCGATGCCGGCGAGCAGTGAAAACGCGGTTGCCAAATCGGGCAAAAAACGGCATTCTTGAAGCCGTTCGAATCTGCGCTTTACCCCCGCTTCCGCTGGCTCCATTACGCCGCCCATCCCCGGCTCGATTACGCCGCCCCGTGACAGCGAGCACCGGACGCCGACATTAGCGATTTGCTGCCGTTCAACTACGCGAAACGGCAAGCCGAAACGAGCGCGAACTGATCGGCCAATTGCGCGCCACCCATGAAGTCGGCGCGCAATACCCGAGTGCAGTCGTGGACATCGTCGGCCATGCCAGGCCGCCGCGATGCGGCCACGCTCGCCTCTCGGTTGCGAACGATTCTCCATCGGGTGTGGTGAATTTAGCGCTTACGGTTATCCCGCGTCGCCATCCCTCCAGCTTACTGCTCGGTTACGCGTGGAATTCGCGCTCGGGCAGGCGTGGAGTCAGCGTTCGGTTTGGCGTGGAATACGCCCTCATGGCCCATGGCAGGAGGTGCAATATGACTGCCGTCCAAGATTTTTTATGATCCTGGCGGGCGCGGCCATAATGGCTGAAAGTGAGCAGGCGTATGGAGGATATGCACAAGCCGGCCTTGCTGACCAAGAACCGGATGAGCTGTGACCCGCCCACTCTGATCGACCTCAATGGTCTGGATGCGTATGTCAAGGCTGCGCGCGAGCCTGTCCCCGGCCGCGTAGATGTCGATGAAGTCATGCTCATCGGCCAGGCCATCCGCGATCAGCCCACTTCGCAATGCCTGCGCCTCGAGTTCCCTCGTCTGCTCCGTTTCCACCCCGGGCTGTCGCCTGATGTTGCGCACGAACTGAAGAACTGTATCCAGCAGGCAGTTGTTTCCCACCCCGCTGGCCCCCCTTCTCCGCGCTCGATTGCGCCAGAAACTCGTCAAGACTGCCATAGCTGCGAGCAAACTCGAACTGCTGCAGGACGGGCGCCTAGGCCGGCGCGGCACCCGCCAGGGGGCGGGGAGGCGGCTGGGCACGTGCGGCGCGCGCAGGGGGCGCGGGGCCCAGCTACTGCGAAGCGCGTGGCCGGGATCCAGGGCCCGGGGCGCTACCGCAGGCGCGCTTCGCGTGGCGTTGTGCGGCCCGGACGGTGCGGCGTGCCGTTGTAGCTCGCGATCGCGTATTCGACCAGTTCCTCGAGCTCGTCGAGGGAAACATACAAACGCAGGCTACCCTTCGGATCAGCCAGCGCCCGCCGCAGATCGCGCGGATGCGAGCCGGTGTAGCCTAGCAGGCGCGACGACAGGCGGCTTGCGACGGTCCCGAAAAAACGCTCGATGTAGGGTCGCTCGTCCGGGCTGTGGCGCGGCCCCGCATCGACAAGGCACCCAACGAATTCACAAAGTGCCCTGATCGTGTCGTCGGCCAGGTTCGCTTTTGCGTTGTCGAGCTTCATACGTTCCCACACGGCATACGCGAGCTCCGGCATACGCTGCGACGCGAAACCCTCTTGCGCACCGTAGCCGAGTCCGGCGATCGTGAAGTCCTTCACGCGACGAGGCTCAAGCGCGTTTTCGATGGTCTTGATGACATCGTAGCGGCTGTACTCGCTCGCCAGCACGATGTGATAGCCCAGCACGACGCGCGTGTACACGTCGATGATCACCAGCAGCCAGACACGTTCCATTTCGAATTCGTGTTCAAATCACAGCGGATCGCGCACCACGGACTTGGGGCAGATATCGAGCCGGTGGCCGTCGAATTCGACGACCTGACAGGGACGAGTCGCCGGCACCTTCACGTCGTCATCAAAGCGCGGCCCCCCCTTTCAGGTGCGATGCACCGGCGGCGCGCGCGGCTGTACCAAAACTGCGCAGCATTTCCGCCTTCAGCCGGCACGACAGGGAACGGATCGCATGCCCCGCGATGTTGAACGGATAATCCGCTGCAGTCAGGCCCACCGAGCGGCACTGGCGCAGGAACTCGTCATGCATCGCCGGCAGGCACGCGAAGACGCGTGCGCAGGTGTTACGGTCGGGATTCGAAGTTTAGGAGGCGAAGTGACGAATTTAATGCGGACTTATGCGAATTGACGCTTTTATTACGATTCAAAGGTAAATAAAACCGTCACGAGGGGCGCGCTTTGGCTCTTGGTTACAGGGAACGGGTAGTGTCAAATTTATTGCGTCCTACGTCGAGCGTGCCACGTATGTCGACCTGCTCGATAAAGATGCGAAGCAGATCGGTTTCCGCGGCAGGGCGGCTCGTGACCCCATTGATCACCACGACGCCGCCACGTTTGACAGCCCTCAGGCTGTCCGCCCAGGTCACGGCCCCGATGTTGTCACGACTGCATCAGTGCGGCGCGGCAACTGATCGGCGTGGCGGAATATCCGGTTGGCGCCGAGGCGCTCGGCGATCGCGGCACCCTCGTCATTGTGCGACGTGGCCACGAAGCCGGCAGCACAATCCATCTGAATGAGCGCAGTCGACATGCCGCCCGAAGCGGCTTGCACCAGCAAGGACGGCGGACGCTGCGCTCATACTCCGCCGTTGACCGGGGCACTCTCGCGCACTTTTATCAGGTATCACATAAGAGTCAACGTGCCACGAGGGCTGGCTCTCGCAGGAACGGTGTACGTCAGCCAGAAGCCTGGCGTCGATGCGAGCCGGCCGATGGATAGCGTGACGTCGATCCAGGTCTGTCACAAATCCGGAAACAGGGGCAACCATCACCGCGTGCCAAGTCAAATTCTGGATGCTGGAAGACGTCGTGCTTCCCAAACCTAGTGCCCCTTCTTCCATCGCACTCGGGAGACCTGTCATGCAAACCGGACTCACCACTGGTTTTTCTCACGTCAAGCCGCAGGACACGTCACTCACGCGCGGTGGGCTGCGCGATTTCTTTGTCTATCGTGATCTGGAAATCGTCAGGGGCACAAGGTGGTCGCGCAATATTAGGGCAAATCTTGCGCCAAAGTCGGGCGCGGGCTGGCACCCGCATGAAGCAGATTTTCATATCGTCAGCATGCTCTAAGTCGGGGCGAGCTTCGTGTACACCGACAAGGAAACGCTCGTCGAAGCGGGTGATTGCGTGCATCAGGCGCCGTCCGTTTCGAACACGCGCCTGACATGGAGTACATCGAAATCGTGAGCCCTGCCGAATTTAAATCGGTAGACGCGGAAGCGCCGTGCCGGCGCCCAAGTAAGTATAAAGCGGCAGCAAGCGACACCCTGACGCATGCACAAGCTTGCCGCTGCACCTACAGTTGATATGTCCGTCGATTACTGTGGCGGGTCACGAAGCCACGAACACGACCGGAGAAATTCATGCGCATCACGCTCCATCTCAGCACCTTCGACCGCCTTGACCCGAATGCCTATGCGATCCTTTGGCTCGACAACGACACCCACAAGTGGTCGCGCGAAGGTCATGCCGGTCTCCAATTCCCCGACTGGGGAAAGCTGCGGGTCGATGCTCGCGGCACGCTGGTGTGCGACCAGCAGAATGCGCGCCCCCTGTTCATCCTCGACGGTCTCGCCGTGGAAGCCCAAACTGGCCCGTTCGAGGGGGAATCAGGCGAGGCACTCTGGTGCTGCACTGAATGCGAGAGCGGATCGGTCGTTGCAGGGCACTGGCATGTGCAGTGCGTCGACAAGGACACCGTGCTTGCCGAGCACAGCGTGTTTGCTGGGGACGAGGTCTGACCTCGGACGCGCCTTCGCCTCGTTGCATGCGAATCTTCGGTGAATCCCTGAAAGCCCGTGTCAGCGGGCTCGAACTATTCCAGTTCCGGAATGATGCGTCTGGTTAGGGACAAAGGATGCCGACGTCCAAATCGACCAACCGCTGCCGATGACACGAACTGGCTTTTCGAGCATCGTGTTCAACAACGGCCTCACCCCGGCGCAAGCTGGGTATTCGTACTTTTGGTGCAATTTCTGGCGATCTGATCGAAAAACCTTAAATACCACCACCTTGCACTCCTTCGGCTAGTCAGCAAAGCCTTGTAGCGTGGGGCTTTGAGGAACGCAAGCGCCAAAAATTGCACCAAAGATCGTGTCAGAGTGCAAGTCCTGCGGGCACAATTCTTTTACCCTCATCCCTGACCGACGGAGATACGACCACGTTTAAAGCTCCCACACGCCCACTTAGACGACCCCTGCATCGCTTGCAACGGGAGCCACACTCTGGTCAGCGGCCCTACGCTGCCAAACGACTTTTGCAATCGAGATATCGCTATACACCGCCCCCTTGAGCGCTCCGTTTGCGGAATTAAGGGTCGCCTCCGTACGCTTGCCGCCGGCGAGGAATCTGTACGGGGCGTCTTCACCGAGACCTGCGAGCTGTCCTTTGATGCCTGCGAAGCGCGCCGTCTTGCGATTTGACTCGTAGAAGCTCGTCTTCCTATCGATTACTCGCAAGAGGTGTCGAATGGCAAGCGACTTGGGTCGCCGCGTCCCTGCACCGATTTCAGCTGATCGGTACTGACCTTAAACCTCGGAAACTTCATTTCCACTCCCGTACGAAACTCCGCCGCTTCATCAGCCCAAATTTTCGGCAGATCAATGTCGGGATCCAGTGTTCTGTCCCAGAAATAATTTTGCATAGCCGAGCCACTTTCTGGAATTGAATCGGCGGTCTCGGTCCACACGAACGGCCGGCCGTGTTGGTTGTACTGCTCGATATATCGCTCGCTGGTGATGAGTTGCCGCACGTTCTTGAACGACCCTCGACGGATCGCCTGCTGTGTAATCAGGCCAAACCAGCGTTCAACCTGATTCAGCCAGCTTGAGTAAGTCGGCGTGAAGTGTATGTAGTAGCGCGTATGCCTGGCCAGCCACGCCCTGACCTTGGGATGCTTGTGTGTCGCATAGTTGTCGACGATCAGATGCACATCGAGATCGGCAGGCACCGCCTGATCCACATGCCTGAGAAACGCCAGGAATTCCTGATGTCGGTGGCGCGGCTTACATTGCGCAATAACTTCACCCGTTGCCGTATTGAGCGCGGCGAACAACGACAGATATCGGGCCACCGAACTCTTCGAAATCCCTGTCTGCGCAGCAGCGGAGCGCACGCTCCAGTGCGTTGCCCCATCCGGCTTCTCATGCAGCATCCTCGCAAGCAATTCCGCGACTGCTTCATCATCATGCGTGCGAGGCCGGCCTGGACGGGCTTCATCATGCAGACCGGCAAGTCCGTGGGCAACAAAGCGCTTCTTCCAGTGCGTAATTGCAGGCGGTGTTACTTCGCACTGCGTCGCAATCTCTTGACCGGTATGACCGTCAGCGGCCATCAAGATAATCTTTGCCCGGCGCACGAGAGAGTGAGGCAGCGAACGCGAGCGGCTCATTGAGAGCAATTGCTCTCGGCTCCAGCTCCGACACGACAAGCTCGATTCCTTTGCGTCCCATGATCGCCCCCAACTCACCGTGATTCGATCATAGAACAATCTGAATTTACGTAAAGTTATTTCTGGGACAGAACACTAGATCCTTCCAAATACCCGTGCAATATCCCGCGCGAAACTTCGTGTCAGGATTCTGAGGCGGCTATGTGATGGAGCCTGGGATCGACTACGACGAGATCGAGACCTTCGTGGTGCCGAAAAACACCACGTATATCGTCCGCGCCGAAATGGACCACTACGACGAAGACCCGGAGGACGAAGTCGGCGCTTCCTGCATCGTTGCGGTCACCATGCAGCCTCAAAGAAATGATAAGTATTGCCGTAGACGTGAACGACTTGATACCGGGGCCGGCGGCGACGTAGTCGATAGCCCTCATCGAGCCCCTTCAGGTTCCGCCGTTGGAAGGGACGGCTGTGTCGACCAAGGCCGCGCCACATGGGCTAGCCAGCCAATAAATGAAAGTACTGATTCGGCTCCAGCACGGCCGATTTGAGGCGGTTCTAGAGAAGAACGCCTGGCTCTACACGCGTTGCTGACTCCACAGATGTTGCCGTGTAGTGTGCTTGAAGGGCACGTCCGCCGCTGTATGAGCAGACGAATGAGTTGCCTCTCTTGATTGACGGGCACGAGCGCGACGATAAACTACGTCAGATGGACTCCCTACACGGTACCGACGTAAATCGCAGCGCCAGCATACTGCGCGAGGATGGCGAGTTCACGCTCTACCGGGTCCAGCCCACCGGCAGCACCGGCAGTGTGCTGGTGGTACGTCCCGCCGACGAACATCCCCCAACCGCCCTTCTCGAACGCCTCGCTCACGAGTTCGCGC
Organism: Paraburkholderia sp. BR10936; assembly: GCF_040965735.1. NCBI lineage: Bacteria > Pseudomonadati > Pseudomonadota > Betaproteobacteria > Burkholderiales > Burkholderiaceae > Paraburkholderia > Paraburkholderia sp. BR10936. The sequence continues at coordinate 12,845 of NZ_JBFRCM010000022.1, forward strand.
TGAAGGACGTACTCAACAGTCAGTGGGCAGCGCGCCCTTTGAAGCTGGTGCGCGATGACGCACGGATGGTACTAGTGCTCGAGGATCCGCTTGGCGAACTGCTCGAGCGGCAAATCGGCGGACCTGGCGAGGTGGGACATGTGTTGTCCCTCGCTGTGGGCATTGCAGCGGCGCTGGGTAAAGTCCATCAGCACGGCCTCGTGCATAAGGACATCAAACCTGCGCATATTCTGGTGGACTGCGTCGACGGCCACGTGCGGCTCACTGGCTTTGGAAGCGCCTCTCGACGCACGTATGAACGGCAATCGCCGGAACCGCCGGAAACGATCGTCGGTACCCTCGCCTATATGGCGCCTGAGCAGACTGGGCGGATGAGCCGCTCGATCGATTCGCGCAGCGACCTCTACGCATTCGGAGTCACGCTCTATCAGATGCTCACAGGGACCCTGCCGTTCACCGCGGCCGACCCGATGGAGTGGGTACATTGCCATGTTGCACGCAACCCGGATCAGCAGATCCGCGGCAGTTGCTCGCCCGAAAGCCAGTCGGCAATGCGCCGGCCACCGAATTTCGTCTCAATCTGAACGAAGCCATGCGCGTCCTCGACCACTTCGCCGATGCGCGCCGCCGCCACGCCCAACGGATGCGCGCGCATCGCCGCGAGCAGTTGCGGCGCGTCGCCGCTTGCGCAGATCGCGACCAACTTGCCTTCGTTGGCGACATAGAGCGGATCGAGGCCCAGCAGCTCACACGCCGCATCGACTTGCGGCAGCACGGGAATCGCGCGCTCCTGAATGCGCATCCCGACGCGCGACTGGCCGGCGATCTCGTTGAGGGTCGTGGCAAGCCCGCCGCGCGTGGGGTCGCGCAGCACGCGCACGCGAGGCGTGACGGCAAGCATGTCCGCCACGAGCGTGTGCAGCGCGGCGCTGTCCGAGCGGATCTGCGTTTCGAAGCCCAGGTCCTCGCGCTGCGACATGATCGCCACGCCATGTTCGCCGATCGTGCCCGAGAGCAGCACGACATCGCCGGGCCGCGCCTGCGAGCCGTCGATATGAATGCCCGCGGGCACGACGCCGATGCCGTTCGTGGTGATGAACACACCGTCGCCCTTGCCGCGCTCGACGACCTTGGTGTCGCCCGTCACGATCGGCACGCCGCACGCGTGCGACGCCGCGGCCATCGACTCGACGATGCGGCGAAGATCCGCCAGCGGGAAGCTCTCCTCCAGGATGAAGCTCGCGCTGAGATACGAAGGCCGCGCGCCCGCCATCGCGACGTCGTTGACGGTGCCGTGCACGGCGAGGCTGCCGATGTCGCCACCTGGAAAGAACAGTGGCGAGACGACGTGCGCGTCGGTGGCCATCACCATGCGCTCGCCTGGGCCTTGCGCAAGCGGCGCGAACGCGGCCTGGTCGTTGCCCTGGCGCAGCCATTCGTTGTCGAAGGCCGCGACGAACAGCTCGCGGATCAGTTGCGCCGACGCGCGGCCGCCCGCGCCGTGGCCCATGTCGATGCGGCCGTCGCGAAAGTTCAGGGGCCGCACGAAGGCGGGCTTGACCGAAGATGGGTGGGCTGGGCTCATGCTGCGACAACCGGAATATCCTTGAAACGACCATAAGAGTAATGCGCGGCGCACGCGCCTTCGCTCGACACCATGCACGAGCCGATCGGATTCTCGGGCGTGCAGACCGTGCCGAACAGCGTGCAGTCGCGCGGGTGCTTGAGACCGCGAAGGATCGCCCCGCACTCGCACTTGCGATGATCGGCGACGGGCCGGTAGACGAGTTCGTAGCGGCTTTCCGCGTCGTAGCGCGCGTACTTCGGGCGAATGCGCAGCGCGCTCGCCGGGACCTCGCCCAGGCCACGCCACTCGAACGACTCGCGCGTTTCGAACACGTCCTGCATTAGCGCCTGCGCGGCCGCATTGCCCGCGCGCGTGACGGCGCGTGCGAATTCGTTCTCCACCTCGGCGCGGCCGTCGTTGACCTGGCACACGAGCAAGAGGATCGCCTGCAACACGTCGAGCGGCTCGAACCCGGCGATCACGACCGGCTTGCGATACCCCTGCGCGAAGGCCTCGTAAGGCGCGGAGCCGATCACGATGCTCACGTGCGCGGGGCCGACGAAGCCGTCGAGCGGCACCGCGTTCGCGTCGACGGACGGCGCGGCGAGCAGCTGAGTGATGGCGGCGGGCGTGAGCACGTGGCAGCACAGCACGCTGAAGTTCTCCGCGCCGCTGGCCGCCGCCTCGCGCACGACGAGCGCGGTGGGCGGCGTGGTGGTCTCGAAGCCGATTGCGAAAAAGACCAACTCACGCTCGGGATGCTCGCGCGCGATGCGCAGCGCGTCGCGCGGCGAATACACCATGCGAATGTCCGCACCGCGCGCCTTGGCACGCTGGAGCGACAGGCCGTCCGAGGCCGGCACGCGCATCGTGTCGCCATAGGTGCAGAGGATCACGCCGCGTTCGAGCGCGAGGCGAATCGCCAGATCGATGCGCCCGATCGGCAGCACGCAAACCGGGCAGCCGGGACCGTGGATCATCCGCACGTTTTGAGGCAGGAGATCGGCCACGCCGTAGCGGGAAATCGCGTGCGTGTGACCGCCGCAGAACTCCATGAACTGGTAGCGGCGCTCGATCTGCGTCTGCGCCTGGATGCGCCCGGCAATGCGCGCGGCGAGTTCGCCGTCGCGGAATTCGTCGACGTATTTCATTGCGCGGCTCCGGGTTGCGCGATGGGCGCGTCATGCGCCTCGCCAAGCGACTGGGCGACTTCGCCGAACAGCGCGAGCGTGCGCTCGGCCTCTTCCGGGTCGATCACGCCCAGCGCGAAGCCGACATGCACGATCACGTAATCGCCCGGGCGCGCGTCTGGCACGAGCGCGAGCGAGACCGTCTTGCGCACGCCCCCGAGATCGACGACGGCCGTTTCGGCGTCAGACCATTCGATGAGCCGTGCGGGAATAGCTAAACACATGGGCTAACTCCTGATTCTTGGCGCAGTCGCGAGCATCGCGCGTAACTGCGGATCGTATGCGGCAACCCAAGCTTGGCCAAGCGCGAGGCCGGCGTCACCACAGGGTACTGTGCCGGGCATGTGGGTGCGCACCCCGCGCGTCGCGAGAGACGTGCGCAGATGCGCGGCGAGCAGCCGGTTTGCGAAGCAACCGCCGCCAAGGAGCACGGAGCGACCTTGCGCGGCGAGCGTGGCCCAGTGGGCGAGCGCCGCAGCCAGTGCGAGATGAAAGACGGCGGCGCCGCGCGCGGCTTCGCCCGCGTCCGCGAGCGTCAGCAACTCGGCGAGGAGCGGACGGAGGTCAAGCTCGCCGTTGTCCGTGACTTGCCACAGGTCCGCCACATTGGGGGCCTCGTGCGCGTCGAGGTAGCCGCTCGCGAGCCTTTCGAGTGCGATGGCCGCCTCGGCTTCGGCGCGCTGGCGCAGGCACACGCCGAGCAGTCCCGCCGCAGCGTCGAACCACCGTCCCGCGCCGGTGCTCGGCGGGCAATTGCGGCTGCGCGCGAGCATGACGCCGACCGTGCGCGCGGCGCTATCGCCCACGGCGGCCGCGAAGCGCTGGTCGATTTCGTCGCTCCGCCCGAGCGCGTGCAGGGCGGCGGCGGCCATGCGCCAAGGCTCGCGCGCCGCGACGTCGCCGCCGGGCAGCGCGAGCGGCGTGAGACTGCCCAGGCGCCGCCAGCCGGCGGGCGCCACTTCCAGCAGTTCGCCGCCCCAAGCGGCGCCGTCCGTGCCGAGACCCACGCCGTCGAGCGCGAGGCCGACAACGTGCTCGCTCAACCCGTGCTCGGCCGCGACCGCGCCGATGTGCGCGTGATGATGCTGAACGGCGACGGTCGGCACGCCGAGCCGCTCGCCCCATTCGAGCGCGACGCGCGTGCTGTAGAAGTCGGGATGCAGATCGTGCGCGATCGCGCGCACGGGCCGCCCCGCGCGCGCGGCGGCCTCGACGAGCGCGGCCACCGACGTATCGAGCGCCACGCAGTGCGCCGGGTCGTCGAGATTGCCGTGCAGCGGCGACCAGTGCACCTCGCCGCCGATGCACACGCACGCGGCGTTCTTCAGCCACGCGCCGGTGGCGAGCACCGTATGATCGCCGAGGGCATGCGGCAGGTGCTGCACATGCGCCGTCATACGGCGTCTCCGGCGCGCCGCTGCTCAGCGCGCAACGCCGCAAGCTCGCTCTCCAGCACGCCGATGCGCTCGACAATCGGGTCGCGCGCACGCGCGATCCAGTCGAGCCACGCATCGAGGCCTTCGCCGGTCGTGGCCGAGAGCCGGATCACTTCGATCGACGGATTCACGCGGCGCGCATACGCGATGCACTGCTCGACGTCGAACTGCACATAAGGGAGCAGGTCAATCTTGTTGACGATCATGAGGCGCGCGGCTGCGAACATGTCGGGATACTTGAGCGGCTTGTCCTCACCCTCCGTCACCGAGAGGATCGCGACCTTCGCCTCCTCGCCGAGATCCCACACCGCGGGGCAGACGAGATTGCCGACGTTCTCGATGAACAGCACGCTGCGCGGTGCGTGGGACGCGAGGGACGCGTGCTCGTGAGCATGGTCGTGCAGCGACAGCCGCCCGAAGGCCGCCGTGACCATCGCCGCGTCGAGATGGCAGCCCTTGCCCGTGTTCACCTGGATCGCGGGCGCACCGGCCGCGCGAATGCGCTCGGCGTCGTTCGCCGTCTGCTGGTCGCCCTCGATCACGCCGACGGGCAGACCCGGCATCCGCTCGCGCAGCGCGGCGATCGACGCGCACAGCAGCGTCGTTTTCCCCGAGCCCGGGCTCGACACGAGATTCAGCGCACGCACGTCGTGTGCCGCGAATTGCCGCCGGTTGGCGGCGGCATGGCGATTGTTCTCGCCCAGCACATCCTGCTCGAGCTTGATGGTGCGCCCTTGGTCGAGGCCGGGCACCGTCACGCCCGCTGGCCCGAGGCCGTAGTCCAGGTCTTGGCCCGATGCGCCCGGGTGGGCGTGGGAATGAGAGCCGGAGTGGCCGTGCGCCTGCGCGCCCTCGTGCCCCTGAGCGGCGTTTTGCCGATCGCCGGGGCTGTCGCACCCGCATACCACGCACATGTTGCTTCTCCTTGCGCTAATCCGATGATTGTCAGGCATCGTCGACTGTCAGGTCGACGATGCGCAGCTCCGTGCCGCCGTTCGGCTGGAGCCAGTAGCCGCCGCAGTGTGCGCAGGGGTCGCCGCGCACGGCCAGCGGCACGGTCGCGTTGCAGGTCATGCACCACGCGCTGCCCGATGGTTCCTCGACCTCGACGCGCGCGCCGGCAAGGCAAGTGCCAGTGGCGATTGCTTCGAGGGCGAAGCGCAGCGCCTCGACCTCGACGCCCGCGAGTCGCCCGACTTCGAGCCTCAGCACCTTCACGCGGACAAAGCGCTCGCGCTTGGCGGCCGCTTCGACCGATGCCAGCACGTCGCCGGCCAGGCTTACTTCATGCATATCGTCGGTTCCGCCCGGTCGAGCGCATAGGCGATACACGGATCGAACGCGCCCATCCACACGCCTGCGTGCGCGGCGAACGCTCCATCGCCGGGCGCGGGGTCGAGTCGCGACAAGGCTTGCGCGAGCGTGCCCTGGCGGTGAAAATTCCACTCGGTCGGCGCGACCACGCGGTAGTCCTCGATGCGCGCCGTATCGTCCGGCGCGAGTCGCACCCAATGGACCAGCACGCCGCGCGCCATCTCGCACCAGCCGAGCGCCTCACCGGGCGCGCACGTCAGCGCGCCAAAGCGCAGCGCACGCGCGCCGTCGGCCGCCGCTAGCCGCACCACGTCCGCGACGCGCGCGCCAAGCCGCAGCCAGGGCGTATCGTAGTCCAGCGCGCACGGATCGTCGCTACGCGTCCACACGCCGGTCTCCGCGGGCTGACCGCGTTGCAGGGGAGCGTGCGCGAAAGCCGGACTCCCGGCAATCGCTGTGGCCAGTTCGCTCAACCGCGCTTCGTCGATCACGAGTGGCCGCGGCGTGGCACGGGTTGTATCGGCGTATGGACGGCAGTCTGCCAGCAACCGGGCCGGGAACGTCTTGGCCCGCGCGCTCCAGGCGCTAAGGCAGCCACGCGGATCGTCCGCCCAGTGTGCGAGCCATTTGCACCCAGGCATGCCGAGAACATGCCGCTCCACCCAGTCGGGCGAGCCTGCCGCTTCGACATCGGGCAGCCTATGCGGCGCGGCGGCGGCAAGCCTCACGGGCCAGTCGGTCCAGATGCAGCGCAGCTGCACGGCGAGCGTTTCGCGCGTAAGCATCGAGGTATGAGCCGCTTTGACGGCATCCTCCCGCTCGTGCACCGCTGAGCCGCCCGCCGCGCCGACGGCAAGTTCCGCGCAGAGTCGGTGCGCGAGTCCGCACAGCGCGAACAGCGCCGAAAGCCGCGACGCGGCGGTTGCCGCCGGTTGCCCGCGCAGCAGCGTGGCGGCGAGCGGCGGGCGGCCGCCCGCGATGCTGTCCTGCCGGCCGGGGCGCACCCGGTATTGCCCGGCCAGCGTCGCCGCATTCATGCAGCGCTCCCGAACGCGCCCGGCCGCAACAGGAACGCGCGCCGCGACGCGCGCGGCGCAATGCCCGCTGGGTCGCCGTTCCCATCGCCCTTCGCGCCGACTTCCCCGCCGCGCAACTGCGCGAGGACGGCCTGCGCGGTGGCGACGGCGCTCTCCTGGCCGGCGAATTCGAACATTGGCGAAAAGAGCGAACAGCACGCATACGCGCCCACGCCTTGCACGTGCGCGCCGATCCATTCGACGTTGCCTACGCGCAAGCGTGCCTTGCCGCACGGCCGCGGACATGGCACCGAATCCTGCATCGCGCCGGGCGGCCTGAGGAGATTCATGGACCACGGCGTGATCAGCACGCCGAGCCAGGCACCTCGCGCCCCGGCCTCCCCGGGCATCGGCGCGAAGCCGATTGCCTCGACGGGCAAGGCGCGATTCACGACCGGCAGATCGCGCATCGCACCGTTGGCGACCGTCTCGAAGTGCGCGACCAGCGCCGCCACCCGTGGCTCGCCGCGCGGGGTGTCTCGCACGATGGCGCGCGCGGTCAAGCCGCGTCCCCCACCACCATGAACTGGTCCGCCGCGCCGTCGCAAACGGGGCAGCGCCAGTGCGCGGGAAGCGCCGCGAACGGCACGTGGGGCGGAATCTGCCAGACCGGGTCGCCTTGTTCGGGATCGTAGATCCACCAGCAGATCTTGCATTCGAGGCGCGTATGAGCCGCGATGCGGCTGCTATCGCCGAGATAGCTGCCCTCGAATTGCATCATGCGATCGTTCATCGTCACGCTTCGCCTACCCACTCGATCAACTGGGCAAGGCGCTCGCACGAATCGGCGATGTCTTCCGGCGCGGCGCGCACGACCTCCGGCAGATCGGTGATCTCGATCGTGTTCAGGATCAGCGTATCCTGCGAGTTGAAATACGCAACGCGCCAGCAGTTTGCGATCGCCGTGCTGCCCACGCGGCAATTTCCGTAGCCGCGCGCGAGCACCTGCACGGAGCCCTCGCCCAGCATGGCGTCGATCAGTTGTTCATCCCCCGGCGACAACGGCAGGAGCGTCAAATTGACGACATGGGGCGCGTCCCCGGCACGCCAGCGCGCAACATGATCGCGCGCCTCGCTCAGGACCGACGGCGCGTTCATCACGCCCGGTGGCAACGACCCCGGCAACGGCGCCATCGGCTGCGTCCCCTCTGCGGGCCGCGCGAGGAGCGCCGGTGCTGCACCGATTTCGAGGCGGTCGGCCGCGCTCGCGCCACCGGGCTCGACCACGCGCCACAGCCCGGTTAACACCGTCTCCTGGATCAGGACGCTGCACCGCTGCGCATTGTCGATGCGCGCGCTGACCTCGCCCTCGCCCAACACGTCGTTGAGAATGCGCAGCGCCACCGCGTCGCAGGTCGTCAGGTCGATCGCTTCGGGCGGCGTGCCGGGTTCGTATGCCGCCAGCACGCGCAGTACATCGCGCAGCACGCCGCGCGCGGCGTCGAGCGCCCGCGCGTCGGCGCGCTCGGGCAGCGGCGGCGCTACATAGGTGCGCATGCCTTGCGGCATCGGCAGATAGTCGAGCACCGCATCGCCCTCGTCCTGGCTGCCGTGGCCGAATGGCACGACGGGAACGGGAAACGGAGTCATGGACATGGTTGGCAATCCCGATGATTGATCGATGTTCAATCGACGCTTGGTAACGGATAGTGACAATCCGCCGAAGCGCCGGCGGCGTTGACGGGAATGCCAACCGAAGGCACCCGCGTAGTCGGCTGCGCGAGCGCATGGGCGACGTTGGCCACGTAATCGTCCCAGTCCATCATGCCCGCGAGCGTCGTGACATAGCCGCCGTCGCGCAGCCACAGCAATGCGGGCCAGCGCTGAGAGCCGACGCGGCGCACGATCGCGTCCTCGCCTTCGCGCGTCGCCACAGCCACGCGCAATGGGCGGCCAAAGCGGCCCTCCGCGAGGCGCGCGAGTTCGGGCAGCACCACGGCCACGTCGAGGGATTCGGGAAAGCGCACCGGGTCGCCCGCAAGCAGCACGACGCATTCGCCGCTATCCGCCAGCCAGTCGTCGAGTGTGCGTTCGTCCACGAACTCGGCGTGTCCGTCGTCGATCAGCCGCTGCACCACGGGCGCCACCTCATGCGCGGCGCCGCCCGTATTTGTCACGTCGATTCCTTGGTGGACCGGTGAGTGCCGCGCGCCGCCAGTCAGCCGGATCAGGTCGTCCACGCCGAGCGCGGACGGCAATTCAAAATGCGCGCTCGCGCGGGCCATGGCGGCATCGCCCGCCAGCGCCCGCTCGACAAGCGAGAGCGTCGCGTCGATCTCCGCCGCGCGCGTCGCGTCGAGCTTCTCGCGCGCCGCGTCCAGAAAGACCAGCAGCCATTCACCGGCGCTGCACGGGCCAACCAGCGACGTGTCGATGCGGCGGCGCTCGCAGCGCCCGTCGCAGGACGCCTGCAAGCCCTGCACCTCGATTACCCGCATCGGCACGCCTACGCACACGACGGCGGCTCCTCGCGGCGCGTGCGCAGCAGCACGCGCTCGTCGCCGGTGCGGCACGCATCGGCTTCGCTCGGCCGCTCGCCTTCGTAGCGCGCGAGCGCGAGATGCGGCAGCGTGACCGCCTCGTCGGCGCGCAGCGGGGTGCGGCGCGGCGAGGGTTCACCGCACCATGCGGCAAGGCGCTCGACGCCCAGTTCGAGCGCGCGCTCCAGCGACGCCTTCATGGCGGGCCGCAAGCTGCCGCCGTAATCGTCCACTTCGTCGGGCTGGCAGCCGACCAGCAGCACGCGGCGCGGATACCGGCCGGTCAGGCGCGCGAGCATCAGCACCTCCTGGAAGCCGGTCTGGTGCAGGCTCATCTTGCGCACCCCGAGAAACGCCGGAACGTCGTCATCCTCAACGATCTTCAGCGTGCCGGGCGCGAGACCGTAATCGACCGCGTCGAAAATCAACAGGCTGTCGGCGGCCTGGACGTACTGGACCAGATACAGCCCTTGCGTGCCGCCGTCCATGAGGCTCACGTGCGGGGCGAATTCGAAGCGCTGCTGGAGCGCCTCGATGCAGCGCACGCCAAAGCCCTCGTCGGCCCACAGCACGTTGCCGATGCCGAGCACGACGATGGCGGGCGCGCCGCTTTGCGGGGAAGTCAGCATCGCGGCCTCACTTCTTGAACGTGCGGTGGCCCGAGATCATCGAGCCGACCACGCTCTGGCGGCCCATGATGTCCTCGCGAATCGCCGCATAGACATGCAGGATCACGAAGATCATGATCGCCCACATGCCGAGGTGATGCGTGGTGTGCACGCCTTGCGACTGGCCGAACAGCGGACGCACCCAGCCAAACGCAATCTGCTGCCACGAACCCGCCTGCGCGCCTTCGCCGTACAGCGCGAAGCCGGTCACGATCATGAACAGGGAGACCAGTAGGAACACGAAGAACATTGCGAGTCGCGACAACGGATTGTGCCCGCTGAACTGGCACGGCGTGGGCCCGACAAACGCGTAGTAACGCAGCATGGCGAACATGGCGAGCCAGTACTCGCGCGAGAACACCGGCACCCAGAACATCTCGCGCGCATGGTGATTGCCGACAATGGCCCAATAAGCGCGGCCCGCGAGTCCGATGGCGAACAGGTAGGCGGCGGTGAAATGCGCGAAGCGGATATAGCCCATCAGTAAATGCGCGCTTGCCTCGCCGGGCTGCGTGGGAAGCGGCGAGCCGATCAGGTAGCCGGTCACCGCGAGCACCACGATCGATGCCGCGTTGATCCAGTGCCAGACGCGCACCGGCGCTTCGTACACGTAAATCGCCTCGGCGGGCGGAACGGTGTCGCGCGCCTCTTCGCGTCGGGAATACGATTGCATCGTCATCATCCTTTCTTGGCCGCCACTGCGTCGGCGAGCGCAGGCGTCGCAGCGGCCTAGTGTTAGCGCACGGTCACGGCGGTCATTTCAGCGCCGTCCTCGCTCATCACGTGCGTCGAGCACGCCATGCAAGGATCGAACGAATGCAGCGAGCGCAGGATCTCGACAGGCTGCTCGGGGTTCGCAATGGGCGTGTTCATGAGGCTCGCCTCGAATGCGCCGATCTGCCCTTTAGCGTCGCGTGGGCCGCCGTTCCAGGTGCTCGGCACGACGCACTGGTAATTCTCGATGCGGCCATCCTTGATCCTGATCCAGTGGCCGAGCGCGCCGCGCGGCGCGGCGACCGCGCCCACGCCCTTCGCTTCGGCGGGCCACATCGACGGGTCCCACTTGTCGACGTTCGCGGTCGAGGTGTCGCCGTTGCGGATGTTGTCGATGAGGCTTTGCCAGTCGTCCGCCATCATCTCGGCGCAATACTCCGCTTCGAGCGCGCGGGCGAGCGTGCGGCCGATGGTGGTCGGCAACAGTTGTTTCGCGCCGTGCGAGGTTTCGGGCAAGCCGAGCAGCTTCGGCATGCCTTGGTTCACGGCGACGAGCGAGGTTTCGATCTGCTCCTTCGTGCGCCCGCAATGCGCATTGCCCTGCTGCGCGTGCGCGTAGCCCAGGATGTAGCGCGCGAGCGGTCCGACCTCCATTGCGTGCCCGCGCCAGCGCGGCGACTTGACCCACGAGTATTTCGCGCTCTCGTCGATCGACTCGATCGCGGTGCGCGTGCCCTTCGTGTTGGGCCCCAGTTCGTAATGCGGCTCGGTAATCCCGTCCCAGGGATGCAGCCCGCGGTCGTTGTCCGGGTATTGATACCAGGAGTGCGCAACGAACTCCTGCACTTGCTCGGGGTCGCGCGGATCGACCGGCAGGATCGTGTTCCAGTCGCCGTTGAGGATCGCGCCGCCCGGCATCTGGTTGGTGGATGGGTTGTAGTTGACGAGCGGATACGCGCCGTAGTCCATCACGTTGGTCGCGGCGAGGCCGCCGCCATACAGCCAGCCGCGCGCCTTGTAGATCGTGCCGATTGCAAGCAGATCGGGCACGTAGACGTTGCGACAGAACGTGATCGCTTCGTCGATGAGCGACTTGACGAAGTTCAGGCGCTCCATGTTAATCGGTGCACCGGCGGCGAGATCGCCGTCGATATTGATCGCGCACGGCACGCCGCCCACTAGGTAGTTCGGGTGCGGATTCTTGCCGCCGAAGATCGTATGAATCTTGACCCACTCCTTTTGCAGGTCGAGCGCTTCGAGGTAGTGTGTGACGGCCATCAGGTTAGCTTCCGGCGGCAGCACGTAGGCGGGGTTGCCCCAGTAGCCGTTCATGAACGGCCCGAGCTGGCCGCTTTCAACGAACTTGCGCAGGCGCGTCTGCACGTCGCGGAAATAGCCCCGCGACGACATCGGATGCACGGGCGAGACGCGTTGCTGCAACTCGGACGTGGGCTTGGGGTCGGCCTTCAGCGCCGATACCACATCGACCCAGTCGAGCGCGTGCAGGTGGTAGAAGTGCACCACGTGGTCGTGCACCTGCAATGTCTTCGCCATGATTTCGCGGATCAGGTGCGCGTTCGGCGGAATGCGGATGTCGAGCGCGTCCTCGACGGCGCGCACGGAGGCGAGTGCGTGACATCCCGTGCACACGCCGCAAATGCGCTCGACGAATGCCCACGCGTCGCGCGGATCGCGCCCCTTGAGAATGACTTCGAGCCCGCGCCACATGGTGCCGGTGGAGACGGCGTTGCGGATCACGTTGTTCGAATCGACATTGACCTCGACGCGCATGTGGCCTTCGATGCGCGTGACCGGATCGACGACGATGCGCCGCCCGCTGTTGTCGAGCTGAAACCCCTGGGTGGAAATGGCTGTCATGCTTGTTTTTTCCTGTATTGCTTCCTATGCTTGTCGGCGGCGCCCCCGCGCGGGGCGCTAGATGCGGCTATCGGCCGTCGCGGTCTTGCCTCGCGTCGCGCTTCGATTTGGCGCGCTGAATCGCCGAAGCGGCCGCATGCGCCGCGGCAGCGGCGCCCACCACGACGGCCGCGGTGCCACCAATTTTGTCGGCGTTCGCTTCGACGCCGAACTGGTTGATCTGGGTGAGCCGGTCGTAGAAGGAGCCCTTGTCCCAGAAGCCGTCCTCGGAGCAGCCGATGCAGCCGTGGCCCGCCTGAATGGGGAAGCTCGTGCCGCCGTTCCAGCGCACGGTCGAGCAGGCGTTGTAGGTCGTCGGGCCCTTGCAGCCGACCTTGTAGAGGCAGTAGCCGCGCCGTGCCGCATCGTCGTCCCACGACTCGACGAACTGGCCAGCGTCGAAATGGGGACGGCGGTAGCACTTGTCGTGAATGCGCTGGCTGTAGAACAGCTTCGGGCGCCCCTGGCGGTCCAGCTCCGGCATGCGGTCGAACGTGAGCATGTAGGTCATCACGCCCGTCATCACCTCGGCGATCGGCGGGCAGCCGGGCACCTTGATGATCGGCTTGTCGGTGATGACCTTATGGATCGGCACCGCCCGCGTCGGGTTCGGCTTCGCCGCCTGCACGCAGCCCCACGACGCGCACGAGCCCCACGAGATCACGGCCTTCGCGTCCTTCGACACACGGCGCAACTGATCGATGAACGGCTTGCCGCCGATAATGCAGCTCATGCCGTCCTGGTTCAGCGGCGGATTGCCTTCGACCGCGAGGATGTAGTTGCCGCGGTACTTCGTCATCACTTCTTCGAGGATCGCCTCGGCCTGATGCCCCGCGGAAGCCATCAACAGGTCGTCGTAGTCGAGCGAGATCATCGAGAGCACGACGTCCTTCGCCAGCGGGTGCGCCGAACGGATGAACGACTCCGAGCAGCACGTGCATTCGAGCCCATGCTGCCAGAGCACCGGCGTGCGCGGCTTGGTCTCCATCGCGTGGGCGATCTTCACCATGAATGCGGGGCCGAGACCGAGCGACGTCGCCGTCAGCGAGCAGAATTTGAGGAAGCTGCGGCGCGAAATCCCTTGACGTCGCATGACTTCATAAAACGTTTCGATCACTGTGTGGTTCCTTGATGGCCATCGGGTCAGCGACGCCGACATGCGGTTGCGTCTCGGGGCGCCCATTGTCGGCGTTTAGCGTTCTCAAATACAAGATTCGTGCCAGCTTCGTGCGCACCCGGTCCAAACCGGCCTCAGACATGGCGTTGATCTAGATATGCCGTTCACGTCATCAATTTTCAGTCGTCGCAAAACCAGTTGGGGGTCGCCTTCTTAGCACGTCCAGCTTCTCTGGCAACGAGCCTCAAACACCGTGTGGTTAGTGGTTATTGCCCACGCAGTACGCGCCAGTTTGTTGGCAAGCGCGCAAGCTACGACATTCGAGTGTCGCCTTGTCATCATTGATCGCACCCAGTCGGCCAGACGACCCGTTTGCTTATCGAGCCGGATCATGTAGGCGCGCACGAGTAACCGACGGATGTTTTTGTCGCCGCGACGACTGATGCCGAGCAGGTTATTTCGGCCGCCCGTACCGTGTTGCCGTGGTACGAGTCCAATCGCCGCCGCGAAATCACGACCACATCGGTACTGCTTGCCGTCACCCATTTCTGAGGACAACACACTTGCCGTGATGACGCCAATGCCGGGAATGGTCATCAGCCGTTGACCAACCTCATCGTCCGAGACTTGGCGCGCGATGTCTCTTTCGAACTGACCAATCTGCTCTTCGAGATACTTAACGTGAAGACGCAAACGCTCAATGATCGCTACGAGCTTTGGCGGCAACGGATGCTCCGCAAGGACAGCCGGTAGACGCCTGATCGTTGCAGATCCAATGGGCAAGCTAACGCCGAACTCGAGCAGGAACCCATGTATCTGGTTGACGGCCTTGGTACGATCCCTGACCAGCGATTCACGAACACGATGCAGCGTCGAAAGCGTTTGCTGGGATTCAGTCTTCGGTGTCACAAATGCATCGCTGGTCGGCAAGCGGCCTCACAGATAGCTTCTGCGTCGACGAAATCATTCTTGTTCGATTTGACGAACGGGCGCACGAATTGCGGCGAGATCAGCTTGACGTTATGGCCGAAAGAGGCGAGTAGGCGAGCAGTATGATGAGCGCCGGCGCAAGTCTCCATTGCCTCGGTGCACGGGTGAAACGTGGAGAAGAACTCAACCAGCTGCTTCCGGCTCAACTTCTTGCGGAACACGGCTTTCCCACGTTTGTCCTGCCCATGCAAGTGGAATCTGTGTTTGCCGAGATCTATTCCAACCAGCGTCACCGTGTCCATGATGGTATCCAAACGGTTTGGGATTTCGAAAGCTTACGCGCTCGAGGGGGCAGGAGGGACCATCCCATTAGTGTCACAACTTCGACGGTAAATGTGTCATCAACAACCACACCCGTCGCGGGGAAATCAACAAGATTCCGGATGAAATCCGTAGCTTGGCGCCTGCGAACTGAAAGTGTCACCTGAGAAACCGCGCGAACTGTCACCAAGGTGGTCCGGCCGCGGTGGTGCCGATAAGCGCCCCTTTCCTGGCCGCAAGGTAGCGCAATGCAAACTCTTGTTATTGGATGTTGAAGCGATCCGGGGCAAGCCGCCCGACGAGCCCCGCGCGCATCGCCATGAACACGCGCTGGCTCTATTCGATCGACTCCATGCGCGACTCACAACCGCGCTGGAAATGCTCTCGCACAAACCGACACCAGGACTACCCCTGCACCTTTAGAACCATGACCCCGAGCATTTCCGCCCGCTTGCTCGCATCCTCAGGCGTTGCGCAACAGTCAATCCAGAAGTCGGTTCCTTCCACGCGAATCGCATAGGGCGGCACATCGTCACGGCATTCGTCCTGTCTTTAAATGACCACTTGAGCAGAACCTTCTAGGTAGGGGTAATCGAATGAAAGATCCTATGAAGCCTGGCCGCCTCGACAACCTGGTCGACGCCTAAAATATGTGCGTCGACCCAGGCCGATTGGAGAGAATCATGCGCGCAGAACCAGCGTACACAACGGTTACAGAGCAAATCGTGCTTGCGGTGTCGCTTGAGCTTGCCGCGGCCAAATGGAAGGTCGCGCTACACGACGGGCAGCGTTGTCGGCCATCTGTGCATCTGTGACCGAGCGAGACGCTGCGGGGCGGCTGCAGGCCGTGCTGGACCTCATCGAGCGGCACAAGGCCACGTGGATTCTGGCGCCGGATGTGCGTGTCGTCGTCAGCTACGAAGCCGGCCCGGATGCGTTCTGGATCTATCGCACGCTGCGGGCTCGCGGGATCGAGTGTCATGTGATCGATCCCGCGAGCATCCCTGTTGAGCGCCATAAGAGGCGCGCGAAGACCGACAGGCTCGACGCCATCAAGCTGGTGATCAACCTGCGCGCATGGCTGCGTGCCGCCCGCCCCCGCGCTGCCGACCTCGGCTGGCAGCGCGTTCTTCATGTAGCCGGTCGCGGCAGGAACCGCCGGCGTCCTGAAGTCCGGACCGACCGCGCAGCCTGCGAGCGCAAAGGCCAGCACTGTCGCCGCCCCGCATTTCCCGTAGGGGTGGTTGAATGTGTTAGCCATGGTTATGCCTCTTCTGCGGCCGGTTTGTTCGCCGCGCGTTTTTCGACGAAGCGTTCGAGGACCAGGTAATGGGTAGGCAGGATATAGAGCGTGAGCAGCGTCGCGATCCCGAGGCCGCCGATGACGACTGTCGCAAGACCCCGCTGGACGTCGGTGCCCACCCCGGTGGCGAGCGCAGCCGGCAGCATGCCCACCGTCGCGACCGGCGCGGTCATCAGCACGGGCCGGAACTGTTCGAGCGCCCCGGTCGTCACGCGTTTCGCGTAGTGGCAGGCCCTTGCCCGCGCAACCGGTTGATGTTCGACACCATGATGATCCCGTTCTGCACCGCGACCCCGAACAGTGCGATGAACCCCACAGCGGTCGCGATATTCAGCGTCTCGCCGCGGATGTTCAGTGCGACGAGGCCACCGAGCGTCGCGAGCGGCACGACGCCGAGCACCAGCAGCGCCTGGCGCGAATTGCCGAAGTTCGCGATCAACAGCGTGAGCATCATGCCCATCACGATCAGGAATGAAACCGCGAGACGCTTCCGCGCGCGCTGCTCGTTCTCGAATGTACCCGCCCCATTCGAGGTGGTACTTCTCGTGGTCGAAGTGAACGTTCGCATCGATCTTCCGCTACGCTTCGGCGAGGTAGTCCGACAGCGCGCGGTCGCGGTTGTCGACGCGGATCGTGACCTCGCGTTTGCCGAACTCGTGCGTGATCGTGCTTTCGCCCATCTGCAGCGAGATCTTCGCGACATCACCGAGAGGGACCTTTGCGCCAGACGTCGACGGCAGCGTCAGTTGCTCGAGTGCTCCCCGGTTCGTCACCGAGGCGTTCGGCACGTGCAGTGTCAGGTTGTAGATACCGGAATGGCGGCCGCTATAGCGTCGGCCGGTATCCGCGCGACCTTTATTCTGCATTCCTAATTATCAACAACGACCGGATTGACCAGAACACGGCCAGCCTGCTACTTGCGCAGCGCCCGTCATTATCAATAGAGGCATGACATGAGCGTACCTGTCGCATCTTCCTTCCCTGACTATGCACGCGGTGGTGCCCCCCGTATCCGATGCGCAACAGCCATTGCGCGACCGGTTGATCGCAGCCGGCCTGCTCGTCGACACCGGCGAAAACGGCCTCTATGGACACAACCATATCTACGAAGGCATCGTCGAACGCCTGACTTGGCTGATATCCAGCATGGCTGCGGACCAGCATCCGGAAGTTCTGCGCTTCCCGCTAGCGGTGCCACGCAAGGACTTCGAAGACAGCGAATACTTGAAGAACTTTCCGCACCTCGCCGGCACGATTCACGCGTTCTGCGGTGATGAGCGAGTGACCACCGGCGTCTGTTGCGGGCGCTCAACGACGTGCCATCCGATCCCGGCGACGAGCGAAGCGACGCCTGGCTAGCCCAGCAAAAGCCAACGCGCGCTGTGCTCACACCCGCTGCGCGCTATCCGGTCTATCCGGTCATCGCGCGACGCGGCCCGCTACCAGAAAATGCGCTCACTATAGATGTGCTGTCGTATTGCTTCCGTCACGAATCTTCTCTGGACCCGACGCGCATGCAAATGTTCAGAATGCGCGAGTATGTGCGGATTGGCTCGCCAGAAGATGTTCAGGTTTTTCGCACGACGTGGATCGAACGCGGCCATGCACTTACAGGTATGTTACGCCTGCCCGCCGAATTCGACGTCGCGAACGACCCATTCTTCGGCCGCGGCGGCAAGATCGTCGCGGACAGTCAGCGCGCGCAGCAGTTGAAATTCGAACTGCTGATCCCGGTAACGGACCCGCAGCACAAAACCGCCTGCCTGTCGTTCAACTATCACATGGACCACTTCGGTCGGATATGGAAACTGCGTTGCGCGAATGGCGCCATCGCGCACTCGGCCTGCATCGCATTCGGAATGGAGCGGCTCGCACTTGCGCTGTTGTATCATCACGGGTGCGACGTCGATGCATGGCCCGACGACGTGCGTCAACTACTCTGGGGCGATAGTCACGAGCGCATTGCCGCTAAACTAGAATGCTGGCGACAGCCGGCTGACGCACCCGGAAGTGATGTCAACGGCGACGAAAAACAACGAATCTATTGATGACGCGGAGGCGCTCATCCTGCGGGCAGGTCACGATGATGAAAGCGTCCAGGATGTTCCAGGATCGCCTTCACGCTTGTGGCCGCCGGCGATTTTCGATGACCGAAATTTGTCGGCGAGGACGAATTCGCTCTCTCACAGTCGCCGGTTCCGTGCGGCCGGTCTAATCATGCGCTATTTGTAGGGAATCCAACATCATTGTTCGATAGCCGACGCAGGTGCGCGACGCAATTTGACTGACGCCAATGCGTCATTAGCGTCTGTACTGGCGGTTCCGGGCGTTTGCGCCCCACATGACCTGGAAGGTGCTTGGAGACGAATCGCGCGCAGTGAAAGTGCGGTTCATGGTTGCCTGCCGACAGTGGCGCGAGTCGCAGGACTGAAACCCTGGTAACTTTTCGGAAAGGATCAGGTCTTGTCCAAAATGAAGAAGGTGCTGTGTAACGGTGTGCTGATTGCTATGCTAATCGGGGTGGCGGAAAATGCCGCCGCCGCGCTGGAACATGAGTGCGTTCCGGTCGACGCGTTTAGTGCTGTCTTCTGCTCAATCATTGGGGACGGCGATAAAGGAGAGGCTTTCCGCAGCAAGAAAGTGAGTTACTGCAGTGGCCCCACCTAGCGGATGACGCAACAACCGGGTTCTGGCAAACGTTCGTCATAAAATGTTGGCCGTTCGGAAGGGGCCATGGATCTCTCGAGAAGAGTTCACCGGGGTCTGGTTCGCGCACGATTTCGGATAGCCGCCCAGGAACGCGTTCTCGAAGAAATGCGGAATGATGGCCATGCTACCGACATGACCCGTCCGATGAAGCTGTTATCGGTGGGCTTGCCCGGACGGCTGAAGTCGATCTGTACCTTGTAGTGGTACGCCCACATATCCAGCAGAACGGCCGGAGAACTCGCTGCCGTTATCGGCGAGCAGGCATCGCGGCGCCCGACGTTGGGCCACCAACCGGTTCAGCACGGACACAACGTCCTCTGCACGCAGGCGCTGTCCGACTTCAATGGCAAGTGCCTCACGGCTGAAGACATCCACGATCGTCAAGGCTCGCAGGCAGATGCCATTGGCGAGTTGATCGGCCACGAAATCCAGACTCCAGACCTCGTTGGGGCGCGTCGGCGCGCAACGCTGACGGCGCGACACCACCATCTTGCGTCGTTTGGGCAACTTCGAGCGTAACTGCCGCTGTTCTTCAGCGTAGAGCCGGTAGATCCGGTTGCGGCTCACGCGCCAGCCTTCGGGTTTGAGCAGTCGTGAACGCGTCGGTAGCCATACCGCACGCGGGTCTGGGTCAATCTCACGCATGTGCTGCCGAAGCGCCCTCTGCGGATCCTTGACGCTGCGATAGTAGTGCGTGCTGCGCGCCTGCCGCACCAGACGGCACGCCCGCTGCGTCGGAAGACCGAAGTGATGCATGACGTAGGTCACGGCCTCTCTCTTCAGCGCGTGCAGGGCCACTTTTTTGTGGCGATATCCTGCAGGATCGCCTTGTCCAGACTGAGCTCCGCAGCCAGCTTCTTGAGCCGCGCATTCTCGTCCTGGAGCTGCTTCAGCTCACGCACCCTAGTTCGACTCCTGGCCCAGATCTAGCTTCTTCCAGCGGTAATACGTCTGCTCGGATCTCCCCTGCTGCGGCCACGTTCTGCTCCACCGAATACTGATTGCGTTTCATCGCCAACCTCCCGTGTCATGGGGAAAATTGCTCCGAAACACTAACACTCATTTCTGTCCAGGATTTCGACGGCAGATCAGCCTCCCTGCCGAGGTATATCTCCCTGTCCGCTCGCAAATTCCTGTCAAGGAAGAATGCTCATGAAGATTGTGTTGATTGGCTACGGAACCATTGCATCTGCACTTATGCCAAACTTGCTCAGTGAGTTCGGGGGCGAAATTGAAAGCCTTAAGGTAATAGATCCATATGGCGCCCAGAGGCTCAGCGCTGATTTCGATTTCCCTGTAACTTGGGTGGCGGCGAGCGTCGCTAAGGAAAATCTTGAAGACTTGCTGAGCGACCTAGATTCCGACTCCTTTGTAATCAACCTGTCCGTCAATGTCTCAAGTGTCGACCTGGTTTCATTTTGCCAGCAGAAAGAAACAAAATATATTGATACATGCATTGAACCATGGGCCGGACATTATGTAAATGCAGATGCAGAGCCTGCAGAGCGTACCAACTACGCCCTCAGGGAAGCCATGCTTACGTTGAAGGCTAAATGTCAAGATGGCCCTACAGCTATCGTAGCGCACGGCGCAAATCCGGGTTTGGTGTCTCATTTCGTAAAGCGGGCACTTCTGAATATTCGGGATGATATTTACGGAATAAGCCAGCCAATCCCGCAAACTCGTCAGCAGTGGGCGAAGCTGTCTGCTGATCTAGATGTGAAAATAATCCATATTGCGGAGCATGATACCCAGATTGCAAAACTGCCTAAGCGGCCTGGCGAGTTTGTAAATACCTGGTCAATTGATGGGTTTATTGGCGAAGGTTGCCAGCCTGCTGAGTTAGGCTGGGGGACTCATGAACTTCGCTTACCGCCAGAGGGGCAGCTGCATACTACAGGCTGCAATAGCGCGATCTATTTGAACCGCCCGGGCGCCTCGGTCAGATTGAAAACCTGGACTCCTGCTTTTGGCCCATGCTTAGGCTTTTTGATCACTCATAATGAAGTTGTTTCTCTGTCGGATTATCTAACGTACTTTGAAGGTGAGCGAGCCGCTTATCGGCCTACGGTCACTTATGCTTACCATCCTTGCAATGACGCTATACTTTCCATTCACGAGCTTAGTGGTTGTTCTTGGAATCCACAGGCACAAGGGAGAATTTTGCAAGGACCGGATATCGCCTCGGGAGGGGATTATCTTGGCGTGCTTCTGATGGGGCATAAGAAAAATGCATATTGGTTTGGGTTCTACATGGAGAACTCGGTTGCTCAAAAGCTCAACCCTGAAAGCTCTGCTACCTCTTTGCAAGTCGTGGCCGGTGTTATAGCAGGTATGAAATGGGCAATTGCTAATCCACGTTGCGGGATCATTGAGGCGGAAGAGATGGACTTTATCTTCGTGCTAGATAATGCAAAGCCCTACTTAGGCGAAATGCTGGGGGAATACACTGATTGGAGTCCTGTGGGAGAGGATAAAGGGCTATTTTCCACTGCTTCGTCTGATAAGTGGCAGTTTCAAAACTTCATGGAATAATTGCACGGAGCGCAATCATGAGCTATTTAAAATCGTCAATCGGCTTGAAAAGTTATGACTGGTCTTCAGTTGAGTTACTTAAATATCTGACTCCCGAACGCATCACCGGATCTAGGGATGCCATAAAATCACGGCAAGAACACTTTTGGCATGACATGAGCGCTGAGTTTGATTCCAAGCACTTCTTGATATATCTCATGAATCGAAGTGATTTACAGCTGAGCGATGATTTCTTAGAGTTCGCATGCCTCTGGCATTTGGATGAACAAAACCACTATAGAGGTCTTCGAAAGATCAATAGTGTGTTGTATGGTTTCCGAGAAGAAGATATCGACAAAGAAATCGAATCCAGACAGCCGGAATTTGAATCCATTTCATCCTTCATGGTTGATGAATTCACCATATTGGCGTCAATTGCATTCGATGAAGTTACTAGCACTCGGGCTTATAAGCAGGACTTCAAGCTTTTTGATAGTCTTGGGCCTGATTGTCTGTCCGCATGGATTCGTAATGCTACTAAAGATGAAGCGGCGCACTACGGCAACGCTATGAAGCTTTTGAAGAAAAACCACTCATCTCGGTTTGGCGAGCTTCCAGCAATCCTTGACAAAATAGTCGGCTTCGAAACTTCTGATGGTTTCGGATATAACAATACATTTATTTTTGATCATGTTACCGATGACTTCTCGAATGAGCTATTGAACGATAGCAAAAATACGATTCTCGAGGTTCTCGGGAGCGAGAAATGACCTGGTTATATTTTGCCCTTCTGGCACCGCTGCTTTGGAGTCTCTCATATATTGTTGACAAGTTTGCAATCACTAATATTGCATCCAATTGGATTTCGTTCATTTTCTTGCTGAGTATCGGGAATATTTTTTTTGCGATGGCAATTTATGCCTATTTCCGGCCCGCCGATCTGGACTTATATATGGTGGCGATAAATATATGCTCTGGTCTCGCAATATTTCTACAATATTTTGCATATAGCTACTCCTTGGGGGATATGGATGTATCGGTTGTGATTCCGATTCACCAATCTGAACCAATATTTGTATTGGCCGCATCAGTGCTGATTTTTCATGCCATTCCGACATCTAGGCAACAGACTGGCTTCGCTTTGATCGTCGTTGGTATTCTAATACTATGCATGTCTAGGCAGACGATTGGAGGATTGGGGCATCCACGGCACGTAGTCGTGTTGCTAATTTCTGCTTTTTTGGGAGCTGTCTCGACTGTAATTTCAGATGAGATATTGAAAGTCACGAGCTTGCACTCGGTGCTGATTTTCAACTTTGCTGGCTATGCCCTTGGTGGGATGTTGCTTTTATTGGTTCCGAAATGGAGAAAGCTCATCATTGATGATCTAAAAGTTTTGAACTATAAGCAATTCGGAATTTTCGGGGCGACAAACATCTTTGATGTTGGGGGCTATGTATTCTTCATGGCCGCTCTGGCTGCGGGAGGCGGTGCAGCTTTGGTTTCGGTAGTCGTCAGTATCCACCCGCTGTTCGTTTTGGCTTTTGGGTTCCTGGCAACGAAGCTGTTTCCAAAATTTATCGCCGAGGATATTTCTCCCGGAGGCGTAGTTAGAAAATTTTTCTCAATCATCGTGATCGTGGTAGGAGTAGCAGTGATATCACTCCAGGACATGTGAGAGAGACTCGAAAAAACATCATCTGTTAAGAGTCGCTAACACAAGACATCCACAAAGCATGAACAGACACCTTCAGGCAATTCCTGACCGCTCCCGAGGGAAGCAGTACAGATGCAGTCGCGATTTCGCGGCCTCACTTGGTCTTGTTCCCCGCCAGTACAGTACGGGCGGTAGATCCAACCTTCTAGGAATCAGTCGACGTGGCGACAAGAACATCCGAAGTCTCCTCGTCCAATGCGCCCGGGCCTACATGCGATGTCTGGAAAAGCGAACCGGTCATCTAGCGGGCTGGACGCGTGCGCTTCTGACGCGGCGCCACTCGAACGTGGTGGCATGCGCGCTGGCTAACAAGCTGGCTCGCACCGCCTGGGCGATCGTTGCCCGTCATACCACCTTTGATTCAGAGCGTGCGACAGTGTCGGCTTGAACGAACGCGGACTCACCATCCTCTTCTCTGCTTTTGCGACGACTGAAACGTGATGACGTGAACGGCATACCGGCCTGTGGAACACCCCGGCAAGCAAAGAGGCTCCTGAAGCCGCACAACTTTATGGGGACCGCAGGCGCGAACTTCATCGTGGCGCGGGGAGCAGTCCCCACAACGACGCCGGATAGATTTGAGCAAGCCAACACTGCATCAAGCGTCAGGGGTTGCAAAACTGGGGCGGACCATAGATTTACTTGCGTGAGCGGACTTCATCCACGCGCTTGTGGCACGACGCCTTATCCATTTAGATAAGTATTCTTATCATAAGGCGCCTGTTTGCGATTGAAACTCTGTAAGATCAAAACGCGCCCGTCCTCTTTGCCGGGCAAGCGCGATGGAATATGAGCACGGTTCGTGCGGAAGGCCACAGACGAACACAGTCCTTATCGGTTAAATCACCAGCAAAGATCACAAGAATCCGCTCACCACGTACCGGCATATCCCATGCCACCGCGTTCTCGAGGCCACATCCGCGCACTCGTATCGATGAGCATCGCCATCGTCGTTCACGACACCGGCACCCGCTGCGTTCGGGAGCCTTTCTATTTCGAGCCATGATTGACTAGACTGGGCTCAGGAGTTCAGTCCCGCTCCAACCGCTCGAAAACGTGCACTGCTTCCACTGTTCAACCGATCAGCAGGGGAATAGCGAAGATGAATCAACTGGTCTATGTGCATGGCGTCGATGGTCCGCGCTCGGACGCCGCGGGCGACGCGCAATACGTCGAGTATCAAACGGCGCTCGCAGCCCGCAACCAGATGTTCCAGAACGAGACGTTCGAAAAATCGGTGACGATCCGAAATCCGCTCTGGAGTGTCCATGCCGCCCACCCCGCGTGGAATCTCGCGTGCGTTCCGGGACACGTGCTGAAAGCCGAAGCAGGCAGCGCACCGCTCGCCATCGGCGGCATCCTGGGCGGGACGACGGGCGCGTCGCCGCTTCAGCCCCCCGGCGATACGCTCGCCAGGGCAGCGAAGAGCGATCTGGACGCCGTCGTCGGCTCGCTCTCTTCTATCGCAATCGAGCAAGCGCAAAGCTCCGACCCCGCCGCCGTGGAAAACGCCGTGCGTTTCTGGAGCGCGGCGGCAAGGGCGCTCGAAAATCCGGAAGCGCGCAAAAGCCTGACCGGCGCGACCGACGACAAGGATTTTCTCGACCGCTTGCAGGTTGCCGCGCGCCCCTTCCTGCAGGACCAGTCGCTCTCGCTCTTCGACAGCGTGCGCAGCGCCGCGACGCAGCTAAAGGGCGCGACCACCGACCTCGTGAACAGTCCGGCCGTGCTCGCGGTACGCGGCAAGCTCACTCCGCAGTTGGCCATCTTCATTGGCGACGTTTTTACGTATCTCAAGGCGGGCGCCGCGCGCGATGCCATCCGCGCGGAGATCCGCAAGTATTTGATTCCGGCCGCAAGCGCGGCGAACGCCGCGCACAGCCGGCTCATCGTGTGCGGGCACAGCATGGGGGGCGTCATTTTGTACGACCTTTTAACAGACGTGCCCTTCGTGCAAGGGCTCACCGACGAGCTGGGCGCACCCTTCAAGGCCGATCTCTTCCTCACCGTCGGTTCCCAGGTGGCATTGTTCGAAGAACTGAAGGTCTTCACGGCGTCGAGCGCCGGCTGTGGTGCAAACCAAGGCAACAAGGTGCCGAAGCCCGGCTGCGCGGAACGTTGGTGGAATGTCTATAACCGGCTCGACGTGTTGTCGTTCCTCGCAAAGCCGGTTTTCGAAGACGTCGAGGATCTCGAAGCGAGCACCACCGCCGGCATCACCGACGCCCATAGCGCCTACTTCACGAACCTCGTTTTCTATAGGCGGCTCAACGCACGCATGAAACAAGCGGGGTTTTTGCCATGACTCAGATCTTTCAGCGCGCGCCCGGGGCCGCGCCCGCGACGCATGCCTTCGTGATCGGCTGCGGCCGGTTCCCCGAGCTTGGCGAGGCCGCTACGCGGCAATCGACCGTGGCCGGCGCGCGTGCGATTGTCCGCTATCTGCTCGATCACCAGGACGAATTGACGGCGCCGCTCGCATCGATCGAATGTTTGCTGTCCGATCCGGACGCCGACGCCGGTGCCGATCAACTGGACATCGGCAAGTTCGCCAACGATCCACGCGCCGATGACGGCGTGAGTGCCGCGACGCGCGTCAACGTCGAAACCGCTGGCAACGCATGGCTCGCCCGTTGCCGCCCCAATGACAGCATGTTTTTCTACATGTCGTCGCACGGCGTTGCCGAGGCGGATCTCAGCGTGTCCGGGCTGCTGGAAGACGTGCTCACCAATCCGTTCAACCAGTGGGGCGCCTCGCTCAACATTGGCAACCTCGCGACCAATCTGCCGGTGATCGGCGCGAGCGCGTGCTGGGTCTTTCTCGACGCGTGCCAGGAACTGGTCGATAGCGTGCTGTCCGAGTACGACGGCCTTGACGGCGTCGTACTGGTCAAGGCGAAATTCGGGAAGATAGCGTCAACCCGGGTTAGGTCGCTCGCGCTTGCGGGTTCGCGTTTCGGCCAGCTCGCGTGGGGCCCGGACAGCCACGACCCGCCATACTTCACGCAGGCCTTGCTGCGCAGCTTCGAAGCGTGCGTTGACCGTGACAGCAACGGCGCATGGGTCGTCACCGGCGAACGGTTGCTCTGCAACGTGCCGAAAGTCGCGGACGCGGCCTTCGGCTATTCGACGCTGGACGTGGAGGCGCTCACTAAATTCGCGAACCAGGCGACGCTGGTCACCGTGCCGCATGCCCGCATTCCTGTGGTCGTGCGTACCGACAATCTCGCCGACATGGCGTACCTCACGCTGATCGAAGCCTCGGATGGCCTCACGTTCATCCAGTCCGCGCCACTGCAAACGAACTGCTTTCTCGAAGTCGCGCCAACCGGCACCGAGTTCGAGGCAAGACCCACCTTCAGCGGTGCGCAAGCCTATCGTCCGGCGAAGTTTCACGCCAATCCCTGTGCACAGATAGTCAGGTTACTGCCATGAACGATGAAACGGCGCGCACCGTCGTGATCCAGCCGCCGGGCCAGGGGGCCTATCGCATCACCGTCGTCGGCACGCAGTCGCAGACGGTAAACCGCGTTTTTTCCGCGGCGGGCGAGCCCGTCGAGATCGCGCTCGGACCGGACAGTTACAACGCGACCATCGAAAGCGCGAGCAGCGGCGGCATCACCTCTCAGGCATTCACAGTGGCACCGGCCGGCGAAGGCGATGCGTCCGCCTCGGTCCAGCTTGGCTCAGACCCGGATTTTGCGCCGAGCAGCGCGTTGACCTCGCTGCCAAGACCGCGCCGGAGCGGGCTGCTGAGCGTCCTGAGCGACCTGAGCGAAAGCGCATCGCAACGGGTGGTGTCGCCGCAGGATTGGTCCGGCCTCTCCAGCCCCTCGCCCGAGAATGCGCCCAGCCGGGGCTTGCCGGCCGGCAACTTGCCGCTCTCGTTGCCGGAACACGCCACGCGTTTTCAGGAGCCCGCGCCGTTCCCGCTCAACTTCCCGTTCCTGACCCAAGCGAACCTGGAACAGCGCACCTTCACAGTCAGTCTGTCGAGCGCGGATCTCGCCGATACGGAGCAGCCCGACGTGGTCGAATGGCATGCGGCGCAAGCGCAGATCGAAGTCGCGCAGTCCTGCGACAGCGAAGTCATGTTCAAGCTGGTGCACGGCCAATGGCCGTGCCGCGCGGCGCTGCGGCTGACGATTGCCGTGGAAGGCCGCGCTCCCTGGCGTGTTGGCGTGCCGGTGATGGACGAAGGCGTCTGGCTGACGTTGCGGCCCGCTGTCGCTGCGTCGCGCCCCGATCTCGTCGTGACGATGCGCCCCGTGAACGAACTGACGGCCACGCTGATCGGCGCGGTGCAGCGCGCCCTGCCGAGCGAGGTCGATTCGCTGCTCGTCGCGTCCGCGAAGGCGATTGCCGATAACAATTGGCACAGCGGCGATAAAGACACGGCAGCCGCTCTCGAAGCGTTGATGACGCACGGCGCCGCACCGTGGGCAAGCGTCGCGGCAGCATTGCTCATGGCGCGCACCGGCCAGATCGCCGACGCGGCGCAGATCGCGCAAACGCTCGGTGCGGCGTACGACTGGGTCGCGGATGCCTCCGTTGCCGCGGCCTGGGCCTTCGCAGCGGTCGCCGACAACGACGCCGATAGCGGCAGCGACGATGCCGGCATCGCGGCGCACTGCCTCTCGCTGCTCGCGCATGCGCGCAGAATCGGACCACCCTGCCTTGCTGCTAGCAACACGCTGGCGCTTCAGATGCTCTCGTCGATGGCAATGAACGCCACACGGGAAACCGACGCCAAAGCATGGCGCGATGAACGGCGCCTCTGGAGCACCCGAAGCCGGCGCGCCGTGCCCATCGGCGCCTTTTTTGGCTGGGAAATCGAAGCCGCTTCGCCTCCGCTCGCACTCCAGGCGTCGAGCGATAACGTGATTGCGCAAGGCAGCGTCACCGGCAAAGATCTGCGGTGCACGGTGGCCGAGACGGCATAGGCGCGTGCGATCACGCGTCGAGCGCGGTCGCGATGATGGCTTTCATGAGTGCGCCCTCGCGCCCCGGCGCGAGGCGCGCCATCAACGCACGAAAAGTCACGCCGTCTATTGTCTCGACGATCGCGCACAGTGCGTCGAAATCGCTGGCCAGTACGGCGCTCGCCTGTCCACCGCCTTGGGCGAGGTGCGCTTTCAGCGTCGCCGCGTAGTACCCGGCACGATCGGGATCGTTGGCGGCCCGGATGAGTGCCGCGGCCAGGCGATGCGCCACGCCGATCTCGGACTCCGCGTCCGCGGGGAGATAGCGGTTGGCGAGATTGAAATGGCTGATGGCGACAAGCCGCGCGTCGCCGCCCTGGTATTTGTAGCGCAGCGCCCTGGCCTCGAATTCGCGCGCCTGCTTCATGTGCTTACGCTTCTGTTCGAGGGTGCCGAGCGCCGAATAAAGATTGCCGAGTTCGGCAACTGCATTTTCCGACTCGAACACGTTCTTGCATTCGAGAAGCATCGCGTACGCCTCGGCGTAGCGCCCCAGATCGATCAGCGGGCCATTATCGTTGAATCGGTTGCGCGCCAGTTCGAGCGGCAGGGCGCCACGCCGGCGATGGGCGGCGCGCGCCTTGCCGTTGTACTTCAGGGAAGCGCGCCACGCGGCGCGCGCGCGGGTCTCCCAGTCGAGCGCTTCCGTGCCCTCGTGGCTCATTGCCGCAGCGAGGCAAGCTCTGCCGTATTGAGACGCGGCGTCGCTCGCCGTATCGAAAATCACGTTGCGCACGTTCCAGTCCAGCATGGCTTCCAGCGGCCCCGGCTTGCCCGCCGCGATCATTCGCCGGCGCAATTCGGGCAGGTGCGTCAACACCTCGCCGTACTGTGCCTTTTGCGCGAGCAACTGAAGCTGCTGCCCGAGCGCGGACAACTCGCTCCACGTGCCGGCCCCGGCCAGGCTCGCATAGCGGTGATGCAGCTTCGCATAAGCCTGCGCTTTCTCGATGTCTACGGACTGCCAGGCATTCGCAAGATCTTTGCACACCGGCGCCGCCACCGCGAAGTTGTCCGCGCGCTCGGCCGCATCGAGCACGGCCTCCCAGCGCTCCACGGCTTCGCGCCAAAAGCCGGCCCGATCCAGCACGCTTGCCAGTAGAGTCTGGGTGATCAACGCCTTCGGTGTTTTCGCGGTGGCGGCCGCCATGCGCGTGACGACGGGAAGCAACATCGCGGTCGCGCGCGGCGAGTCGTCCACGCGCATCACCCGCTCGATCATCTGCGAGGCAAGATCCCATTCGCCGTTGCGCAGCAGATAGGGAAACGCGGACCAGCCTGCCAGCGCGACCGTGGCGCCGGCACTCGCCACCCGCGCCGCATTGTCCATGGTCACGCGCATGAGGTGATACCAGTAATTCACCATCACCTCGTCAACGCGCGTCTGGAATTGCACGCCCGCCTCGGCCCGCCCGGCGCGCGCCACCTCCGGGTGAATCGCGAAGGCGGCGTGGGCACGTTGCCCCGCGGCGGCGCGCAGCTCGACGAGCCCGCAGCTTTCGAGCCGTGCGATCGCCGCGCGCATGTCCACATGCTGTGCGCCGTGAGATGTTTCGCGCCATAGCGTCGGCCAATTGGCTTCGACGACCGCCCTGCGCCGGTCGTCCGGCTCCATTGCGCAAAGCAGATGGAACACCGTTCTCACGGACTTCGAGAGCGCGCGAGACAGCGCGCGCGTCCAGCTATCGAGCTGATCGAGGAACGCCTGAACGTCGCGGTGGGTTTCGCCGCGAACCAGGTAAGCGTCGGCTGCGTCCGCATCGGCCTGCCCGGGACCTCCGATGTCTCGCAACCGCCGTGCGAGGCGTTCCGGCTCGGCGGCGAGCCGCTCCGCGAACGCGATCAGCTTCGGGTGGCCCTGCACCGCCCGCAAGGTGTCGCGCAACAATTCGCGGCCGCGCGCGGCACGGACAGTGGGCGAACGGCCTTCGAGCAGCGCCCCCAGATTGGGTAGCTCGCGGATCAGCAGCAAGGTTTCGTCGAGCGGCAAGGCATGCACGGTCAGTAGAACGAAGGAAGCGGGCATGCCGGTGGGGACGATGCGGCTCGACATCGCCACGCGCGACGCACCTCCGTGATCGTGGAAGGCGCGCATCAGCATCGACCAACGCTGGTCACACCAGTGACCACTGGCCGTCAAAAGCGTTTCCACGTTGTCGATCACGATCAGAACGGTGCTCGTCTCCAGCGTTTGCCGAAACACCGGCAGCCATTGGGCCAGCGCGGCCTCGCTCGCCACGGCATGAAGCATGGCGATGCCGGGCAACTGCGTTTCCATCGCGAGCGCGAGCGCGCTCAAGGTCATCGAAGCGTCGGCGTTCAATTCGGGCGCCCTGTACCAGACGACCCGTTCGAAGCGAGCCGCCCGGAGATGATGCCAGGCAAGTTCCACCACGCAGGCGGTCTTTCCCGCTCCCGCCATGCCGTGAAACAGCACGCCCCGGCTGGTGGCATGCTCCGCGAGCGCTTCGCTCGCTTGCGTCATCGCCCGCACGCGGCCAACGAAGTGCCGGGGCTCCGCCGCAAACGGCGGCACCGCAGGCACCGCATCGCGAGCCTCCAGACTCGCGTGCGGGTGCACGGCAAACCTCAAGTCGGCAGCGTGCCTGCCGAGCAACATCGGCATGGTCATGGATAACGGAGGGTCCGGCGCAGAGCCGCTCCGGCCGAGCGCACGCAGCGCGTGTTCCGAAGCGATACTCGCGGCGCGCGGCAGCGCCTCGCCGCGTTCGAGGAGGCGCTGATAGAGCGCGTTGGTCAACAACGCGGCGTATTGATCGTCGACCGCGTAACGCGTGGCGAGCACGGCGCAGTCGAGGCCGCGCTCCAGCACCCACGCGGGCATTTGCGCGAGACCCTGCTCGACGCGGCCGGCGGCCTCTGCATCGGCGTCGGATTCGCCAGGTGTGTCGGGCGCGCCAAGCCAGCTCAGCGTCGCGCCCACGCTCGCCGAAGCGGAATGGCACGCAACGAGCACGACCAGCTTCAAACGCCCGGTGGTCACGCTGAGCATGCGCACGATCGCGTCGGGCGTCACGGGGTCCGGCGCCCCATCGGACCGCTCGAGGAGCAGCGCGCCGCTCGTTCCGTGGCCAGCGAAATGGACGATGTCCCAGCCGCCATCCTCGCCCAGCAGTTGCTCCAGCCGTTTGCGCGTGACGCCGTACTGTAGCGCCCGCAGTTCGACGCGCCGGCCTTGTGCAGCAAGCCGGCTCACGAGCGACTGCAGGTGTTGCCGCTCACCGCGCAGGTTGAGCGGGCTGCCCGCGGGCGGCACGCTGAACAGCGCGAGAATGCGCAGCGACCCGCCAGGCGCCGGCGTGCGCGCGAGCCCCTCTCGCGCGACCTCGAAAACGAAGCTCACGCCACGCTGGCCGAGGGGCCGCCCGCTCGCATGCGCCAACTCCAGCGGCAACGCAAGCAAGGGCGCGGCTACGAGCGGCAAGACGACCCGGACCAGCGCGTCCGGATTGCCATGCGCAACGATATGGCCTGCGATTGCCGGCCCGAGAACGATCTCGCCCAGCCATGCGCCGAACGCCTGGAGATGACGCTGCTCGTCTTCGTCAGCAGTGTCCGGCGCGCAATGGTAGCGAAGCCACGCGGGCAGGTTGAACAGCCCCTCGCGGCGCCAGTCGCTGTGCGCGAGGGTCACGGCGTGCGCAGCCAGCGTGGCGCCCCCGGCATCCTTGAGATGCCAGCTCCAGTGATCAGCGTCGGTGTAGCCGCTAACCTCGAGAACAAGAGGCGGACGGTGCATGGCAAGGGTCTCCGCGCAGAGTGCGGCGTGTGTCGTGCTGCCAGCATAGGTCATGCGCGGCGAGAGGTTCGATTCCTCGCTCTGTCTGACGCTAACCGCGTTTGCGCAGCGGATCGAGCAAACCCTTCAGGTCGTTGTGGTCCATCTCCTGCATCAGTGCGAGCAGGCGGCCGATTTCCCCTTTGGGAAACCCTTCGCGGGCAAACCAGTTGAGGTAATGCCCGGGCAGGTCCGCAATGAGCGTGAGGATGGCGGAGGCGGTTAGTTGCGAAATCTACGATCCCTCGTCCTCGCGTCCACCTGGACACAGACGCCCGGTCGCGCACGGCTGCGCCTTTGCGCAACCAGAATCGTTGGCCGTTTCGCGGTGCCGGGTGCGGGTCAGAAAGAGCGGGGTGCGGAAATTGCTGGGTCTGAGGGGTAGCCGTAAGCCAACCAACTTCCCATGGAAATCGCCCTCATCACGCCTCGCCCTCTCGACACGCTCGCGATACCCGACGACCTGGACGGCCGCCAACGGCGCGAACCGCGCCACCGGACGCCGCCAGATCGGCGCCGATGACGATCTCGACGCCATCAGCGCCTGGCTTGCACGTGTAATACGAGGCGGGTTTTGTGGGGATGACGGTGGACGAGGTCGGTCTCGCCCAGCTCGAGGCAGTCCAGGCGCAAATTCATCATGTTCTGCCACGCGCACTGAGCCAGGCTCACCGCGAATTTCTGCTCTCCCTTGTGTGCCTTGATCCGGACTGGGCGCTGATGCCCAAGACCATTTGCAGGACACGCCCGCGATTCGCGGAAGATGGAAAACATGCGCAAACTCCACACACGCGACAAACAGCGCCTTACCGACCAGGAAGCGCTGTTGTGTGAAGCATTTTCTGCACTCGATCGGGAGAATAAACGCGGATAAGATCGCGTGCGTCGCCGTTTCGTCCGGTAAGGCGCGAACCGGCCCAATTGCTGGCGATCACCTGTGTCGTCCGGCGGTCGCTCGAACGGCCGGATCACTCGGAAAGCCGCTCACCATTAAATGCGCGCATATCGGCCTTTGCGGATGGTCTGGGAACCGGTTCGTGCGACTGCTGCACATACCTTTGCGGACGCTCGCAAACCGGCGTCGACGAATGGCAACTCTCATCACCGTCGAATGGGTCTTAACGACCACCCTTTTCGGCCACTTGCCCGCTTCTCGGGCGCGCATAGTCGATAATACTGCTCAAAGGTGGTCATTCGAGGGCGCGAACTATAGACCCTCGAAATTGGCACCTTTGACAAAATTCAAAGAGTTACACAATTCCGAACCGAGGCAGCTGTTGTGGACTAACGTGAGTCTTTCGTCACGAATGGCAGCACGGCGGCGTTATAAAGATTTGCGCCATTCGATTTCTCCTTTCGGAGTAGCGCGCGCATGTATTTGCTCAGGTAGACGACCCTCTTAAGTTCTTCGTCACGCATCTCACCATACTTCACTACGACGGCCTTTACCGCTGCTTCATCATGGGCAGACAGAGCCTGAATGGGCTCGTTCGTAAGAAAATCAACCTGCCTGGCAAGCCCAAGCATGACCTTGCTGCCGACGGGCCGAATCATGACTCCGGGGACCAACTGCGGCAGCTTTGCCAAGTGCAAGTCTACAAAATATGGACCGTCCTTTTGCCGGACGACATACGCATTCGTAAGACGTTCCCCGGTTGCTTCAAGTGATGCGAGCTCAGCTAGGAAACACAACTTATGAAGCGCGAAGTAACTAAGCCCTTCCGGCTTACCCTGCAATATCCTGCGAGCAACGTGACCGAGCTTTGCTGCATCAGCCCTAGGCTTGCCACTGACCGATCTCTTACGCTGCCGCTTTCGCCTCTTCAGAGTCTCAGCGACGAACTGGTAGTCACTTAGCTGATTTGCGAAACTGCGGTGAACCATGGCTCTTTGCCCCGGGTGATACACAGGTATCAGCGTCCGGCGCAACCACGCGTTGTTCGTTCTAACGTGCTCGCGGAGCGAAAGTGCGTGCGCTTGAAGCAGGCCGCACGCCTTGAGCGCCACAGCGCCAAGTGTAACTACAAGTGAAGGATCGACTATTTCGATCGTTTCCCTCAGGAAAGGCGCGCAGTTTGCGATCTCGACAGGCGTAGGCGTCGCATTGTTGCCACGTTCATCTTTAGGGTTGCACAACACTGCATTAGTCACAAACGTTTCATATCGACTGATTCCTACCTGTTCGATGAGGCTCTCAAAGTTGTGACCGGATTTATCCCCGTGAAAGGGCAAGTGCGACCCATCGGCCCCGAGCCGCCCGGGCGCCTCTCCAACAAACATAAGCGGCGCGTCAAGAGAACCGCAACCGGGTCCGAGAACGCGCGCGCTCCCCGTCATCCGCGGGCATTTCTCGCACGCGGTTACACGTTTAACCAAGTCGAGGAACTTGGTCTCCTTTTCATCGGCGGACGTCATTGAATCAGTGAACGAAGCTGCTGCTGAGAGCAGTCAAAGTAAGCATGAACCGAATGGCAGACAAGCTTTCCGGGCCGCTTGTTCGAGGCCACGCATATGAACCGAAGCAGCCGGCCTAATCCGATGAAATTTCCCAGCACTTTGTTGAAGAAGTCATGGTTCCGGTATACCACGACAAGGTCCAGGGAATCGTCGGCGTTCCAAAGAATTTCTCCAAACTGCCAGCAAGGCCCCCCTCTTGTACGGGGTGCATCTACCGCTGGAGATGAGAGATGAAATACTAGACCGGTGGTGTTCCGCTGTGGCCATGTGCTCAGCTTGTCGATTGCACGCTCTAGCTGATTGACGCCATCCGGCGGAAACCGAACGAGCCGCTCAAAGTACGTGCCCCATGCGTGGCGCCCACGTTGCCATCTACGAGCGCGGTCATGAACTTGCAGGTAGCGGGTATAGAACTCCGATCGCGTTGCTGCTCGGTCGCAGGTCCGCTGCGGAAACAACGTATTGGCGACGTCGCAGGCGTCATCTGCCCCGGCCTTTATGCGAGCCGGCGAATGTTGCTTCAACCAATCGCCCTCTGCTTCGCACGGTTGATCCACCATAGTAATCAGATTGCTGACTTCGCCCCGTGCGTCAAGTAGGAGAGAACAGCCCGCGCGCCAAGCTTCCAGTGCCGTAGGACCTTCAACGACGGGAATCGTCATACTCGTCGTCCCTTTGCGATCGAAGATACCCATTTTGTAGGGGGTGACACACGATATGTAATGCGTTGCTTGTCCAAATCAACAGTCACATCGCCACCGCCATTTCTCTTTAGTTCACGGAACACGGCGTAGCCTTGGCAAATCGCTAGCTGCCACTGCTTTGCTGTACAAGTGCGCACTTCCAAGCCAGTTACCATCCTGCGAATGGTCTTGAGCAGTCCGATGTCGATAGAACTGCGGTCTACATACCATCCTCGCTCTTCTGCCTGATTGAAAACAAGAATTGAGACAGCTTCCTCAATTACAGCGGCGCGCGCACCATCTTCCACTTCGTCAATCTTGGCGTTCGACTTGCGTTTGCACTTGAGCAACGATCGGCAGACGGGAGACCACCCGAGTACGGCCGCATACGCGAGATGAAATACATCGTGATAGCGATAGCCATCGTCCTCGTGTGAATTGTCGGTTAGTGCATCACCGATGACGACATCATTGACGGAGACCTTGACGTATAGGCTTCGCTCCAGTGGTTTCTCGTAGAAGTTGACAACGAAGCGCCGAGGCAGCCTCTCATCTGGCGCAAAGCCGCTATCGAAAACGTTGACACTTCCTTCCGAATACAGCGATTCAGCCTTCTCGGCATTTGCTTTGGCGATCTCCGCCAACGGGATTTCATACAGAGAAGCCAGACTGGTCAGATACCAGAGCAAATCGCCGAACTCTTCTCGCAGCTCTGTTCGAAACAGGGGATTGTCCTTTTGCAGGAGGAGCTTCTTCATCATGCTGTGAAGATCACCAACTTCACCGACGAGACCCATTAGTGAGACTGCGCGGGAGGGACGTTCATTGGTGCGCTCGACCATCGCTTGGTATTCGCTAAACGTTGTCATCGTCGCGCTAGCGCCACTTGTCGAACTTTCCTCGGTTTTCTCAACTGGCGCGCTTCGCGGCATACGCCCTCCCCGAACATGAATTTAAAGCATGCTCCAAATAATTCGTGAACCGTGCGTTTCGGCGCAGCATAGTCGATGTGCCACTACTGCCCGCCCACACTTTCTAATCCGACATAAAGGACGGCTTTCCGGATATTCTCGACGTGGCCGACTATGTTGGCGGTAAGAATGACAGCGATCTGCCAGCGCGCAAAGTAAAATTCAGCTTTTTCCCGCGGTTTATGCGAAATGCATCGAATCGGCTCGATTGATTTTTCGAATTCGCAACAGTCGACAAATGGTCACCGTCCTGTGATGTTGCCGCCGGAGCAATTCAGGGCACCGTCTGCGACCGGCCGCTCAAGTTGACAAGCAGCCAACGACTGTAGCGCCGGATGTCTCCCGGAACTCAATCGCCGTCTTAGCCGCTGCAGTGGCCCAGATGACGGGCTGTAGATCGCGAGTACTCATTCCCAGCACCTGGCATGCGAGGCTACGACGGCGCGAACGGCGGCAAAGCGCCTCTCAACTGCCTAACAGCTCGTGTCGCTCCAACGTCCGCAAAGGCCGAACTGCGATCCACGAGAAATCGAAGTGGGTGAGCGGATGGCCCCGTTAGCTGCCGTGGATGTCTGCCGCCGTCCGGCCGCAACGATTCCGCCCTCTGCCCACGGAAGCAGTTCGAATATGTTCTTGATCTTGTGGGCGATCTCAGTATTGTTTCGCCCATCGATTGAGCCTACGGAGGCGCGATTGAGCGCTTCAAACTGCAACCGCCCGACGTTCCTGGTGCAACTTACCCGGCAGGCACGGGTAAACGCTATTCGCACATTCGGTTAAATTATTCCTACATTAGCTCAGCAGTACAATCACAACCAGTTGAGAGGTGTTTATGGCTACGGGAAAGAAAGACGCCAAGCTCGCTAGCAAGCAGCTTTCGAACAAGAAGAGCACACCCAACCAGAAGTCGGTCGCGGGTTCGGATTTGAGCCAGGCAAGGAAGCAACCGGCACCCCCGCCCAAGAAGAAGTAGCGGCAACCAACGCTTTGCCCACTTACACCCGTCTACATGACGGGTTTTTAATACCACCCCGCAACTCCAATGATGGACATTGAAATGGCCACTGCCCCCCGTGCCTCGTATGCCGACGAGGGTCCGCTTGCGACGGGCACCCAAAATTAGAACGAGGACGACAGGGATCCGCATGAGTCGCAATCGTGCCGCCGTGCGCGTGCTGATCACAGCTCGATGCGGCAGTCTCGTTGCACTGCTGGCGCTCGCAGGCATCGCCCATGCCTACCAGCCATCGTCGCCTGACGAGTCCCAACTACAGGAGCACGGCCACTACGTGAACCACGAAGGGCATATCGTGCATTCGCCTGCGCACTCCCGAAACGGCGCCGTGCCGGTCGGTGCCACGGCAAGATGTGGCGACGGGACATACAGTTTCAGCCAGCACCACTCGGGCACGTGTTCGCGTCATCACGGTGTCGCCGAGTGGGAATAACGAAAAGCCGGGAGCGGACAATGAAACGTGGACTGACGGGTGTCGTCGCGATGCTAACGCTTGGTGCATGCGCCACGGTTCACGAAAGTTTTGCCCCAAATCGGCGACCTGCCTACACGCTGAACTGCAGCGGCTTCGTCCGCGGCTGGGACAAGTGCTTCGAGGCAGCTGGGGAGATCTGCAA
Source organism: Paraburkholderia sp. BR10936 (assembly GCF_040965735.1). Taxonomy (NCBI): domain Bacteria; kingdom Pseudomonadati; phylum Pseudomonadota; class Betaproteobacteria; order Burkholderiales; family Burkholderiaceae; genus Paraburkholderia; species Paraburkholderia sp. BR10936. The sequence continues at coordinate 50,342 of NZ_JBFRCM010000022.1, forward strand.
GACGGCTGGTTTCGACGTGATCGACCGAAGCGACGAAGACGCGGATGCGGTGGGCGCGAGCCGAAGTGGCCTATTCGGCACGAAGACGAACGAGCGATCGATGGTCATCGCCTGCAAAAAGCCAGCGGCCTGATCCTCGGCGAAGGAATGGCGTTCTGGCTGGCAATGCTCCGCCCTCGCGCGAACTCTCAGGAAGTCCGGCAAGTGCTACCCCTCCAGCACACGATTCGAATGCGCGATTGCCGCGGCGCCGGTCAGATCTATCGCATGTCCGTCGCGAACCTGGTCAACTGACAGGTTAATTGATCGCGCCGATGCGGACGTTGCAGTACCTGACGCGTGTCCGGTGGTCGACCAGTGATGCTTGAAAATGGAGCGCCTAGCATTCGAGCGCGATGCTTCGATTTGCTTGGCGAATTTAAGCGTTCGCTGATTACCTCACCCTTTAGCTTACCAAATACCTTCATAAATGCCTTAACCGAGATCGCTTGATCGAATCCGCGGACCGCTGGCAGCAACCGCCCGCAATAGACATTCAGGTTTGGCGATAGCTGTCGTTAGCCAGCGGCAGGCGCAATCGAACCGAGCCATTTTCCCTTCTGCACACCGAGCATCATTTCGTCCGATTGAGCGAATCACGTAGAAAGCCGGGCGAAAGCCATCGTTAGAGTTCGCCATCAGAAGTTTTTCATTCGGGCCGAACGACGACCCGTTGGGATGGGCACGACATTCATCGCGTCGACCCTTTTGCGTGAACCGATGGTTCGATCGTGCAACGTCGGCCGTCATCAAATATGCGTTTCCGTTCGGTATAAATCGTCCGCCGGTTTTGTCCTGTCGATCGCTGACGCGGATTCCGCAGCCACGTCCGGCAACATTTCTTCGGCCAGCCGCTCCGATCCTCGTCGTGGACGTGAAACGACTCAATAAGACCAGACAAGTAATAACTACCGCATGCAACCGCAGAACCGCTACACAATCCAAGCCGTCACTTCCTCCGACCACGCTGCCCCGTCTTCGCCCTCCCCCGCAATGGCGAAACTCTCGCGCGGACAACGCGCCATGTGGTTTCTGTGGTGCCTGAATCCGAATGGTGCGGAGTACGGCCTGCCCATGGCGTGGTCCATTCACGCTGCGCTCAACGTGGAGGCATTTCGCGGTGCATTGCAGGATCTGGTTGAGCGGCATCCGGTCTTGCGTACGACGTACGCGGCACCCGAAGGCGAACCTGTCCAGTTGATCCATGCGCCCGGTCAACCGGATTTCCAGCACGACGATGCGTCGCAATGGGACGCTGCCGCCTTGCATGCGCGCCTGACCCAAGAGGCTGACACAGGATTCGACCTGAAAAACGGCCCGGTTTTCCGCGCACGCCTTTTTTCACGCGCTGCCGACACGCACGTGCTGTTTCTGAACTGCCACCACATTGCCGCCGACACGTGGTCGCTCATCGTGATGATGGAAGAACTGGGGCTGCTGTACCGGGCGCGCGTTGACGGAAAGACGGCGGAATTGCCGTCCACCGGGCTGTCTTACGTCGACTACGTCGAGTGGCAGCAAAACCTGCTCGCGTCCCCCGCGGGTGAATCGCATGCCGCCTACTGGAAAAAGCAGCTGAGCCAGCTTCCCGTGCTCGACCTGCCCACCGACCGGCCGCGTCCGCGCGTTCAGACTCACGTTGGCGCGGGTCATTCATTCGAGCTGGGTAAAACGCTCACGCAGCAGATCCGCGCCCTCGCGCGCGCGCAGGACGTCACGTTTTACACGGTGCTGCTCGCCACCTTTTACGTGCTGCTCTACCGCTATACGGGACAAGACGATATCGTGGTCGGCTCGCCGCGCTTCGGGCGGCCGCCGCAAGGCTACGCGCGCACGGTCGGCTACTTCGCGAGCCCCTGCGCGCTGCGCGCGCGTGTGGACGGCGAAAACACGTTCAATGCGTTTCTGCAGCACGTGCGGGAGGTGCTGGTCGGCGCGAAGGAACACCAAGACTATCCGTTCCCGTTGCTCGTGGAGCAACTGGGCGTGGTGCGCGATGCGAGCCGCAGCCCCATTTTTCAGGTGTCCTTTACGTACCAGAAAGCCCATCTCGACCATATGCGCGGAGTGGCGGCTGCACGAATGGGGTTGGGTGGCTCGGAACTCGATCTGGCCGGCCTGCCGCTCGCGTCTTATCCGCTCGAGCAGCATGGCGTCAAGTTCGATCTCGACTTCGTGGTCGAAGAGGTGGACGGCTGCCTGCGCGCGGTGTGCTGGTACAACACGGCCCTATGGGACGCGCCGAGCATTCGCTATCTGGTCGATCAATTCCAGACGTTGATCGCGAGCGCCGTCGAAGCGCCGCACACGGAGCTTAGGCATTTGTCGATGCTGAGCGCGCGCGAGCGCGCCGCTTACGCCGTCTGGAATGCAACCGAAAGCCGTTTCCCGCAGACGCCCGCGCACCGGCTCGTCGAAGACTGGGCGCAACGCCGGCCGCAGGCCGCGGCGCTGCTTCACGAAACGCAGACGGTGTCGTATGCCGAACTCAACGCACGCGCCAATCAGCTTGCACATCATCTGCGCCGCGGCGGCTTGAAACCGGGCGAGCTGGTCGGCGTAAGCATGGAGCGCGGCCCCGCGCTGGTGGTCGCGATTCTCGCGGTGCTGAAGGCAGGCGGCGCGTATTTGCCGCTGGACCCGAGCTACCCGCAGGAGCGTCTTGCCTACATGCAGGACGATTCGGGGCTGAGCTTGCTGCTCACGGGCCAGGGCGCCGGCGCGGAGGTGTCGTCCGCAAAGGTACGGCGCGTGTGCGTCGATACGCAAGCCGCTGCCATTGCCGGCGAATCCGTGCACAACCTCGAGATCGCCTCGAAGCCGAACGATCTCGCGTACGTCATCTACACCTCCGGTTCCACCGGACGCCCGAAGGGTGTGATGCTGGAGCACTACGGCCTGTCCAACATGGTCCATACCATGGCCGCGTTGTTCGAAATCGGCCCAGACAGCCGCCTCCTGCAGTTCGCGTCGGCGAGTTTCGACTCGTCGGTCGCGGAAATTTTCAGCACCTTGTGCGCCGGCGCCGCGCTGTGCCTCGCGTCGAAAGCGGACATGATGCCGGGCTCGGCGCTGATTGACACCATCGCGCGCCACGCCGTGACGGTGATCACGCTGCCGCCTTCCGTTCTTGCTTTGCTGCAGCCCGAAGATCTGCCGACACTGCGCACTGTTGCCGCTGCCGGCGAGGCATGCAGCCTCGACATCGTCAAGCGCTGGGCGCCTGGACGCCGCTTTCTCAACGCGTATGGGCCGACCGAAGCGACGGTGTGCGCGACCATTGCGCGCCTGCAGCCGGACGCCGAACGCGTGTCGCTCGGGCGGCCGATCGCGAACACGCGCGTGTACGTGCTCGACGCGCAATTGCAGCAGGTGCCGGTGGGAATTGCGGGCGAGATCCATATTACTGGCTCCGGTCTTGCACGCGGTTACCTGAACCGCCCCGACCTCACGGCCGAGCGATTCATCGCCAATCCGTTCGGAGGCCCGCACGCGCGCATGTATAAAACGGGCGACCTCGCCCGCTTTCTGCCCGACGGGAGCCTCGAATACCTCGGGCGCCTCGACCATCAGGTGAAGATTCGCGGCTTTCGCATCGAGCTGGGCGAAGTGGAGTCGGTGATCGCCGGATGCGCCGGCGTGCGCGAAGCGCTGGTGATCGCGCGGGCGACGAACGGCGGCGCGCCATCGCTGCTGGCTTACGCCATTGCTCACGAAGCGGGCGCCATCACCGCTGCTGACATTCGCGCCCATGCGCAAGGCAAGCTGCCCGACTTCATGCTGCCCTCGGCGATCATGCTGCTCGACGCATGGCCGCTCACCCCAAACGGCAAAATCGATCGCGCGGCATTGCCCGACGCCGAGCGCGTGACCCCGCACAGCGTGCTCGCCCCGCGCGACGCGCTCGAGCAGCAGATTGCCGACGTGTGGAAAGCGGTGTTGAAGCTGGACGCCGTGGGGATTGACGACAATTTCTTCGAAGTCGGCGGTCATTCGCTCGATCTCGTTCGCGTGGAGATCGAACTCGAACAGACACTCAGGCAACACGTGCCGACGATGGACCTGTTCCGCTTTCCGAACATCCGGTCGCTGGCAGATCACCTGCGCGGCGCGTCCGGACCGGCAGCCGTTGCCGCGCCGTCCAACCCTGCGCAATACATCGCGCGAAAAGCGGCGCGCGTGCCGCATGGCGTCGATCATGCAGACACCGACATCGCCATCATCGGCATGGCGGGTCGCTTCCCCGGTGCGCAGAGCGTTGCGGAGTTGTGGCGCAATCTCGTGGCCGGTGTCGAATCGGTCAGGCCACTGAGCGATAGCGAGCTGCTCGCGGCCGGCGTCGATCCCGCCCTGCTTGCCGACCCTCGCTACGTGAAGCGCAAGGGCGTGCTGGACGACGTGGATCGATTCGACGCCGCGTTTTTCGGCTACCCGCCGCGCGAAGCGCTCTTGATGGACCCGCAGCAGCGCCTCTTCCTCGAAACGGGCTGGCAGGCACTGGAACACGCGGGCTATGCGAACGCGGGCTACACCGGCAGGATCGGCGTGGTCGGCGGCACGGGCCGCTCGGGGTATCTGCTCCATTATCTCGACGCGCATCCGGAAAGCGCTGCCGAACTGTTCCAGACCACCATCCTCAACGAGAAGGACTTTCTCTCCACGCGGCTCGCGTACAAGCTCAATTTGCGCGGCCCGGCGCTGACCGTGCAAACGGCGTGCTCGACCTCGCTCGTCGCCGTTCATGTGGCCTGCCAGCAATTGCTGCTCGGCGAATGCGATATCGCGCTGGCAGGCGGCGTGTCGCTCGAAATGCCGCACGGCACCGGTTACCTGCATCAGGAAGGGCACATTCTTTCGGCCGATGGGCGCTGCCGTCCGTTCGACAGCCGCGCGCAAGGCACGGTGCGCGGCAGCGGCGGCGCGATCGTCGTGCTCAAGCGTTTGTCCGCAGCGCTCGCAGACGGCGACCATGTGTGGGCGGTCATCAAGGGCTCCGCGATCAACAACGACGGCAACGCGAAGGTGGGCTTCACCGCCCCGGCCACCGACGGCCAGGCCGACGTGATCGAGCATGCGCTCGCGCGTGCGGACGTCGATCCGGCAAGCATCGGCTTCGTCGAGGCACATGGCACCGCAACGCCGCTGGGCGACCCGATCGAAGTTCATGCGCTCACGCGCGCGTGGCGCCGCCATACGGATGCGCGGCAGTTCTGCGCGCTCGGCTCGCTGAAGTCGAATGTCGGCCACCTCGACGCAGCGGCGGGCGTCACCGGCCTCATCAAGGCTGCGCTATCCGTGCATCACGGCAAGATTCCGGCGACGCTGCATTTCGAGTCGGCCAATCCGAAGCTCGAACTCGAAAAGAGCCCGTTCTGGGTGAACAACACGCTGACCGACTGGCCGCGCACCGCCACGCCGCGGCGCGCCGCCGTGAGTTCGTTCGGCATTGGCGGCACGAATGCGCACGTGATTCTGCAGGAAGCGCCGTCGCAGGCCGCGCGCGAGCGCGAAGGCGATGCGGCGTTTCACGTGCTGGCGTTGTCGGCGAAATCGGAGCGTGCGCTGCAGGCGATGACCGACAACCTGGCCAGCCACCTGCGGGACGATCCTGCCGCCGATCTGGGCGATATCGCCTACACGCTTCAACTGGGACGCACGCACTTCCCGCACCGGCGCGTCGTCGTGTGCGACAGTGCGTCCGCCGCGCTCGAAGCGCTCACTGCACTGCCCGCAACGCGCAGCGGCACGGGCGTGACCGCGCCGTCCGCGCGCGTCACCTACCTGTTCCCCGGACAAGGTCTGCAGCAGGTCAACATGGGCCGCGATCTCTACGCGTCCGAAGTCGTGTTCCGCGATTGTGTCGACCACTGTGCGCAGTTGCTTCAGCCGCTCATGGACCTCGACATCCGCACGGTCCTGTATCCGCCAGTCGATGTACCCGGCGCAACCGATGCCGCACGCGAGCGGCTCATGCAGACGTCCATCACGCAGCCCGCGCTCTTCGTGGTCGAATATGCGCTCGTGCGACAACTGGAACATTGGGGCGTGCGCCCGCACGCGATGATGGGGCACAGCCTCGGCGAATACGTGGCCGCGTGCGTGGCCGGCGTCATGTCGTTGGCCGGTGCGCTGAAGCTCGTCGTCCTGCGCGGCCAGCTAATCCAGGCCTTGCCCGCCGGTTCGATGCTCGCAGTCGAAGCGTCGGCGCAGGAACTGGCGCCCTACGTCGCGAACGGCGTGGATCTCGCTGTGGTCAACGCGGCGCGCTCTAGCGTGCTCGCGGGTCCGGCCGAACAGATCGACGCCGTGCAGGTGCGCCTCGACGACGCCGGCTTGCGCTGCAAGCGCGTGGCAACGTCGCACGCGTTTCATTCCGCGCTGCTCGATCCGGCGCTCGAGTCATTCATGGCGCTCGTCAGCCAGGTCGAGTTGCGTGCTCCGCAGATTCCGTACATCACCAACGTGACCGGAACGTGGGTCACGAACGAGCAGGCCACCGATCCTGCACATTGGGTGCGCCATATGCGCCAGACGGTGCGGTTCGCCGAGGGGCTCGACACGTTGCTTCAGTCACCGGACGGGCTCTTTGTCGAAGTGGGCCCGGGGCACGCGTTCACCTCGATCGTCCGGCGGCATGCGGACAGTGCGAATGCGCGAGTCGCAACGGCCACGCTCTCCGGCGCGCCGGGATGGTCCGATTGCGGCGCGCTGGCGCTGAGCGTGGGGCGCTTGTGGGTGGCTGGCGTCGCGCCGTGCTGGGATAAGCTGCACGAAGGCGCCAAGCGGCGGCGTGCCGCGTTGCCGGGCTATCCGTTCGAGCGTCAACGTTTCTGGCCGCAGGCACGAAGCACGAGCCCGGCGCGTGCTGTGGCTTTGCAGCCTCGCCAATCCGCGACCGAACCGGACGCAGCCGCATCCCACGATGCGTCGACCGCGGCTTCTTCGCACGACACCGTGGAGTCGCAGCTGACCCGCATCTTCGCGGAGGTGCTCGGCATGCCGTCGGTTGCCGTGACCGACAACTTCTTCGAACTCGGCGGCACCTCGCTTTCGGCGCTAAGCGTCATTCTGCAGATTGAGCAGTTGATCGGCCATCAACTGCCGGCGGCGGCGTTGCTCGAAAGCCCCACGGTGCAAGCGCTCGCCGCTTCGTTGCAAACGATGCGCGACCCGCGCCGCCAGCAACTGGTAGGCATGCGCACCACGGGCGCGTTGCCGCCACTCATCTGCATTCACCCGTATGGCGGCCATACGACCAACTACGTCGAACTCACGCGCAGCCTGGGCGGCGACCAGCCCGTGTACGGCATCCAGGCGGGCGGCCTGCTAGGCGAATCGACCCCGCTGCGCAGCATCGAAGCGATGGCTTCGGATTACATCGACCTGATGAAATCGGTGCAGCCCGAGGGCCCATACCGGCTGATCGGGCATTCGATGGGCGGATGCATTGCGTACGAGATGGCGCAGCAGCTTGAGCGACGCGGCGAAAGCGTGGCGCTGCTGGCCCTGCTGGACTCGCGCGCGCAAAACACCAGCGTGCAACCGCTGTACCGCAACGGTACCTACGGCAAGATGGCGGCCCGGCAATGGCTCAGCGACGACGCCGTGATGCTCGGTATTCTCATGCCGAAGCTGTCATTCGATTGGGAGAACTTGCGCGATGTGCCCGCTGACGTGCACTGGCGCCATGTGCTCGAAGCCGCAACGCAACAAGGCTTGCTGCCGGCCGGCACAGGCGAGCGGCAGATCAGGCAGGTGCTGTCGGTGATCGCCGCGAATGACGAAGCGCTTCGCACGTATCGTCCGGCGCCCTTTAGCGGACGCGTGCTGCTGTGCTGTGGCGAGGAAGGTTTCGCGCGGCAGTTCGGCGAACCCGACCTCGGCTGGGGCGCGCTCGCCGAAGCGCTGGACGTCGTGCACGTGCCGGGCGATCACCACAGCATCATGAGTCGCGAAAGCGCGCAGATCATCGCGCGTCATCTGCAAAGGCACGAGCAGGAGTGCCTCGCCTGATGCCCCAGCCCACCTCGCTCGAGCCCGAAACATTGCAAGGACGGTCTGTGTCCCCATCGAAAAAAGTGCGCTTTAGCCGCGATGAAATGAAGGTCGTCGTGGTGGTCACGGCGTTGCTGCTCATTGGTCTGCTCGGCACGGACATTCATCTTTCGTCGCTGCCGGAAATCATGAACGTCATGCACGCCTCGCAGCAATATGTGCAGGCGTCGATCTCCGTCTTTCTCTTCGGGACGGGCGTGGGAGCGCTCGTGTATGGACCGATGAGCGACAAGCATGGCCGCAAGCCCGTCATTCTGATCGGCCTCGCGGTTGCGATCATGGGTAATCTCTGGACCGTGTTCGCTGCGAAGATCACGGGCTTTTTGCTCGCGCGCTTCGTTCAGGGGCTGGGCAGCGGCGTGTGCCTCGCCCTGTCGCGCATCGTGCTGGCCGATATCGTGCAAGGCGATCGTTACGCGATTGCCAGTTCGTACATCACCTTGTTCACGGGGCTTTCGTTCGTGCTCGGCCCGCTGGTGGGCAGCTTCGTGCAAACGTGGTTCGGGTGGCGCGCCAACTTTGTCGTCATGGCGTCGCTGCTCTGCGCGATGTTCGCGGTTTATCTGCGCTGCCGTGAAACGAACGCGCACAAGAATCGCTCGATCACGGCACGCGATGTCTTCGCGGCCTACCGCGTGGTGTTGTCGGATGCGACGTTCGTTTCGTCGACCATTGTGGCCGGTGTCGGCATGACCTGCTTTGTCATGTACACGAGCTCGAGCCCATTCGTGCTGCAGCAGCAGTTCAGCTATTCCGCCACGCAGTACGGATGGGTCAGCGCGCTGGTCGGTAGCGGCCTGGTCGTCAGCCGTTTGCTGTTGCCCAGGTTGATCGGCCGATTCGGGATGCTCCCGACAATGATCGCCGGGCTTTTCATCGCCATCTTCTGCGGCGTTGCGTTGCTGACGCTTTCGACGCTGGGTGGCTTGTCCGCGCGCGGCTTTCTGCTGAGCGTCGCGGGCGTGTCGTTCAGCTACTCGTTTATCGTGCTTTGCGCGTCGGCCATTTGCATGAGCCGCTTTACGGCCCATCGGGGCGGCGCAGGCGCCATTTATTGCTGCTCGCAGATGGGACTGGCGTTCGGTGTGAATAGCCTCGTGTCGTCCGTGTCGAGCGACGTGATTACGCTGCTGGGCGTGAGCTATATCGCGCTTCCCATGTTGGGTCTGCTGCTTTGCGCCAGGCAATCAGCAGCGATAGGCTACCAGGAAAAGCGCGCAGGTTACGACGACCGGCAACCGGGCGCTCCTGCTACAGATTAGGAGGGAACACGCCACCTTACAAGATCTCAGCTCTACGTAGGCTACAGAGCCGAACGACTGCTTTACGCTGAATAACCAGTCAGGGCGCAAAGCGGCTCGCGGACTGATGCCGCTTTGCGTCGTCGAGCCCTCACACGCTTAACTGGCGTTTGAGTGGTTGTACGTCAGCTTCCCAGCCAACTCCGACTGTTGGCCCCGTCCGACATTCGAGCAATTGCTTGCGCTTTTCTTCGGCGATTGCGATGAAGTCGGACAGTTCACGCTCCATGGCCGAATCTCTGGCGCCCGGCTTCCACGTCGCGGCTCCGTGCCGCCGGCGCGTGGTACGAGCCAACGCTAACGCTCCTCTCGCAGCTTTTGCACATTCGATTTCAACCTGACCGCAAAAGTCGAGCGGCTCACCGAATTCGCGGAATGCCTCGACATACTCCCGAGCGGCGTGCGCCGTTGCCGGGTACTCGCGCAACTCCGAGACGAGTCCACGGCTCAGAACGTCCCATCGCAACTTGTCCGGATAGGCAAAGGCGGGAACGGACACGCCCTTGCTGGGCTCACGGATCGCGGGACCGACTGGCTCCGACGCCGCCCAGGCTGCCTTATGCATCACCGTACGACAGGTCCGAGCGTAGCTTTCCAGCGCTAACGCCAGCTCCAAAGAAGTGTCACGTCGGTGGCGCCTGCGTTCTCGGCCATCTCGCGCCGCGATCCAAACTAGCGTTACGACACTGCCGACCGTCGCCGACGTTAGCGCCAAAGTAATAGGAGTATTCCAGCCAAGTCGCGGGAAAAAAAGCCATTCCTGCAGCATACGAAGCGCCTCGGAAAAAGAGGTGCACAGAGTATAAGCAATCGCAAGCCAGCGTATTCAGGAGAGAAATTGTGCTGTGCATTTTCGCCACAAGCGCTCCGATCGTGCGCCGCCAATCTTGACAGATCGGCGCAATAGCCTCACTACCTTTTGACACTACCGGGACTACAAATCCCGACTCGCCATAGCGATCAACATAGATTTGCCTTGGGCGAGCGCGACGCGGATATTGCTGATTCTGAGTGGTTAACGAGGCAGGCTTGGTTCCATGCAGAACTGGGCGGCTTCCGGATCCAGTGAAGAACACCAAGGACACCGTGCTGCTATTAGTTGTCGGGACAGCGGAAGACTATGCTCAGTCGCTATTCGATCTCTTGCGAAAAGGTCGACGGTATTGTCCGATCAGTACTAGTAGAAGCGCGTCACCGATTGTTGCCGAAACCACTTCGTGAGCGAGTCGAAACCCGCTTGCTGCGATGCTACCTGTGCGTGATATTCGCTAACTATTGTTCCTATTTCGCCGGCGGTTTCGGGGGGCGGGATTGGCACTGCGAACACACTTCAGATTCTGTGTCACACGCCCTCGGAACAACGATCAGCGTGAAGGCGACTTCCTCGGCGAGACATAATCAATGGAGCGAAGTTTGCTGTCTCGTGCGACACAACTGACCGCGGGCTCATCGTGCAGAGCTGGATATCTTCCGTTTTCCGGCTCATTAGCCTCACCTACAAATCTTCCGACGAAGGACACCAAATAAAACACGATTCTCCAGCCATTCACAGATCACGGATATTCATCGATCGCAAAGTAAAGATGCCGTCAAATTCTCAGGACCCGGACCAGTCGGCCAAAATCTGGTATGTGAACGCCATTGAAATCGATACGACAAACCTGTCTGTTAAATTCCCGTCACGTTTGGCTCGTGCTGCCCAGAGCCTAATGTGGTCCACCGGGTCCGGTTCCCCCCGAACTAGATCGAACCCGGATTCGCACCGCCAGGCTGGAAATGCCTGGCGGTTTTTTTCGCTCACCAATCGTTCTGACGGCGTTGCTTCAATGCCGAGATGTAGCTCTCTTTGCGCCGAAACTCGACACCGCGTGCTCGGTCCGAAGAACTTTCCGCTTGAACGTTTGATGGACGGTAACCAGCTAGCCGAGACCAATCGAGGATCGACGTTTGTACGTCGGTAGCAGAGGGAATCTCTTGCCGTTTATCGTGTATTTGAGAACTCACTCGTGCCCCCGCTTCTCAGGCCGACGAAAACGCCAATCCGGCGGCTTACCTTCACGCTTAACCGAACAAACCTCTTCCAATATGGTCACGTAGACCAAACTCGCCAAAACATTCCACTTTGCGGCAATCACCCCGACTTACCTTGCAGCACGTGGTAGGTTAGAAGCCTGTCAATCTGCAAGTGAGCGGCCAGTTGGTTGCTTTTCAGCGGCTCCTTGCCACCGTACAGGCGCTGCGACACAGATCCGTGAATCTGCCAGAACAGATCCGCGATCCCCCGGTATGAAGCTCTGAAAATATCTGATGACTCCAGCAAACTCCTTCTCGACGACGAACACCAAAAGCACAATCCTCATCACAGGCGGCGCCGGCTACATCGGCTCACACACCTGCGTGACGCTACTGGAGGCAGGCATCGACGTTGTCGTCGTAGATAATCTCGTCAATAGCCACCGGGCATCGCTCGCGCGCGTCCAGAAGATCACAGGAAAACAACTCACCTTCTACGAAGAAGATGTGCGCGACGCACGGGCGCTTACGCGCATCTTCGAGACACATAAAATCACTGGCGTGATCCACTTTGCGGCACTCAAAGCCGTCGGCGAATCTGCGGCCAAACCGATCGAATACTATCGCAACAACCTGGAATGTCTGCTCACGGTCCTGGACGTGATGCGCAGATACGGCTGCAAGCAGTTTGTGTTCAGTTCTTCGGCGACGGTGTATGGCGCGCCGGAGCGCTCGCCCATCGACGAAACCTACCTGCTCACCGCAACCAACCCATACGGACAATCAAAGCTCATCGCCGAGCAGATCCTGCGTGACGTCGCGATCTCAGATCCGTCATGGCGTATCGCGGTGTTGCGCTATTTCAATCCGGTGGGCGCGCACGAGAGCGGCCTGATTGGCGAAGACCCCGCCGGTATCCCGAACAACCTTATGCCGTTTGTCGCGCAGGTGGCTGTCGGCAAGCTGCCAAAACTGCGCGTGTTCGGCGGCGACTATCCGACGCCAGACGGTACAGGCGTGCGGGACTACATTCACGTTGTGGATCTGGCAAACGGACATCTAAAAGCGCTCGATGCGCTGGCTGCGCGTGACCAGGGTTTCATCGTGAACCTGGGCACCGGACGCGGCTACACCGTCCTCGAAGTCGTGAAGGCCTTCGAGCAGGCGTGCGAACGTACTGTGCCATATGAAATCGTAGACCGCCGTCCCGGCGACATCGCCGAATGTTATGCCAATCCCGCGAGGGCACAATCACTCATCGGTTGGAAGGCAGAATACGGCATCGAGCGCATGTGCATCGATCACTGGCGCTGGCAGGAAAAAAATCCGTACGGGTATGTATAGCATTTCAATGCATGCGTTCACTGTTGCGTCACTGGCACCACACGAATCAATCGGCTTGCGAAAGGCAATGCCGGCGAGAGTTGCATGTGTGCTCCGTGCGCCGCCCTCTCTCGCCTTCGCGCCGACCTCCCCTATGCCAGGTACGCGAAACTGACCGGGAAACTCGCCCCACATGGACGACCCAGCGCTAGCGCGTTGCCCCGCCCCGGCGCCGGCGCCGGGGCCGGGGCCGGGGCCGGGGCCCGGGCCGGGGCCGCGAACCGTGATACCACTCGTGATGATCAAGGTTGCGCATCAGTTCGTCGCGTCGCCGTTGGCGGCGCCGGCGGGCTGCAACCCTGAATGTAGCGATGAACAGCACAACCGTGCCAACAAGCAAACTGGCCAGAATTGGGCGCACGTTAAGATCCTCCCGCTTGCTCAGTCAGTGTCCTATTCTGTCATCCGGACGTTCAATAAATACTCGCGATCTCCTTCAATCGAACCGCACGGAATCCACTTTAACAGGCGCCGTCGAATCCACTTACGCACTTGGTCAACCGCCGGTATTAGAGACCAGAACCGCGAAGTTGCAGTCGCGTTCCAACTAACAGCTCACGAACAAAACACCGAAATGTTCGCTCGACTTTGAGGCACACCAATCTTCACAGCAATACGTTGATGGTATCGATCAGCCAGCCCGTCGGCAACGTGACCGAGATCCGGGCGAAATGTCGCAATCGATCAACAGCCAGATCAGTCATTTATAAAACAGCAAAATTCTAACACTATCACGCTATATGAATAACGATCAACATGATTCACTTGTCGATAGCATCCGTAATCTGGAGAAAGAAGTCCATCAGCTGTTAGATCAGAATGCGGCGCTTGAGCTTAGACTCCACATACACATACTCGCACTTTACGAGATCGTGCAGATAGTTACCAACCGCACAAATCGGAGCGCCTCTGCCAAAACGTTTCGGCGCTCCACGGAGGCGATATTCGCGTCCTCAAAGGGTAGCGATTCGTCCGGGGCGTACTGGATAGCCGCCCAGTCCGAGATGGAAGCACTTGTGTCTGAATTCGATCAGATCAACTGCACAGAAGCACTCGGAGAAGATGAAAATCTATCTTCAAAGCATGGCACACACTCGATCGACGAAGAATCCCGTGGAATTCTGCTGTGTACAATAATTGCAGCCTTCAAATGCCTCTTCGCGCAACATCCAGAGCCTGGAGAGCTCAACGACTTTTGGACCGCACATATTGCTGCATTGGAAACGGTTGTTAGACACGCACCCAATCTGTCTGCATCTTCGATCAAATGGGCAAAAAACCTCCTGAACGAACACTCCGTCATCGATAAACCGACGCTGCTACACTGAGTATTTCTACCGCTCGATACTGATAGCATGATCGAGACGCACCTCAATTGCAGAGCAATCCCGTCAATGCTACCGGTTCGGATCGCCAAATTGGCGTCTCCGGATATTGACCTCCATGAATTGCGTTAACGTTCAAGTCCAGTCGGAGCGCTCACCTCATCCCGAGCTATCGTGAATACCATCGCTTTGCCAGGAAGCGCGCGCGATTCTTCGCCTCCGTGATCCAGGCCGGATCCCCGTCTCTCCCCGACCATGTCGCTCCTGTCTTTGGATAAAGGGACTTCGCTGGTGGCTTACCTTTCGACATCCTGCTCGTGGACACACTATGAGATCCAAAGATGTCGCGCCAGGAATACCCACATTCATTGACCTTTGCGCCGATGTCCGCGAGAACGACTTGAGATTCAGCGCGCCACGCTTCCGCTGGCTGCTCCCTTCAAGCACAGCCAATTGAGCCTTCGAACAGTCGAAAGTTACCACCCTGCCCGTTGCCACAAGAACCTCTCGCGTATCCGCGCCAGATGTGAGCCCCCTACTCACGTCGTCTCACGAGAGCTCTGTCTGCCCAGGAGCGGCCCGAATGTCAGAACGTGGACTCTTGCCGCGTAGGGGGTAAGTTTTCCTCAATGCGCGCAGCGTCAACCCATGAAGGCTTTCGACCGCGTCCGGACCACACGCGACCCGTCTTTGGGTCACGAATTTTCGCAATCAACTGGCGGGATCTACCTCGGACATCATCGACCGTAAGCTGATGTAACTCCAACTTTCTCCGAATTTCCTGAATCACAATCTCTCGCTCATGCTTGAATACCTCGGCGATCTTGAGATCAAGCATTGCGAGCTGTTCACGCAATTCTTTATAGGTGGACATATATCGAAGACTGATCCAGGTTGGGAAAAAAGCCTGCCATGTCCAGAACATGGCAGGCGAAACCAGGACAGCGGGGGACTATCCCAGGGTACCGATTGGCGCAAAGCTGAATGCACTCGAACAAGCAGTTAGCCGATAGCATCGGCCGCTGACGTCCTCAGACAGCGTCCACGCTCTCGCGCGCATCCTCCGCTTCATTTTCGCGCTGATCAACGCGTCGCAATTGCAGGTTCAGGTACTCAGCAAACTCAGCGCCTACCTCGCTGTGCTGGAGCGCAAACTCAACCGTGGCCTTCAGATAGCCGAGCTTGCTACCACAATCGTACCGCGTCCCCCGGTACTTGTAGGCGAGGACCTGTTCGTCGCTGAGCAAGGACTCAATTGCATCTGTGAGTTGCAGTTCGCCGCCCGCACCTGGCTTCAGTGCGCGCAAATGCTTGAAGATCCGCGGCTTGAGTATGTAGCGACCGACAACCCCGAGGTTCGATGGCGCCACGTCGGGGGCGGGTTTTTCGACAATCGCTGAGAGCTTGACGATGTTCTCCTCCCACGTCTTTCCGTCGACAACTCCGTATGAACGCGTGTCTGCTCGCGGGATCTCCTCCACTCCGAGTACTGAACTGTGGTAGTGGTTGAACAGATCCACCATCTGCGATGTCACGGGCGGCTCACCATGAAGCAGGTCATCTGCGAGAATAACCGCAAACGGGTTATCGCCCACGAGTTTCTCAGCGCACAATACAGCATGGCCGAGCCCGAGCGCTTCCGGTTGGCGAACGTAAAAGCAATCGACATGGCTGGGCTTGATACCACGGACCAGTTCCAGCAGTTGCTTCTTTCCACGCGCTTCCAGTTCCGCCTCAATCTCGTACGATTTGTCGAAATGGTCTTCAATCGCCCGTTTGCTACGCCCGGTCACGAAAATCATTTCAGTGATGCCCGCTGCAATAGCTTCTTCCACTGCGTACTGGATCAACGGCTTGTCCACAACAGGCAGCATTTCCTTCGGACTTGCCTTCGTGGCGGGGAGGAAGCGTGTACCGAGACCAGCTACCGGAAAAACGGCCTTCGTGACCTTAAGCATACGAACTCCATGATGAATGCGCTGATATCGGGCGAAAGCATAACGTCGTCCTTCAGCCAGGTGGTGCAAGTGGCCGAATACGTTCCGATTTTGACGGATAGGGATGACATAATCTGGAGGCCTGAGTGTTTAATTCGCCACAACTCGCTCAAAACGAACGTCGGAGACACAAAATAGGTGGGAATTCCGCGCGCTTCCAACACTTCGGCTCTCTTTCGCAAACACCCAAACGCCGTGCGACATCGAAAGGGATCACACGTTCCACCTCAGCTCCGACCGACCCGGCTTCCGAACTCTTTTATGTGAGAGTCGACGGCCAATCGCCTCTCCCATCGATTCGATGGCTCGATACGTTGCGAACTGGGAGCAAGCCAACATCGCCTGATATAGTGGGCACCTTTCTTCTTTCGGAATACAGCATGTGGTCCGCTATCAGTAATCTGGGCGACGCAGCGTTGACGATCCCGCTTGCCATTGTCTGCTTCGTGTGGCTAACGCGTTCGCCGACCGGCGCGCGCGTTGCCATATCATGGGCCGCGCTTCTTTCGGCAGCAATGCTGCTCGTTGGCGTGACAAAGATCTTGTACGCAGGATGCGGAATACAGATTCGCTCGCTGGATTTTCGCATGATCAGCGGACACACAATGCTCGCTTCTGCAATTTGGCCGATGTCATGGCTGATCGTCCTGAACGACGGCTCGCGCATCAAACCTGGCGCTGCCATCTGGCCAGGCATCGGGTTCGCGACGGCTATCGGTATCTCGCGCGTTTTCGACGAGGCTCATACAGTTTCAGAAGTGGTCTCCGGATGGACGCTTGGCATGCTCGTGACGATACTTCTGATTCGATGGAGCGGCGCTCCTGTCGTTCCGCGACGCCTGCGTCCGATTGCTGCTGCCTCGCTGTTTGCCGTCTCGGCAGTCGCGTACGGACATCATGCACCAATTCAGGGGGCGATCGATATGTATTCACCGTGGCTTTGCGAACACTGGGCCTAGTCGGTCGAGTGTAACTCGTACCCGCGCGATGAACCTTCCTTCGATGGGGAAGGGTGAATACTGGACCGGATGCGTGGCGTCTCCCATCACTTCAAAAAAGCTACAAATCCCCTCGGCAGCTTGCCGACTGCCAGTCGTTAGCCGACATAAGCTTGACTGGATCGGACGAGGGCAGCGCGACGCGCCAGCGTCCATTTATCCTCTGCGGGCGCCCACGGAATAAATCTCCTGAAACCACCAGGACACCGATCCATGGACTGCGATTAAAACGTCGGCGCCGGACGGATTGGCGACCTGCGTGGCGTGCCTGAACGTCAACTGCTATGCAAGGTACAGCTTCCGATCCGAAATTCCCTTATGTCGACCTTTCTGTTCACCGCAAGTGTATTCTTTTTCTCCCTGAACGCATTCAGCGTTCGAGCAACCTTTGCAGCGTATTTCTTCGCGTGCGCCCTGTTATTCCTGCGGACCCCCTCCCTTCTTGAGAAAGGAGCCAATGCCCACGGGATGCTGACATACTGGCTTGGGTGTATCACCATCTCGTTTATTTTTTCTGCATTCGGTGATTTTTATCTCAACTTTTTCATCAAATTTGTACTGATCCAGACTTACATCGTGCTGCTCTACTGGATGTTCAGCAGCGGCGTCCTTTCGCTCAAGTCGATCGAGTCAGCATGCACGGCGTTGATCTATATTCATGGTGCATTTTTTCTTTTCCAGCTCCTGTACTATCTGGCCACTGGTGTATTCGTTGACTTTGATAGCTATATTCGCGAGTCCGACGCCGACGCCCTCTATGCAACGAAAGCACTGAGTGACAGCCTGATCTCCATCCGCGCGCTTGGCCTCTACTCTGAACCGTCCTTCTACGCAATGACGGTGATTCCGTGCGGCGTTCTCTTACTTCTGGTGAAACGTCGGATTACGCTCGCCTCGGTCATTGCATTCGGCACCGCGCTGATCAGTTTCTCGGTAGCGTCGATGGTAGTTTGTGCAGTGCTTGGATTCGTCCATGTGATGTTCGAACGCGGGAACCTGCGTCTCAAGCTGTTCGTCATTCTGGCCGCGTTATTGTGCGCGCCCGCGATGTACAACGTCTACGACCAACGTGTAAACCAGTCGGTCGACTATGACGCCGTGGGCAGCCGGACACTAATTCTGACCGAACTCCAGGATCGTGATCTCACTGCGGGTGCCTTCGGAAGCGGTCTATTCTGGGACGACCGGAATAACGTCGGCAAAACACACATGCGTGGATATCAGGCACGAGACAGTTCCTTCTACGTCTACGTTCTATTCAGTGTAGGCGTTGTCGGGTCCGCTGTGTTCTTTGGTACGATTGGGGTGATGTTCCGCAATCGCAACAAGTGGCGATATCTCGCTTACCTGTTGCCAATCATGCTCTTCAAGTATCACGTGCTCTATGGGATGCTTTGGATGACGCTGCTGCTCTTCGTCGTCCTCGCCGAGCAAAACACCGCACCTTCGCCCCCCAACCGCCGCCTCTCGACCCAGCGTCCTGGCACTCGTGCCATCGCGGCGAATTCCCGTATCTAAATGTCAATCATGCCAATGACGCCCACTCGAGCTATGTGCACGCGTAAATCGAGCCTGCCAGATCGGAGTCGCCAGGCCGGCAGGCACCTTGCCCGCCTCAGTTGCAGGCTTTCGCTCATGCTTGTCAGCGTCCTTTGCGCCTGCGGGGTGGCCGCCTCCGCAAAAGGGCGAACGAATGTCGGTCCCCCAGGTCGCGTAATCGCCCATAGTGCTGCATCCACGCACGTATTCCTTGGATCCCCGGCATTGGCGGTGCTACCCGATGGCACCTATGTCGCTTCCTACGACACGTTTGGGCCCGGTTCGTCGGAAGACTACGTGACCGTCATGGCGTCGCGTGACAAAGGTCAGAGCTGGACTAGACAGAGCACGGTCTCCGGCCAGTACTGGTCATCGCTGTTCGTCCTGGACAACGCGTTATATTTGATGGGAACTGATCGGGCAATGGGCACACCCACCATTCGCAGATCCGTTGACGGCGGCGCTACGTGGACTGATGCAACCGACGCGTCTACGGGACGATTCAATCTGCCGGGGCGTTACATCACGGGTGCAGTTCCTGTCGTGGTGAGCCAGGGTCGCGTCTGGCGCGCCTACGACGTGGTCGAAGGCGGAGATTTGCGCTCACTCGTCATGTCCGCCCCGCAACACTCGAACCTCCTGGATACGCAGAACTGGACCGTATCAAAACATCAAGCCTCGAACCCTGCATGGCTGCGTGGAAAGTTCATTTCCTGGGAGGAAGGCAGCGTAGTTCTTTTCAAGAACGGACCGCCAGGAATCCTGCTTCGCGTCAATACCCGGAACGGGGTTGAGAAAGCAGCGATCGTCCACGGCGGGTCCGATGAGACGACGCTGAGTTTCGATCCGACGCGCGACTTCGTCGACATGCCTGGTGGAGGCAAGAAGTTCACCGTTCGGTTTGACCCAACCTCACAACGGTACTGGTCTTTGACAAACGCTGTACTTGCGAACGACGGACATGAAAGCCTCGAACGCGTTCGCAATACCCTTGCATTGATTTCGTCCCCCGACCTGCACAACTGGTCTGTTTCCTCTGTCGTCATGCGGCATCCTGACGTGAAGCGACACGGCTTTCAATACGTGGATTGGGAATTTAGCGGTGACGATATCATTGCGGTGATACGCACGTCCTTCGACGATCCCGAAGGCGGTGCGCAAAGTCAACATAATTCCAACTACATCACGTTTGCGAGGTTCCCCGATTTTCGCCGGGACGCACATTAACGGCAAATCTTTGTCGCTATAAACGCGGACGACGCCAGTCGTCGCACTTGATCGCCGCACCTTGCGGTCCCATATCAACACTATCACCTATGATTTTGAAGCCCACGGCCGGCGCTTCCGGTCGTCGCTGACTGGACCACACCTCGATATCAGATGGTCTTGCGCCGCGGTTCGCTCCGGAGTCTCACAGAAGGCGGCCTGCTGCGGACGTCCTGCCGGCGATCGCAGGGCGCACCGTCTTCTTCCATGCGGGGGGGAAAGCACCAGTCTTCATCAGGTGATACCACTGACTGCGTCGCAGAGGCATGTGCGACATGAACCACATAGACCTCGTGCGTGCCGATGACTCACATTTCGGCGCGAGCCTGGCTAACGCCGTACCGCCGCTGCCGCGCATGCCATCTAACCTGCACGGTATCCCTACCGAAGGGCGCTCCGGAATTCACATCAAAGAACGCCTTCCCTCAAGCCTGGTCGCCTGCCCCATTACTTAGGGACCGCCACCACGTGCCCCGCTCACGAAGAATGTGAACTGCTGCGTCTCTGGAACATCGTCGATATGACGCACCGCACCCGCCCCATCGGAACGGAAAGCCGCCAGTCGCCTGCTGAGGCACCCTTAGTGGGTCGCTGCCAATCGATGGATCTGCCTCGAGGTCGCTGACCGTCGAAAACGATGACCCGAACTTCGGAAACCGCTACGGGACAGGGGGCTGAGGTTCGCGCCCACCTCAGTCGCCTCCTGACAATCGGTTGCTTACTTCCCTGCTGATGATCCGACCGATTTGCCTGATCGCAGATTGCCTCGTCAGATCTCTCATCCAGTGCAGTGCAAACTGGCTGCCGTCCTGCAGCCTTCACCTCAGCGCGAATCCACGAGACAGAAGCTGCTTCAATCTCGCCTTGTTCTCAACCAGAGTCGACGCAACGCGTGCGATGCAGACCCCCAACGCGAACGTCCCGATCCCAATCAGAATCCGGCTTGTCGGTGACCCTCTAAGCACCGCTTGGGTCACGCCAAACACAAAAAGCAGGATTGGAAAATGAATGATATAAAGCGTGTAAGAATATTCTGCACTCTTCGAAAGGAGCGCGTTGGATGGCGATCGCCGATCCAGGACCAACGCTATCACGCAAGTAAATAGTAAGCCTATGAAGAAGTTGAAAGCTACGATGTAGTGCCAGTTTGCTCCCGCCTGCCCTCCAGCTGCGTTAAAGCTGTGAACAAAGCAGCCTGCGAACTCGATCGATGCCCCACCGAACAGGACTACGCCGGCACAAACGAGCCATCGTAGTTTTCGCGATCTGGTGCCGGAATTGTGGTGCACGCAACGCAGGAATCCGGCAGCCCAAACCGCACCATACGCAACGAACTTCATGTCCCGAAAGCCAAGCAGGGCAATGAACGCAAGCAATACCGGCCAATATCTGGGCGCCTGTCTGAAGGCCACCGCTGCACCTGCGATCGCATACAGCCACACCTCAAACGACAAGCTCCATAGCGGCCCGTTCACACGTGGCGTATGGGTGACAAAACCGTTCAGAAACAAGGCTGCTCCCAATAGTTCTTCTGGGACGAGCTGAAAGCCATCGGCAACGAGGTATCTTTCCGGCGAGAAATGGCTTGACCCGGAACTGAATACCGCCGGACTCAGAAGGCTAAGGGCCAGTATCAGGAGAAGCGAAAGCACCAGAGGCGGAACGATGCGCCAGGCACGGGCAGCGGCATAGTCGAGAACGCGATAATCGCCCTCAGATATCCTGGATGTTATTGATTTGCAGATCAGGAATCCGCTCAATACAAAGAACAACATGACAGAGCCCTGGCCGAGGATGAGCGAATACGCGTGAATCCCGGACCAGTACGGTGCGACAAACACCTGCTCGATATGCGTTGCCACCACCATGAGTGCTGCCAGACCACGGCACGAGTGGATAAATCCGGAATTCTCTTCCGATAGCCGGGAGAAGCCACTCAATGACAAACCGCTCATACATCCTCCGACAAACGAATCATGTCTCGCGTGGCGTTCCCGTCTGAAAAGGGCAACGCCGCGCGCTCGCGCCTCTCTCTCACTTCTTGAACACCCCGACGACATCGGCTCCATCGAACACAAGCAGCGCGTTGATCTTCTTCTGCTCCATCACCAGCAGCGCATCCTCAATCCGCGTCTCTGGAGAGACCATTGCTGGCTCAACAGACATCATGTTCGCCGCAGTGGTTCGTAAAACCTCGTTGCCGTGCCGCTCGATGGCACGACGCACGTCTCCGTCGGTCACGACGCCCCAGCCGATATCGAGCCGCACAATCGCGAGCCCAAGACGTCCACGTGTCATAGCTTGCAGTACGTCGATCGCAGGCGTGTCGTGGCTGACGAAAGGCAGATCCCTATGGGCCATCTCGTCACTTACTGTGCGGAGCAACCGCCGACCGAGCGATCCACCCGGATGAAAGCGCGCAAAGTTTTCCGGTTGAAACCCCCGGACTCTCATCAGCGTGATCGCCAACGCGTCGCCCATGGCGAGCGTTGCAGTTGTCGATGCCGTGGGGGCGAGCTGGAAGGGACAGGCCTCTGCATCTACGCCGATGTCAAGGTGAATGTGTGCCGCGCTCGCAAGCGTTGACGCTCGATTACCGGTCAGTGCAATCAGCCGGTTTCCATTGTTTCGCAAGAATGGAATCAGCTTGATCACCTCGTCAGTTTCGCCCGAGTTCGAGATCGCAAAAAACGTATCTGCCGGCACGACCATTCCCAGATCGCCGTGATAGGCCTCTCCTGGGTGCATGTAGAAGCTCGGCGTGCCGGTGCTGGCGAATGTCGCCGCTATCTTCCGACCAATGATCCCCGATTTGCCCATCCCACAAACCACGACGCGCCCACTGGATGCCAGGATGGTCTCGACCGCGCGCGAGAAGCCTTCGTCAAGTCGACCTGCCAGTGCTGAAAGCGCACGCGCCTCGATGCCCAGCACTTCACGGGCGGACTCAATATAGTTCAATTGATTCATGACCTTGCCGTTTCAACATAGTAAGAATGCGCTCAACGTCTTCGGGCGTATCTACGCCGTGAGGCGGCGTCTCAGGCCAATGCATGACGTGAATCTGCAGTCCAAGCCACAATGCACGTAGCTGCTCAAGCTTTTCGAGCGATTCGAGTTCACACGGCTCATTAGTCGCCAGCCGTTGCAGCGCAGCGTTCTGATATCCGTATATTCCGACGTGACGGCGGAAGACGCCCTCCACCGCCGCGGGCCGACCGTCCCGGCAAAGCGGAATCGGTGCCCGGGAAAAGTACAGAGCGCGCCCCTCCCTGTCGACGACCAGCTTCACGATATTTGGGTCATCAATCTGGATAGCGTCCTTGACAGGGCAAGCGACCGTCGCCATCTCAAAGCGGGGAACGCTTTCACAGAACACAGCAAACTCCTGCAGCAGAGCGACTGGCACCAGCGGCTCATCACCCTGCACATTGATGACGATGTCGTCCGGTCGCCATCCGGAGGCCCTGGCGACTTCCGCTACGCGGTCGGTACCAGACTGATGTCCGGAGTCAGTCATCGCAAACGCTATCTGTCGTCTCCTCAACACGTCAGCGATACGCTCATCATCGATCGCTACCACAACCTCCGTTTCCGGAAGAGCACGGCGAACCCGCGAGTACACACGCACGATCATCGGCTCACCGGCCAGATCGATGAGAGGTTTTCCCGGCAAACGCGTAGACCCGAAGCGCGAGGGGATCACGATCCGCAGGGCTCGGCGTTCACTGGGTGACATCATGACGACTCCAGAGTTGAAAGAGCGGCCGATACGCGTCCTCCAGCGACAGCCCTCCACACGTAAGAATATGATCGGCCACCTCGCGAGCGACTCCTTCACCGCCCGCACGTGACGTCACGTGGCTGACACGCGAGCGAACCAGTGCATGCGCGTCTGCAGGCGCATACGACACACCCACGCGCTCGATCACGCAGAGATCGTTCACATCGTCT
The DNA here is from genome assembly GCF_040965735.1 of Paraburkholderia sp. BR10936. Taxonomy (NCBI): domain Bacteria; kingdom Pseudomonadati; phylum Pseudomonadota; class Betaproteobacteria; order Burkholderiales; family Burkholderiaceae; genus Paraburkholderia; species Paraburkholderia sp. BR10936. Next base: position 74,212 of record NZ_JBFRCM010000022.1, read on the forward strand.
CCGACATACGCAGTCTGCATGTCGTCGACGCGGAGTTGCTGCTTGATCGATTCGAATCCTGTACGCTTGTCGTGACACCCGGTGACCACAGCGTCCACACGCAGTTGCGTCACGCGCCAGGTGAGCGCCTCGCTGTGCTTACCAGACAGGATCGCGGAACGGATCCCATGCGCACGCAACAACGCGATCGCGACCCCGTCGTGTGCGTGAAAGCTCTTTACGCGTTCGCCGTCAGCGCTTACATGGAGACGACCGTCAGTCAGGACACCATCGACGTCGAACACGACGACTGATATTCCACCGGAGTAGACAACGGCACTCATCGGATGTCGAGCGGCTCAAACCGCTTTACAAGATCATCGATGGCCTTCACCTGTGCAAGAAACGGCTCGAGCAGGTTCAATGGCAACGCGCTCGGCCCGTCACAGCGCGCACGATCGGGATCAGGATGGGCTTCGAGGAACAGGCCGGCAATGCCAAGTGCGATGCCGGCGCGCGCCAGGTCGAGCACCTGGCTGCGCCGCCCGCCAGACGCCTCGCCGTGCGGATCGCGGCATTGGAGGCTATGGGTAACGTCAAATATTACCGGGCAGTCTCCCGACGCCTCCCGCATCTGGCGAAAGCCCAGCATGTCCACGACCAGATTGTCGTAGCCAAACGCCACGCCACGTTCACACAGGATGACTTTGTCGTTACCAGCCTCGCGGCACTTCGCCACCACGTGCTTGACCTGAGCGGGGCTCATGAACTGCGGCTTCTTGACGTTGATGACGCGCCCAGTTTTTGCGATCGAGACCACGAGATCGGTCTGACGAGCGAGAAACGCCGGTACCTGAAGCACATCAACGACGTCAGCAACCGCTTCAGCCTGCGCCACTTCGTGTACGTCGGTTATGACGGGCACCCCGAAGCGGTCTTTGACGATCGCCAGAATGGAAAGTCCTTCTTCCATTCCGACGCCGCGGTATGAGTGGATTGACGAACGGTTTGCCTTGTCGAAAGAAGCCTTGAAGACGAGGGGAACTCCAAGCTTCCTGGTGACATCGACGAAAACTTCGCAAGCTTCAAGTGTGAACTCAAGACTCTCCAGAACATTCAGGCCGCCAAATAACACAAACGGCAACTGATTTCCGACTTCAACGTTGGCGCTGATCGATACGCTCATTTACATTTCCCCCGAGGAATTACGATGTGTGCTGCCGCAAAATTGTGCGGTCGACGTTGTGGTGCCTTGATCGCTGCCGGCGCTTCAACTCGTCCTCATATACGGGCGCGAGCTGTTGAAAGAATCGCTTCTCCGTGAACCGGTCTTTTGCCTCGATGCGCGCGCGCGACGCGAGGCCCGCACGGAACTCCGGATCATCAATAACCCGTCCAAGCAATTCCGCTCCTTCCGCGGCGCTCGAGAAAATGGCGCCCGTTTCGAGATGCCTAACGACATCGACATTCCCTGCGCAATCAGACACAATCGCGGCGCTTCCCGCCATCATTGCCTCGACGACTGAAACCGGCATGCCTTCCCATGACGAGGTCGACAGATACGCATCGGCACGTTCAAGCCACGACCGTACGTCACGGCGGGAGAGCCACCCCGTTATGATCACCCCGGCAGCACGTAGCTCCTGCTTCAGGGCGTCGTCCCCGTCTCCAATCCACACGAAGCGGGCGTGAGGACGGTCAAGCCGCCGGGCAATCTCCGCGAACAGGCCCGGATTCTTCTGGGGCCGCACGCCGCCGACCGTCACGACACAAAAACCAACGCTATCTTTCTGCTCTTCGTTCTCACCTGGTTTCGCCGCATGCGCCTTTACCGCATTCTCGACAAGCCTCACGGGCTGCCGCAACCAACGACGCACAACTTGCTGCTCGCTCTCCGAACAAGCGACGTATACGCAACGTCGCAGTGCGGCGACGCGCTCGAGACCCACAAATAGCAACCGCTTCGGAGTTGAGATGTCGCGCCGCATGAACGAGATGCAGTGAGGACTATAGAAGAACGCCGTCCGACGCAGTGCGAGGAGTGTGGAGATACGCCCAAGAAATCCGGCAAAGGACGAATGCAGATGCACGATGTCCGGATTCAGGCCGATCAACTTCGAGCGCAGCGCCGGGACAGAGCGCATAAGCGAGACATCCTTCATCTGCACATGGTGCAATCTGACATTCCTGGCGAACAAGCCAGGTAACGCTGCGGGGGTATCGGGACGGATTGAATAAATCACATCGACCTTGTGGCCCTCGCGCGCAAGCCCGTTCGCGATCAAACAAACCATCGACAATGTGCCGGTTGCAGTCGACTCCAGAATATGTACGATCCTCATCGCGTTTGCCCTCCCTCGTTGACCCTCTCCCGTTGATGCGTCATCAGGGGCGCTTGTCCTGTAGCCGCGCCGATGCGTTCAAGCACCCCAGAGCGCTCAATAACCCGACTCCATTCGAGCGATACGATTTTTCTCGGGTCGTTCCGCTGCAGAGCTATCGGAGCGCGTGAAAACAGTTCATCGAATATCCGCGGTCCGGTTACATGGCACCGAATATCGAGTTCGCGCGCAGCGAGCACATTCGACGGAGCGTCGTTGCAGATGATTGATTTTCCGAGCGCGGCGTACTCGAGAAGCTTCGTCGGCGTCTGGAAACAATGCGGCCGGTGATAGGGGAAATAGCAGATCGCGTGGTCGGAGCGTCGGACGATACGCAGTGCATCCTGCTGCGGCACGCGACCCGTGAACACGATCCCCGGGACGGCCCGAAACTCATCAAGAATCGATGGCTCCGGTCGCCCGACCAGAATCAATGCTTCAGATGGATCGCGACGAGCGTCGCGGAATGCCCCCAGCACCTTATGAAATCCGCGTTCGCGGCTCATTTCGCCTATGTAGCAAAACTTTCCAGCCGGCATTGATGTCGCATCGTCGTCGGTGACATCAAAGATCCAGTCCGGAACACCCATAGGGAGCAGCAAGGATGGAACACCGTCGCTGAAGCCCATAGCATCCCGCATCCGCACATTCTGAAAAATGCGGAGATTCGGCCTGGCGTTCAGTGCGCGTTTGATCCAGTCTTTGACGAACGCCATCCGGCCGACAGAAAGAGACCGATAGTCGTGAACCACAAATTTAGCGGGCGGCAGCGCACGATAGAGCCCCATGATGCACCAAAGGACTGCTCGACGATCCTCCGCTACGCGATTGAGCGCGCCCAGATCCCCGTGCTCGACTGGGATGCCTCGTTGCGTCAGGCAATCGCTATATGCCTCGATCTCGGGATAGTTCGCTTTACCTGGATGAAGGATAAATACGCTCACTGGATGCAATCCCCCGTATTGAGTATCCGCGCCGGCACGCCAACGGCGACAGCGCGCGCCGGCACGTCAGTAAGCACCACTGCCCCTGCACCTATGCGCGCATGATCCCCAACCAACACATCTCCAACCACGACACAGTGGGCGCCGAACTCCACGTGGTCGCCAATCTTCGGCACGCCGCTAATCGAGCCATCGCGCTGGATAGTGTTTCCGAGTGTGACGCCGTGGCGCAGCGTGCAGTATTCACCGATGACGACGTATCCGTTGATCACCATTCCAGTTCCGTGAAACAAGGCGAGCCCTTTTCCAATCCTCGTTTTAACTGGTATCTCGATTCCCATTAGCCAATCGCAAATGAAGATGTACAGAACGATGAGGGGAGCCCCGCATATGAGCGTCACGATACTTCTGCAGGCGAGATAATTGACAATCCGGAAGAAGATCATCACAAATCGCGTCTTGAAATACGGATTCCTTTTGTAGTCCAATACGACTGCATCAAGTGTTTTTCTGAGCGTAACTGTCATTTCAATGCTCAATAGAAAATACCTTGCGGGCGGCCTCCGGAGAAATCCCGCCCGAAGAGAAGTAGTCAACTCCGTCGATCAGGAACGAATGTATGTATTTCAGCAGCCGCGTCCGGTCGAAGTTCTTGTAGAAGCATTGCCCCAGTGAAATCACGCGCTTTCCGTACAGCAATCCCTCGAGTCCTACCGTCGAGTTGATCGTGACGACTGCCTGCGCATGCTTGATAAGATCAGTCGTCGGCGACGACACCAGAGTAAACTGACACCTATCCCGCATAGCCTCTATTGCACTGATCGCAGACTCGTCATTTTCGGCCGGATGAAGTTTTACCAGCAATGCAGCATCCTGCGTGACGGCGAACTCCAACGCATGCCGGATCGCCCCCAGGTTATCGATCTCTGAGTGCAGCTTGATCTGTGTATCGCCCGATACCTGAAGAGGCAGAAACACGTAGCGCTGCGTCGACAGCTCGGAGGCGACGTAGTTCTTGATGTCAACTGGTCTCCGACCGCCATTTCGTGCACGTACGGTTGCAAGACGCTTACGCCCAACACCCGAGCTCGCGAACTTCAGAACGTAATTCACTCCCGAGACGACCTTTCGCTTCAGCGAAGTTCGAGCCTGGGGCAACGGCCTAGACTTGGCGCTTTCGTAATGCATCAGCCAACGCCGGTGCGTCTCCTCGTCCGGCAACGAGAGCCGATCAATCACAGCCGGATCCCGACAGATGATGGAAAGTGCATTGACACCCGACGAATCCACGAAGAGCTTGCCGGGGAGATTGGATATCTCAAGGAACCTCTGTGGAACCCCATGTACCAGGCACGCGTGAGAAACAGCCCTGCAGACCAGTTGCTGACCGTTCCACATAAAACACTGGGTCACGCTAAACCGTGTCAGGAGCGACGACACACGACGCACCACCGCGCAGGATTCTACGCGTGCGCGTTCCCGGCTCACCTGCCCGTTTAGCACCTCAATCGAGCGATCGTAAGGATATTCTGTGCAGGATTCGTCCACTTCCAGTGTGGGGTTTCTGACCTTGCGTAGGTAGTATGAACGGTACCCCGCACACTTCAGGCGAAGATGCGCAACTGGCTCACTCGTCAGGAACAGGAAGTCATACTCACCTCTAACGGCATGCACGAGCCTCGCGGCGAAGTAGTATCTCTCGAGAGAGTCAACGACTATCAGAATCATCGGTAAATCTCCGTTTCCCTTTCTCGATTAGGCAGCGGGGCTCAACCGCACCAGATTCGCGTTGAGCACGCGATACGTAATTCCTATTCCGCCTGCCATTAGTGCTGCACCTGCAAGCGAAAATGTGAATACGCTTGCTTCTGCTGACAGGTCGAACCATCTCGCAATACATAGAGCAGTCAACAGGGAGATGCCAGACAGGAGCTGAAACATGAAGTCGGTCCGCTGCGCACGGGTCGCGAGGAAGATCTGGGAAAGCGGGACGTAGACGAGTTGCAGCGCGAATAGCGGTACGAGGCTATTGAAAAATCGAACGGCACCGTACCACTTCGATCCAAAGACCCATGTCACGACCGGGTCGAATAGCACAAGGCCGCCAATTGCGTAGAGGGCTGCTATTCCAACCAGCGAGCGCGCGTAGATGCGGTAGACGTTAAGCAACGCACTTCGTGCATCTTCGCGAGCGATCGCACCGATAGCATCACGCCTAAAGACCCCTCCGATACTCTGGCCAATCAGCGAGACGGGGAAGAATCCCAGCCGGTACGCGAGGGCGAAATACCCAGCAACGTGCGCGCCATACCAATGCGGTATCACAATTGCCAACGCGTAAGTCAACACGGACGCACAGATCGTCGACGGCAGGATGTACGCAGCAAATCGCCTGTTGTCCGCAAAGAATCCGGGCGACAGCTTGAAAGCGTATCCGCTTCGGCTGCCGATCACTGCGATCCCCGCTACCATCACAATCGCGACGCTGGCCGTCGAAACCATGTACGCGTCAAAGAGACCAACCTTTGCACAAGCCGTACAGACTTGACCGAGTAGCAGGTACGCGAGAAAGCCGCAATTTGTGACCACCCTCGAGACTGTGATCCAGCCGTACCACCGCATGCTGTTCAGGAATGCGCCAGCGGCGATCTGCGCGAACGCGGCGAATGCGTAGCCCACGAGCGCATAGTATTCTGCGCGCCCAGCGACAGCGACGACCCCTGCGAGCAGCGTTGCCAATACAAGCGCAAGACCCATTACGTTGACAAGTGCGCCAAAGGACTCGCGCGGACTGTCGCTGACGCACGCGAGCTCGTACCTTAGCCCTAGCAGCGCCCCGCCGAACGTCGCAAGTGCAAGCTGGTAGTTGAACTCCCCCAGAGCGCCAGGGCCGTCCCAGCGGCCAATCAGGAAGATGCATGCGAACAATGCCGCTTGCCCGGACACGACACCTAGGAGCGATATGAGCGAGTCCCTCGGGTTGACCATTAAATTACCTCCGGGGTGAGAACCGGCAAAGTCGACCCGACAGGCCGGACTCGATGCGCGTTGAGGCGTGCACGCGTCACTCTTCCGCAGCCGTACCGTACTGGTACGCCACATAACGATAGCCGCCATACTTGTAGCCATACTGGCCGAGACGGGGGTTGACGCCGTTGAATATCACGCCACTGACCTTGACGCCGTTCTGCGAGAAGCGCTTGGTCGACTCCGCGATCTCCCCGAGACGCGTCAGCCCCGCGCGTGCCACAACAAAGGTGATACCAGCGAAACCGCCGAGAATACCCGCTTCAGGCGCCGCCAGAATCGGTGCAGTATCCATGATCACGATGTCATACTGCTTCGACAGATCGTCGAGCACAGTCGGCAACCGGCGCTTAAGTAGCAGTTCCGCCGGGTTCTTCGGAATCGTCCCGGTTGTAATGAAATCAAGCCCGTCTACGACATTACGGTGGACAACATCGTCGAGCCCCGCTTGACCGGCGATCAGATCGGTCAACCCACCGGCACGCGCAACGCCGAAGTAATCGTGCACGCGACCGCGTCGAATGTCGCCGTCAATAAGCAGGACGCGCTTGCCACCGCTCGCAATGACCGCCGCGAGATTTGTCGAAATAAAGGTCTTCCCTACACCTGGCGTTGGGCCTGCAATCAGCACGATATTGTTCTTCGCCTCGAGCATTGCAAACTGCACTGCGGTTCTCAGGCTGCGCACGCACTCGACAGCGGGTTCACCAGGAAAGTCAACTGACAACAGTGTCGCCTTGCCCCGCCTCTGCATTCTCTTTCCGTCGCCAGGATCGTTCTGGTGCTCGCTATACGGCAACGTCGCGTACACACTGAGGCCGAGACGGCGCTCTATCTCGTTATGGTCGGTGATTCCGTGAAACAACATCGAACGTGCGATCGCCGTTCCGCACCCCACGAGCAGTCCCAACAGGAGCGATGCGATTACGACGAGGGGCGTCTTCGGCTTGACAGGGAGCTCCGGAATTGCAGCGACGTCAACGAGGCGGACATTGCCGACCTTGCCTGCCTGCACAAGTTGCAGTTGCTGGACATTGTTCAGCAATGCCGTGTAAAGGTCCGTATTGACCTTTACGTCGAGCATGAGCCGGACAAAATCCTGCTGAAGATCGGGAAGTCGACGCATCTCCTGCTCAGTCGAGCTCGCATATCCGTCGAGCGCTGCGATCTCCCTGTTGATGGCAATCACGCTCGGATGGGTCGCGGTATAGTGCGTCAAAAGTTCAGCGCGCTTTTGCTCGAGCTCCAGCAAACGAGTCTTCGCATCCGAAGACTGCGCGAGCGCGACTTTGGCTTCCTCGGTAAGGTCAACCGTACCGCGCTCATTCCGGAATTTGGTCAGCCTCGCCTCAGAATCAGCAAGCTGCTGCTTCAAGGCAGGAAGTTGACCCGTCAGGAAGTCAAGTGACTGCGCGGCCTCGGCAGACTTCCGCTCGATATTCTGGCGGATGTACTGGTGGCCGATCTCGTTCATCGTGGAACTCACCCACAACGGATCGGTATCCTGGATCGTCGCGACGACGACATCCGACTGCTTGACCTTCTCCTGCACATCCAGCCGGTCCTGGATATCGTCAATGGTCCGTTCCCTCGAATTTCGGACCAGCACGAATACCGCGCCGGCGTTCGCATCAATGAAATTGACGTGAAGCACGATGGGGCCGCGCGGCGTCGTGATGACTTCCTTGCGGCCGATCTGGCCGATGAAGTCCTGGTCGAGGTCACTTCCGCTCAGGGAGTACCGGTTTGCGTCGAGGACGATCAACTTGAACCTGTCCTGCTCGTATTTCCGGGGGACGTCGAACTGCGATACTGCGATGCGCTCTCCTCCCCAGGCAAAGCCTCCAATGCCAGCGATGCCAGGCTGCGAAAGACCGTCATAGTGTCGTGAGATAAAGCTTCCGATCACAGGGAAGCGCTTCGGTTGGGCATCGATATAGAGCTTCAAGGCATCGACCGTTCGCGAAACTACAAGGCGCGAAGCGACGATCTGGGTTTCTGCCGCAGCTGAGGATTTCACGTCGAAGAGCGATGAGATGTCACCGAGCAAACTCTTCGCCGCGGAAGTATCGGGACTGTCCTCGACCTGGACCATGATGCTCGCTTCAAACACTGGCTTTGCGAGAAGCGCATACGCGACACCGGCCAGCAGGAAGCACGCGGTTATTGTCGCGATGAGCCATCGGTTCTCAAGCAGGGTATCGAGCACCACAACAAGGTCTCGATCACCATCGTCTGCGGTCTGTGGCGTTGGCACAGGAGTATTAGTCATGTCTTTTTAACGTACGACGGGGTTGCCCCCGGATATCTCGGATCACAGCGCACTAAAGCGAGCCGTCCACTCAGTCAGGCAGACTGAAATCAGTTCGGCGCAACGCTCGAATTCCGATTTCGGTCGGCGGTATGGATCTTCGACATCAATGTCCAAAAACTCACCGAGGCGAAACACCCTGCCCCGTGTAAAGGAGAACTGGCTTTCGATCTGACGTTTTTGCGCTCCATCCATTGCAAGAATTACGTCGGCCGAGGAACACAGGGAGCGCGCAATCTGCGTCGCACGATGACCAGTGATATCGTGGCCACGTTCGCGCATCACATCACACGCGTATTGCGCAGCGGGCATCCCGACGAGTGCGTTCAGCCCTGCTGAGGCTACCTGTTGCCCCTTGAGAAGCGAACCAAGCATTGCGGCAGCCATCGGGCTACGACAGAGATTCCCTTCACAAACAACCAGGATTGAGTTCATTATTTCGTGACGATCGCGGCGGTCAGACCAGCGTTGATGGCTGGCAACAGGAGGCTCAACACGCGGCTAAAGCGCACCAGGCCATTGCCATCGACATACACAACGTCCTTCGGATGCAGCTCAAACTGATTGGCGAGAATCATGGCGACCGGAGACGCGGCGTCCAGATGGAAAATTTCCGGTTGCTTTTTTACTCCACCACGAATCACATAAACCTGTGCCGCATCCGCAGTGTTTGAATTGATACTGCCGGCCTGAAGGATTGCCTCGCTGAGCGTCAACCGCCCGTCGCGCATAGGCAAAGCCGTAACAGGCTTGTTCACCTCCCCCATGACATATACGCCGCTGTCTTCGCGCGGTAGCACACGGAGCAGGTCCCCATCCTGAAGAAGGATGCGCGAGGGGTTCTGCCCCCGAACCGCCATTTCCGTCAGGTTTATGCGCTCCGATACGCCGTTGCGCACCAGGACGACGCGACTCTGATCAGCGGTTGACTCGAACCCACCTGCGCGGCTGACAGCATCGTAGAACGTCATGGGAATATCGTTCAGCGGCTGTGAGCCGGGCGTATGTACTTCGCCTTCGATATAGATTTGCTTCGCACGGTAGGACGCGACCCGCACACTGACCTGTGGGTCCTGGAAGCTCTTGCTGAGCCGCTGCGTCAACAGCACCTGTATCTGCTCCGGCTGCAAACCGGCAACGCGTACTCTGCCCGCATAAGGGAACTGCAACGTCCCGTCCTGGTCAACGACGAAGCCCGGCGGCGCGTCGGCCGCGCGCGTTGTCGCCTGCGGTTGCGCGCCGGCCGCGACCGCGAGTTCAGGGTGATCCCAAACCGTTATCTGTAGTACATCGCCTCGACCGATTGTGTACGGGCGCGGGACCACCGAGACGGCCGAGGTGCCGTCCGGGGAAGTCGCCTGCGCGTCCCTCAACTTCTGGATCAACGCAATGTCGATATTCGTAACGGGTACACCCAGGGCCGCCGTCTGCTCATTCTTTCCGTCAGGTCCGATCTGACTGGCAGCTGCAAGCGTCGCCGGCTGCTCCATGCGCATACCCGGCGAAAGTGAGCACGCGGACAGCGCGGCCGCCACCGACAAAACCATTAGTGTCAAACCGCTCCGCCCCCGGCGGAGCTTATCAGGGGAATAGCACGCCCCTTGCGACACACTTCGCATTCGTCTTTCGTACACTCGTCCACTCGTATCTGTTGTGTTGAAGTTCTGGCATGCTCGCGATCCGATAATGCGAATACGGCGAGCGGACCAGAGATCAGACTTGTAATGCACCTGCCCCGCCCCCCGACGAAAGCGCGACGCCTCTGAGCGAAGAAACGCACCACTCCCGCTAGCTTCCGCCGGTTGGCACGGAACCAGGATCGGACCAACGGTGGTCAGCTGTTGACATCAGTACGCCCCCGAACCACGCAGTACGACGCTGAATGTTCTGGCGAGAATCGATACATCGCGCCATATCGACCAGTTCTTGACGTAGGCAACGTCTAGTGCCACGCGCGTCGCATAATCGGTGTCATTGCGCCCGCTGACCTGCCAAAGTCCGGTCATTCCGGGGCTGGACATCAGGTAGTAGCCAACATCGGCCCCATAGCGGGTGAGTTCGGCTTCGACGATTGGTCGCGGACCCACCAGGCTCATCTCGCCCTTCAGGACATTCACCAGCTGTGGCAACTCGTCGAGACTGGTCTTGCGGAGAAAGTGGCCGATTGACGTGATTCGAATGTCATTTTTGAGCTTGAATTCTCTGTCCCATTCGGCACGGGCATCGGCGTCCCGCGCGAGAAGTTCTTTAAGGACCAGGTCCGCGTTCGGAATCATCGAGCGGAACTTCAGGCACTTAAAGCGTCGTCCGTTTCTGCCAACCCGCACATGACCGAATATTGCACTTCCCCCGTCACGCCTGACCAACCACGCGAGTCCGAGCAGCGCGGGGGAAAGCAGAATCAGCAGTGCCGCGGCACCAAGGATGTCCACACCACGCTTTATCACCCGGTTTACGACCGCCCCAACCGTGCCCTGTCTCTTATGAGCAGGATCCCTACCATCTGCCACAGCGGGGCGGCGGCGTGCGACGCGCTCGATCTTTCCATAGATCGCGAGCGTAAGCGCGCGGAAAATGAGAAGCCCGATGCCGCTCGTAACCGTCCAGTATGCAAACCACAGACTCGACAGGATTTGCGCCTTGTGCAAGACATACAGCAACAACGTTGTCGCTCCCTGAACAACGATCCACGCGAGAACCGTTCGGCTGAACAGGTTGAGCGGCGAATATCTCGAGCCAGAGTCGTAGATGCCGCAAGCTGGAAATACGGATAACGCCAGCGCCGCGGCGAACGCAACAAGCGAGCCATCAAATACGTGGTGTTCAGGTCCTTCCAGCGTACCGTTGAAAAGCGGGACAACTGATCCGAGAACGATCAATCCGACATCTACGGCTCTTCTGAATATCGAGTTCATAATTTCGGTATCCTAATCTAACGCAAGCGAGCGCTAGCGATCCGTAGATCACCAGATCAATTCATACACGACATGGAAGGAGGTACATCACATGATTGCTGCGTCAGGTGTGGCACCCCACCTGGTCACACTTCAGACTTAAGTTGTACGTGGGTCGTTTCTACCGCACCTGCTTGCGTTGGGCAGTTGAACAAGCCGCCTGTTGTGCTGCGCACCCCAGCGCGATATTCAGTCGGAGTGGTCGCAAGGTGACGGCGAAACAGGTTCGCCATGCAATTTCGCCCGACAAATCCCGCCTGACGCGCAATTTTCTCTATTGACAGGTCCGTTTGTGCGAGCAGCGAGCGCGCCCTCTCAAGACGAGCACGTCGCAAGAATTCCCGTGGAGACACCCCTAATGGTTGCTTGAAACGCCTCAGGAAGGTCCGCTCACTCATGGCCGCGCGCTGTGCCGCTTCCGCTGTTGACACTCGATTTCCACAGGCCAATTCGAGATTTCTAGCGGATACCCGCATCAGTCATTCAATTCGTGCCTCCCGCTGTGCCTTTCTCGCTGGACGATTTCGATAATTCAAAAAGATGTCGGTTGTGGTCGCTCGCATCGCATTGCTTCCATCGCCGCCTGATACAGACATCAGTGCGGAGTCTTTGATAGCCGCCACGCTGCTCACCCGAGTACTCATATGGATCCCCTGTCGATCACTGACGCATCGGAGCGCTTCCCAGACGGGTTAAGCCTTTCCTGGGTGCCTTGCACTTATTCGCACCGCCAAATGCAATTTGAAGCGAGCTATCGACAACACGCGCCACCACGCGGCTCGAAGGTGCTGGTCCGATCACAATAAATCCGCACACCTTCGAGACGAGGTGAGAAATTCCTTGAACACTGAGACCGGCAAGTGCGCACTTTGCGATCGTCAATCTTAATCGATCCGACAGCTCATCTTTCGGATCAAAATTATCCGTGGGTGAATCATCGTCGTTGCGTCGCATCATAACTTCTTTCTCGAATGGCGCAATAACCCTGTCTGAACCCGCCAATGAATTGGCCGTCTGATGCGCATCTGTAAATCTTGATCTGCGATATCAGCATATATTCTATTCATCGAAATTTGGTTCGCGATACTACGTTATCTTTTCATCCAAAGACGCGACTTCCCATTTCCGGTAGCAAATCACTCAGGGCGAACGAAAGAGGACGGACAGGTGAGAAGCAGAGTGACACAAAAAAAGGCGCCGGGAGGCGCCTTGATCTTTCGAAGAAACTGCGAGGTCTAGAACCGATGGCGCATGCCGATCGTGACCGTGCCTTGCTTCTGTGTGTTCGAGTCCGCGCTCAGCCCGTTCAGATATGCCGACACGTGGCCGGAATTCCGGCTGACGTGCTGGAGGTTTCCTTGCAGATAAACATCGGTGCGTTTGGACAGCGCATAGTCTGCCTGTGCTGATACGGTGTTGTAGATCGGATTCACGCCACCGCCAAGGTCAGTACGCGTATAGGTGTACGCCCCGGCGAAGCTAATAGCCGGCGACAACGCGTAACGCACGTTACCTTCAAAATTCTGGAAGCGCGCACTATTAGCGCGGAAAGCTATGCCGCCGGACGCACCGGATTGGCGCGAGGAGATTCCGCCGCCGAGCGCATCTGACAGGTTGGTTTGCGTATAGACCAAGCCGGCGACAACTGGACCAAATGCGTAGCTCAACCCACCACCGAAGGTACGTTGCCGACCAGCAAGGAAGGTCCACTCACCGGTCTGTGCGCCGCTTGCGCTGGAACTCGGCCCGCTATTCCCGAACACGGTCGAGGTAATGTCGTTGTTCAACTGGAGGTAGCCGGCGGCTACGGTAAGGCCACTCCACGCGTAGGACGCGCCAAAGCTATAGGCCCGATTGTTCGCGAACTGCGAGCTGTTCGAGAATGAATAGGTAGCGCCAAATTTGAATCCTGCGTAGTTGAGGCTGGTGTATTTGACCGTATTATTGAATCTGACTGAGTTGTTCAGATTGTCGTTATCGAATGGATGCGCGGCGATCGTGCCGCCGTATTGGCTACCTGTGATTGAGAGAGGCGCGAGGTAGTCAACCACGCTATCGTACTGCCGGCCAATCGTCACTGCCCCATACTGATCACTCGCGAGACCGACAAACGCTTGTCTTCCGAACATGCGCCCGGATTGCCCGGCAGTACCATTCGCGATACTAAAGCACCGTTCTCCAGAGTGAAGATTGCCTTCAGGCCACCGCCAAGGTCCTCCGAACCACGCAACCCCCAGCGACTGCCATTGACCGTTCCACTCTTCACCTGCCACGTATTGGCGCCCCCCGTACATATGTGAAGCCGGCGTCGATTAGGCCATACAGGGTGACGCTACTTTGCGCCTGGGCTGCCGTCGTCAAAGTAGCAGATAGAACTGCTGCGGCAGCGATCTTGTATTTCATCTTGCAACCCTATGAATGTACGACTCTATAAAAATCCGTCCACCTGGACTGACTTTGGGTTTGGCAGAAGGTCTCTTCCGATACGTTCCCGGCTCGATCCAGTCTATGAAGAGGAAAAGGCCGGACAGCCGGCCAGTTTATTGTCTCTGTATGCTGCGCGACTATATCATCGGGAATACTTCCCCCACATCGCCAAAACGTTCTTCAATTCCGCCATTCTCCTGATTGAAACGTCGGATATCGCTCAGCGACCGCATCGCTACAGCCACTTGCACGTTCGACTTGCGCAGTTATAGTCGAAGCTATCGGTCGGTATGTTAGACCACGGGACGATAGCGATTGAATTGTCGAAAACAGATAAAACTGCGACTGATCTCGCCACAGTCGCGTTTCGATAATTTTCGCTAAGTAGGATGATCCGGTCGTGAGGCCGAAGGTCGGATCGGTCATAAAGATTTTCAATAAAATGGGATGAAGATGGGGCCTTTGATCGGGAATTCCGGGACGTTGCAGCCGGGCAAATACCAAGGTGGGGAGCAAAGGCAAATCGGTCTTGTCTTATGCGATCGATTTGCACTGGCCGATATGGCTATCATTGTCGAAGCTTTCCGTGCCTTGAACGCGGCCATGATGAGGCATGAGACACACGCTGTCCGGTACGACGTACGACTCCTCTCTTCGGCGGGCGGCAGGATAACCAGTTCGTCTTCGGTATGTGTCTGGACGGATAGCGTTGAGAGCCTCGTTGCCGCGGACTCGTTCCGCGCGATTATGCTTTCCGGTGGTAGTGGAATCCGCGACTTACTGCGAGACAATCAATTTTCGAGGTGGTTGCATCGCGTGCAGGAGAACTGCGATCTGCTCGTCGCGATTGGCGAGAGCAGCGTTGCCCTCGCACAGATGGGAAGATTGACACACGATATCGCGCTTGCAAGCCTGAACAGTCATCCCTGCAAGAATCGCCAGACTCAGGTGATTTCCGCCGACGGTGCGATTTCGGCTGCGGTCGCGGTCATCAAAGGCGAACACGGCGATGTTATTGCCACGCAAATTGCGAAGTCCATAGATCCACAGTTCAGCCCGGGTTTGACGGATGACATCCGACGCGGTATCGCAGCGACACTCAGTCAACCGATTCAGGATGCAGCACATTGGATCTGTGCGAATGGCAATCGGGATATCTCGCTGGACGAGGTAGCGCAAATCGCCGCTATGAGCAGTCGTAATTTCCTGCGGCGGTTTAAGCAGGAGGTGGGAATGAAGCCTTCGGAGTATCTACTGAAAGTCCGCCTCGACATGGCATGTCGGCTTCTTGCGCAGACCCGTCTTCCGGTCGAAAAGATTGCGCGACGCAGCGGGATAAACGGCGGGGGCAGACTATCGAAACTCTTTCGCGAACATCTTCAACTCACGCCAACCGAGTACCGTGTGGCGCATTCGGATATGGAGCATGACCGGAAGCGATCAGGAGGTTGAACGACGATCGACCGCACCTTTTCCTGTGCGAAAATCCTCACCGGACTCCCGGCGCGCATCGGTCTCGAAGACGAGCCGGAAATTCAACAAGCTGCAGCGAACCGTCAAAAAAAGCGACGCATACCAACACCGCCCGCAAAGCGAGTCGCTGCGTCACGCCAGTTTCTTTTTCTCTCGGTATTCAGTTGGCGTCAGTGAAAAGTGCTTTCGGAAAAGCTTTGAGAGAGAGCCACCACCACTCAATCCGCAGCGGCGGGCAATCTTTTCAACCGGCAAGTCGGTTTCGACCAGCAGCTGGCAGCAGAGCTCCAATCTGGAGTACATGAGGTACTCGGAAGGGGTTATGCCGATTTCGATCTTGAACCGGCGCAGAAAGTTGCGCTCGCTCATCGCTGCGATTTGCGCGACCTCTGCAATCGAGACTGATCTTTCGCCGTTTTCTTCGATCCATCGGGCAGACTCGAGTATGCGTTCGCTCGCACTGTTTGACGCGCGCTCACGCGCTGCTGACATCAATCCGATCTCTTGACGACCGGGCACCGTGATATCGGTAATCGCCCTTGGAATAGTTGCGCCAAGGTCTTGCCTGATGAGTTGTAGCGCACGCTGGACTGGCCCGTTGAATGGTTCGATATAGGCGTGAGCGGGCCTGCGCGCGATACCGTCGTCGGCCTTTCTGCCGGCGGCCCACTGGCCCAACTGATCCGAAACCCCCGCGATTGTCAGCAGCACCTTCGAGTCTGCCATGGGGATCACGTTGGCTGCCTGGCTGCTGACAAACCGGATGCGTTCCAACGTCGTCTCGTTGCCGGACAGCGCACTGCTTCCGGGTCCGGCAATGAACAGGGCATCAATTGGCCCAACCTCATCCATTTGTTCGAGAGGTTCGGTCCAGACAGACACCGCCGATGAACTCTCGAGTCGTCCGCCCTGGAGGGACGTTAGTTGAACGTCGTAGAGCGGATGGACGCTCCTCGCATCATGGGGTAAGGAGTTGCGATTGGCTGCATGGAATACCTCAAGGACCGTCGCAACCTCGGAGAGGCGGAATCCTGAGAAGAGAAGAAAAATTATCCTCTTTCTCAACCCCGGAACTGGAACTTCGCCTGAGTGGCCACCGCGAGCAATACTGTGACTAACGAAATTCACCATCGCACACCCCGATATTAGACCTATTTTCGGCTTTCATTGAGCCGAATTCCTCGAAGGCACTATCGTACCTAACTTACAGTCATTTCCCGCCATCGGTGGCGAAATAGTTACACGTCTTGTCGGACTAGAACTAATCGACAAGAAAGCCAAAGTTTTCGAGATCACGTAAAAGCATTTAAATACAGTGTGTTAGCGATTACTTCGCGTAGGCCTTGAGGAGATTTTCAGTATTTTTTACCTGTCGAATGCTAACTGATGCCCTTCCATTTAATTTCGATCGTCACACACATGCTTTCTGCATTTTATGCAATGCTGCTATCCTTTTAGCCGGGCAGTCCGCGATATGCTATTAGCATATCCCCAAATTAATGTGCGGCCAGCGATCGTGGCTTTATCACATTGTCCGGGGCTGGCGAGAATAAGAAAGACAGGGCGCGCTATCACGGCCACGTGTCCCCAGAGACGAATCATCGACTACGCGGTGCACTTGTATCGTTGGCTCAAGTCGGTTTGCGCGACATCAAGCAACTGCGGCTTGAGCGCGAGGTAGCCATGGCCTGCGATACGGCCCGCCGCTGGCACACGAAACTCAGTGCCGGCATCGCGCAGTGCGCCGGGGTTGCCCGGCGCGAGCCAAGGCAGCATGCAGCGCCTGGAAGAGGCGTTCGTGGCGCTGCACGGCGAGCAGCACGTGTGGTGGCGCCGCGGACGAAATGGCAGTGAGGCTGGACATGCTGCGGCAAGAGCGCCGCGAGAAGGCTGTGTCAAAGCTTCCTGCAGCGGACGTCAGCATTCGAATCCAACGCTGCGCAGGAGCGCCACGGAAGGTTTTCGCAGTTATCCGGGCAGCGAAGGCGAAAAGTCCGGAGTGTTCCGGCGTGGAGCAAGTGCTCGTTAATGCTTCGAGCGCGTGTAATCGGAACGAAATCAGTCCACAACCCATGCTCGGGCGCGAACGGCAGTTGCGGAGCAAGCCGCAGCGCATGCGGTCCTTTCTGTGCTACCCGATCCAATCCGGCCGCACTTTGCCTTGCAATGCCACCGAATGACGGCCTCTGTCAACGCGCCCAACTCGAGGCGAGCGGCTGACGCCGCGCGAGATTGAACAATCGGCGAAGCAGCAGCCGGCAGCCCACATTCGTAAGGATGCCGATGCGACATCAGATAAACCGCCCCTCTCCAACAACGCGGCAAACCTGAGATGAGTCTTCTTCAATACGGAGAGGAGCGCGCCATGGAATATCGGTGCAGGGGCAATAGGTTCCCGCGTGCGAGATTGTCCGCGATGCTCGGTGCCGGACATTCCCAGATTATGAGAAATAGCGAACCCTGCTTGTTACGACAAACGGGCATCGGTGTGCTATCGGCATCCGGAGATAAAAATTTAGGGTTTTCGGGAGTGCCCCAGGACAATTCCCAGGAATTATTAATTCTGACACTTTTTACGGTCGAGATCGCGTAGACTCCCTGGTATTCAATTGCGCGCGGTCCTTCCGGAAGGGCATCATCAAGTGGGTCCGTGTGGCGGTTGATGAAACACCGCCTTACGTTTCACCTGTGGGTGCCAATGACCTATGAAAATCGCAATCCTTGAATCCGATGTCGAAGAGTTAGACAGAACCCTCGAAATGCTTTCTGCCTCCGGGCATTTGTGTTTCGGAGTGGGGAGCGATGACGGCGTGCGGCGGGTGCTTGACGATGTGTCGGTCGATCTGTTTCTTATCGACTGGACGGATCCCGACGGTGTGCGCTACGAGACGCTTACCCACCTCTCGCAGTGCGCGCCCGGTGTACCCGTCGTGTTGTGCGTTGCACCGCATACTCCTGATTCCGTGATCAACTCCGGCATGCAGTGTGGTGCAAGCCTAGTGCTCGAAAAACCGGTACGCGGCGTGGACTCACTCACGTGCCTGCACACCTTGAGCAACGACAGCTTCCCATCGGTTTTCGCCGCAGGCACTCACGTCATGTGAGCGCCGATGGTAGGAACGCGCTCCCGCAGAGACACCCGCCCCCTCAACGATGATGTAAGGCCGTTCCCGTTTGCCCAGCCAGCGTTGCTGATCTTCCGTAGTTTGCCCGAAGCCCGTCATGCGCTCACGGACGTGCCGAGCGTGTGCGTGGCTTCGCCCCCGGGTGGACACTTCCCTTGATGAGCTCATACAGGTGGCTTTCAGCGCTATGCCAGAGAGCCTGTAACTGCCTTGCCACCGCATCGGCAAGTGTAAGTGGTCGTGCCGGTAACAGATGACCACAGCGAGCGCACTCGCATGCGGCCGGAATGAGTTGCCGCGATATTTGCGATTCTGGATACTTTTCGCGCTTCACTCGCAATAAGGTATTTCAACACCTTGACTGTTGGGTGGGCCACATTTCCCGAAAGATATCGAGCAATAGTGGCGAATAGCATATTTATTGCTTATGATCCGATCTCAGTTCAAAATAGATACATAAATAATTTCTGAATCTGCGCAGTGCGTTCAGCATGCGGCGAATGCCGCCAGACACTTCACGAACGTGTGGTGATTCTTCTTCTTTTTCCATTGGCTTGGGTATTCGACTCAACGTAAGCCAATACGACCATTGAAAAGCGGGGTACTGATGGAGTGCGGAGGTGGCGGTCAACGAAGTCGCGTCGTGGAGTTTTGTGCCTCGCCCGAACCGGGCACAGCCAGGAAGATTGGAGCATTCCTCTGTAGCGGCTTTTCGCTTTCCGGACTGGCGTCCGTGCTTGAGTTGTTTCAGTCAGCCAATGCGCTGGCACACGCGAACTATGCCGGCAATGGACATGCCGAATACGATGTTTCCCTGCTATCCATTACCGGCGGGCGTGTCGAAAGTTCATCCTCCGTGTCTGTCTGGACGGACAGGGTTGAGGATCGGCATCATGCCGGAAAATTTCACACGCTGTTCATTGCTGGCGGAGTTGCACTGCGACACGTGCTGCGCGATGAGCGCGTGTTACGCTGGCTGCGCCTCGAATGCTCGCGCTGCGAGGCTGTCGTTCCGATCGGGGAAGGCAAAGCGCTGCTAGAAGCGGCAGGAATCGAGTGGGCCGGCAGCGCGTTAGATTGCGCGATGCGAACAAACGCTCGGGACCGCCTTATCGAAAACGAGTTCGCGGACACGAACACTGCCCCCCTGCGAGAGGCACTCTTGCTGATCGAACTGGACCTCGGAAGCGATCTTGCACGTGAGGTGGCACGCCAGGTCATGCCGCGTCACCCGCGGACCGGTCCTACCGCGGCGATCCGCACGAATGTCTCAGGCCGGGTGAGCCTGCGCATCCAGGCATCCGTACATTGGTTGGAAGCCCAATGGTGATCGCCAGGTGACGATAGAAGACGCGGCACAGGTCGCCGCAATGAGCGAACGCAACTTTTTGCGTCGCTTCAAGATCGAAATGGGCATCACTCCCTCGGACTACCTGCTCCACATGCGGATCAATATGAGTTGTCGCTTGCTGGTCGATACCGACCTACCCGTCGACAAGATTGCGCGACGATGCGGGCTTGGCACTGGCGGACGGCTCGCGAAACTGTTCCGCAAACATCTCTCCACGACACCGACGGAGTATCGGACCAGACGCGGTCATACGGTTGGGTAGCATCCCTTTTGCCGGAATCCTGCGGCAGATGGGGCCCGCCAACATAAATGCCGGTTCGGCGCCGGTCTGTGCCGTGCAACGCGAAACGGGAGATTCCCCCGTCGTTTGCGGAAATGAAGACACTCGCGAATGCCAGGAGAGTGGCGGAAATCAGGTAGAGATTGACGTACCGGTTTCGAGGATTTTCGCTTATCTTATGCGTTGTGGTTGAAATCGGGACCCTCGTTTTGTGAGTCCCATTGGGGGCGCCTGACGGAGCGTTTCCGTGTGCTTGCGGGTGAAAGCTGCCTGGGCGCCATGGGTCCGGTGCGACTGATCAATCCTGCACTATGCCGGTACAGCGGGCCCCACCCAGATGCCCTCTTTCGACTATCCACAAAGTCGCACCGGCTATCAACGTCTGCCAAGATAATTGCAATCCTCGAGCCAGACATTGGCGAACTTGACCATACCCTTCAAATACTTTCTTCCGTGGGGCACCTATGTTTCGGGACGAGGAGTGATGAAGGGCTGCGACGCTTGCTTGAAGACGTTTCAATTGACCTCTTCCTGCTTGATTGGAGTGAACCGGACCGCAGACGATATGAAACACTGCGATATCTCGCCCGACGCGAATTCGTCGGGCCTATCGTCTTGCTCACTTCGGCTCAGACCGCGTGCGGTGTAATTAACTCAGGTCTGGAATGCGGAGCGGACGTCCACGTGAACAAGCCGCTCTCCGAAGGAGCGTCTCTCGCTCCCTTGCATGCGCTGAGCAGCGGTCCGTGCTACGCGATGCGTGCTCCGAGCAGTCAAATGATGTGATTCCATACAGCACGGCGCGTTCGCCTAGAAGTGCCGTGACGGCTATGGAAGGTCGCTTGCCAGGAGATCACCAGTCCATGTTGGCGAGTCCAGGTCGAACTCCCGCCATGAGCTACCGGCCGACTCAAACACCCCATCCCTAATTCCCTGTCCGATCGCGGTTCTCACAAGTGCTTCACTTGACAACCGACGACTCCTCGCCAGTTTGACTCTCGGTATCTCGAAGGCGACTACCATTGCTTCCGAGTCCATGCGAGAGAGCAAGACGTAGAGATCTCTCGAATAGTGAGCCACATAGACTGAATCGTCGAATTCATTTTCGGGAATACGGAAGCTGAAGGAAGAGTTTTTTCCTGAAATTTCCATTGCGTTCGGTCTCCCCGGTATCGAGCAACTTTCGGGGAAAGGGGTTGATCAAACATCATTTCTTACGTACACGCTTCAATCGGGTCCGAGATTTGGTATGGTATGCCGCCCAGAGACGCGTGATAGCGCCTAGTCAAAGCCTCCTGCCATGCGTGCCTCTAATACCTGACCGACGTTAAATATCTAACACAGCTTGAACCGACAAGAGTGTAATATTAATCAGCATCTTGTCCTCGACGTCGAGAACGTTTGCGTGTCCGCGCAAGAGTTCCGCCATCGAGTCGCCGACCTGTCGAATCTCCAGGTCTGTTGGTCTAGCGATCGGCCATACGTGCATCAGATACGCAAGTGGAATCACATTACGCTCCGTACACCAACGCTCAAAGAGTGCCGCGCAAGAGACCTCTACAGCGCTGAATTTATCGAACTGCGCGTCGCGTGCGACTTCAGGACACGCGCCTGCACCCGATCGCGAGTCATGGTTGGCTATTTTCGCGATATCGATTGAATGGCTCATATCGTAGAGCTTGTAGTCATGGATGAGTGATCGCTTAACGATCGCTTTCCAACGGGAACGCACCGTCCAGGAATTGGCAGCTTAAACACGCCTTTGTACCGATCGGTCGTCACGCGCTGCGGACTCATTGTGCTAAAAGTACTCCGCAACATTAAAGTCAACACAATTGCGCTGCCTCCTGTCTGTGACAGGCAATCCCGCAATACGCCAATCGATGTTGAGATCTGCGTCATCCCAGCAAATCGTGCGCTCCGAATCAGGCAGACGCGCCGAGGATGCCTTTGAAAGCACCTCCGCGACGTCTGATCGAACGATGTACCCATGCGCGAATCCTGGCGGTATCCAGAGCTGGCGACAGTTTGATGCTGACAGGGACTCGCCCGCCCATCGCCCAAAAGCAACTGACGTACGACGCAGATCGAGAGCCACGGCGTATATTTCGCCGGAGAGCACTCTCAAAACAACGCCGCGCGGATTTTGAACCTGGTAGGTCAGTCCGATCAACGCATTATGGGGGCAAACAGCCTGCTCATCATGAGTGAAAAGATACCCGTAGGAGACGTTCGCATTGAACCAGTCCTGATCAAAGCTTCTAAAGAACGCGCCTGTTGATCGGGCTTCAATCTGGGGCTCGAATACTTTAACGTCACGAAGGCCAGTATTCCCAAGGCGAAAGGACATCCTTTTTCTCTGTGTGTTCCTGATGGTCTTCTACGATTCCAACTTTCCGATTCTTCTCTGACTATGCCATGAAATCCACCGAGGCACGTGATTCATACCAGCCAATACGTTATCCGTTTCCGCCAAAACTATGCAGTTTCGTCATGCACATCGCATGGCACACTGTTGTGCAGACAGTAGATATTCCAGCGAGATAGCACCCGTTGCAATGCATGTGGTTTAAACCGCCAATATATTGGTCTGATCGGCCAAGCATCCGACGAATTTAGTAGCCCATGTATGATGCATCGCGATGAAAATTAAGTCATCGTCACAGGTTATATCAATTTCAAGCACCTGATAACAGTAGAGGGATGAAGATGGGCGACATCGGTGCCGGGGGTGCTGAGAGGGGAAATGTCGTTTCTGGCGCGAGAGGGCCGAAATCCGGAGCCACGAGAAGCATCGGCGTGCTGCTCTACAGAGGCTTTTCCCTACTCTCGATCGGAGTCGTTCCTGAGATCTTTCAGCTCGCCAATGAAATCGCGAAGCAACAATGCAATGGCGGATTACTCTATGACGTCAAGCTATATTCCGCACAGGGTGGCGATGTTGAGTGCTCGTCCTCTGTCAACGTGTGGACACAGGAATGCGACACGACGAAAAGTGTGGGCTTTGATGCACTATTTATCGCGGACGGCAGCGACTTGACCGAAGTGACGCGCGACGAGCGTGTCCGACAATGGCTTCGGGTCACCATTCCGGCAACGAAAATCGTTTCCGGAATTGGAAAGGCGGCGGATCTGATCGACATGATGCAGCTCCGTCCCGACTCGTACCACAGCGGTCTGCTTCAACTCGATTCTGATGCGTCTCCCACAAAAATTCCGACCAGCCGGGGAAATCGCTATGAACCGACCAAGACGGCTCTTGCGCTTATCGGATGGGATCTCGGTCCGGAAGCAGTGAGAGACATCTCACGCAAGCTCTCTGGAAATGGTTTTGCAACGCTTACCCCTCTAATAGCTGACGCGCGAGCTGACACTGCAATTGAGAAGGTCCGTGCATCCGCTCGCTGGCTTAAGGAGAACTGCAATCGGCCGATATCTGTAAGCGACGCGGTCAACATCTCGGCTATGAGCGAGCGCAATTTCCTTCGATGCTTCAAACAGGAGATAGGCGTCACGCCTTCCGAGTACCTGCTGCAGGCACGACTTGATCTGACCTCGCGCATGCTGGCAGAGACCGATTTCTCAATCGACAGAATCGCGAAAAGTTGCGGCTGGACAAACGGGGATCGTCTCGCAAAGATCTTCCGGCGGCGATTCTCCCTGACACCTTCTGAGTTTCGGCAACGTGAACGACGCAATTCGTAATGCGAGTAGAAGGTGCGTCTACAACGAATGACGCTCAAGGTTCCCCTTCCCCCCCCGGGGGTAAGATCAGTTCGTCGCACCATAGAGGAAGATCTTGAGGATTCTTCTTTCCCTGCGCGCGTCTCCTCGCGCGGATGCTTGCTTCGAGCACCCTGCTTCTGCCCAGATCGGATCATTCTCTGGAAATTCAGGCTGTTCGTGCGCCATGCATCGATTTCGCCCAAATGACGGCTCTGCTGCATGGGCAAGTGACAGCAGCTATTTCTTGAGTGGATGCGTATCCCCCACTACGGGGAAAAACGCGTTCCACACCGCTCGTACGCCCTGTGCGGCGGCAGCCTGCGCGTCCATGTGCTCGCTGTCGGCCGAGTCCCCCGGATCCGCACTCAGACCACGCCAGTGCGTGAACAGAACCACGGGTTGCTCCGTCCAATGTCCGTCGATAAAGCGGGAGAATGCCGTATCTCCGGTCGTGAGCCTGACTTCGTACCAGCCCTCACGGGCCGGCGCATAGTCGTCCAATGGGAACCATCCTGTGGTATCGATTTCCATTTGCGCCCCAGATTCGAAGCCATTACGCATGCATGACAGCACGCGGCGTACCTGTTTCCTCCAACGACACGCAGCATGCTGTGGCCGCGAATACCATCATGATAGAACCCTGCGGACTGCGTAATCACCGGCATGATGATAACCATGCCATCCGCGATGATGCCCCTCCTCTCGCGCAACTCCCCGATGTTGTCTCTGGTTGCGATGACTTCACGCGTCGCGAGATTCGCAGCGGTCAGCATAGCGACCCGGGCACTAACCTTCAGTTTGCGCATAGACTGTTGGAGATGCATTTCGCAGAACCACACGCGGGCGCTATGATTGGCCAGTCATAGTCCGAAGGGAAAGGGAGTTCATCGTAATGTTGAGCTTACGTATACATTTCTGGTCGATCGCGGCAACCCTGATAGCGTTTGTGGCGTCACTCTGGATCAATCAGGAGGTGTTTGCGCATACGTCGTTTGTAAGGGGCATCAACTGGATATTCCTTCCTTCCGGCATACGGCTTTTGAGCACGCTACTGGTTGGTGCCGACGGTTTCCTTGGCTTGCTGCTTGCTGGTCTGTTAACGGATTTTCTTTACTGGTTCCCGCATGACCCTGTGAGAGCGATCGCTGGCGCGATACTTGGGTCAGCCGCTCCGTATCTGGTCTACAGGTTCGCGAGAGAGTATTACGGCTTGCGCGCATCGTTGACGAATCTCACGCCGACCCGGCTTCTTGTGCTCGCCGTCGCGTATTCGGTCGCGAATCCGCTGTTACATCACCTCTGGTTTGCGTTGACCGGTGCGACGGAGCATTTCTTCGAAAGCCTGTTCAGCATGTTTGTGGGCGACCTCGCCGGCACGCTAATCATGCTGTATGCGATGAAGGGATTGCTGGCTTTGCTCCCGAAACGGCCAGGCGATTCCCGCCTCACGAACGGGATGTTCAGCATTCACGTTGCACTAACGAATGCACATAACAATCAGGCTCCACGCTAGCGTGACGAAGGGGTTGCGATGAGGCGCAATCGCAGCCCGTCTCGTGGCGCTATGTACGATTGTCGCCATCGTGCGTCTCGACGTTGTGTTGCACCCAGGCTGCAGTGTCGCGATTCGCGACGACCGCTAGGCGCACTCAATGCTGGGCGGCCTGCCCCGACTCACGCCCTCAATCCCGCAAGTGTGAGAGCCTTCAACGGCCCTGTTCGAGCCCGGACGGGCCGTGCGCCCCATATCTGCCGTCAAGCCAGGCGGTTGTTGTAGGCGAGATCAAGGGCTAGCCGGATCCTGAACATGCCGTCGGTCATGCGTGAGGACTGGCTGGGATGCCTGGGCAGCAGGGCAAGCGTGCCCTTCACGATATAGACGAGAATCAGCGCGCCCAGCAGATCGCCCACAAACATCGTGAAGAAACTCTGCAGGATGTCCTGCGTACTGCCCGTCATTGCGAACCAGAGATGATGCAGCGTCGAGTTCGTGAGTGCGACAGCAAACGCGAGCACTATACGGCGCCTTGGCGTGAGATTCGTCAGCGACGCCTTCAGGCCATAGCGTTCCAGGGCGAGGCGACGGACCGCGTACGGGCCGGCCGAACTGAAGATCACGCCCGCGATTGCCCGCACGGGGTCGTTCGGGAAGTAATGAAAGAAATCGACCAGCAAGGCGGAGACCAGCAGCCCGATCGCGCCGTCCGCGCCCAGCAACAGCGTACTCAAAAGCCGGATGCCAGTCGGAAGATAGGTCCACTTCCACCCAACGCGGAAACGCGGCATGCAGGAAGATCAGTTCATCGACCCAGAGCGTCAGCACATAGACAAACACAGTCCCAGCCATCCGTTGCGAGTCGATTTCGGCATCCTCGTCGTTGAGCCGCGCACCTGCATATGTCATATTGCGAAATATTATTTATGGGAGCCTTACGGTGACCGGTACTCCGGTGGATGACAGTCTACGCAGAGACAGACGCGATTCACGTGGGCGGCGCATGGCCTTGAGGGAACTGCACCTGGTCCCGACCGACGCAATCCGGGCATCGTGAAGGCCTTGGCGGGGTCACGCGAGGGGATGGGACCGCGATCTCCGACGACAGTGCAACGCGATCGCACACGACCATCGCCGAACACATACCCGGTTCCAACATCCGGGAGCAATACGATGTTTGCCACCCCGATGTTTCTCGTCGCCCTTTTCGCTTTAATTGTGGCCATGCACCGCGGCGTGACCCGCAAGGCAGACGCGAGCCTTCGCGCACAATTCGATGCGCAAGGCTCTGGCAGCGCAGTGTCGCGCCAGATGAGGCGAGTTGCGGGATTTAGCGTCTGAGGACGGAAGCAGACCATCGCGTCCGGGTAGCTCACGCGAAAGGGAGAAAACGCGGGGCGCCTCGGCCCCGCGGTTGCGCTACTGGCGCGGCGCCAGCCATTTAGGTCCGCTCTAACATCTCTACTGCGAGCACGGCGGTGGCGCGGCGTTCGCTACAGCGGCCACAGGATCGAACCGCCTGAATCCAGAGCCTCGGCTCGTCCTGATAACCGGAGATCTCACGGACGAGGGTCTCCCGGAAGAATACGAAATGCTGCAACTGCTGGCGCAGTTGACGCACCCCAATATGGTCTTACCCGGCAACCAACGATGACCGCAGATGTCTGCGCGGCGCGCTCGACAATCAACCGCGGCTAACATGCGCGGGTGGACTCAATTTTCGGCGTCGATGTCGGCTATGTGCGCATCCTTGCGATAGACACAAGAGTCCCAGGCTCCCGCCACGGTGAAACCGGTCCGGCGGCGCAGTTGTGGCTGGAACGCGAGCTCGTCGAATACGTGAACCGACCGGTTGTCATCCATGCGTCATCCGCCGTTTCGCACCGGCATCCCCCATCTCGAACTTTTCGGCATGCAGACGACTGACGCCTTGCGACTTCTTCTATCCGGACATCACAACGTTGAGCGCATCGTCACCGGGCACGTTCATCGCGCGTTGCACGCGCGTCCTGGCGCCGTACCCGTGTTGACCTGCCCAAGTTACGACAACGCAGATTGCATTGCGACTCCAGCCAAATGCGAATCCCGCGTCGTTGCTCGAACCTCCGGCCATCCAGTTGCACTGCTGGCAGGATGGCGCGAGTAGTGGTGCATCGCATCTTTGCCATATCGGCGAATTCGGTGAACAGTTTCCCTTCGCATGACTGAAGTTGCGCTGTTCGACACAGTGCTTTCCGTAACAGTTGCAAACTTCGAGAGCGCGATCAGTCGCCGGACCAGGCGGTGACGCGTCGCCGCAGACATCACCCGCGGCGTTTAGCGGTTTTCGATGCAGCGGGCGCACGCACAGTGGGCTTTGGTGATGCAGCCGAACGAGTCGCCTTCGAAACACCGGGGTCGGTTTTACCCTTTGGCTTCTTCACGGCGGAAGCACTGGCTTTCACGTCTGGCAGCGCGACCTTGCCTTTTTGTGTCGATTTCGCAATCGTAGACGACTTCAACGCCGTCGACCTCGGTGTGCGTTCTGTTTGCGAGGCGGCTTCCTTGCGCGTGCGCTTGCTCCGGACCGGGGGCGCATCGGCAAAGGGCTCCGTATTGATATCGATTCCGAACACATCCCCCAGGTCCACGTTGTCGAGTACCTTGCCGGACACCGGGCCGGCTCCTGCACCGGAGGGGTTCGCACCGGTGCTGCTAACGAGATCGCCAGGGTCGACACCACGTAACGTAAAGAGCAATTCTGGCTGCTGGTCGAGCCGCGCGCCGACGCCATAGAGTACGGCGGCGACGTGCTTGCACATCGCCGCCCAGTCCAGGCAGTTGCAGCCGAGTTTGATCTCCTTCGGCGCGGGGAAGAGCCCGCTGCCCGGCTTGCAGATGCGGCCCATCACCGCAGCCGACAGCTTGCCCTGCAGCAGTTCGACCATGGAGTCAACCGACGATGCGCACTCGACACTCAACGCCCGCCACTGTTTTTCCGGGCAGGCTGTGACATCGATTTCGATCTCGTACACGCTGGACCCCATGACCTGTGCGCGGATCCTGCCCGTCGAAATCTGAAGATCGATCACGGAACCATTGCGCACATAGGTGCGACCGCGTGGCAGGCGACTGGCGTAGTCACTGTAGTGCTCAAGGTTATCGCACCATGCCTTGCCCCAGAAGGTCTTCGCAATGGCCCCTCGATAGGGTGCGATGGGCGACAGCGTCTTGCCGGACTTGATCGCTTTCGCAACCAGTTGCTCCGCCTGCTTTCTGCGCTCGGCCACCGGGACGTAGGGTTTCCATCCACCGTAGTCAGCCATCGGCGTTCCTCTCCCTGATCAGTTTGCCTGCGCGGAATGGATATCGAGCCTGACCAGATCGAGCAGTTCGCGGTCACTCATCTCGGTCAGCAGCAGCTCCGCGCCGCCCTCAAGCACATCCTTCACCAGCTGCTGCTTTGTTTCGATTAACTGATCGATCCGGTCCTCGACCGTACCCCGGCAAACGAACTTGTGTACCAGAACATTCCTGCGCTGGCCAATGCGGAATGCCCGGTCCGTCGCCTGATTCTCGACCGCCGGATTCCACCAGCGATCGAAGTGGATCACGTGGGAGGCGGCAGTGAGATTCAACCCCGCGCCGCCCGCCTTGAGCGAAAGCACAAAGAACGGAACCGATTCATCTTCCTGGAATTGCCGGACGAGTTCGCGGCGT
This sequence comes from Paraburkholderia sp. BR10936, assembly GCF_040965735.1. NCBI lineage: Bacteria > Pseudomonadati > Pseudomonadota > Betaproteobacteria > Burkholderiales > Burkholderiaceae > Paraburkholderia > Paraburkholderia sp. BR10936. The sequence goes on from NZ_JBFRCM010000022.1 coordinate 103,384, forward strand.
TTGGCGACGGGCGTTCCACCGTGGAGAATCAGACCTTCCCGGCCAAAAAGCGAGCCGAGGTGGGCAGCCAGGGGCTCCGTGGTTTCGCGGAACTGCGTAAACACGAGCACCTTTTCCTGTTTCGCTGCGATCACGTCGACCAGTTCGCGCAACCGCGCGAATTTGCCGCTGGCTTCCGGCTGCCACGCCGCATCGCCAAGCCACTGGGACGGATGGTTGCAGATCTGCTTGAACCGCATCAGGTAGCTTAATACGATCCCTTTACGTTCAATGCCCTCGGTACCATCGAGCGCCGCAGCCAGGTCCTTGACCGCGCGTTCGTACAGGGCGGCCTGGATGGGGCTCAGGTGACACCACGCCTTGAGTTCGGTTTTTTCCGGGAGATCGGTAATGACACGCCGGTCTGTTTTCAGGCGACGAAGGATGTAGGGCCGCACAAGAGTGCGAAGCGGGCCGAAATGTTCGGCTTTTGCCAGACGCCGGGTCAGACCGGCAAAGTCCTTCGCCGAGCCCAGCAGGCCGGGATGCGTGAAATCGAAAATGGACCACAGATCCGACAGGCGATTTTCCACCGGGGTGCCCGTCAGGGCGATGCGTGAGCGGGCCTGAAGCTTCTTCACCTGTTTCGTCTGCCGCGCGCCGGGGTTCTTGATCGCCTGGGCCTCGTCGACAATGGCGACGCGCCATTGCATTGTTTCCAGAACGGGCTGGCGCAGCAGCGAGCCGAAGCTGGTAATAACGAGGTCCGTCTGCGCGAGCCGGGCGCTGTCCAGGGCGCGCAGTTCGTCGGCAGGCGTCATGGACGGGTGCACCACCAGCACGCGCAGGCCCGGCGCGAAACGCTCCGCTTCCGCGGCCCAGTTTGCCAGCAGGGACGCCGGGGCGACCAGCAGGCTCGGGCGCGGGTCGACCGGGTCGCGCCTGAGGATCAGTAGCAGGGAGAGGACCTGCATCGTCTTTCCGAGACCCATATCGTCGGCAAGACACGCTCCGAGCCCGAGCTGGCTGAGCAGGTAGAGCCAGCGCACACCGGCCTGCTGGTACGGTCGAAGCTGCGCTTTCAGATCGGGACCCGGATCGACCTGCGCCAGCCCTTCCGGCTGGCGCAACTGCTGCAGCATCTGTGAGAGCCAGTCGCCAGCCACGACCTGCGACCAGTCGCGCTCGCCGAACGCGTCATCTTCATCACCGGAGACGCCCGCCAGAAGACGCAGCGCATCGTTCAGCGGCAGTCCCGCCTGCGCGGCGTTTTCCAGACCTTCAAAGCGCTGAAGCAGGCGGCCCAGCCTCTTCGTGTCCACCTCGATCCAGCGCCCGCGAATCCACTGAAGGCCGTCGGCCCCCTTGAGCAGACTCCGGATCTCGGCCGGACTCAACGCTTCGCCATCGAGCGACACCTCCATCCTGAAGTCGAGCAGTGCTTCCCTGCCCAGGCGTGACGGAGGCCGCGTCCCGACGCTCGCCCTGACCGCGGGCCGCGCGGGGCGTCCCGCGGCCCAGCTCGCCGGTAGTCGAACCATGATGCCGGCCGATTCCAGGGCCGGCAAATCGGAGAGCAGGCGAAACGCGTCGGCCGGCATCCAGCGCAACGGGTGGTAGATTTCGCGCGATTCAACCATCGCGCGCAACCAGTCGCAGCGTTCAGCGGCACGCTGGACCGGCATCAGGAGGGAGAGAAGCTGTGCCTTGTTGCGCGCACCGGAGAACTCTTCGAGCGCCCGCGAAAGGGGTTGATGCTGCGTCTTGCCATGGGCCGACAGGCGCGCAGCGTATGTAGCCAGGAACGCGAAAGGTGCTTCGGGATCCTTGCGGTTTTCGGCAAGGTTGAAGTGAACCCGGCCCACCAGATTCCATGCAGGATGACGCGACCTGAGGAATGCCTGAAGTGACTCTCCCGATTCAGCGAGCTCGTCGCGCAGGGCGCCATCGATTTCGCTCCACAGTGCCGCCAGAACATCCGGCGTGAGATATTCAGCGCCCGTCATGGGTGGCGCGTCGTCGATCAGTGTGCCGAGCTCCGTTGGGTCTGGCTCTGCGACCGCGATTTCCCCACTTTCCGTCGTAGTGCACAGGGCCGTGACATAGCGGGCTCCTAGTTCTCGCCACCACGCCCAGGCGGGCGGCAATGCCCGCCCGATGGTAGAGCTTCCCAGATAGAGCAGCCCGTGACCGGCGCCGCGCGCGAAAACCACGCCCAGCGGTACGTCATCGGGCAGCACAGGCGCCTCGACGTCCGGCGCGGCAAGCAGGTGGCCAGCAGGTGTGATTCTTGGCGAAAGGCGATCGGTATCGGTCAAGGACATGACAGTTGATGGGGAAGGCCCGGTTTCAAATGTAGACGGAAACGATCACGTATCTGCTGCGCCGTGGGAAAAATGACCGGTCCTGGTCCTGGGACGGATTGTTTCGCAGCACGTCACATGACATCGCCGGGCAACGCATCCGTTCACGGCGCGCAACGCCAGGCCCGTCCGGGTGCGGGCGCGCTCAGCGTTACGACGCGGGCACGGTCCGTCACCGGCTGCCGGGGGCGATGTCGTGCATGTTGATCGTGCTCAATGCTTCGGCCAGCGCGGCCCCATCTGTCGGGAACGGCTCGTCCCAGACGGTGGACGTCCCGGACGCGTCGATGATTTCCAGTATCCAGCCGTCGCGACCTTCATCGCCGGCGCGATAGATGTGCGCATCGACAGACGTGCCGCCACGCGTGATGCGCGTAGCCAGCGGGGACAATGCCAGCGGGTGAAACGCGTCGTCCGTCAGTCGACCGATCGAATCCACGAGGAACACATCTTTGGACACGCTCCCGTCCCGCGCGGCCCGATTCCTCGCGGTGATCTGCGTCGCCGGCTTGGCTTTCGACAACGAACCCGCCGGAATCGCACCTGGCTGCTCGCCCTGCTCCAGCGATCTCCGACATTCCTCACACACGTAGCGATGGATATTGAGTACCGATGCTGCGAGCTGGAGGACAAACGACCGGCGTTGCCCGACCGTGTAGTCCCGTCGCGCCACCTCCTCGTATCCGGAGGCGGTGCCGAACAGCAGGATGATATTGAACCACCAGGGGTGCCGTTCGATCAGCGGCTCCCAGGCCTCCCGGTCGATGTCGATGCCCTTGCAATACCCCTCGCACCATTCGTCGAGGACAGGAACCTCTTCGCCCTCGTATACGCTCGCGTGCAGCGGGAGTTCGAACAGGTCCGGGCATTGATTCAGGGTGTCGTTGATGTCGTTCCAGTATTGAAAAATCAGTCCTGTGACCTTGCGAGCCCGGCCTGCCGACAGGAATCTGGGTTGACGGGTTGCGTGCCTGGCATCCCAGATCCACGGAAGGATCGCGCCCGGCATGATCGCGTTCGGTCCGGAGATGACGGCAGTCAGAAATCCATGCAACATGACCGCACCCATCGCGTCGTCGCAGACGGCATTGCCCGAAAGAAAGCGTTCGAGGAATTCCAGTTCTTCGTCAGTCAACGGATTGTTGAGTTCGGGATCGGGATGATCGAATTTCATGGTATGTCCGTGCGGTATGCGGCAACCGCGATGCAGTTCTTCCGCGCCGCCGTTGCCGTCGACGTTCAGCGCTACGCCGCGCTCGTGAGGCATTTCGGCCAGTGTCGCAGTCCCGGCATTTTATCCGAGGCGCGATGCATGGACCGGACGCCGGGCGACACGCGATGAATGCTTTGGCTGCCCTGTCGGCGGTTTGTTTGCTAGGGTGTACCCGTCACCATGGCAGGCGCGCGCGGCTCAGTCCGAACCGCACGTGCTGGCTGGAACGCATCCAAGCCGGCCAGGCATCGCGGATGCCCGCGGTGCGGCGGCGCATTGTCATCACGCCACCGGTCAGCCAACCAGGGCTGTTGGGGCGACGTCGTCGCAGCAGTGTCGGCCCGCGCCCGGTTCGCAGCGGTCGCGGGGTAGCCCCATTGCTTACCGACAGTCGTACGGCGAACTGCTGGTCTCGGCCAGAAACAGACCTTAGCTCTGCCTGCCTGACCGTCAGCTTTGGTAGCGTTCGCGGCCTTTCGACCCGAGGCCGCAAACAGTTACTCCGCCGCCTGGCGGCGAACGAGCGCGCAGGTAGCGTCCCGTTTCGTGCCACTAGGCCTGACCGGTCGGCCGGGAATCTGGACGAGCACTTGTGGGCGCGGGTCGCAGTACCAGTACCATCGTCCCCGAAATCGCGCCGGGCTTGACATGGCAGTTCGGCAATTCAATGCGAGCGGTCGACCATTCACGAGCGACCGCCGTGAGCGTCCCCACTTCAGCTTCTATTAGCAAATTCCGCGATGCTGGCATCGTATCGACCACCCTTGCCGCCGAGCGCAACGGTCGCGCGTTTTGCACTGACAAGTAAGGCCGCAACGGCCGCGTCGAGGGTCGAAGGAGTACCAAATCTCTCTTTCGGTCCCGACAGCGTGAGCGCACCCACCAACTCGCCAGTCGAGTCGAACACGGGGACGGACGTCGAAGCGGTTTCGGGATCGCGTTCACCAAAAGACGCCGCCCAAAGAGCGTCGCGCACTTCGCTCCAGCGAGGATCCTGTGCCTCAGTGAAAGCGAGCAGCACCTTGCCGGAGGCACCTTTGTCGATCGGGAACTCTTCGCCGACGCGAATTGACACACGCACGCTCCTCGTCGGCTCGACACGATACAGCACCAGTCGATGATCGCCCTGCCGCACATAGAACGACGCCGTTTCCCCCAGGTCGCGGCTCAATTGCTGAAGCAACGGCTCGATAACGGGACCGACCTGGAAGGATCGCTGATAGAGCGCGGCGAGCCGTAGTGGCTGGTGGCCGACGCCGTACTGCCCGTCACTCATTTTTCGGATGAAGCCTCCATGCTCCAGCGCGCCCAGCAGGCGCAAGGCCGTGCTTTTGTACAACCCCGTGCGCCGCGAGAGTTCGGTAAGCGTCAACTGGTCGTCGGTCGGCCCGAACGCGTTGAGGATGGCGAACGCACGGTCGAGCACAGCTACGCCGCTGGAACTGTCATTGGCAGTGTCGGATGGCTCAGGCGTTGAAAGGGCATCAGCGGTCACGGCGTGTTTGGTCGTCTTGATCATAAGTGGCATCGTATCGTTCTATCTGACAGAACTCAAGTTCTATCCGTGGGTTTACCCCGCTTTCGCGGGTGTTTGGATGCGCCTATAGTTCTCTCTAACGAAACATTGGTCTGTCTGACAGAACTAAGGGCCGAATATGAGCACTTCAAGTCCGAAGGTGCTGATCAGCGAGGTCGGGCCGCGCGACGGTCTGCAAAGCATCAAGAGCGTCATGCCCACTGCTGCGAAGCTGCGATGGATTTCCGCACTCGCGGCTGCGGGAATCAAGGAAATCGAAGTGGGATCGTTCGTGCCGGCGAAGTTGCTGCCGCAGATGGCTGACATCCGCGAAGTCGTGGTGCATGCCCTCTCAATCCCGGATCTGCACGTCGCGGTTCTCGCACCAAATCTTCGTGGAAGCCAGAGCGCCTTCGAAGCGGGTGTGCATAAGGTGACGCTTCCCGTTTCGGTGACCAACGAACATTCGCTGGCCAATATCCGGAAAACCAATGAGCAGATGATCGAAGAAGTCCGCAATATCGTCGCGCTTCGCAACGAACAGTTTCCGGGCGTGCAAATCGAGGCAGGCATTTCCGTTGCCTTCGGCTGCACGATTGCGGGCACCGTGAGCGACGATCAAACGATGCGCATGTGCCAGGCAATGGCCAAGAGCGGCGTCGACGAAATTGGCCTCTCCGATACCAGCGGCTATGCGAATCCGGCACAGGTTCGCCGGCTGTTCCGTCGGTTGCAATCGGAATTCGGCGCGAAGGCTGGCGGCGCACATTTCCATAACACGCGCGGACAGGGTTTAGCGAACGTCGTCGCCGCGCTCGAGGTCGGTGTGACGACAATTGATTCGAGTCAGGCCGGCCTGGGCGGCTGTCCTTATGCGCCAGGCGCCACCGGCAACATCGTGACCGAGGATCTGGCGTTTCTGCTCGAAGCGATGGGCTACGACACCGGTGTGGACATCGACAGGCTCATTGCCGCGCGCGCCATTCTCGCGGAGGCACTGCCTGGCGAAGCGTTATATGGGCACGTGCAGGACGCGGGTCTTCCAAAGGGATTCGCGTATGCCGATGGCCGCGCGCCCAGCGCGCCGCAACCGGAAGGCTGCCTGACTGGAGTAGCGCAATGAGCGACGTGCAAGCAAACCAGAATCTCCCGTATGGCAGCGTACGCGTCGTCGAGATGACGCACATGGTGATGGGGCCGACATGCGGCATGGTGCTGGCGGACCTGGGCGCGGAAGTGATCAAGGTCGAGCCTGTTTCCGGCGACAGCACACGTCTTTTGCGCGGTTCCGGTGCGGGCTTCTTCAGCACGTTCAACCGCAACAAGAAGAGTATCGCGGTCGACGTAAAAGATCCCCGCGGCGTGGAGATCGTTCACAAGCTTCTTGCCGGGGCGGACGTGTTCAGCGAAAACTTCAAGAGCGGCACGATGGATAAGCTCGGCCTCGGTTACGCCGCGCTGTCCAGGCTCAATCCGCGTCTTGTCTACGTGTCGCATAAGGGCTTTCTGCCCGGCCCGTACGATCATCGCACCGCGCTCGACGAGGTCGTGCAGATGATGGGCGGCCTCGCTTATATGACCGGACCCGACGGCAGACCGTTGCGAGCAGGGACGAGTGTCAACGACATCATGGGTGGAATGTTCGGCGCGATCGGTGCGATGGCAGCGCTGGCTCAACGCGAACGCACGGGACGTGGTCAGGAAGTACAGAGCGCACTGTTCGAGAACAATGTATTTCTCGTCGCCCAGCACATGATGCAGTACGCGGTGACCGGTAAGGCCGCGGCACCGATGCCGAGCCGCATTTCAGCATGGGCGGTCTATGACGTGTTCTCGGTCAAAAACGGCGAGCAGATCTTCCTCGCGGTTGTCTCGGATACGCAATGGCAACTGTTTTGCGACGCTTTCGGGCTTGCAGAACTCAAGGCTGACGAGCGGATCGCTTCCAACAATCAGCGTGTGCAGGCCCGTGAACGGTTGTTGCCGCAGCTTCGAAAACATATGGAAGCGTTCTCGGCTGCCGAGATCAGCGCAATCTTCGAGCGCTGCGGACTGCCGTATGCGCCGATCACGAAACCGCAGGATCTGTTCGATGATCCGCACCTGCTCGCTACCGGCGGACTCGCCGAGGTGACTTTGCCGCCCGACGCAAGCGGCGCAGGGCAGGCTATTGCGACGCGGACTGCGCTGCTGCCTTTGACGCTTGGCGGTGAGCGTCTGCACCTGCGTGCGGCGCCGCCTTCGCTGGGTCAGGATACCCAGGCGCTGCTGACGGGTCTCGGCTACACGCCGGAGGATCTCAGGCAGTTGACCGAGGCCGGGATCGTCAAGTGTCAGGACGCTCAGCCTGGCGATGCGTCGAACCCATCGGCGAACGAACTCGCCAGCGCCTGACGTTGCAACACCCACAAAGAATCACCGAGCCGCAGAGGCCACTGAGCCTTCTGCGCGCCTTGATTCGTCTGGAGACGAGACATGACATCCATTTCATCGAACACCACGACAGGCAGCGTGGTGGCTTCCACCGTCGAGCAGTCTGCGGTTAGAAAAGCCGCGTGGCGGTTCATTCCGCTACTCGCGCTTGCGTATTTCTTCAATTATCTTGATCGCACCAGCGTCGGTTTCGCGGCGTTGACGATGAATCACGATCTTGGCTTGAGCGCCACCCAATTCGGCTGGGGTGCGGGCATCATGTTCGCCGGGTACTGTGTGTTCGAGGTTCCGAGCAACCTGGCGCTATACCGCTTCGGCGCGCGACGCTGGCTTGCCCGCATCATGATCACGTGGGGCTTTTTCGCAGCGGCAACCGCGCTCGCCGTGGGGCCAAAAAGCTTCTACGTGATCCGGCTGCTGCTCGGTATCGGTGAGGCCGGCTTCTTTCCGGGTGTGATCTTTTTTCTCGCGGTCTGGTTTCCGGCTAGCTATCGCACTCGCGTGCTCGCATGGTTCACCGTCTCCACGCCGCTGTCGTCGCTCGTCGGTGGTCCGCTGTCCGCGGGACTGCTCCATATGGACGGTGTCCTGGGACTGGCGGGCTGGCGGTGGATGTTCATCGTTCAAGGACTGCCCGCGTGTGTCCTCGGTTTTCTGGTACTGAAAATGTTGGCGGACAAACCCGCCGATGCGAAGTGGTTGTCCCAGGAGGAACGGCAAGCTCTTCAAGGCGCGTTCGATCGGGAAGGCGCGTCCGGTCAGAAAAAGAAAAATTTCGTCGCAGCGTTGAAGGACGTACGCACCTACATTCTTGCGATGATCTCCTTCGGCTTCACGATGGGCTCTTACGGCATCGGTATCTGGCTGCCTCAGATGCTGAGGGCTCACGGGATGAGCGTGACGCAGACCGGCTGGATGTCGGCCGTGCCTTATTTCTTTGCCACAATCGCATTGCTCTGGTGGGCAAAGCGGGTCGATCGTCGCGGCGGCCCGATCGCCAATCTCGCCGCAGGGCTTTTGATTGGTGCGATTGCGCTGGGTGTCTCGACGTATTTCCATCAACTGGTTCCGGCCATGACCGGTATTACGCTGGCGTTGATCGGCACGATTGCGGGCCGCACGATCTTCTATACACTGCCGGCCCGGTTCCTTTCCGGACAGGCGGCTGCGGGTGGCCTCGCCTTCATTAACTCCATTGGTGCGCTCGGCGGATTTGCGGGACCGTACCTGGTGGGTTATCTGAAGGACAGTTTCCGTACGTTCTCGGCCGGCATGATTGGTCTTTCGATCGTGCTAGGCATCACGACTTTGCTGACCTTGTCGCTTTATGCCTTTGGCCGCGGGGAACAGGAATGAACAAATGCCCTTCGCCGCGGCGCCGGCAGCTGATTGGCGCTGCCGCAGCATCATTGATTTTCCCCGCTGTCACTCTGCGTCAAGCATTCGCAAAAGAGGAAACGCATTCCGTGAGTACAACCAGCAACTATCTTTCCGTTCGGGCTGACTGGCTCGCTTCCGGCACCGAAGCGGCGCTTGAGCCCGACCTGCCGATCGTCGACGCGCATCATCACTTTTATGATCGTCCGGGCTGGACCTATCTTCTCGATGAGTATCTTCAGGACGCGCAAACGGGCCATAACATCACCGCGTCGGTGTTCATGCAGGGGCTGACACGATATCGCCCGTCTGGTCCTGAGTCGCTGCGCCCGGTCGGAGAAATCGAGTATGTTGCTGGCGTCACGGCGCCTTTGCAAAAAAGCAAGCCGGAGGTTGCGAAGGGTATGGTCGGCTATGCAGATCTTCGCAGGGGAGCGGCGGTTCGCGATGTTCTCGAAGCAGAACTGCATGCCGGAGATGGTCGGTTCCGTGGCGTTCGACATCTCGTTACCTGGGATGCTGACCAGACGCTCGTCAATCCATTGTCGGCGGCGCCTCGAGGGCTGCTGCTCGACTCCGGCTACCGGGCAGGCGTCGCACAACTGGCTCCGCTGGGCCTGTCGTACGACGCATGGCTATTCTTCCCGCAGTTGCCGGAGCTGTTCGACCTGGCGAAGGCCTATCCTGATACGCCTTTCATCATCAACCATTGCGGAGGCGTGGTCCGGATTGCCAGCTATGCAAATCAGCGCGCAGAAGTGTTTGATGCCTGGTCCCGCTCGATGCGTACGCTCGCCCAGTTGCCGAATGTCTTTGTGAAGGTGGGCGGCCTCGGCATGCGCATTAATGGCTTCGAGTTTGAAAAGGGCGAACGTCCGTCGTCCTCGGACGATTTGGCCAAAACATGGAAGCCATGGATGTACACATGTATCGAGGCGTTCGGTGCAGAGCGCTGCATGTTCGAGAGCAACTTCCCGGTGGACAAGGGTTCCTATCCATTCAGCAACGGTTGGAACGCCTTCAAGAAGTTGACTGCGCACGCTAGCGCTGGCGAACGCGAGGCTTTGTTCCGCGGGACCGCGCGCAAGGTTTATCGCCTTACGTGAGCGCGTCGCATGGAGCGGCGGCAGGCGGCAAGCCTGGAATGACCGCTGTCCTTCCGACAGCTGCCTTCGGGCAATCCGTTGCGTATGACCGGATGGGGTCGGCTGCTGCCGAACGTCTGGACTTCGTCAAACGCTGAACTCCTATACCTTTTCCCAAATTCGGCGTAAGGCGCCGACGAACGACCCTGGCGAAGTGTGCCCACACGTCGTCAACGCTTACGTCGGGGGCAACAGATCAGAAAACCGCATCCGTTGTCATTGCTCGCCAGACCGCCAGGCGGCGACGTGACCTGCCCGAGGAAAAGCCCCATGTCGGACGTGCCGTCGCCGAAGTCCGGCGCCGGCGATGGAGCGCCCGTTGGCAGCGATCCACCGCAAAGTGACGAACCGGGCCAAGTGTCGATATATCCCCCTCCCTGTCTAGCAGCCCACCTGCGGTCGGTGTATGAGCCAGGAGGCGGCTCCAGAAGAACCCGGCTAAGGATCTGCTAAGTCTGAGCGATCAGACTGCAGGTCCGTCACCCGATTTCCGAGGAGTCGCCGTATGACCTACACGTCCGATCGACCGGCGACACGCTGGCTCAACAAGGTTCCCGCGATCACTTTCGCGTTCTGGATCATCAAGATCATGTCGACCACGGTCGGCGAGACGGGTGCCGACTTTCTCGCGGTCAACGCGGGATGGGGACAAGGCGCAACGCGCGCGCTGATGACGTCGCTGCTTGCGATCGCGCTCATCCTGCAGATGCGCACGCGCAGGTACACACCATGGATCTACTGGCTTACGGTCGTGCTCGTGAGCGTCGTCGGCACGCAGATCACCGATCTGCTCACCGACGGCCTCGGTATCAGCCTCTACATCAGCACGGGCGTATTCGCCGTTGTGCTCGCGGCATTCTTCGCGATCTGGTATCGCGTCGAGGGCACCCTGGCGATCGACGCGATCGACACGGCGCGTCGCGAAGGGTTCTACTGGGCCGCGATCCTCTGCACGTTCGCGCTCGGCACGGCCGCCGGCGATCTCGCGACCGAAGCGCTGGGTCTCGGCTTCTCGCTCGGCGCGGTGTCGTTCGGCATCCTGCTGGCTGCGGCCTACACAGCATGGCGAATCGGCGCGAACGCGGTTCTCACGTTCTGGATCGCGTACATCCTGACGCGACCATTCGGGGCCTCGCTCGGCGACCTGCTCACGCAGTCGCGCAGCTACGGCGGGTTCGGCATGGGGGCCGCTTCGACGAGCCTGCTGTTCCTCACCGTGATCGTCGTGCTCGTCGCCGTCGCGCAGATCGGCGCGAGTAGCCGCGCGCGCGTCGAGACCGCCGAGTGACCGTCACGTTTCTTTCACCATCGAATCGAGGATTTTTCATGCGTTATCCCACCACGCTTTCGCGTCTGCTCGTTGCCGTTTCCGTGTGCGCTGCGCTCGGCCTCGCTGCCGGTTGCTCCAGACAGACCGGCAGCGCCGCCGCATCGACCACGGCGTCCGCCGCCGCACAGGGCGGTTCGCCCGCAAGCGCGTCGAAGCTCGGCGACCTCTCCCAGTTCCGCAGGATCGCGACCGATGTGTCCGTTCTCGTTGCCAGGGGCGACCTGGCTGGCGGCAAGACACGCATCAAGGATCTCGAGATCGCATGGGACGAGGCTGAAGCTGGCCTGAAGCCACGCGCGGCCGGCGACTGGCACGTACTCGACAAGGCGATCGACCGCGCGCTCGAAGCGCTGCGCGCCGACCACCCGCAGCAGAGCGACTGCACTGCCGCGATGGACGACCTCCTGCACACGTTCGACACGCTCGCCGGCAAGACCTCGTGACGCGCATGCGAAAATCACAGACGCTGATTCCGGCTATCGCTCGTGGAGTGGAGGCATGCGAATACTGCTTGTCGAAGACGACCCGATGATTGGCGAAGCTGTCCAGGCTGCGCTGAAGGACGCGTCGTACGCGGCGGATCGCGTCACGGACGGCGCGCTCGCGCTGACCGCGTTCGCCGCGCAGCGCTATGACCTGATCCTGCTCGACCTCGGCCTGCCCGGCCGGGACGGCCTCGGTGTGCTGGCCGGCATCCGCGCGAAGGGCAGCGCGGTACCGGTCATCATCATCACCGCGCGAGACGGCCTCGACGACCGCCTGCGCGGGCTCGACGGCGGCGCCGACGATTACATCCTCAAACCCTTCGAAATGGCCGAACTGCTCGCGCGGATTCGCGTGGCGATCCGGCGTCAGGTCGGCTCGGCCGCGCCCGTGATGAGCAACGGCATCGTGTCGCTTGACCCGGCGACACGCGAAGTCGCGGTCGGCGAGTGTACGCCGGTACAGTTGTCGAACCGTGAGTTTTCGTTGCTACGCGCGCTGCTCGTACGCCCCGGCGCGATCCTGTCGCGCAGCGAGCTCGAGGACCGCATCTACGGCTGGGGCGAGGAAGTCGAAAGCAACGCAGTCGAAGTCCTGATCCACTCGCTGCGCCGCAAGCTCGGCAGCACTGTGATCAAGAACGTCAGAGGTGTCGGATGGATGGTGTCAAGAAACGGCTGAAAGAATCGATCCAGTTCCGCCTGTCAGTCGCGCTCTCGGTTGCGATCCTGGTCGTCGCGACCGCGGCGGCGGCCTTCTCGTTCTCGTCGGCGTACGTCGAGGCACATGAATTCCAGGACGACGTGCTGCGTCAGATTGCGACGCTGCTCGATCGTCAGAGCGCGCCGATGCCTGCTTCGCCGACCGGCAGCGCCACACGCACGCCGGAAAGCGACGAAGTACCGCGCGTGATCGTCGAACCGCTGAACCGCGACGGGGCGCCGCTTGCTGCCAGCGACCGGCGACTCGCCGGTGCAGCGACGCTGCCGGACGGTTTCCATACGCTCGATGCGGACGGACAGACGCTGCGCGTGCTGATTCACACGCTCGCGAACGGCGAGCGTATCGCAGTCGCCCAGGATGCGGGCGTGCGGGATGACACCGCGCGCGAAGGCGCATGGCGGACAGCGATGCCGCTCATCATCCTGCTGCCGATTCTGCTGCTGGTCGTCGCCGATCTCGTACGCAAGATGCTGCGGCCGGTCGCGTCGCTGTCGGCCGAAATCGACGCGCGCAGCGAGCACGACCTGCAGCCAGTCGAGACCGATCACCTGCCCGCCGAGGTGCGGCCGTTCGTCGTGGCGATCAACCGGATGCTCGGACGTGTGGCGCAGTCGGTCGATGCGCAGCGCCGCTTCGTCGCCGACGCAGCGCACGAGCTTCGCTCACCACTCACGGCGATGTCGCTGCAGGCGGAGCGGCTCGGCGAGACGGATCTACCTGTTGACGCACGCGCGCGCCTGACCACGCTGCGCGGCGGCCTTGAGCGCAGCCGCAATCTGATCGAGCAGTTGCTCGCACTCGCACGGATACAGGCGAAGACAGCGCGGCCCATGGAACCGGTGTCGGTCCACGCGACCTGGCGGCGTGTGCTCGAAGACCTGATGCCACTTGCTGAAGCGAAGCATATTGATATCGGCGTCGAAGACGGGCCGGATGTGCGAGTGAGCGTCGACAGCATCGAGCTGACGACACTGATCAAGAATCTCGTCGACAACGCGATTCGCTACACGCCAGACAGGGGACGAGTCAATCTGGCCGTCCGGGAGACAGGAAGTCAGGCGCTGTTGACCGTTACCGACAACGGCCCGGGCATCTCGCCGCACGAGCGTGCTCGTGTGTTCGATCCGTTTTATCGCATCCCGGGTAACGAGCAGATCGGCTCAGGGCTCGGACTGGCAATCGTCCGGACGATTGCCGAGCGGATGGGTGCCGAAGTGAGTCTGGCACCCACCGACACGCATACGCAACGCGGCTTGCGCGTGTCGATGCGGATTCCATCGCAATCTCGCTGATCTCGCTGTGAGCGCACATCTTCCCGCCTCCGTCAGTCCGTACCCGGGGTGTCGTCAAGCCTCGGAAGTTTAAATTGACCCGGGCGGCGAGCGCTGATGGTCGCAAAGCCACGGACTTGATGAGCGGCCAATCTGCGATCTGACGTCCTCGTACAGGGAGCAGGGACGTAACTGTGTCATGGATGAAGCGGAACACCACGGCCACCACCACCGGTCACTCCGCAAGCGCGCCATCCTGATCAGAAAAGGCCGCCCTGCCGCGTGTCCCGCGCCGGGGGCAGCGACGCCCGGGCGCGCCGGGCCGCCGCACGTGCGCGACCAGTTCCGCCCTCGCCGCTCAGGAAGCCCGTCCCGCTGCCAAGCGTCAGGCCATCGGATCGATACGAGCCCGACACGTCAGGAGGTACACCACTCCCGCAGTTACCTCACTTGCTGGAGACGGGGGTTTTGCACCGTCTGCCTATGCTGGGAGGTTGGGCGCCGAAAGACCGTTAGTCGCATTTATGGACGGCCATCGCGGTTGGCAGCAGACGGGATTTGACAGTTGCCCGGTAATGTTGAAAAAGGCGCATTCGGTAATGGGCGCCCCGCAGCCGTCAACCATTGCGCACGGCCGCAACGATATTCACAACGGTCGGCAAGCTGTGACGCCCCCCAGCATGGCCGCTACCCAGGCGTCGTGGTCGGCGTCGCGCTGGTGATGGCGCGTGAGTCGCCGGCAAGAAGCGGAGCATCAATCAGAAAGATGAGCGGCTGACGGGGCACCGTGAATCGTTCAGACTGGCCTGGTCTGCGAAACACCGGCGAGATGCAGGATCTTTGCTGCGACCCTGCGGAAAAACGCGTCGTCCCGTTCCTTCTGGGCAGCATCATCAGCGACGCGATGCTCGATCAGAATGCCGCGGCGCTTCATGATTTCCTGAGTACGCAACTTGCGCTCGAGGTAGTCAGGATCGTCGGCGCCCATCGTCTCGATGACGATACGGTGCAGCCGTGCCGCAACGCCAACCGCTGCCACCGATCGGAACGTCAGTTCAAAGTCGGGGCGGCACCACTGGCTCGGCGCGTCGGTCCGCCTCACCTCCCGGTCAAAGAGCGGTTTCCAGAGCGTCACGTCAACGCCGTGCTTTTTGACCCACGCCATGACGTCGAACAGCAATTTCAGCGTGACTCGCTCATACCGGCTGTCCAGAGGTACGGGGCGCGCAAACGAATACGCATGCTGCGCGAACGCTTCCCGAACGCGCGCGTTGCCGTCGCGATCGCGGTCTACCACGCCGAGCACCCAGTAAGGGGGCTGCGTCAGTCGCTGATCGCGGCCTCCGGCGCGGATACCCTTTTCCGGGCGAAGAATGCACTCGCCCATGCTCGTTTTCTTGATTGCAGCGCCTGCGCGAAGCTCGTCGGCGACGAACAGCAGTAGCGCACTGCGTGCCTTCTTTTTCGGCCATACCAGGGCGTCGACCTCTGTCATCTTCTCGTTGAGATGTGTCCATGGCTTGAAATAGAGTATCTGCGAGAGTGATAGCTGCGGGCTCAGCGCCTGATCTGCTGCATATGCCTCGAGCCGCTCCCACGTTCTGGACTTGTCATTTAACGCGTCGACGTGCAGCCGTGCGAACCCGGCGTCGTCAAGAAGCGTGTGCAGGATGCGTCCGAGCCGCGGCAGGCGGCGCCCCCTTTCGCCAACGCCGCCCCCTGATCCCGTCGAGCCGCCCGGTCGTGCCGCGCCTTCATTCAGATCATCCAGGTAGTCAAGCGCGTCGCCCACTGGTCTGAGCGGATTGTGCTGGCCAGGGCGCGCGCAATCATCGTCCGGCTCAACGTCTTCCGGCTCCGGTGTCTGCCGGAACGACGCCAGGGCGCAGTGGTGCTCGCCGTATTGATGCATGCGCACGAAATGACGCGGGCCGTCTTCACGCATCCGAGCGGTCAACCGCGGCCGGCCACCGGGTGCTCTGACGCAGTCGCACTCGAGCCACAGACGCACATGTCGTCCGTCGTGCATCTCTTCGAGCACGGCTTCCACGAGTCTGACGTCCTCAGGCCGCACTTGCTGTCCGTCGCCGCAGAACCGCCGCACAGCTGCAGCTTCTTCAGCACTCAGATGTCGCCTCACCGTCCCGGGGTGATCCCGCTCGACAAGTTCCATGTTGCGCTCAGTGTGAGAGTCGGACGAGCATTGCGAGGCTGTGCACGCGCAGGAGCGAAGCCTTGTAGTCCAGAAACCCGCCATGCATCTGGCGGGCGAACGGTGGGATGGATACAGCTGCGCGTGTAGCCGTGTCTGATACAAGCGGTGCCAATGGTTCGGGGCGCGAACGACAGCCGTTGAAGGCGAACGATGCGTGATGACTGACTGCTCATGCGCACAAGACCGTCTTCGGCAAGAGTGCAAAGCATGTCGTTGATCTGCACCATCGACGTATCGAATCGCCTGGCCAGCTCGCCCGCAAGGTACTCGCGGCTCGACTCCATGATCTCAAGCATTCTTGCAGAATTGAGTTTCATCGGACTCCCCAGGAACAATGCTGAGAATATAGTGCCGTCGCCAGGGTCCCGTCGCCGCCCGCGCATGAAAAGCCCGAAGTGCACAGCTGGGAGCACGCCAATTTCGTGCTCACGGACATCGCGCACGCCGACGCCTTTGCGAAGATGCGCATGCAATTCCTTTGGTGAAAAACTCCTGGTGCGCCCAGACGCACGTGCCACCGGTCTGTCTGCAAAGCAGCGCCGAGCGCGCTCGTTGGCGGCGGCTGCCGGGTTCTCCAAGGGGTATCCCCTTGGAGCACGCTATATGTAGACGGAAATGCGTCAGCATTTCCGTCTACATATACGTCGTGCCTCGCCCCGCAGCCAAGCGCCGGTCGATAGATCACGCATGGGCCGTAATGAATCGACGCTCAATCATTTCTGGACGGCCTGCGGATCATGAAAGATCGCATACCTAACAGATAGGATGCACCTTTCGATCATTCGCGGCATACTGTGTCCGTTCCCCCTGACGTGAGCGCTCAAAATGGACGCCCTGATTGCGGTACAACGCGCGCAACGCCTCGACACCCTCGCGGCTTCGTCCGATGGCCGGTCCAAGACCGCCCAGCTTCGCGACGTGTTCGAGAGCGTTGAACGTGCCATTCGCTCGGGCGTCCGGTACGCCGCGATCATCCAGGAACTCGCCGCAACCGGACTCGTCTTCACCTATCAGACCTTTGCTCTGACACTCAAAAGAATCCGGCGCGAACGGGGCATCGTGTCCCGCCTCACGCGCGCGTCACAGGCGGAAACTGGCCCGGCAGTCAGTCGCGCTCCCGCAGACGTGCCAAGGCAGGCGGCTAACCCGGTAGCAGCCGAACGCGGTGTGCCCGACAGTGAAACTGGCGTGGCCCCGGCTGTGGCGGCCGCGCGCCCCGCGGTGCGTGAGCGGCGCCCGATTGCGCCTGTCGGTGCAAAGCTGCCCGACGACTGGCTCACCGCAGAACTGACGCTTGAGCAGAAACACCTGTTGACGCACGAACAACGCATAGCGCGCGCAGATGCCAAGGTCAAACAGTACTGGCCCAACCCGTTCGACCCGGTGCCCCCCGAAAAAGACCAACCGGCATGAGCGCCGGTAATTTGACCCTGCATTCGCACGTGCAATGAAAAACCGCCCGGACTTCCATCCGGACGGCTTCGTGTGGACTACTCGAATGCGCGCGACGCGCGCTCAGTACGGCGCGTCTTCCTCCTCGCCAGGCGAGGCCTGCGCTTCGGACACTCCGTCCGCTTCGGCTGCAGCGGCGTCGCCGTTTTCGTCGTATTCCTCCTCGTCATCCTCGTGGTAGCCGTACGTGACGCGCTCCGGTACCTCCCGGTTACGCAGCACTTCCGGCAGCCAGCCCGAGTCCGTCATGCGAAGTTCCGCCGTCGTCGCTGCAGCGTCCTTCTTCATGCCGCGCACTTCGCTTGCCGCCTGGGGCGATACGCTTTCGCCCACAACGGCAGCAATCCGGTCTTTCGCCACGTGTTCGAAATACCCGGAGCGCGTCGGCTTCCAGTAGCGCGAAAGATCCACCGCAAGCGTGTTCGAGATCTCGTTCACCGCGTGCGGGCGGTCTGCGCTGCTGATCCCGTCCACCGTCGCCGCCACGCAGAACGCGAAGAGATTCGACAGCACGTCCTCGCCCTGTTCCAGCAGCCATGGCAGCAGGTCTGCCGCGCGCCTGGGCAGCATGCGTGACCACTTCTCGCGTTCGCCTTCCAGTGCCTCCCAGGCCACGCTCTCGCCCATGTCGTCGGCATTCGATACCAGCGCCTCGCGCGTCGTGTGCACGTCGATCCTGACCGCGTAGTCCAAATACGCGCGCCCGTACACGTCATCGAAAACGACCGGAATCATGCGCTGCATCAGCACAGCAAGGGCTACGGTCGGTTGCTGCGCAAGCTCGATCTGGACGGCGGCGGTACGGTGCGCGGTCAATCGTTTGCACAGCTTCTCTCCGTGCAACGGACGCTCCTTCGGTGCGCGCGCCGCACCTGCGCTCACCGCGTGCGTTGCGCGTGCCTGCGCAGTCGGTGCCTCCTCGCGTCGCACCAGCCCCCGCTCAATACAGACTCGGCCCTCGTCATCGAGATAGACATATGCGCCTGCCTGCTTCATCTCTTCCGGGTCAAACGCCTCGAAGCGCTCCGCGTACTGGTCCACGGCAAACGTCGCCGCCGTGGCCTCAGCCTCCAGACGCTCGCCCCGTTCTTCGTCCGGCTCACCGTCCTCGTCGTTGTACGCGTTTAGCGCGGCCTGAGCGGCGTCGGTCGTTGCGGTGAGCGCGGCCAGTTCGGCTTTCTCGTCCTTCGTCGGCTTGCGGGTGGTCGAGCCGATCCGGCCACAACGCAGGATCTCCATCGCCGGGTATTGCGTCCGTGCCTCGATCCATTGCCAGCCTTCCCTTCCGACCGCCTGGGATAGCTCGATCAGCCGTTCCGTTGCGAGCCGGTGCAACAGTTCGGCATCTTCCAGGTATCCCGCGTTTGCGTCGTCGCTGAACAGGTCGCGCCTCACGCGTCCGCCTGCCGCCTCGTAGGCGTCCAGGCCAACAAACCGCGCCAGGGCGCTTTCGCGTGCATCGATTGCCGCGAGCGTGATGGCCTTGCGCAACTCGTCCGGTCGCCGCTGCCAGCTATTGACGGCTTCGCCCCATACGCGTTCCTGCGTCGCGCGGTCATCAGCCAGGGCCAGCACCTTCGCCTGTTCGTAGTCGAGCCTGTCATTACGCAACAGGTCGAGCAGTGACGGCGAAAGGTTGGCGATTTTCAGCGCGCGGCGTACCGCAACATCCGGCACCGCGAACAGCGCTGCGATATGCGCCACGCTCTTTCCTTCCTCCATCAGCAGCCGGAATGCCACGCACTCATCCGCCAGATGCATCGCCTCACGTTCGCGGTTTTCGATTAGCGACGCGGCGACGGCTTCGCCCTCGCTGACGATCAGGACAGGTACTTCGTAGTCTTTAGTAATCCGCCCCTGCTCAACCAAAAGGTCGAGTGCAGCCAGGCGGCGCTGGCCCGCGCATACGCCAAGTTTCGGCAACTTCGCGCGGCCCTTCATTTCATGCACGACGAGGTTCTGCATCAAGCCTTTTTCGCCAATGGTTTCGGCCAGGGCTTCGATGCCGGTCAGCGCTTTCTTGCGAACGTTCAGGGATGACAGGCAAAGGCGGTTGTATGGAACGTACTGAATTCCACCGGCTGCGTTCGAGGTGGGTTCGGTCATCAGATTTCTCCGGTTCGGCCATCGCTTCATTGCGAGGCACAACTCTATTATATAGGGCTTTTAGCCCTTATAATGGCAATTGAAAATATGATTTATCATCTATTTCAGTATACACATCCAATCAAAAAGCCGTAATCACTCATTGATAGTTAGGGCTTTTAGACCTAATATAAACGTGTGCCTCGCAATGAAGCGATGGCCGAACCGGAGAAATCCGATGACCACTGAAGTTCAAAACCGCGTTACTTCTTCTGTCGTTCCCGACGAGTTGCGCCTGAAAGTGCTACTGCGCTACCTCGGTCGTCACTACCTCACAGGGGAATCCTTGGTGTATGACTGGGCCGCTCGTCTGTGCAGCAGATACGAGGGAGGTTTCTGGCATTTCTTCTCCCTCTCCAATGACGGCTTTTACATGGCTCCGGCCGATTCGGGCCGCGTGCATGTGCGCTGGCATATGAACGGCTACAGCGACATGATGGGCGCGGATGCCTTCGGCATTACCGTCACCCTCTTCGCCCTCTGTCACCTCGCGGAAAAGACCCTTGATGACACGATCATCGAGCGTTACCACCAGTTGCGTGAGTTCGCCACGCAGCACGTTGAAGCCGCGAACATCCTGCGCGCCATCGACTAACCGACCGGCCCCGGCCCCCGGGCCGGGTTGGCTCCTTCATTGGGGAATCAAATGAACAAGCTTACAACTCGTTTTAGCGGGAATGCCGTCGCGCTGCGTTCGCAGCATCCTCTGACGAATGACCAGATTGCAGAGGTTGCGCCTTCCATTCTTGCCCACACCGCGCACGAAAGCCGTTCGGCGCGCTACAGCTACATTCCGACAGTCGATGTACTCGACGCCCTGCGCAAGGAAGGGTTTCAGCCTTTCATGGTCTGCCAGACCCGAGTGCGCAATGAAGACATGCGCGATTTCACCAAGCACATGATCCGCCTGAGGCATGCCGACCAGATCGGCGGTCGCGAAGCCAACGAGGTTATCCTGGTCAACTCGCACAATGGCGCATCGAGCTACCAGATGATCGCCGGAATGATTCGCTGGGCCTGCCAGAACGGCATCGTATGCGGCAACGTGACGAACGATATCCGCATCCCGCACAAGGGTGATGTGATTGGCGAGGTCATCGAAGGCGCATTCAAGGTGGTGAAAAGCTTTGATGAGACGGCAGCGCAACGCGAAGGGATGGCGGCAACGGTGCTCGATGAGGGCGAACAGGTCGCCTTCGCCCGCGCAGCGCTCGCGTTGCGCTACGACGAGGGCGCGCCTGTGCCAGTGACGGAACGGCAGATTCTCGCGCCGCGTCGCGTCGAGGATCAGGGCTCCGATATCTGGACCACCTTCAACCGTGTGCAGGAAAACATGATTCGCGGTGGGCTGCACGGTCGGAACGCGAAGGGCAAGGCGACCACGACCCGAGCCGTCGCGGGCATCGATCAAAACATCCGTCTGAATCGTGCCTTGTGGGTGCTGGCTGACGAACTGCGCCGCCTGCGCGGCTAACCGGATCGCCCTGGCTTTGCGGTCGGGGCGCACCCAGAAAGGGGATCTCACATGGATCTGCTCAACACCCGTCCTACGTGGCTGTCCGCGCTGCTGCCGCTCCTGGCTGTTTGGCAGTACGGAGACCGTGACATCGTTCGCGGCGAACTATATCGCATGGCCCTGTCGGCTGACGCGGCGGCACAATCCGCCGATGCGCTCCGGCGCATTGCCAGCATGCTCGATCACAACGGCAATCCGGTAGAGATGCGTCGCGAGGAATTGCGCGCCATCGCCCGCGTCGCCCTGGCTGGTTTCGAGCGCGTGCCACCCTACGCACCTGTTGCCACGCTCATGGAGCACGACGGGAATCTGCATTAAATTTTGACATCCTTAATAATATTCAACGCCCGCGTAGAAATCGCGCGGGCCCGTGACGCAACCATGACTACCGTCTTAACCATTACTGAAATTGAACAGGCAATCAACTACTGGTGCGCACAGGAATCGCGTGGCCAGGGCGGGGCGCTGTGTGCGAAAGCGCGCCCCCTGGCTGAAGTGTACGGCCTGATGATCTACGAGCGCGCCACGTCTGTAGCGGTGTCGCGGCTCACGCCCGAACAGGTCGACGCCGTCCGCAAGGCGCTTGGAAACCAGCAACCGCCACCGTGTTAGCCTCGCGATCTGTCGCGACGCTAACCGAACTGCCGCGCGCTGGCGTCCATCCCCCTGCAGGCCAGGAGGTTGGATAATCGCGGGAGCATCGCGCGCGCCGCGCGCCCGGATCGAGGCGCACGGGGTCCCCGATGGCCGCATCGTCGGACATGGGGAGAGCGCCGGCGCGCCGCGTCAGCGGCGGGACGATCCGGTTTAGCCTAGGCAGACCATGGGCCGGGGTCGTCAAGCGCCCGCAGGGCGCGTGTATTCCCCGCGGCGTAAGCCGTGGGGGCTGGATAATCACGGGAGCATCGCGCGCGCCGCGCGCCCGGATCGAGGCGCACGGGGTCCCCCATGGCCGCGTCGTCGGACATGGGGAGAGCGTCAGCGGCGGGACGATCCGGTTTAGCCCAGGCAGACCATGGGCCGGGGTCGTCAAGCGCCCGCAGGGCGCGTGTATTCCCCGCGGCGTAAGCCGTGGGGGCTGGATAATCACGGGAGCATCGCGCGCGCCGCGCGCCCGGATCGAGGCGCACGGGGTCCCCCCTGGCCGCATCGTCGGACATGGGGAGAGCGTCAGCGGCGGGACGATCCGGTTTAGCCCAGGCAGACCATGGGCCGGGGTCGTCAAGCGCCCGCAGGGCGCGTGTATTCCCCGCGGCGTAAGCCGTGGGGGCTGGATAATCACGGGAGCATCGCGCGCGCCGCGCGCCCGGATCGAGGCGCACGGG
>NZ_JBFRCM010000023.1:0-103637 GCF_040965735.1 Paraburkholderia sp. BR10936
TGAAGGTGCGAGGTGACAGACGCTCCGGAGCCATTCACCATTTACGTCGAGATGTGAACTGTGGCAGGCGCTAGCGGTTTGAGCGGCTTTCTTTGCCTACTTTCTTTGCCGCCGCAAAGAAAGTAGGTGCCGCCCCGCACAGGGGCAACACTTGCATACCGACGCGAACACAAGGAAAGGCCAAAGCAAAAGCCGCAAACGCTCAGACCGGCGCCAACTGCAGCCCCTCCAGCAACTGCCGCACCCGCGAGAGATCGCGATTCACCGCGCCAGCATCCTCGAACAGCTCCGCGAGCCAGTCAACGAACACGCGCACACGCGGCGACAACTGTCGCGACTTCACGAACGCCACCGAAACGGGCGTAGGCAGCGGCTTCCACTGCGGCAGCACCTCGACCAACGCACCGCTGTCCAGGTACGGCTGCGCAGCGAGCAGCGGCGGCTGGATCAGCCCATAGCCCTGCAAACCGCACGTGAGGTAGGCGAACTCGTCGGAGACATGTACGAAGCCATCCACCTTCACCTTGGTCGGACTGCCCTCCACCTCGAAGTCGAACTCGAACGGGCGGCCCGTGAGCGGCGAGAGGAAGTTGACGACCGGATGCCGCGCGAGATCGTCGAGCGTTTGCGGCGCGCCGTGCCGCTCAAGGTACGCGGGGCTCGCGCAGGTCACGTGCTCCAGCACGCCGAGGCGCCGCGCCGCGAGTCCCGAATCGGGCAACTCGCCGAGCTGGATGCTGCAATCCACGCCTTCGCCGACGAGGTCGACGTTGCGCAGGCTCACGCCGATCACGAGGTCGATCTGCGGATAGCGCGCGTGGAAGGCGTCGAGCGCGGGCAGCACGATCGCATTGGCGATGAGCCCCGGCATTTCCACGCGCAAGCGCCCGCCGATCGCGCCGGGCGACTGGCGCACGCTCGCTTCGGCATCGTCGATGTCGGCGAGGATCTGCGAGGCGCGCTCGTAGTACGCGGCGCCTTCGGGCGTGAGCGAAAGGCGCCGCGTTGTGCGCACGAGCAATTGCGTGCCGAGCAGCGATTCGAGGTTTTGCATCAGCGTGGTGGCACTGGCGCGCGGCATATCGAGTGACTGCGCGGCTTTGGTGAAACTATTGGTGTCAACGATGCGCACGAACGTGCGCATCGCCTGGATGCGGTCGATCACGGGCGAGCTCCTGCAATGGGCTTGAGGCTTGAACGAAATCCGCGCTGCTGCAGCAAAAGGGTGAGCCGCGTAGCGATGAAAGCGCTTCGCGGTGCCGGCGTCTCGCGGAAAGCGACGCTCAGCGGTTAAACAGCCATGACGATTGGATGGCGGCGTATGTGACGCCGGCTCGACTACGGGAGGCCAAAAAAGAAGGCCTCGAAGGGAAAGGGCTGGCGGGCCATCCGGAACGGATGGCCCGGCGGGGCAGGGTGGTACGTCTGGGTGCGCGGCGCTTGTTTGCCGCGCTGCGTGCGCGTTACTTGCGCAGCGAATCGAGGTCGATCACGAAGCGGTACTTCACATCGCTCTTGAGCATGCGCTCATAGGCGTTGTTGATGTCCTGCATCTTGATCATTTCGATATCCGACGTAATGCCATGCTTGCCGCAGAAGTCCAGCATTTCCTGGGTTTCTGCAATGCCGCCGATCAGCGAGCCCGCCAGACGGCGGCGCTTCAGGATCAGGTTGAACACTTGTGGCGACGGGTGATCGTGTTCGGGCGCGCCCACCAGCGTCATCGTGCCGTCACGGCGCAGCAGCTCGATGAACGGGTTGAGGTCGTGCTGCGCGGCCACGGTGTTCACGATCAGGTCGAAGCTGTTGGCGTGCGCCTGCATCTGCTCCGGGTCCTTCGAGATCACCACTTCGTCCGCGCCCAGGCGCTTGCCGTCTTCGATCTTCGACGGCGACGTGGTGAACAGCACCACGTGCGCGCCCATGGCATGCGCGAGCTTCACGCCCATGTGGCCGAGGCCGCCGAGACCCACGATGCCGACCTTCTTGCCGGGGCCGGCGCCCCACGTGCGCAGCGGCGAATACGTGGTGATGCCCGCGCACAGGAGCGGCGCGGCCGCGGCGGCATCGAGGTTCTCGGGTACGCGCAGCACGAACGCTTCGTCCACCACCAGCTGCGTGGAGTAGCCGCCGTAGGTGATGTCGCCGCTCACGCGGTCGGCGCCGTTATAGGTGCCGACCCAGCCGTTCTCGCAATACTGTTCGAGGCCTTCGGCGCAGCTCGGGCAGGTGCGGCAGGAGTCGACGAGACAGCCCACGCCGACGAGTTCGCCCACCTTGTACTTCGTGACACCCTTGCCGACTTCGGCCACGCGGCCGACGATCTCGTGACCGGGCACGACCGGGTAAATCGTGTTGCGCCATTCGTCGCGCGCCTGGTGCAGGTCGGAGTGGCACACGCCGCAGAACAGCACGTCGATACGGACGTCGAGTTCGCGCATGTCACGGCGCTGGAATTCGAACGGGGCGAGCGGCGAGGCGGCGTCGCGGGCGGCGTATCCGTAGGTTGGGTACATGGGTTGGCTCTCCTCTAGTGCATGGGTGTTGCGGCAGGGTTCCCATCGTAAGGATCGGCACCCACCCAGGGAATACCTGAAGCTATCGAAGACTTGCCTGATTCTCCTGGCGCGCAGCACATCCACAGGTTCGGTGATAGATTGGCAAGCCTGTTTCTCTGCCTGACTTCATCTTTTGGGGCACAACCGATATGGGCTACGTCAAAACCCTCGCCGCGGCGGCCATCGCGCCGGCGGCCGCCACGCAGGCGCGCACGGTCGACCTGCTCATGCAAATCACGCAGCGCGACGGCGTGCACGCCACGGCGGTCGAAGGCGTGCGGCTCTACCGCGGCAGCGAAAGCCATCCGCGCCAGCCGGTCATGTACGAACCGAGCATTTTCATCGTCTGCCAGGGGCGCAAGCGCGGCTTTCTCGGCGACCAGGTGTTCATCTACGACGCCCAGCAATATCTGGTCCTCTCCGTGCCGATGCCGTTCGAGTGCGAGACCGAGGCGAGCCCCGAGAAGCCGATTCTGGCCATCTCGATCCGCGTCGATCTCACGACCGTCGCTGAACTGCTCATGGCGCTCGACGATCCGCGCCGCGCCGTGTCCGAACCGTCGGGCATCTACGCCACGCCGCTCGACGCCACGCTCTCGAACGCCGTGCTGCGCCTGCTCGAAGCGCTCGCGCAGCCATACGAGGCACGCATTCTCGGCCCCTCGATCGTGCGCGAAATCTGCTACCGCGTGCTGATGGGCGAGCAGGGCGACGCAATTCGCGCGGCGCTCACGCATCAGCATCACTTCGGGCGGATCGCGAAGGCGCTGCGGCGCATTCACACCGACTACCGCGGCGACCTCGACGTCGAAACGCTCGCCTCCGAGGCGGGCATGAGCCTTGCCGTCTTTCATGCGCACTTCAAGGCCGTCACCTCGACGTCGCCCATGCAGTACGTGAAGACCACGCGCCTGCATCATGCGCGGCTCCTGATCACGCACGACGGTCTGACCGTGAGCGCGGCGGCCACGCGCGTTGGCTATGAAAGCGCGTCGCAGTTCAGCCGCGAATTCAAGCGCCTCTTCGGCATGAGCCCGGCCGATCAGATGCGCCGCGCGCGCGACGCCGCAGCCGCCGCAGCCGCGCCGCGCGTCGAGGTGTTGCCGCCGCGTTATGTGACGGCCGTATGAAGTCCACGCGCGGGCGTGCGGTATTCGATTCGCATATCGAAACATTGACGGAAGGGTGACACGACGATGAAGCCATGCCTGCTGGTCCTGATACTGCTTCCCGCTGAAGACCTCGCCGGGTTTGGCGAACAGTTCGACGTGATCTACGCGCCCGATGCCGATGCGCGCGCCAAAGCGGTCGCGGAACGTGGCAAGGACGTGCACGTGGTGCTCACCAACGGCACGACGGGCCTCACCGCCGACGAGATCGACCGCATGCCCGCGCTCGAACTGGCGGCCGCGCTTGGCGCGGGCTACGAAAATATCGCGCTCGACCGTGCACGCGAGCGTGGGATCGCGCTGTGCAACGGCGCGGGCGTCAATGCCGACTGCGTGGCCGACCACGCGCTCGCGCTGCTGCTCGCGGCCGTGCGCGCCGTGCCGCAGTTCGACGCCGCGTGCCGCACCGGCGTCTGGCGCGACGCGCTGCCCATGCGTCCCACGGTAACGGGGCGGCGGCTCGGCATTGTCGGCTACGGTCATATTGGCGAGAAGGTTGCGAAGCGCGCGGCGGGCTTCGGCATGGAACTCGGCTATCACAACCGCAAGCCGCGCGAGGGCGCTCAGGCGCGCTACTTCGAGAGCGTGATGGCGCTCGCGCAATGGAGTGACTTTCTCGTGATCGCGACGCCGGGCGGCGCGCAAACGAAGCATCTGATCGATCGCGCCGTGATCGATGCGCTGGGGCCGCAGGGTTTTCTCGTCAACGTGTCGCGCGGCAGCGTGGTCGATACGGCCGCACTCGCCCTCGCGCTGAAGGCGGGGGCGCTGGGCGGCGCGGGGCTCGACGTCTACGAGGGCGAGCCGCAGCCGCCCGCTGCGCTCATCGGGTTAGACAACATCGTGCTCACGCCGCACGTGGCCGGCGCGTCGCCCGACGTGCGCACCGCCACGGTGCGCCATTTCGCCGAAAACGCGGCGCGGCACTTCGCGGGCGAGGCGTTGCTCACGCCGCTTTGAAGGCGGACGTTGGGCGCTTTTAGCGCCCGCTTGCGCCGCCTTGTGTATGCCATCGTGCGCGGACGCCTGCGGCGCATGACGTATCATTCCTTCTGTGCGAGCCACAATCGCTGTTCGAGCGGCCGCTAATGACCACTATGGCCATGAACGTGGCGCGACATCCTGCCCGATTTGCAGATCCGGGCCGTGACGCCAGGGCGGTGATATCGAAGGCTCAAAAATGAAAACGCTGATTGGCGCGCTACACGAGCACGCGGCCCACGTGGTCAACCGCTTCTACGAGGAGCTGGGCCGCTTGCCCAAATCCCGCCGCATCCTCGAAATGCTTTCGGGTGCGGAACTCGCGCACCTCAAGGCGCGGCAGATCCAGAATCTGCTTGCCCTCGCCAGTCTCGGGCCGACCTCGCGCGAGCATGAGGACATGGCGCAGCGCATCGGCCGCATTCATGCCATTGTCGGGCTCGACAAGGAAGAACTCGTGCGCAGCCGCGGCATTCTTCAGGAACTGATCTACGCGGACGTCGGCCGCACGGTGAGCACGCAACAACTCTCGCTCTACGCGCGCCGTCTGACCGCCGACCTCGCGTGGCAGCTCAAGGCGTATCAGGCCGTCCAGGACTCGCAGCAGGAGGCGCTGTTGCGCATCACGCGTCTTGTCTGGGAGGCGGGCAGCTACACGAATTTCATCGACCAGGTCATTGCCGCGCTGGCGGAGCATGACGAAGTGAGCGCCTGCACCATCGGACGTCCTGACGAAGCGGGTATTTTTCACTTCGAGGCCGGCGCGGGCGGCAAGACGCAAGGCGGCATGCTCAACGTGCTTGCCGCGCACGATCGGGAAATCAGCGTGCGCGCCGATCATCCGCAAGGGCAGGGCGCCATTGGGCGTGCGTGGCGCAGCGGCAAGCCCGAGCGCGTCATCAACTATCAGACGGATCCGCTCGTCGCGCCGTGGCGCGATCTCGCGGCGCGCGAGGGCGTGCGCTCTTCGGTGTCGATTCCGCTGGCCGCGCCCGGGCAGCCGCCGCTCGCCGTGTTGAGTCTGTATAGCGCGTTTCCGGGCGGCTTCGTCGGGCCCGATCAGGTGGCCTTCGTCGATTTACTGCAAACGCTGCTCGGCTGCGCCGCGACGCGCATCGCCGGCAACGACGGCCTGAGCGCCGCGGTGCCGGTGAGCGTGCGCCAGCATTGGGCGGCGCTCGTGCGTACCGGCGCGCTGGAAATGCACTATCAGCCGCTGCTCAGCCTCGCCACGGGCAAGGCGACCAAGGTCGAAGCGCTGGCGCGTCTGCGCGACGGCGAGCGCCTGCTCGTGCCCGACGTGTTTCTCTCGGCACTCTCTTCCGACGATCTGCTCGCACTCTTCGCACGCGGCATCGAGCAGGCGCTCGCCGACCGCGCACGCTGGTACGCCCAGGGCCGCGATCTCGACGTCTCGATCAACCTGCCGCCGGCGGCGCTCAACGACATCCGCTATTTCGAGGCCGCCCGCACCGCGCTGGCCGCGCACCGTTGCCCGGCTGAGCGGCTCACGCTGGAAGTTCTGGAGAACGAAGCACTGTCGCTGAGCCAGGGACAGCGCGCCATTCTCGCGAAGTTCCGCGAGCTGGGCGTGCTGCTCGCGCAGGACGATCTTGGCGCGGGGCATAGTGGCCTCACGCGACTGCGGGAATTGCCCTTCGACTGGATCAAGCTCGACCGCGAGATGGTGAAGGTGAGCGGCGGCGACGCGCTCAGTACGCTGCGCGTGATCTATCAGTTGACGCGCCTCGGCCATTCGCTGGGCAGGCGCGTGCTTGCCGAAGGCATCGATACGCTCGACCTCCTTCGCGCGCTCGCCATTCTCGGCGTGGACGGCGCGCAGGGCTATGGCATCGCGAAGCCGATGGAAGGCGCACGTCTCATCGAATGGCTCGACACGACGCCGGCCTTCGCCGCGACCGCGAACGTCGAAAGCGGCGCTGGAACGGAAGGCCTCCTGGCGCGGCTCGCCCGCTTCGTGATCTGGGAAGAGCGCATGCTCATGATCGCGGCGGTGCCCGAAGCGGCGCAAGACCTCTTGCGCGCCTTGACGCGCGAAGAGGGCGAGGGCGGCAGCACGCCGCTCGCGCAGTCGCTGACGGGCTTCGGCGATATTCTGCCCGCCGGCGCGCGACGCGACGCGTTGCATCGGGAGGTGGTGGGCGCACTGCTGACCGAAGGCCCGAACAGCGAAACGTGGCGCGTTGCGCTGAACGGGCTGATAGCGGCGATTACGGCGGCCGTCTAGCAGAGCGTTAGTCCTGAACGCGATCGCCACATCGCCTTGCGTGGCCGACGACTGCTTGCGCTGCAGCACCGCGATACACACGAGGGAAATGGCCGCAGGCGCGCTGTAGAACAGCGCCAGCGGCCACCACGCCGCCCCGGACTTGAGCACCAGCCCTCAACCGCAGGTCCCGATCTCGCCGCACGCCGTGCAGAAGTCGCACCCGTCTTTGCGGATCACCGCATTCGCCCCGCACGATCCGCACTTGCGGCCGAGCATCGCGTGAGCAAAGGCATGCTGGGTATCGGCGGGCAGCGCGTTATCGCCGTCCAGCACCTGGTCGCCGGGGTGCTCCGCGCCGGCCCGCGCGTTGCCGGTGAACTGCGCGGCCAACGCACCGTCACGCCGCTGCGCGAGCAGCCGTGACGGCACTTGCCGTCCCTCGGCATCGAGAAAGCCGCGCCGATGCAGGATCTGCTGGATTGCGTAGGCGATGGCCGCGACCTCGGAGTCGTGCCACAGCGGAATGCGCCGGCCGTCCAGACGCTGCGTCTCGCCATACCGCACCTGGCCGCGATCCCACGACACCTTGCGCAAATCCTGCAGATTGCGCGCGACGAAGCCGCCTCGCGCCGCGAGCGAGAGCGAACGCATGGTCGCCGTGATCCATTGCTGCTGCTCGTCGCGCTGGCCCACGGGGATGAAGAATTCGATGGGCCGCTCGATGGTCACGGCTTCGCCGCCCACCTGGCCCGTCACTTCGAGAAACGACACCGCCACGTAGAGCGACACCTTGCCCGTCTGCGTGATGTATTCGATCTTCTCGATCACGGCGGGCAGCTCGCCCTTGGGCCGGTGGTCGATCGCCACGCGCAGCGGGTCGAGCAGGGCGTCGCCGAGCGCATCGTCGGCCGTTGCCGCCGCTTCGGGAGGCAGCGTCTGCAGCACCGCGCCGAGCGTCTCGTTCGGGCGGT
This sequence comes from Paraburkholderia sp. BR10936, assembly GCF_040965735.1. Taxonomy (NCBI): domain Bacteria; kingdom Pseudomonadati; phylum Pseudomonadota; class Betaproteobacteria; order Burkholderiales; family Burkholderiaceae; genus Paraburkholderia; species Paraburkholderia sp. BR10936. Next base: position 7,910 of record NZ_JBFRCM010000023.1, read on the forward strand.
AAGTCGCGAGTCCCTTGAGGCCGCGACGCCATGCGTCGAGATAGAGATTTTCGAAATCTTCGAACGGATAGTCGGCGGGGACGTTGACGGTCTTCGAGATCGACGTGTCGACGTACGGCTGCACGGCCGCCATCATCGCCACGTGTTCCTGTGCGCTCATTTCCAGCGCGCTCACGAAGTACGGGGGCAGTGCGCTCACGTCGCCTCCGAGTTCGCGGAATACGCGCCACGCGTGGTCTTCGACATTGAACGTTTCGCGGCTGCCGTCGGCCATGCGGCGTGTGCGCTGGTAGGTCCACGAGAACGCGGGCTCGATGCCGTTCGAGACATTGTCGGCGAACGCGAGGCTCACCGTGCCGGTGGGCGCGATGGAAAGCAGATGACTGTTGCGGATGCCGTGCGCGCGGATCTCGGCCTTGAGGTCCTCGGGCAGGCGCGAGGCGAAGGTGCCTTCTTCGAGGTAGGACTTCGCGTCGAAGAGCGCAAACGCGCCGCGCTCGCGCGCAAGCTCGACGGAGGCGCGATAGGCCGCGTCGCGCATCGTGCGCCCCACGCGCGCGCCGAATTCGCAGCCTTCGGGCGAGTTGTAGCGGATGCCGAGCATCACGAGCGTGTCGCCGAGTCCCGTGAAGCCCACGCCGATACGCCTCTTGGCCGCCGCCTCCGCCTGCTGCTCGGGCAGCGGCCAGAGCGTGGCGTCGAGCACATCGTCGAGAAAGCGCACCTGGGTGCCCGTGCGCTCGGCGAGTTGATTCCAGTCGAAATCTGCCTTGCCGCCGCGCATTTGGGCGAACGGGTCGATCACGAAGCGGGTGAGGTCGAGCGGTCCGAGGTTGCAGCAACCGTACGCGGGTAGCGGCTGCTCGCCGCACGGGTTGGTCGCGCGGATCGATTCGAGCGCGCGCAGGTTGTTGTCCTCGTTCATGCGCGAGATGAACACCACGCCCGGCTCGGCCACGTCGTAGGTCGAACGCATGATCGCGTCCCATAGCGCGCGGGCGCGCGTTTCGGCGTAGACCCACAGGCCGTCGTCGCGGCGCCGCAGGTCGCCCGAGGCGCGCAACGCGGGCGAGGGCTCGGCGCGATGCACGAGCTGCCAGGGCGCGTCGTTTTCCACCGCGCGCATGAATTCGTCGGTCACCGCGACCGACACGTTGAAGTTGTTCCAGCGCCCCTTCGAATGCTTGGCCTCGATGAATTCGGGCAGGTCGGGGTGATCGCAGTCGAGCACGGCCATCTGCGCGCCGCGCCGTGCGCCCGCGCTTTCCACGGTGCGGCACGAGGCGTCGAACACGTCGATGTAGCTGCACGGGCCCGATGCGCTCGACCCAGTCGACTTCACGTGTGCGCCGTGCGGCCGGATCGCCGAGAAGTTGTAGCCCACGCCGCCGCCGCGCCGCATGGTTTCGGCGGCCTGCAGCAGGGCGACGTAGATGCCGGGGCGGCCTTCGTCATCCACGCCCTGGATGCTGTCGCCGACCGGCTGCACGAAGCAGTTGATCAGCGTGGCTTCGATGCCGGCGCCCGCCGCGCTCATGATCCGCCCCGCACCCAGCGCGCCATTGCGCAGGTTGTCGACGAAACGCGCCTCGACCTCGGCGCGCAGCGCAGGCGGCTCGACCTGCGCGACGCCGCGCGCCACGCGGCGGTAGATGTCGTCGGCGGTCTGCTCGTCGCCTTTGGCGTACTTCTCGAGCATCACGTCGAGCGAGAACTGCTGCGGGGGAAATGGAAGCGGGGGCGTGTTTTCTGCCATGACCGGACCTCGCGTAGCGCCGCGCGGGAGCGGCAGTTGAAGGGCGTTCGAAGGGCGGCGGCTGGGCCGCGACCGTTCAACCTTACCCCAGCGGCGCGCGGCGTGCACGGTGGCGCGAGCGCGCATGCGGCGGCGCCGGAGCATGCCGGTGTCGCGGCGGACGAGGCGTGTCTGCGGTTACACTGCTCCCGCCTGCACGCGGGCACCAAATATGGAGACGGGAGAGGAGACTGGATGACGAACGAAACGGCGCCCGTGGTCTACCGCGACACGGTGCGCGCGGAGTGGGTCGATTACAACGGCCACTTGCGCGATGCGTTCTACATGCTGATCTACAGCTACGCGACCGACGCGCTGCTCGACGCCATCGGGCTCGACGCGGCGGCGCGCGAGGCGCGCGGGCGGTCGATGTACACGCTGGAGGCGCACCTGAACTATCTCCGCGAGATCAAGGAGGGCGCGCAGGTGCGCATCGACGTCCGGGTGATCGAGCACGACGCGAAACGCATGCGCCTGTATCTGGAGATGTTCGCGGGCGATCTTGACGATGCGCTCGCCTCGGCCGTCTCGGCGAGCGAGCAGTTGCTCCTGCACGTGGACCGCTCGGGCCCGCGCGCGGCGCCGTTCGACGCCGATGTGCTCGCGCGCGTGGCAGCGTTGAGCGCCGCCTCGGCGGGCTTCGCGCCGCGCCATGCCGCGCGGGCCATTTCGCTCGCGCCTCGCTGAGGCCGCGGCAGACGTCGCCGCGCTTACTTCGGCAGTTCCGCGCCGATGAGGGCGCCGAACACTTCGGCGGCGATCATGACGGAGGCGTTGAGCGGCGCGGGACGTTCGGCCGGCTTGAAGACGGCGTCGCCCCGGCGGATCTTGCGGCGCGACACCGCGCAGGTGCCCGACGAATGCGCCGAGCGGCGGCGCCAGCGCTGTTCGCCATAATGGCAGCGACCGGGTTCGACCCAGCGGATCACCAGCGCCGTATCCGTCTGCTCGAGTATTTCGATACGCTCACCGTTGGCTCCGTCAAGCGAGAGGCACGCTTTTTTCTTCATTGTCGGCTCCGTAAGTGTGGTGCCGCGAATGTAGTCCTGCGCGCTGACAAGTGCCATTCTGTCGCCGTTGAAACACCATTCCATTATCAGCAACAATCGCCCTGCGACACGTTGCGATTCACGAAGGAATGGGGGTTTGCGCGGATTTGGGGTCGACATCTCGAATTTGTGCAACGCACTGTTGTGCGTGGCGCGACATCGAGGGGCCCGAAAACGGGCGCCTGGAGGGCGTTCCAGGATAGGGACGGAACGACCGGGGCGGATTGGGATCTGAGGGAAGACCAGCCCGGCTGGATCGATTTTCTGCACCGCGCTGGCGGGTGGCACCGCACCTGCGCAGCCACGAAACCGGCCAGCTGTTTTTGAATTTTCAAGAGGTTACATGATTCATCGTCCGCCTGCTCCGAACTCCGCAAACGAGCAAAAAATCCAGCGCGCCGCCTCTGCGGTGCTGTACGCCACGCTCGTGTTGCTGGCGCTGTGGATCGTGCGCGAGTTCGTGCCCGCCGTGGCCTGGGCGAGCGTTTTTGCCATCGTGCTGTGGCCGACCTATCAGGCGATCGAGCGACGCGCCCCGTTCAAGGGCCGCAAGACGCTGATCGCCACGCTGCTCACTGCCGCGATCGGCCTGCTCGTGCTGCTGCCGATCGCCGTCACGGCCATTCAGGCCGGCGGCGAGGCCCACGAGCTTTACCTGTGGCTGCGCGACGCCCAGGAGAACGGCGTGCCGGTGCCCGACTTCGTTTCACATTTACCGGTCGGCAGCCGTCAGGTGAGCGACTGGTGGCAGGCCAATCTCGCCCAGCCGCTCAAGGCTTCGCCGGCGATGAAGAGCCTGCACGGCGACACCATCACCTCGTTCGGCCGCCACTTCGGTGCGCGCGCCGCCCACGCCACGATGACGTTCGGCTTCATGCTCGTCACGCTGTTCGTGATCTTCCGGGCCGGCCCGCGTCTTTCGGCAACGGTGATGCGCGGTGCGCGCCGCGCCTTTGGCGCCGACGGCGCGCAACTCCTGCAGCGCATGGCTGCCGCCGTGCGCGCCACGGTCACGGGGCTCGTGGTCGTGGGGCTGGGTGAGGGCGTGCTGCTGACCGCCGCCTATATCGCGACCGGCGTGCCGCATGCAGCGCTGCTCGGCACGGTCACCGCCATCGCGGCTATGCTGCCGTTTTGCGCACCGATCGTGTTCGGCGGCGCGGCGCTGTGGCTCGTCATCCAGGGCTCGCTGATCGCGGCGGCGGCGCTCGCGATATGGGGATTCGTGGTGGTGTTCGTCGCCGAGCATTTCGTGCGGCCCGTGCTGATCGGCAATTCCACGCGTCTGCCTTTTCTGCTCGTGCTGTTCGGCATTCTGGGCGGGGCGACGACCTTCGGCCTGATCGGCATCTTCATCGGCCCGGCGCTCATGACCGTGCTGATGGTGCTTTGGGTGAACTGGGCGGAGTGACGCTCAGTTCAGGGCGAGGCGCGCCTCGTGCCTTGCTCAACGGAAGCAGGCGAGCGTGTACTTGAGCGCGGCGGGCAGCAGCTCGCGCCACACAGGCCACACGTGGCCGCCGTCCACGATGCGCAGCGCCGCCGTATTGCCGGCCTCGCGCAGCCGCGTGTAGAGCAGCGACGACTCGGCCTGGATCACGAGGTCGTCGTCGCCGGCCGCGATGAAGAACGGCACGCGCCGGGGCTGCGCGAAGTACGGCTTCCAGAGCGCCGGATAGTTGAGCGTGCGCCAGATCTGCGCATCGAACTGATGATCGCCGAACACGCCCACGTGACGCGCCGCCGAACTGGGCGGCGGGTCGCCCGCGTAGACCGCCGGGGACAGCAGCAACGCGCCGCAGAACATGTCGGGGTGCTCCAGCGTGTAGCGCAGCGCGCCGAACCCGCCCATCGAGACACCGCCGATCGCGCGGCCGTCGCGCGCGTCGTCCACCGCGAAGTGCGCCTCGATCTCGGGCAGCAGATCCTGGAAGAACGCCGTCTCCATCCTCTCCTTTCGGTCGACGTACCAGTCGGTGCCGCCCTGCGGCATCACGATCACCACGGGGGGGATCTCGTGACGGGCGATCAGCGTGTCGGCGGTGGTCTGGAGCTGGCCTTGCGTGACCCAGTCCATCGGCTCGCCGTTGTTGCCGTGCAGGAGATAGAGCACCGGGTAGCGGTGCTGGTCGGCGCGATAGCCGTTCGGCAGGTACACCACGTATGGCCAGTCGCGGTTGAGCGCCTCGGCGTGGAACGTGCGGACCACGACGGTGCTCGCTGCGGCCGGCGCCGCGGGCGTGGCGAACGCCGCGCAGGAGAGAGCGAGCGGGAGCAGCGCGGTGCGAAGGAGTCTGCGCATGGCAGGGACATCGAGAGCGGTGGCGCGCGGGCGGCGCGGGGTCATCATGCTAGCAGCCGCTCATGCGTGCCGGAAGCCATGATGATCGGTTCGCCGGCGCGCAGTGCATGGCCTGTGCGCCGCGTCGTTTCAGGCGGAAGCTTTGGCGCGCGAGGGCAGCAGCCGCTTGAGCGGGTCGGACGCACGCGCGACGAGCAGCAGCGCGGTGATCGCGACGGCGTCTGCGCAGAGGCCGAGCGGCACGTTCAGATAGCCGTCGGTGTACCAGTAGAGCACCGAGTCGACCGTGAGCGAAATGACGGCGCCGGCCACGAACGAGAGCATCCCCTTGCGACCGACGAGGCCCACCCAGGGCAGCGCATGCGCCACGCGCTTCGCCCAGCCGAAGCGGATGACATGCGCCGTGAGCCACGCGATGCCGAGGAAGTTGAGCACGCGAAACCATGCGAGGTTGCGCTTGAAGTCGCCGTCGAGCGCGACGTTGCCGAGCTGCAGGCGATAGATCGCGGCACCCGCCACGACGGCGAGTGCGGCGAGGGTCACGAGCGTGCCGAGACGATGGGCAGTCACGCGCTGGAACACGGGTTGCGCCTGCGCGATCACGCCGAGCACGAACATCAGCTGCCAGCCGAACGGGTTGAAGTCCCATTGCACGTCCTCGACGTGCGGCAGCCACGGTGCCAGGTGCGGTGCGACGCCCCAGAGCACGAGGCTCACGGCCAGCAGCAGCCACGGCCGCGTGCGCGCAAGCGGCAATGCGAGCGGGGCGGCGAGGGCGAACCAGGCATACATCGGCAGCACGCCGGCCAGATACGGCTGGCGGCGCAACAGCACGATGTCGCGCAAAGCGGCGGCAGGCGCGAGCGTGAGATCGTCGAGATCGGTGGTGGCGAGGTTGGGCGCATCCACGTTGCACGCCACGAGAATCGCCGTGACGAGCAGCATCAACAGCGCCGTCACGACGAACGCGCGGTAGATCTCGAACGCGCGCTTGATGAAACGCTGCCGCGCCGCGGCCTCGGTGCGGCGTGCGCACAGCGTGGCCCACGCGGTGGCCGTGGCGAAGCCGCCGAGGAAGACGAAGACCTCGGCCGCGTCGCACAGCGCGTAGGCGTGGAGCGTGACGCGCGAGACGATGCTGCCGCCGATGTGATCGACGACGATGATGAGCAGAACGAGGCCGCGGAAGAAATCGAGTTCGACTAGACGGTTGGATGACTTTGGCATGGTGGGGCAGCAGGCCGGGCCGGTATGAGGCGCATGAAGCAGCCGATGATGCAAAACGGGCCGGGCGGGCAGATGCTGGAAGTACCTGGCTAAAAATCGGGAAATCAGGAATTCGGGCGACGTTCGCGGCGCGCCTCGCGCCGGGAACCGGGAAGTGGCCATCAGGGCGGCCGCACGACAAACGCAGGAAAAGACCTGAAGAATACGCGAGGGTTCCCGCCGAATGCGGGTTTACGTTGACACCGCCGATGTTAGCGTAATTTCAAATAGCTTTCAGTGGGCGCGGCCAGTGCGCTGTTCAAGTTTCTGGGACGTGTGCCGATAAGGCAGGGGATGGGGCACGATCATGCAGGTGCACCAAACGCCGCCCTGACGCGGGTTTGGGCGATTTACTCTGGCCCTTTGCCAATGCGCTGCTGAGCAAGAATTCGGCTAATTAACATTTGTTTCAAAGTGTTCTCCCTGGGCTGATTTCGTGGAGTTGCGCTTTACAATGCCGGATCGAATTTGAGATGGCACGCTCGTTCGTTAATGGGGCGATCGCGTGCGTTGAATGTTTATGGTTCGAGATGTCGTCGGTTTAGATGCAGATCGACGCAGCCCGGCGCAGGCGAGCCGGCACGCCATGAGGGACGGGAGCGCGGCATACGCGGCAGACCGTCCGGGGCAGCCATTCGCTGCATCGCACGGCTGCAGGCACCGCAGGAGAGAGGGTTATGTTTGAAGACGATCGTATCGGTCAGCGCGGCCTCAAAGGGTTTTGGGCCGCGTTGGGATTGGCGGCCCTATTGGGGGGCTGCGCCAACATGAATCAGCAGCAGCCGCAGCAACAACCGCAGCCTGACACGGCGGCAGCGGCGACCCCGGCCTCCGACGCAGCGAGCGCCGACGCCAGCAGCGCACAACAAGCGACGAGTGCGCCCGTCACGCGCGTCGTCACCAAAACGACCTACGTGCGCGTGCGCCGCGGTGACACGCTTCAGCGCATCGCGCAAAAGCACAGTGTGTCGGTCAAGGATCTGGCCACCTGGAATCACCTGAAGCCGAACGCTCACCTGCGCGCAGGCCAGTCGATCAAGCTGGTTTCAAAGCAGACGATCACCGTCCAGGTGGCCGCGCCGCAAGCAGGCGGAGCGACGGCGAATGCCAGCCCGAACGCAGCTGGAAACCGCCAGGTTGCGGCCGAAGTGGCACGCCATTCGAACAGCGTCGCACTCGTGTGGCCAGCGCATGGCCGTGTGGTCGAACCGTTCGCGCCGGGCACGACGCGCGGCATCGAGATCGCGGGCAAGGCCGGCGACCCCGTGCTCGCCGCCGCCGACGGCAAGGTCATGTATGCGGGCACGGGCCTGAACGAATACGGCAGCCTGATCATCGTCCAGCACAACAAGGACTTCCTTACGGCTTACTCGCACAATCGACGTCTGCTCGTGAAGACCGGTGACACGGTGCATCAGGGCCAGCAGATCGCCGAGATGGGTAGCGAGAACAACGACCGCGTGGCGGTGTTGTTCGAGGTGCGCCGCGATGGGAAGCCAGTGGACCCGATGCCCTATTTGCCTTCTTCTCCGCAGGGCTGAGCGTCCCACCTGTGCGGCGAGAAAAACAAAACCGCCCTGACGCATCACAACGTCAGGGCGGTTTATTTCATCATCGCAAACCGCGTACTTCCTAAAACCGCTGCTTAAAACGCGTCGCCCGGCACTCGCACCCAGCCTTCCATCAGCACGCGCGCGCTGCGGCTCATGATGGCCTTCGTGACCGTCCATTCGCCGTTTTCCTGACGCGCCTCGGCGCCTACGCGCAGCGTGCCCGACGGATGCCCGAAGCGCACCGCGCTGCGTTCGCCGCCGCCCGCCGCGAGATTCACGAGCGTGCCGGGAATGGCCGCCGCGGTGCCGATCGCCACGGCCGCGGTGCCCATCATGGCGTGGTGGAGCTTGCCCATCGACATGGCGCGCACCAGCAGGTCCACATCGCCGGCTTCCACGCGCTTGCCGCTCGACGCCGTATAGCCCGCGGGCTTCGCCACGAAGGCGATTTTCGGCGTGTGCTGGCGCGTGGCGATCTCGTCGAGGTGCTTGATGAGCCCCATGCGCAGCGCGCCGTGCGCGCGGATCGTCTCGAACTTCTCGAGCGCCTGCGCGTCGCTGTTGATCGCGTCCTGCAATTCCGTGCCCGTGTAGCCGATGGCCTCGGCGTTCACGAAGATCGTCGGGATGCCCGCGTTGATCATCGTGGCCTTGAGCGTGCCCACACCAGGCACTTCGAGGTCGTCAACGAGATTGCCGGTGGGGAACATCGCGCCGCCCGCGCCCTCTTCCTCGGCGGCCGGGTCGAGGAATTCGAGCTGCACTTCGGCGGCGGGGAAGGTCACGCCGTCCAGTTCGAAATCGCCCGTCTCCTGCACGTGGCCGTTCGTCATCGGCACGTGCGCGATGATGGTCTTGCCGATGTTGGCCTGCCAGATGCGCACCGTCGCCACGCCGTTGTCGGGCACGCGGCTCGGGTCGACGAGGCCGCCGCTGATCGCGAACGGGCCCACGGCGGCGGAGAGATTGCCGCAGTTGCCGCTCCAGTCGACAAAGGCCTTGTCGATGGCGACCTGGCCGAACAGGTAGTCGACGTCGTGGTCGGGCTTGCTGCTCTTCGCCAGAATCACGGTCTTGCTCGTGCTCGACGTCGCGCCGCCCATGCCGTCGATCTGCTTGCCGTACGGGTCGGGGCTGCCGATCACGCGCATGAGCAGCTTGTCGCGCGCAACGCCCGGCTGCTGCGCCGAAGCGGGCAGATCCTGGAGGCGAAAGAACACGCCTTTGCTGGTGCCGCCGCGAATGTAGGTGGCGGGGATCTTGATCTGAGGTACGTGTGCCATGTGTTGTCCTGAAACGAAGGGCGGCGCGCGTGTGAGCGCTGCGCCGCCCGTTTCCCGTTTATGCCGCTGCCTGTGACGATTCGAGGAAGTCCTGCGCGAAACGCTGCAGCACGCCGCCGGCTTCGTAGATCGACACTTCCTCGGCCGTATCGAGTCGGCAGGTGACCGGCACTTCCACGCGCTCGCCGTTCCTGCGCTGAATCACGAGTGTGAGGTCGGCGCGCGGCGTGCGCTCGCCGATCACGTCGTAGGTTTCCGTGCCGTCGATGCCGAGCGTCGTGCGGTTCGTGCCCGCCTTGAACTCGAGAGGCAGCACGCCCATGCCGATCAGGTTCGTGCGGTGAATGCGCTCGAAGCCTTCCGCTACGATCGCTTCCACACCCGCGAGACGCACGCCCTTGGCCGCCCAGTCGCGCGACGAACCCTGGCCGTAGTCCGCACCCGCGATGATGATGAGCGGCTGCTTGCGTTCCATGTAGGTTTCGATGGCTTCCCACATGCGCGTGACCTTGCCTTCCGGCTCGACGCGCGCGAGCGAGCCCTTCTTCACGTTGCCGTCCACCACGGCCATCTCGTTGATGAGCGTGGGGTTCGCGAAAGTTGCGCGCTGCGCCGTGAGGTGGTCGCCGCGGTGCGTCGCGTACGAGTTGAAATCCTCTTCGGGCAGGCCCATTTTCGCGAGGTACTCGCCCGCTGCGCTGTCCAGCAGGATGGCGTTGGAGGGCGAGAGGTGGTCGGTCGTGATGTTGTCGCCGAGCACCGCGAGCGGGCGCAGGCCCTTGAGCGTGCGCTCGCCGGCCAGCGCGCCTTCCCAGTACGGCGGGCGGCGGATGTAGGTGCTTTGCGCGCGCCAGTCGTAGAGCGGGTCGGTCGTTTCACCTGTTACCGCGGTGGCCGCGAACATCGGTTCGTACACCTTGCGGAACTGCTCGGGCTTCACGCTCTTCGCGACGATGGCGTCGATCTCTTCGTCGCTCGGCCAGAGGTCCTTGAGGTACACGGGCTTGCCGTCCTTGTCCGTGCCGAGCGAGTCCTGTTCGATGTCGAAGCGGATCGTGCCCGCAATCGCGTACGCGACGACGAGCGGCGGCGAGGCGAGGAACGCCTGCTTCGCATACGGGTGAATGCGGCCGTCGAAGTTGCGGTTGCCCGAGAGCACGGCGGTCGCATACAGGTCGCGGTCGATGATTTCCTGCTGGATCTTCGGGTCGAGCGCGCCCGACATGCCGTTACACGTGGTGCATGCAAACGCGACGATGCCAAAGCCGAGCTTTTCCAGATCGGGCAGCAGGTTGGCTTCCTCGAGGTAAAGCTCGACGGCCTTCGATCCCGGCGCCAGCGAACTCTTTACCCACGGCTTGCGCGTAAGGCCGCGCGCGTTCGCGTTGCGCGCGAGCAGCGCCGCGGCGATCACGTTGCGCGGGTTGCTCGTGTTCGTGCAGCTCGTGATGGCGGCGATGATGACCGCACCGTCGGGCATCTGGCCCGGCGTTTCTTCCCACTTGCCTGCAATGCCGCGCTCGGCGAGAGCGGATGTGGGCAGACGCTTGTGCGGATTCGACGGGCCGGCCATGTTGCGCACCACGCTCGAAAGATCGAACGTCAGCGTGCGTTCGTATTGCGCGTTAGCGAGCGTATCGGCCCACAGGCCCGCGGTCTTCGCGTAGGTTTCGACGAGCTTGACCTGCTCTTCGTCGCGGCCCGTGAGACGCAGATACTCGAGCGTCTGGTCGTCGATGAAGAACATCGCGGCCGTGGCGCCATACTCGGGCGCCATGTTGGAGATCGTGGCGCGGTCGCCGAGCGTGAGGCTCGATGCGCCTGCTCCACGGAACTCCAGATAGGCGCCCACGACCTTTTCCTTGCGCAGGAACTCGGTGAGGGCGAGGACGATGTCGGTGGCGGTAATGCCGGGCTGGCGCTTGCCGGTCAGCTCCACGCCGACGATATCGGGCAGGCGCATCCACGAGGCGCGGCCGAGCATGACGTTCTCGGCTTCGAGGCCGCCCACGCCGATGGCGATCACACCGAGCGCATCGACGTGCGGCGTGTGACTGTCGGTGCCGACGCAGGTGTCGGGGAACGCCACGCCTTCACGCGCCTGGATCACCGGCGACATCTTCTCCAGATTGATCTGGTGCATGATGCCGTTGCCCGGAGGAATCACGTCGACGTTCTTGAACGCCTTCTTCGTCCAGTTGATGAAGTCGAAGCGGTCTTCGTTGCGGCGGTCTTCGATTGCGCGGTTCTTCTTGAACGCGTCCGGGTCGAAGCCGCCGCATTCCACGGCGAGCGAGTGGTCGACGATCAGTTGCACCGGTACGACCGGATTCACCTTGGCGGGGTCGCCGCCCTGGTCGGCAATGGCGTCGCGCAGGCCGGCGAGATCGACGAGTGCGGTTTGCCCGAGGATGTCGTGGCAGACCACGCGCGCCGGGAACCACGGAAAGTCGAGGTCGCGCCTGCGCTCGATGAGCTGCGTAAGCGAGGCGGTGAGCGTGGCCGGGTCGCAGCGGCGCACGAGGTTTTCGGCGAGCACGCGCGAGGTGTACGGCAGCGTGGCGTAGGCGCCGGGCTGGATGGCCTCGACGGCTTCGCGCGCGTCGAAGTAATCGAGCCGGGTGCCCGGGAGGGACTTGCGGTAGGCGGTATTCACGGCTTGGGGACCAAATGGATTGTAAGCGGCGATGCGCAGGATCGAAGGCGACGTCGTCACGCTACGACGCATCGCCTCCGGCGATCAGCGCTTGCTGATCGGCGTGAACTTCAGATTCTCCGGACCCGTGTAGTTCGCGCTCGGGCGGATGATCTTGTTGTCGATGCGCTGCTCGATGATGTGCGCGCTCCAGCCGGCCGTGCGCGCGATCACGAAGATCGGCGTGAACATGGCGGTCGGCACGCCCATCATGTGATACGACACGGCGCTGAACCAGTCGAGGTTCGGGAACATCTTCTTGACTTCCCACATTGTCGATTCGAGGCGCTCGGCAATGTCGAACAGCTTCATGTTCGACTGCTCCTTCGAGAGCTTCTTCGCGATTTCCTTGATGACCTTGTTGCGCGGGTCCGAGATCGTGTACACCGGGTGGCCGAAGCCGATCACGACTTCCTTTTTCTCCACGCGTGCGCGGATATCGGCTTCTGCGTCGTCGGCGTTTTCGTAGCGCGACTGGATCTCGAACGCGACTTCATTCGCGCCGCCGTGCTTCGGACCGCGCAGCGCGCCGATCGCGCCCGTGATGGCCGAGTAGATGTCCGAGCCCGTGCCCGCGATCACGCGGCCCGTGAACGTCGAGGCGTTGAACTCGTGCTCGGCGTACAGGTTGAGCGACACGTGCATCGCGTCGACCCACGACTTCGACGGCGCGCGGCCGTGCAGCAGGTGCAGGAAGTGGCCGCCGATCGAGTCGTCGTCGGTTTCGACTTCGATGCGCTTGCCGTTGTGCGAAAAGTGATACCAGTACAGCAGCATCGAGCCGAGCGAGGCCATCAGGCGGTCGGCGATATCGCGCGCGCCAGGCAGGTTGTGGTCGTCTTTCTCTGGCAGCACGGTGCCGAGAATCGAGACGCCGGTGCGCATCACGTCCATCGGATGCGCCGAGGCGGGCACGGCTTCGAGGGCCGTCTTCACGTTGGCGGGCAGGCCGCGCAGCGCCTTGAGCTTCGCCTTGTAGCCGGCCAGTTCGGACGTGTTCGGCAGCTTGCCGTGCACGAGCAGGTACGCGACTTCTTCGAATTCGCACGCGGTGGCGAGGTCGAGAATGTCATAGCCGCGGTAGTGCAGGTCGTTGCCGGTGCGGCCCACGGTGCACAGCGCCGTGTTGCCCGCCGCCACGCCCGACAGCGCAACGGACTTCTTGGGCTTGAAACCGCCAGCGGCTTGCGTGGTGTTTTCTGCTTCGCTCATGGTGTCTTCCTCTCTCCAGGTATCTGTGAACTATATGGTGGGCGGATTTACTTCTTCGCGGCAAAGAGCGCGTCGAGCTTGTCTTCGTATGCGTGATAGCCGAGGTAGCGGTAGAGGTCTTCGCGCGACTGCATCGTCGAGACGGCGGCCTTTTGCGTGCCGTCGCGCTTGACGGTCTCGTAGAAGTTCAGCGCGGCGGCGTTCATCGCACGATACGCGCCGCAGCAGTAGAGCGCGATATCCACGTTCGCGCTCTTCAGTTCTTCGGTCGTGAAGAACGGCGTCGAGCCGAACTCCGTGAGGTTGGCGAGAATCGGCACCTTCACGGCGGCGCGGAAACGGCGGTAGTCGTCGAGCGTCTTCATCGCTTCGGGGAAGATCATGTCCGCGCCCGCTTCCACGTAAGCCATGGCGCGCTCGATCGCGGCGTCGATGCCTTCCACGGCGGCCGCGTCGGTGCGGGCCATGATGACGAAGCCGTCGTCGGTGCGCGCGTCCACGGCGGCCTTCACGCGGTCCACCATCTCGTCGGTTCCCACGACTTCCTTGTTCGGGCGATGGCCGCAGCGCTTCTGACCCACCTGGTCTTCCAGGTGCACGGCGGCCACGCCTGCCTTGATGAACGACTTGATCGTGCGCGCGATATTGAATGCGCCACCCCAGCCGGTGTCGATGTCGACCATCAGCGGAATGTCGACGGCGTCGGTGATGCGGCGGGCGTCGATCAGCACGTCGTCCATTGTGCTGATGCCGAGGTCCGGCACGCCGAGCGAGTTGGCGGCCACGCCGCCGCCCGAAAGATAAACGGCCTTGAAGCCGGTCGCCTGCGCGAGCTTGGCCGCATACGCGGTGATGGCGCCGACGACTTGCAGCGGTTGTTCGGCGGCCACGGCTGCGCGGAATTTCGCGCCGGCGCTGGCGGGGGTTTTGTTGTTCATGCGGGATGTCTCCAATTGAATCGCCGCCTGATACTGCAGTTAGCGTGCCAGCTCCGCGCCAGGAGGCTAACGCGTTGATTTTGCGCCGGAATCGCGTGTGCCGGTGGCGGGCCCCGATTTCCATGGTGAAATCACAATTTCAAAAATGAAATCGGCGCGCGATAATGCGAAATCTGGCTGACGGTCGGCTATCGGCTGCACCGTCCCCGGCGTCACGACCGTATCGTTGGACATCATGAACCGCTTTCCCGCTCCCGCTTCCTCCGCGATCCGCCCGCGTGTCTGGGCCATGGGTATCAGCCGCCTGCGCGACCTGTTTCGCGACATCGCCCGCGAATACGACGAGCTCGCGGACCTGCGCGTGGTGCCGCGCGGCTTCGAGGAAGCGGTGGCCGAACTCGCCGCCGCGGGGCCGAACCAGCGGCCCGATGTGGTGGTCGCGGCGGGCTCGAACGGCACCTATCTGAAAGCGCGTATCGACCTGCCCGTAGTGCTCGTGCAGCCCACCGGCTTCGACGTGATGCAGGCGCTAGCCCGCGCGCGGCGCGAGGCCGATCTCGTCGCGCTCGTCACCTACGGTGAGACGCCTGTGGAAGTACGGCGCTTTGCCAGCGCCTATGGCATCGACGTGGTGTTCGGCCAGTACCGCACGGTTCAGGACGCCGAGGCCTGCGTGCTCGACCTGCGCGACCGCGGCGTGGGCGCGGTCGTGGGGCCGGGCCTCGTCAACGATCTCGCGGCCCGGCTCGGGCTCGTGCCGTTTTTCGTCTACTCGCGGCCCTCGGTGCGCGCGGCGTTCGACAACGCGCTGGATCTCGTGCAAGCCACCTGGCGCGAAACGCAGCGCCGGCAGCGCCTCGACAGCGTGCTGCAACACCTGCGCGACGGCGTGGTCGCGCTCGACGCGCGCGGCCGCGTGGAGGCGATCAACCAGCGCCTCGCGGCCGTGCTCGGCATCGATCCGGCGGCGGCCGCGGGCCAGTCGCTCGCGGCGCTCGCGCCCGACATCGCGTTCGCGCTGCCCGAAGCCGATGGCGAATCGCTCGAGACCGTGCGCGGCGTGAGCTATGTCGTGCATCGCGGGCCGCTCGTCGACAACGGCGTGACGACAGGCGCCGTGCTCACATTTCAGGAGTCGCGTGCGGTGGAGCGGCTCGACCGCACGCTGCGCTCGCGTCAGCGCACGCAGCAGTTCGTCGCGCGCTACCGGCTGGACGACCTGAGCGGCGCGACGCCCGGCATCGAACGCGTGCGCCAGCTCGCGCGGCGCTATGCGAAGTCGGACGCCACGGTGCTGATCCGCGGCGAAAGCGGCACCGGCAAGGAGATGATCGCTCAGGGCATTCATCGCGAGAGCCCGCGGCGCGACTTTCCGTTCGTCGCGATGAATTGCGGCGCGTTTCCCGAGGCGCTACTGGAGAGCGAGCTGTTCGGCTACGAGGAGGGCGCGTTCACGGGTGCGCGGCGCGGCGGCAAGGTGGGGCTCATCGAGGCCGCACACCGCGGCACGCTCTTTCTCGATGAAATCGGCGAGATGCCATTGCCGTTGCAAAGCCGCCTGCTGCGCGTGCTGCAGGAGCGCGAGGTGGTGCGCCTCGGCGCCACCGAGCCCACGCGCGTGGACGTGCGCGTGGTCGCCGCCACGCACCGCGCGCTCACCGAGCAGATCGAAGCGGGCGAGTTTCGCGCGGATCTCTTCTATCGCCTGAACATTCTCAATCTCGCCATTCCGCCGTTGCGCGAGCGCGGCGCCGACATCGCGCTGCTGGCGTCGGAACTGCTGTTCCAGGCCTCGCGCCGCGAGCCGCGCGTGGCCGTGCGCATCCGCACGCCCGAAGACGCGTCGCGCACGCTCGCACGGGTGAGCGGCGCGCTCGCGCGGCACGCATGGCCCGGCAACGTGCGCGAGTTGCAGAACGTGGTCGAGCGGATGGTGGTGGAACTGGCCGATTCGGAAGAGGACGTGCTGGCGCCCGACGTGCTGCGCTCCATCGCGCCGGAGGTGTTCGAGTCGCGCCGTGCTGCGAGTGGCGCCGCGGCGACAGCAGGCGAGGGTGCGCTCACCTTGCGCGAGCGCAGCCTCAACACCGAAGCCGATGAAATCCGCGCCGCGCTCGACGCCTGCAACGGCGATCGCGACCGCGCGTGCGAGATGCTCGGCATCAGCAAGACGACGTTGTGGCGACGCCTTTCCGCCGCGAAGGGCAAGCGCGGCGGCGCAGCAGCCGAGGCCACGGTGGCCGCGGCGCCTCGCAAGGCGCCGCGCGCCTGAACCCTTAGTTCTTCAGGGCGTTGAGGAGAGGCGCCACGGTCCCGTGCAAGTGCAGGATCTCGGGGCTCGCCTGCAGCAACGCCTGATAGCGCTCGTAGAACTCCGCCGATTCCTCGCCGGAGAAGAGTGCGGCCACGCCTTGCGCCGCACCGATGCGATCGTCGGGGCTCGCATCCTTGGCGTCGAGCGTTTCGTCGACGTTGGCGATCACCGTCGAGAGCGGCATGAGCCAGCGAAAGCCCGAGCCGTTGATGAGCACCTGCAGGAAGGCCGCCGGCGTGACCGGTCCGAACTCGCGTTCGTAGTCCTTGCGCTCGTGGTCGAGAATCGCCTTGTGCAGCGTGAGCAGGGGCTTGCGCACGGTCGTGAGGAATTGAATCGCGCTTTGTTCGTTCATCGTACGGCTCCTTGGGTAGCGCGAACCGTTCGCGCGGATATGCGGACGATGGTAGCGCAATGGCCGGCTGCGCGTGGCTAAGCCGTGGATGGGCGGTGGATGAGCGGTGGATGAGCGCGGCCAGCGCTACACTCTGCCGGTCCGCGAAACCGCGATGCCCACGCCGACCACCCTGAGAACGCTTCGATGACGATCCTGCCACTGCACCGCCACGACCTGCCGCTCGATACCGCCGAGCTGGCGCGCTTCATGGTCGGCAAATATCTCGTGCGCGACCTGGCGCGCGGGCGCATGGTGGGGCGGCTCGTCGAAGTCGAAGCGTATCCCGTGGGCGACTCCACGAGCTACGCCTACATCGGACGCCGGCCCTATAACGCCGCAATGTTCCTCGAGCGCGGTCATGCCCACGTGCGGCTGACCTACGGCAGCGCCTGGATGTTCAACATGTCGAGCGAAGCCGTGGACGTGGGCGCGGGCATCCTGTTTCGCGCGCTGGAGCCGCTCGAAGGCATCGGCGCGATGGAGGCGCTGCGCCCCGGCGTCCCGCTGCGGGAT
The DNA here is from genome assembly GCF_040965735.1 of Paraburkholderia sp. BR10936. NCBI lineage: Bacteria > Pseudomonadati > Pseudomonadota > Betaproteobacteria > Burkholderiales > Burkholderiaceae > Paraburkholderia > Paraburkholderia sp. BR10936. Next base: position 25,227 of record NZ_JBFRCM010000023.1, read on the forward strand.
CTCGCGCGCGGGCCGGGGCGGCTCTCGCAGGCGTTCGGCATTGCGGCGGCCTTCGACGGCGTGGACCTGTGCCGCGGGCACGGACTCTGGATCGGCCGCGTGGACGAACCCGAGCGGCCCGTGGGCGTGACGACACGCATCGGGCTCTCGCGCGAGATGGACCGGCCGCTGCGTTTCTACGAACTGGGCAGCCGGTTCGTGAGCGGCCCACGCAAGCTGCTGGACGGCAGCGTCGCCCCGCTGTGACTGGCTCGAGCGCTCCGGCGAAATCCGCGGGAAGCGCCGCGCCGCAAGGTGTTCGGCCGATATCGCATGCGCGCGGCATTGTTGCCGCGATTGAAAGTGTATTTTCCCAAAATTAGGGTTTCCCCTGGGCTCCTGTCTCAATACACTGAAATCACTGGTTCGGCGATGCAAGCAGACACCGCCGTCGGAATAAAACAAGTGATGGAGGTAATGAACATGAAATCCCGTACCCTGATTCAAGCCGCATTCGTCGCCGCCCTCGTGGCTGCTCCGGCCCTTTCGTTTGCCCAGGTGCAAGGCAACGGTCCGGTCACACGCGCCGAAGTGAAGTCCGAATTGATCCAGCTCGAGAAGGCCGGCTACAACCCGGCTACCGCCAACGACGCGACGTACCCGAGCGACATCCAGGCCGCCGAAGCCCGCGTGAGTCAGCAGGAAGGATTGGCGCAACAAGCGCCGGCAGCCGAAACGAGCGGCTATGGCCCGTCGACCTCGGGTTCGGCGCAGTCGGGCCAGCCGGCCACGGTGCGCCCGTCGCAGTCGGTGTACTTCGGCAACTAAGCGGGCGACCGGCGCGGGCAACTAGCGAATAGCTGAGCGGCTAACCGGGCAGGGCGCACGGTCACCGGACGCCAACGGCTGTCGCTCGGACACACGGCACAGGCGAGATCGATCGGCCACCGGCTGGCCGCTCCAGCGCCAACCGCTGTCCGGGCGCTTCGAGCAGGCACCGATGCCCTCGCAAGCTGAGCCCGCAGCGCCACCACCCAGCAAAGCTCCCAACCGACACCGGCGAAGGCGGACACCGTTGCGCCTTTGCCGCCCGCCGCCCGCGCAAACCATCGCGCGATTTTTTATGCGTGGAACCTCCGCCGCCGAAAGGTGGCTTCGCCCAACCCCGTCGGGATTGGGCGCTTTTTCACGTCTGGTGGTCTGGAGGGGCAGGAGCGTTACGTCAGGCGCCAGACCCGCCGGTGATGTAATGCTCGAGTTGCTCGATCGTGAACTTCTGCTCGGCGATGATTTCCTTCACGAGGTCGCCGATCGACACCATCCCCACGAGCTTGCCGCCGTCCATGACGGGCAGATGGCGCATGCGCCGCTCGGTCATGAGCGCCATGCAGTCGTAGGTGGTCTGCTCCGGCTGGACGAAGCGCACGTGCGTGCTCATGATGTCGCGCACGGCGGTCGTTTTCGAAGATCGGTCCATCAGCACGATCTTGCGCGCGTAGTCACGCTCCGTGACGATGCCGGCGATCGATGGACCGTCGGTCACGAGCAGCGCGCCGATCTGCTTATCGGCCATCAGGCGGATTGCGTTGTAGACGGAATCGGAGGCTTCGATCGTGTACACCACCTGTTCCGGTTTCGATTTGAGTACCTGTGCAACGCTTGTCATAGGGCGACCCTCTTCGTCCTTCTGGTTGTCCAGTCATTGCGCGGTGCGGCAAGCCGGGTGTATCGCCCGTCAAGCCATTGGAAAGCCATTTCAGTATAGGCGGCTGGCGTGCCGTGCGTCCTCGGGGTATGCGCGGGGGTCGCACCATTTATGCCGAGGGCATGCGGCGCGGGCCGAGCCTCCCCTACTGGGCTGGGCGGCGGGGTGGAGCAAATGGCGGTAAACTCCGGTTCCGAACCTCAACCCGGCCCCTTGCCGGTTTTGCCAGTTTTTGCTCGAGAATCATGCCTACGCTTCCTGAGTCGTCCTGTGCGGACGGCGACAACGCCAACGAATGCGTCGTGCTCGACGCGACCGCCACGCTGCCGACCCGCTACGGCACGTTCGAGTCCTATGTCTACCGGGTGAAGGACGGCGGTGCCGAGCATCTCGCGCTCGTCATGGGCGACGTGGGCAGCGGCGAGCCCACGCTGACGCGGCTCCACTCCGAGTGCCTGACCGGCGACGTGTTTGGTTCCTACCGTTGCGACTGCGGCGAGCAGCTCGACCTCGCGCTGCGCTACATCGCGGCCGAAGGCCGTGGCGTGCTGCTCTATCTGCGTGGCCACGAAGGCCGGGGCATCGGCCTGTCGAACAAGATCCGCGCGTACCAGCTCCAGCAGCAGGGCCGCGACACCGTCGAGGCGAACCTCGATCTCGGTCTGCCCGACGACGCGCGCGAATACGATTCGGCGGCAGCGATCCTGCGCCTGCTGAAAGTGTCGTCGGTGAAGCTCATGAGCAACAATCCGAAGAAGTTCGACACGCTCAGGCAGCACGGCCTCCCGGTGATCGAACGCGTGGCGCTCGCGATCCCGATGCGCGAGGAAAACGAGCGTTATATCCGCACCAAGCAGGTCAAGTTCGGGCATTACTTCGAAGAAAACGAATAGCCTCGAATCGTCGTCACGACGGGCCGGGCACGGCAATTGCGCAGCGGCAAAACAAACTAGCTGGAACAGGGAGAAACGATGTCCAAGCGCTTCAACACGCGCCTGCGCGCGGTCGTACCTGCGCTCGCCGGCGCGTGCCTCGCAACCGGTCTCGTGCTCGCGTCGTCCGCCGCCAGCGCGCAATCTGCGGCCTACACGAGCGAACCGGTGGATCTGTACGCGGGGCCTTCAGGCGACTATCCCGTCGTAGCCGAACTGGGACCCGGCCAGCCCGTCACCGTGATGGGCTGCGTGGGCGACTATTCGTGGTGTGACGTCACCGTGCCCGGTCTGCGCGGCTGGGTCTACGGCGGGTATCTCAGTTATCCGTATCAGGGCAGCTACGTGCCGCTCACCGACTATGGCGCGCAGATCGGCCTGCCGATCGTGGCGTTCTCGCTGGGCGCTTACTGGGGCAGCTTCTATCGCGACCGGCCGTGGTATGGCGAACAGCATCGCTGGGAGCACGTGCCGCCGCCCGAACGCGGCCGCCCGCCGGCAGCGCCGGCGTGGCATGGTGCGCCGGGCCGGCCGTCCGCCATTGCGCCTGGCGGTGGCGAGCGTCCCTCGCGACCCGATGAGCCGATGCGCGGCGCACCGCCGCCCGGGACGCAACGGCCGCCTGGCAACCCCGAAGCGCCGCGTGCGCCGGGCTACATGCCGCCGCAGGGCGCGGGCCGCCCGCCCGGCAACGGGGAGCAACCGGGCACCATGCGTCCCCACGAGGCGGGGCATCCGCCCGAGCAGCAGCAGTTCGGCGGCCGGCCGCCCGCCGGCGCGCCCGCGCAGGGCTATGCGCGTCCGCCGGAGCCCCAGCCGCAGGGCGGCATGCGCGCGCCTGGGCCCGCACCTCAACAGCCGCAGGCCGGCATGCGCCCGCCCGCACTTCAACAGCCGCAGGGGCGGCCGGCTGCGCCGCCTCAGGGTGGTGGTCAGGGCGGGCATGCTCCCCAGGGTGGCGAACGGGGCAATGACCGGCAATCCGAGCACTAACGCATACTGACTTGCTTCGCTGCGGCGGCGGGATATCTCCATGGCGGGAATCCCGCCGCTGCCGTCTTCCGGCTGAGAGTTAGGATTACGAATCAATCCGGGCGCGTGACGGGCATGCGCTGCGTTACGCGGGCTCGCTGGAGCCATCCCCCAAGCCATGCCATCTGCCCGGCTGTTCACCGCTTTTCATCGGCTCTGACAGATTTAACAATCCCTGACAGTAAATTCACGGCACCCAGGTGAGAATACGTCGTCGCGGCAAGTGCAATCACGGCCGCACGCCGCCAGCGCCACGCGAGCTTCGCGCATGCGCCGCTGGCAACGGATTTCTGCTACGGGGGCTGGCTCGCTCGGGACCTGGCGACGCAGTCAGCAAGAGGAAGTCAGAGCGAACCCGAGTTCGCCGGATAACGCTGGGAAAACCAGTGCTTTGAGGTGGACGTGGCGATGGCGGCACGTGCCTCGTCGTGCAGGGAGGCGGCTGCGGCCCGCTGACAGCGTCGGGCGGTGACGCTGGCAGCGGGGCTCGCGCCGCGTACGACGATGACTGCGCTGGCGGTCCGACTCCGGGGGCGGAATCCGGAGACCACGCAGTGCGTAGCACGCGGCCGTCGCCACATTTTTTTCCGCACCAGAGAACGCATTCTTTTTGCCGCTTCGCGCATTGCGAGCGGCTCGACGTTGTTGCGTCCGCGAAAAAACGCCTGGCCGCCCCTTCACTTCTGTTGCTCTGCCTGCTTGTCTTCACGGGGGCTACATGTTTTTCCGATCCGGCCGTAAGCGTTTTCCACCGGGCTCGCGCGCGGACGGCCCCGACGGTGGCCGCGAGTTCGACCGCATCGAGCTCGACCTCGCGCGCGACCAGCATGCGCGCGCCGCGATGGAAGCCTACGCGGACTCCTGCGCGGCCGAACTCCCGTGGCTCAGCGAAGCGCTGCACCTTTCGCGTTTCGGCGCGGCCGAGCGTCTGACACAGTGTTCGTCCACGGTACTGCGCGTGTTCGTGATGGCGCAGTCGCGCGCGGCCTTGCAGCCGGACTATGCACACGCGGCATGGGAGCACGTGCGCTCCCACCTGACCGCGCTGCTCGCGCAATCGCCGTCAGCTGCGGGCGAGGCGGCCAGGCCCGGTTCGAACGACGGCAAATTCGACTACCATGAGTGATTAACATGAGAGCGATCTGTTCACCGAAGTCGAGCGTGGCCTCGCGCTCGCATTTTTTTCGAGACGCGGCGAGAGTAGCGGGCTTTGGTGCGCGGCGGGTCCCGCGTGCCGCCAGAGCCCGGGCCCGGGCCCGGGCGGGTGGCCCACGATCCGGCGCCGAAGCGCGCGCCGGCGCCCGCCAGGCAATGGTCCTGGTGGCAGCGCGGTGCGGCAGGGAAGCAGTCCATCGCAGGACGATGAAGAACAAACCTGGTTGCGGGGTGCTATGAGAGTTGCAGTACTGGATGACGATGCAGCGCAGACAGAGTTCGTCTGCCAGGCCTTGAGCGCTGCGGGCCACGTCTGCCACGCGTTCGCCAAGGGTAGCGAGCTCGTCAGACAGCTTCGGCGGCAGACGTTCGATATGCTCGTGCTCGACTGGAACGTACCCGACATGGCGGGCGACGAGGTGCTGCACTGGGTGCGGCAGAGCCTCTCCACGCGCCTGCCGGTGCTCTTCATGACGAGCCGCAGCCGCGAGGCCGACATCGCGCAAATGCTCAACGCCGGCGCCGACGACTATGTCGTCAAGCCCGTCTCGGCGCCGGTGCTGATCGCCCGCGTCAATTCGCTGTTGCGCCGCGCCTATCAACTGCACACGCCCGCGTTCAAGGAAACCTTCGGCGAGTACGAGTTCGACCTGAAGTCGCGCCAGGCTTCGGTGAGCGGCCGCAACGTCGCGCTCACGCAGAAGGAGTTCGAACTCGCGCTGCTGCTGTTTCAGCACCTGAGCCGTCCTCTGTCTCGCGCGCACATTCTCGACGTGATCTGGAAGCAGTCCGACGACATTCCTTCGCGCACGATGGACACGCACGTTTCCATGCTGCGCTCGAAGCTCGGCCTGCGTCCCGAAAACGGCTATCGCCTCACGCCGATCTACGGCTACGGCTACCGGCTCGAGCGTATCGAGGGGGACAGCGCGTGAGGGGCGCGCGTGCGGTGCGCGCCACCGCGGCGCCGTTCCTTGCTTTCGCGCTTGCGTTCGTTGCACTTCCCCGCGGCGCCGAGGCGCGCGAGAACGCTCCGGCCCAGCCGCCCGAGATGACCCCCTACGTCGCGCGCCCCGGCGACTCGCTCTACGACATCGCCACGCGTTACCTGCGCAATCCCGCCGACTGGAAGAAGCTCGCGAGCCTCAATCATGTGAGCGAGCCGCGCCACCTTCGGCCGGGTACGACGCTGCGCGTGCCGGTCGCGCTGCTGCGCCAGGACGGCCTGAGCGCGAAGGTGATCGCCGCGAACGGTCCCGTGCAGCATGCGTTCCGCACCGGCCCGCTTCTGCCGCTCTCCGTCGGCGCGAGCCTTGTCGAAGGCGACCGGGTGCAGACCGGCCACAACGGTTTCGCCACCCTCGAACTGGCCGATGGCTCGCATATCGCCCTGCCGCCCGATACCTCGCTCGACCTTGCCACGCTGCGTCAAACGGCGCTCACGGGCGCGACCGACCGCATCGTCGATCTCCATCACGGCGAGGTGAGCAACGAGGTCACGCATGCCACGAAGAAGGACGATCGCTTCCAGATCCGCTCGCCTTCCGTGGTGGCCGGCGTGCGCGGCACGCAGTTTCGCGTGAGCTACGACGGCGACAAGGGTGCGACGGCGGTCGAGGTGCTGGACGGCGCAGTGGGCGTGGACGCCGACTCGGTGGCCCGCAACGGCCGCAGCGCGCTCGCGCGGCCGCCGTCACCGGGCACCCCGCTCAGCGCCTCTGAGCAACTCGTCGCCGCGCACCACGGCAACCTCACGCTGACGGGCCGGCCGGCGGGCGCGCCCGTCACGCTGCTCGACGCGCCCGAACTGCTGCAGCCGTCCAAAGTGCAGGACGACGAAGCTGTCGTCTTCGAAATCGCGCCCTCGGCGGGTGCGAGCGCCTGGCGCGTGCAGATCGGCCGCGACGCGGGCCTGCTCGACATGATTCGCGACCAGCGCAGCGCCGACCCGCGCGTGTCGTTTGCCAATCTCGAAGACGGCACCTACTTCGTACGCCTCTCCGCCATCGACGCCAGCGGTCTCGAAGGCATGCCGGCGTCGTATGCGTTCGAGCGCCGGCGCGTTGCGCTGGGCACGAGCGCCGGCCCCATTGAAGGATCGCGCGACTTCGCGTTCCGCTGGTTCATCGACCGCAATGCGCCGAACACGCGCTTTCGCTTCGTGCTCGGCACGACGTCCGATCTGCGCGTGCCGCTCATCGACCGTACCGACATCACGACGGGCGATGCGGTCGTGCGCGACCTGCCGAAGGGCGTCTACTACTGGACGGTGATCGCCGAGCAGTTCGACAACGGCCACTATTACCAGAAGGCCAGCCCGGTCCAGTCATTCAGGCTCGACTGGTGACTCGGCCGGACGAGGTGGAGCCCCGCATGAGCGTGAGGCCGCCCGCGCGCCTTGGCCGCTCCGTCGGGCGACGCTTCCTGTTCGAATGGGCCGGCGTGGGCTGCGCGGGCGTGGTCGTGGTCGTGCTCTGCGTGCTCTGGCGGCTCACGAGCGGCGCCGACCATCTCGTCTATGACCGCCTGCTCTCCGCGCGTGCGTTGCCGGTGTCGCCCGACATCGTGCTCGTGGAGATCGATAATGCGAGCGTCGCGGCGCTCGGGCGCTGGCCGTGGCCGCGCGAGCTGCATGCGCGGCTCGTCGATCAACTCGCGAAAGCGGGTGCCGCGGCCGTCGTCTACGACGTGCTGTTCACCGAATCGTCCCCCGACGACGCGCACTTTGCGCAGGCGCTGCACGCGCGCCCGTCGTTCCTCCCCATCCTGCTCACGCCCGCCGACGACACCGGTCGCCGCGAGGCCGTGCGTCCGGTCGCGCCGCTCGCGCAGGCGGTCGCCGGCATGGGCCATATCAACCTCGAAGTCGATAGCGACGGCATCGTGCGCAGCGTCGCGCTGTTCGAAGGCGACGCGCAGCAGCGCTGGCCGCAACTGATGGTGCCGGTCTGGCGGGCGGTGCGCAGCGGCGCGGTGACGCTCGCGCACGGCATGCCCGCCACCGCGCAGCGCGATGATGTGCTGCATGCGGCGGCGCCGGGCAGCGAGGCGCGTTTCCTGATTCCGTTCGGCGCAAATTCCCAGGCGTTCCACAAGGTCTCGTTCGCCGACGTGCTCGATGGCCGCGTGCCGCCCGAGCAGTTGCGCGGGCGCGTGGCGATCGTCGGCGTCACGGCCTCGGGGCTCTACGACCGCTTCGCCACGCCGCTCTCGGGTACGCTCGGGCCGCTGCCCGGCGTGTACATCCACGCCATCGTGCTCGACACGCTGCTCAACGGGAGCGCCATCCAGCCAGCGCCGCCGGTCATGGTCGTGTTTGCCTCGCTCGCGCCGCTCGCGGTGCTGCTGGCGGGTTTCCTCGTGCTCTCGCCGTTGCGCACGCTGCTGCTGCTCGCGTTCCTGATCGCCGTGTCGCTCGGTGCGAGTGCGGGCATGCTGCACGCGCGCCTCTGGCTCCCGCCCGTGCCAGCGATCGTCGCGCTGCTCATCGTCTATCCGGTATGGAGCTGGCGCCGTCTCGAGATGACGATGGCTTACCTGCGCAAGGAACTGCGCCAGCTTGCCGACGAACCCTACCTGCTGCCCGAGGCGCCCACGCCGCGCCGCGAATTCGCCGGCGACGCGCTCGCCCAGCAAATGGCGCTCATGGCGCAGGCCGCGCAGCGGCTGCAGGACATGCGCCGCTTCGTATGGGACAGCCTCGATTCCGTGCCGGAGCCGATTCTCGTGGCCGATCTGCGCGGTGTCGTGCTGATCGCGAATCATGCTTCGCGTGCGTATCTCGAGCGCCTGAACGTGAGCGCCGCGGAAGGGCGCCGGATGCAGGACGTGTTCGGCGACCTCGCGCTCGTCAAACCGATCGACCCGGCGCCCGACGCGATGGCGTTTGCGCACGCGCATTGGCCCGCGCCGCTCGACCCGGCGCGCGACGAGTTCGCCGAGTTGATGGAACGCGGCGTGGAAGTGCGCGCGCGCGACGGCAGCGACTATCTGCTGCGCTACGCGTGCTGTACGAACGCGCAGGGACAGGCGGTGGGCTGGATCGCGGGTCTCGTCGACGTGACCGAGCTGCACGACGCCGAACGCCAGCGCGAGGACGCGCTGCGCCTGCTGTCGCACGACATGCGCTCGCCGCAGGCCTCGATCGTCGCGCTCGTCGAGACGGAGCGCGAGCGCGGCACGCTTGGCTCCGAGCCCGTGCGCGGCGTGATGGAGCGCATCGAGCGCTACGCGCGCCGCTCGCTCAAGCTCGCCGACGACTTCGTGCAGCTCGCGCGCGCCGAGTCGCAGGTGTACGCGCTCGAGCCCACCAGCCTCGCGGAGCTGGTGATCGACGCGAGCGACGAAGTGTGGCCGCAGGCGCACGCGAAGCGCATCCAGATCGACACCGTGTTCGAAGGCGAGCAGATGGGCTGGATCAACGCCGACCGCTCGCTCATGACGCGCGCGCTCGTGAACGTGCTGAACAACGCAGTGAAGTACAGTCCTGCGGATACGCGCATCGTCTGCACCGTCGCGCTGGACGACCGCGTTCCGCCGCGCGTGGTCTGCTCGATTCGCGATCAGGGCTACGGCATCGCGCAGGAAGATCAGGCGCGGCTGTTTCAGCCGTTTCAGCGCTTTCATGCGGAACAGCGGCCCGAGGTGAGCGGCGCGGGGCTCGGCATGGCGTTCGTGAAGACAGTCGTGACGCGCCACGGCGGCGACGTCCTGCTGGAGAGCGAGCCAGGCAAGGGCACCGTGCTGACGATGTCGCTGCCCGCGATCGGTGCGCCGGCATGAGTCGTGCCGTGTCGTTCCTGCTGCGCATGCATGCATGAATAACCCGAATGCCGTTGGCCGCATGCCGGCGGCAACCCGATGGAGTGTTTCGTGAAGACCTTGCTGTCGATCTGTCTGCTACCGATGCTCGTCGCCCTTGCCGGATGCGCGGGCGTGACGACCGACGTCGTGGCCACAGGCGCGCTGCCCGCAACGGCTGCGACCAGCCAGCCCGCGACCTACCGTTTTGCGCCAACGCCGGCCCAGGCCGATGCGGGCGAGATCCTCCCGTACCAGGCTTTGCTGAGCGACGGTCTCGCGCAGCGCGGCTTCAAGGCAGGCGCGCCCGAGGCGGCGCGCTATCTCGTCTCGGTGGCGTGGGACACGCATCCCGCCGAGGTGAAAGTCGTGGACGCTAGCTGCGGCGCCGGCTGCGCGCCGGCCGAGGGACCGTCGTTGCCGTGGTTCGGGCGGCCCTACGTGCACACGCTGACGCTGCGTTTTTTCGCGTTGCCCGATGGTAACGAGGTCTACAAGGTGAGCGCCGTGAAGCGCGACCGCAACGCCGACGCCCGCGAGGCCGTGCCGTATCTCGTGGCGGGCGCACTGGCGCGGCTGCCGTACGCGGGCGCGCCGCAATGGCGCGTCAAGCTGAAGGGTCCGGCCAGCGCCGGCACGGCGGATCAAGCGCCGGGCATGCCGGAAGTGCTCTCCGTCTCACCCGTCAATCAGCAGTAGTTCAGGGCAACTTTCCGGGTGTGTTCGGCGCCGCTTCGGGCACGCTCGCCGGCTCGTCCTGCGGCCAGCGGTTTTCGAACACGCATTCGCCAAGCGGCTTGCGTTCGGCCCACTGTTCCATTTCGAGCATCGGCTGCGGGTAGAACGCGTCGACCTGACCCACGCAGAGGATCGCCACCGGCTTGGCGCCGGGCGGCATGGCGAGCAGGGTGCGCACCTCGTCGACGTCGAAGATCGACACCCAGCCCATACCGAGCCCTTCGGCGCGCGCCGCGAGCCACATGTTCTGGATCGCGCACGCCACGGAGGCGAGGTCCATCTCGGGCAGCGTGCGGCGGCCGAAGACGTGGGTTTCGCGGCGGTCCATCAGCGCGACCACGAGCACCTCGGCGCAATCGCGCATGCCCTCCACCTTGAGCTTCATGAACTCGTCGCGGCGTTTGCCCAGCGCATCGGCGGTTGCAATGCGCTCACGCTCGACCGTCGCGTGCAACTGCTCGCGCACCGAATGGTCCGTGATGCGCACGATCCGCCACGGCTGCATGAAGCCCACGCTCGGCGCGTGATGCGCGGCGTCGAGCAGGCGCGCGAGTGTCGCGGGATCGATCGGGCCCGGTGCGAAGTGCCGCATGTCGCGGCGCTCGTAAATCGCGCGGTAGACCGCCGCGCGTTCGGCTTCGTCAAAGGGCTGTGCCATGGAAGAGTGCGGCCGCGAAAGCCGGGTTGGAGGGCCAGTAAGCGTGCATATAGGTGGCCGCGATCGAGCCGTGCCGGTACAGCGCCTCGCCGGGCGCGCCGGTCTGTGCGTGGTGTGCCGTGAGCGCGGGCGCCAGCGGCGTGGCGACGCGCGAATAGTGAAACGTGTGGCCGCGTAGCGCGCCATGCGCGCCGTCGAGCTGCTGCATGCCGAGCGCCGCGAAACGCTTTTGCATGACCGCCTCGCCGGGAAGCAGGCCGAGCATCGGCGTGCGCGTGCCTTCCACGTCGGTCAGTGCATCGAGCAGATAGAGCATGCCGCCACATTCAGCGACGAGCGGCTTTCCCGCGGATACATGCGCGCGCAACGAATTCGCGGTCTGCGTATTGTGCGCGAGCGTCGAGGCATGTAGCTCGGGATAGCCGCCTGGCAGAAAGATCGCGTCGGCGCCGGCGGGCGCGAGTTCGTTTGCGAGCGGCGAGAAGTAACTTACAGTCGCACCCAGCATCTCGAGTAACGCGATGTTCTCAGGATAGAGAAACGAGAACGCAGCGTCGCGCGCAATGGCGACATGACGGCCTTCGAGCCGGCGTGCAATCGTTTCGTCGTGCGAAGGATCGGCGAATGCCACCGCAGGCGGCAATTCGGCGAGCGCGGTTTGCGCGAGCGCGTCGGCGGCGCGTTCGATGCGCGCGTCGAGGTCGTCGATCTCAGCGGCCTGATGCAGGCCGAGATGGCGATCGGGCAGCGCCATCGTTGCTTCGCTCGCAACGTGCCCGAGCCAGCGCACATCGGCGGGCAATGCCTCCTGCAGCATCTGCGCGTGACGCGCCGAGCCCACGCGGTTGGCCAGCACGCCGTGAAAGGGCACTTCCGGCCGAAAATGCGCGAGACCGAACGCGATCGCGCCGAAGGTCTGCGCCATCGACTTCGCGCTGACGATGGCGGCCACCGGCACGCCAAACTCGGTCGCGAGATCGGCGCTGCTCGGCGTGCCGTCGAACAGGCCCATCACGCCTTCGATAAGGATCAGGTCGGCGTCGCGCGCGGCCTGCGCGAGCAGGGCGCGGCACGCTTCTTTACCCACCATCCACAGGTCGAGCGAGAGCACGGGCGCGCCGCTCGCGCGTGCGAGGATCATCGGGTCGAGAAAATCCGGCCCGGTCTTGAAGACGCGCACGCGTCGGCCCGCGCGCCGGTGCAGTCGCGCGAGGCCAGCCGTGAGCGTGGTCTTGCCCTGGCCCGAAGCGGGCGCGCTGATGAAGAGCGCGGGGCAGGCAATCGTTGCGCTCATGCGCTTAAAACTCCACGCCCTTTTGCGCCTTCACGCCTTGCTCGCGATACGGATGCTTCACGAGGCGCATTTCCGTGACGAGGTCGGCCGCTTCGATCAGCGCGTCGGGCGCATGGCGGCCCGTCACGACCACGTGCACGTGCGGCGCGCGCGAGGCGATCACACCGAGCACTTCGTCGAGCGGCAGGTACTCGTATTTGAGCACCGTGTTGAGTTCGTCGAGGATCACCATGGCGTACTCGCCGCTCTCGATCATGCGCTTCGCTTCGTCCCAGCCCTTGCGCGCGGTGGCGATGTCGCCGTCGCGATTCTGCGTGTTCCAGGTGTAGCCGTCGCCCATCGTCACGAAATCGCAGTGAGCAACGCTGCCGAGGAAATCGCGTTCGGCCGTGTGCAGCGCGCCCTTGATGAACTGCACGACGCCTAGCTTCATGCCGTGGCCGAGCATGCGCACGGCCATGCCGAACGCGGCCGTGCTCTTGCCCTTGCCGTTGCCGGTGTTGACGATCAACAGGCCCTTTTCGTGCGTCGCGGCGGCCTGCTTCTTCTCGTGGCCCTCGCGGCGGCGTTGCGTCATGCGTTGGTGCGATTCGGGATCGGTTTTCATCATCGGGATTGGATTGGTTGCGGCGCTTTCGCGTCCGCATTTGCGTCGTTTGGCAGAAAGGCTGCGATTGCGACCGTCACGCCGTCGAGCGCCAGCTTGCCGCGCACGAGCGGAGCGCCGCCCGCCGCCAGACGCGCGCAGGGTTCGCACACGCCGCCTACGCCGAACTGCGTTTGCGCGGCTGCGGAGGGCGGCGCCAGTATCGGTGTCGCGGCGAGTTGCTCCCGCGTGTACGTCTGAAGCGGCAGCGCATGTGCCGCGCAAAACGCCTGCAAGCCGGGTTCGCCGGCTTTTGCATCGAGCGTCGCCACGGCCGTTACGCTGTCGAGAGGCCACGCGCCGAGCGCGGCGCGCACCGCGGCTTCGACCTGCGCGAGCGTCACGCCGCGCCGGCAGCCGATGCCGAGCGCAAGCGGCGGCACGCGCTGCGCGGGTTCCGGCGTGGCTTCGAATGAGGCTGCGCCCGAGGCGCGATTTTCGGCAGGATTCACGGCGAGGGCGTCGATCGAAGGCGTGACCGCAGGGGCAAAACGAGCAAAAGCGTCGCGTTCCGGCGGGCGCCGGATGCGCGCTACGATAGCACACGCTTTTGCGGCTTCCCACGCCTTCCTTGACGCACGGGCCCCCCGCGCCTACACTCGCACGCACTCTGGTGCTCGCGCGCGATTCATAATGCGCGCGCAGTTAAACGGGAATCAGGGAGCCATCCCGCCTCGGGCGTGGCCAACCTGAACTGCACCCGCAACGGTACAACGAGCGCGGCGTTCGCACGAATGCCGCAAACCGCTTCCATGCTTTACGCAGTCCACGCCACTGTGCAAGCCGGCCGCAAGGCCGCTCGCGCGGGAAGGCGAAGCGGTGTTTCGTCAGTCCGGATACCGGCCAGATACGTGGGATTCGCGCTGCGGGGATGCGGTGCCGGGTCCGTGATTTTCATGCGTCAGCCGGGCGAGGCCCGGGTGCGTTTCTGGTCGTTCGTCCCCTGCAGGTTGTTGAATCGTTGCGCGTGACAGCGTCTCCATGGATACGCGCGTGTGCGCAACACGGCACCCGCACGAACGGCAGGCGCGACGCACCATGCCCCTCGATACGGCCTGGCGCCGAAGGAGCACTTCATGCAAATGCGCAAGATTCCAGTCACGATCGTGACGGGCTTTCTCGGCAGCGGTAAGACCACGTTGCTGCGTCACATTCTCCAGCACGCGGGCGGCCTGCGCGTCGCGGTCATCGTCAACGAATTCGGCGAACTCGGTATCGACGGCGAGATTCTGCGCGGTTGCGGCATTGGCTGCGACGAAAACGGCAACGAAACGGAAGGCCAGCTCTACGAACTCGCGAACGGCTGCCTTTGCTGCACCGTGCAGGAAGAGTTCTTCCCCGTGATGGAGAAACTGCTCGAACGCCGCGGCGATGTCGATCACGTGCTGATCGAAACTTCGGGCCTCGCGCTGCCCAAGCCGCTCGTGCAGGCGTTCAACTGGCCGTCGATCCGCAACGCGTTCACCGTCGATGCGGTCGTGACCGTGGTGGACGGCCCCGCCGCCGCGAGCGGGCAGTTCGCCGAAAATCCGCAGGCCGTGGACGCGCAGCGCCGCGCCGACCCGAACCTCGATCACGAGTCGCCGCTGCACGAGCTGTTCGAAGACCAGCTTTCGGCGGCCGACCTCGTCATTCTCAACAAGACCGATCTGCTGGACGTTGCGGGCCAGGACGCGCTCATCGCCGAACTGCGCGAAGAGCTGCCGCCGCAGGTGAAGATCGTGCGCGCGCAGCACGGCAAGCTCGATCTGCATACGCTGCTCGGGCTCGAGGCGGCCTCCGAGGAGAGCATTCATCTGCGGCACGACCATCACGGTTCCGCCGACGATCCCGATCATCATCATGACGAGTTCGATTCGGTTGTGGTGTCGGGCAATGCGGCTTCGCGCGAGACTGTGATCGAGGCGCTGCAGCAACTCGTCGATGCGCACACGATCTATCGCGTGAAGGGTTTTGCCGCGTTGCCGGGCGCGCCCATGCGCCTCGTGATTCAAGGCGTGGGCCGTCGCTTCGACAGCTATTTCGACCGCCGCTGGAACGCGCAGGAAAGCGCGGCGCAGCCGCTTGCGAGCCGCTTCGTGCTGATCGGAGAGGATCTCGATGGCGCGACGCTGCAAGCGGCCTTCGATGTCGCACTGGCGAATGTGCAGACCGCGGGCGCGAAGTGATCGCACCCAGCTAGACGAGGCCGTCCCATGCATTTGCTGCGCACTACGCCTGGCGGCTTCGTCGACGACACGCAGGGCGTTATCCGGATCGACCAGCAGCCCGCCGAGATCGTCGTGCTCAGTTCGGCGGACACGACGCTCGCGCTGCTGGCGAGCGTCGTGCCGCGCCTGCCCGCAGGTTTTCCGAGCGTGCGGCTTGCGAACGTCACCTATTTGCGCCAGCCCGCGTCGGTGGACTTCTACGTCGATGATGTCTTGCAGCACGCGCGCGTGGTGGTGGTCGATCATCTGGGCGGTGAAACGTACTGGCCATATGGCATCGAGCAGGTCGTCTCGCTAGCCGAGCGCCGCGGGCAACTGCTCGCGATGTTTTCGGGCGACTTGCAGGAAGACCCCAATCTCATCGCGAAGAGCCGCGCCGAGCCCGAGTTTTGCCGCTTGCTGTGGCGTTATCTGCGCGAAGGCGGCGCGGCCAACGCCGAATCGTTCCTGCGTGCGCTCGCGTGGCGCGCATTCGACTGGGGCAGCGAGCCTGCGCCGCCCATTGCGTTGCCCGCCGCTGCGCTCTATTGCCCGCAGCGCGACGTCGCGACCATCGACGAATGGCGCGTGCGCTGGCAACCTGGCGCGCCGGTCGTCGCGCTGCTGTTTTACAAGGCGCATCTGCAGGCGGCGAACACCGCCGCTTTCGATGCCCTCATCGACGCGCTGCTCGCGCGCGGCCTGAACCCGCTGCCGCTTGCGATCACGTCGCTCAAGGACACTTTGAGCCGCGACGTGCTTGATCAACTGGCGGCCGAGCACGACGTCTCGCTCGTGCTGAATACCACGGCCTTCGCGGCTTCGTCGCTCGACGACCCCGAACCGATCGCGCTCGCCGGCGACGCGCCCGTGCTCCAGGTGATCCTGAGCGGCGGCAATCGCGAAGACTGGGTGAAGGACAATCACGGCCTGAATTCGCGTGACATCGCCATGCATATCGCGCTGCCCGAAGTGGACGGCCGCGTGATTACGCGTGCGATCAGCTTCAAGGGCCTCGCATACCACTGCAAAGAGACGCAGGTCGATGTCGTGCGCTATCAGCCCGATGCCGAGCGCGTGGCGTTCGTCGCCGAACTGGCGCGCCGGTGGTGCCGTCTGCGCAGCCTGCCGAACGCGGAGAAGAAACTCGCGCTCGTGCTCGCGAACTATCCGATGAGCGAAGGGCGCATTGGCAACGGTGTGGGGCTCGACACGCCGGCCTCGGTGGTCGGCATCCTGCGCATGCTGCGCGACGAAGGCTATCGCGTGGCCGATCTGCCCGCAGACGGCGACGCGCTCATGCGCATCCTAACGCAGGGCGTGACCAACGATCCCGACACGCGCGCGCTGCGTCCCGCATGGCAGAGTCTTTCCCTCGACGACTACCGCGCGCGCTTCTCGCAACTGCCCGCCGAGGCGCAAAACGCGCTGATCGCGCGCTGGGGCGTGCCGGAGGATGACCCCACGGTGCGCCGCGGCCGCTTCATGATTGCGGGCTGGCGCTGTGGCCAGGTGTTCGTGGGCATCCAGCCGTCGCGCTCGCGCGGCGACGACACCTACGCGAACTACCACGACGCCGAACTCGTGCCGCCGCACGCGTATCTCGCGTTTTACTTCTGGCTGCGCGAGACCTTCGGCATCGACGCCATCGCGCACGTGGGCAAGCACGGCAACCTGGAGTGGCTGCCGGGCAAGAGCGTGGCGCTCGCCGACACCTGCTGGCCCGACATGGCGCTCGGGCCGCTGCCGCATCTGTACCCGTTCATCGTCAACGATCCGGGCGAGGGGAGCCAGGCCAAGCGCCGCGCCCAGGCCGTGATCATCGATCACCTGATGCCGCCGCTCACGCGCGCCGAAAACTACGGACCGCTGCAAGACCTCGAACGTCAGGTCGATGAGTATTACGAAGCATTGATGGTGGACCCGCGCCGCGCGAAGCTGCTGCGCAAGACCATACTCGCGACCATCATCGAGCATCGGCTGCACGAGGAATTGAGCGTCGCCGCGCCGCAGGATCAGGCTGCCGAAGACGAATTGCTCACGCGCGCCGACGCTTACCTGTGCGAGCTGAAGGAAGCGCAGATTCGCGACGGCCTGCATACGTTCGGCGAATCGCCGCAAGGCCAGCAGCGGCGCGACACGCTGCTCGCGCTCGGGCGATACGCATGCGGGGACGGGCAAGGCGCAAACGCAGGTCTCATCGATGCGCTCGCGCGAGACCTGCGCATCGATCACCTCGTCGATCCGGCCACGGTCGATTGGGCTGCGCCGTGGCAGGGCCCGCGTCCACCACGGCTCGCAGCGGTGAGCGATACGCCATGGCGTCATGCGGGCGACACGCGCGAACGCCTGGAAATGCTCGCGGCCACGCTGATCATCGAAGACATTTGCTCAGGTCAACGAAGCGATGCGGAGACTGCGTCGCTTCCCCACGCTGCCCAGGTGCTCGCGCGCCTGCGCGACGACGTGCTGCCGCGCCTCGACGCCTGCGGCCCCGAAGAGATGCGCCAGCTGCGTCGTGGCTTCGAAGGCCGCTTCGTGCCGCCAGGCCCGAGTGGTTCGCCCTCGCGCGGCCGCCCCGATGTGCTGCCCACGGGCCGCAACTTCTACTCCGTCGATACGCGCGCCATTCCGACGCAAGCAGCGTGGGCGCTCGGCATGAAATCGGCGCATCAACTCATCGAGCGCCATCTGCAGGAGCACGGCGACTACCCGCGCGCCATTGGGCTTTCGGTCTGGGGCACGGCGACGATGCGCACCGGCGGCGACGACATCGCCCAGGCGTTCGCGCTGATCGGCGTGCGGCCGAAGTGGGCCGCCGGCAGCCAGCGCGTGACCGACTTCGAGATCATGCCGGTCGAGGCGCTGGACCGGCCGCGCATCGACGTGACGCTGCGCGTATCGGGCTTTTTCCGCGACGCGTTTCCGAGCGTCATGCATCTGTTCGACGCCGCCGTGCAGGCGGTGGCCGATCTCGACGAGCCGGAGCACCAGAACCCGCTGCGCGCACGCGTGCTGCGCGAGCGCGATGCGCTGGTCGCGAACGGCATGGCCGCCGACGAGGCGCGACGCCGCGCGGGCTGGCGTGTCTTCAGCGCGCGCCCCGGCGCGTATGGCGCGGGCTTGCAGTCGTTGATCGACCATCGCCAGTGGCAGACCGACGCCGATCTCGCGAACGCGTACCAGGCGTGGGGCGGTTACGCCTACGCACAAAAGAGCGCGGGCGACGAGGCGAGCGAGGCGTTCCGCGCGCGACTCGCGACACTCGACGTGGTCCTGCAGAACCAGGACAACCGCGAACACGACCTGCTCGACTCGAACGACTACTACCAGTTCCAGGGCGGCATGGCCGTGGCGGCGCGGCATTTTTCGCAGGCCCAGCCCGCGCTCTATCACGCGGACCACAGCAACCCCGCCGCGCCGCGCATTCGTCTGCTGCACGAAGAGATTGCGCGCGTGATCCGCTCGCGCGTGGTGAACCCGAAGTGGATCGACGGCGTGAAGCGCCACGGTTATAAGGGCGCGGCGGAAATGGCGGCGACCGTGGATTACCTGTTTGGCTATGACGCGACTGCGCGCGTGGTGGGAGATCATCAGTACGCGCTCGTCGCGAACGCCTACGTGCACGACGACGACACGCGCGAATTCATGCAGCGCCACAATCCGCACGCGCTGCATGCCGTGTGCGAGCGCCTGCTCGAAGCGATCCAGCGCGGGCTCTGGCAGGAGCCGGGCGAGCATCGCGCACAACTCGAACACCGTCTGCTCGAAGCCGGGCAGCATCTGGAAGGATCAGGACCATGAGCGCAGCGGCCACGCGTCCCGCTTTTCCTTTTACCGCGCTGGTTGGCCAGGCGGCATTGCAGCGCGCGCTGCTGCTCGCGGCCATCGACCCCGCGATAGGCGGCGTGCTGGTGAGCGGGCCGCGCGGCACCGCGAAATCCACGGCGGCGCGTGCGCTCGCGGCGCTCTTGCCGGAAGGCGCGTTCGTCACGCTGCCGCTCGGCGCGAGCGAGGACAAGCTGATCGGCACGCTCGACCTCGAAGCGGCGTTGCGCGAGAGCGCGGTGCGCTTCGCGCCGGGGCTGCTCGCGCGGGCACACGGCGGCGTGCTCTACGTGGACGAAGTGAACCTGCTGCCCGATGCGCTCGTCGACGTGCTGCTCGACGCGGCGGCGAGCGGCGTGAACACCGTGGAGCGCGATGGCGTGTCGCACACGCACGACGCGCACTTCGTGCTGGTTGGCACGATGAATCCCGAAGAGGGCGAGTTGCGTCCGCAATTGCTCGATCGCTTCGGCTTGATGGTCGAACTCGGCACGCCTTATGACGTCGCTGAACGGCAACGCATCGTCAAGGCGCGGCTTGCATTCGACGCCGATCCGCAGGCGTTTTGTGCGGTGCGCGAGGCCGAACAGCGCGCGCTCGCGCAGCGCATCGCGGCGGCCCGCGATGCGCTCGACAAGCTCGACTGGAGCGACGCCGTCCACGAGCGCGCGGCGCAGCGTTGCATCGAGGCCGCCGTCGACGGCTTGCGCGCCGATCTCGTGATGCTGCGTGCGGCGCGCGCGCTCGCCGCGTTCGAAGGGGCGCAGGCGGTGAGCCCGGAACACGTCGACGAGGTTGCCGATTGCGTGCTCGCGCATCGCCGGCACGCCATGCCGCAGCGCTCCGATGTGCCGTCTTCACCCGAGACGCAGCCGCCCGCCTCGCCGAGGCACGAAGACAAGCACACCGAAACATCATCGGATGCCGATTGGGGCGAGCTGCCGCCCGAGCCCGTCGCGGCGAAGGCCGTGAAGGGCGTGATCCCGCTGCCCGCAAAAAAACGCTGACCCGTCGGGCACAGGCCGCCGCCTCGGCACAGGGCGGCGCTCGACGGCGAGAAGGCCCGGGACGCGGTCCCGCACAAGTTGCGAAGCACGGCGAGCGCATCGCCTGGCCGCCCACGCTCGCAGCCAAACGCGCCGGATCGTTGCAGGCGCGACATTTCCGCTACGCCAAACGCAAGACGGGGTCCGGCGCGCTCCATTGCTTCGTGCTGGACTGCTCGGCTTCGATGCTCGCGCGCGGCCAGCTCGCGCTCGCCAAGGGGTTGTTGATCGCGCTATTCGACCGCGCCCGCGCCGAGCGTGTGGAAGTGGCGCTGATTGCTTTTGGGGGTGCCGGCGCCGAGCTGAGGTTCGGGCCCGCGGTGCCGCGCTGGTGGAACGAGCGCTGGATCGAGCCGATCGGCGGGGGCGGCGGCACGCCGCTCGAAGCGGGCATCGGCTGGGCGGCACAGGTGCTCGACACTGCCGCGCGCCGCGATCCGGCGCGCACCCGCCATCTCTGGCTGTTCAGCGACGGCCGCACGACGCAGTGGCCCGCGCGGCCACGCCACGCCGACCACGTTACGGTGATTGATTGCGAACTTGGCGCGCTGCGCCTGGGGCGCTGCGAGGCACTCGCGCAGGCATGGGCCGGCGAGAGCCTGGACGCTCAGGCGCTGCTCGCCTGAACGCGCGTCAGCGCATGCTGCCGGTCCAGTAGAGTACGTCGTCCTGACGATCGAATACGTACACTTTCATCGCCATTTGCTCGGCGGCCGTGAGGCGGTCGAGTTCGAGGCCGAGCGTCGCGTGGGCGGGGTCGCCCGTTTCCGCTTGCACGTTGCGGATGACAGCGCTGGTTTCGATCGCCGTTGCGTTGTCGCCCGAGCGCAGCTGGAAGGCCACGCGCAGCCGCTCGCCAACCTTGCCGAGCGCCCACGCGGCGCTCACCGAAAGCCCGAGCGCGCTGATCCCGCGCGCGAGCGCCACGCCGTCATAACCCGCACCTTCCTCGCCGATGCCGTAGCGCACGGGAAATTGCGCGCGCACCCGAATCGAGCGGCGTTCGCGCAGGCGGCGGATGTTGGCGGGCTTCGAAAGCACGAGATAGTCGAGCGGCGACTGGCTGAGCGCATGCACGGTGCATACGAAGCGATAGACGGCCTGGCTCGCAATCGCGACGATCTCCACGTTTTCACCCGGCGTGATGGCGACGGGGCGGCCATCGACATAGGGCGTCGTCACGAAGAGCGCCTCGTTGGGCGCGAAACCGATCATGCGGCACGGGTGCATCGGCGCGCCGCTCGCACCCATCTGCGGACGCAGGCCCATCAGCGCGCCGATGGTCAGGTGCATGTCGCGCGTGGTGGCCGCGGTATCGCCGATGCTAGCCCCATTCGCGGCCGCCGCGCTCTCCGGTGCAACCTCGAGCCGTTCCTTGTCGCCGCGATGCGGCGCGAAATGCAGGAACAGGAAGTCGCGTTCCGCTTCACCCATCAGCACCGAGCCGGCATCGAGCAGCAAGGCGCCGTCCCGATCGACGACAGGCCAGGCGAGCGGCTCGCCGACCGGCAGGGCTTGCGGCGTGAGCGGGGCGGCTTCGGTTGCAGCGTCGGCTGCGGCGTCGGTGGCTGCGGCTTGATCTTCAGTGGTCGGCTTGGTCATCGGCGCAGGGTGGACGGTGAGCGGTTCGCGTCGCGAATTCACTTCGCGGGTTCACCTGGTTTACGGCGCTACGACAGGGAAATTGAGTATGTGCCGCGATTCGAAGGCGGTTTCGCGAGCCGCAGTATGATGGCGCCTGAATGCAATCTGTAATCGGCCGGCACGCGGTACGAGCGGTATCAACGGAACGCGCGGAGCAAGAGGAAATGCCTCATGAAGCTCTGGACACGATGTTTGCGAATCCTCCGCCAATGGAACCGGGCGCTCATGCAGTGGGTGGGCAGCCATCCGTTCATTGTCGGCACGATGGGCTCGCTAGTCGGCGCGGCCATCGTTGCCATCGTGCTGTTGGGGCTGATGCAGCAGCGCACCCAGGCCATCTTCGGCACGCAGCGCCATTCGGCCGCGCTCGTTGCGCTGATGTCGAACGACCTCGAGGCGAATTTCGGCATCTACGACCTTTTGCTGATCGATGCCGCCGAAAGCGCGCGCGACCCGCGCACGCAAGGGCTTCCGGCCGACATCCGCCGCAAGTTGCTGTTCGGCCGCGTGGCGGCCGGCGCGTATCTCGACGACGCGTTCAGTGCCGACGCGAGCGGCAATATCGTCGAATCGCGGGACGGCCGCGCGTATCCCGGCGTCAATCTGGCGGATCGCGACTATTTCACGGTGCAGCGCGATCGCTCGGTCGGCATGTATATTTCGGACCCGATTCGCTCGCGCACGCGCGAAGGCCAATATTCGATTGCGCTGTCACGCCGCGTGACCGAATACGACGGCTCGTTTGGCGGCGTCGTGCTGCTCACGCTGCGGCTTGCCTATTTTCAGCAACTGTTCGACCGGATCGACGTCGACCCGAAGGGCAGCGCGTTTATCCTGCTGAACGACGGGACCATGCTCGCGCACCGTCCCTATTCGGACTACGAAGTGGGTGCGCAAGTCGGCGAGCTGGAATACATCCAGCCGATGCTGAAGGCGGGCGCCGGCTCGTTCATCGCCGCGGGCGAGGAGGACGAGGTCGAACGCATCTACACGTTCAAGCGTGTTCCGCACACGACGCTCATCGCGGTGGTCGCGCCTTCCGTGGACGGCGCGCTCGACGCATGGCGGCACCGCCTGCAAATCTATGCGCCGATGGCGTTGATCTTCGGCGCGCTGATTGCGGCTTCGTCGTGGCTGCTCGCACTGTCGATGCGCACGCGGCTCGCCACGCAAAAAGAATTCGAACGTCTCGCGGTTACCGACGCGCTCACGGGCCTCTTCAACCGGCGCGCGCTCGACTTGCGCATCGAAACCGAATGGCAGCACGCGAGACGCGCGGGCGAACCGCTCTCGGTGCTCTTCATCGATATCGACAAGTTCAAGCTCTTCAACGACTTCTACGGGCACGCAGAGGGCGATAAGGTGCTCGCCGCCGTGGCACGCGCGATACGCGAGGCCTGCCGCCGCGCCACGGACATGGTTGCGCGCTACGGCGGCGAGGAGTTCGTCGCGGTCCTGCCGGCCACGCCGGCGGACGGCGCCGTGAAAATCGCGGAAGCGGTGCGCCAGCAGGTGGCGGCGCTCGGAATCGAGCACGAGCACAGCGAATTCGGCACGCTGACCGTGAGCATTGGCTGCGCCACCTGCGTGCCGCACAAGCGCGATGGCGCGCAGGCGCTGCTGCGCGCCGCCGACACGGAGCTTTACGCCGCGAAGCAGGCGGGGCGCAATCAGGTGAAGGCGCGCGAGTTCGAGGGTGCACCACCCGACCCGCGCGACGCGCTGCCTACCTTGAAGGCGTGAGCGCTTTTTTAGGCATCCTCGCGATACCAGCGCGGCGTGTAAATCCATTCGCCACCGTCACCACGAGCGAACCCGCGTGTGGCCGACGACCCGACGATCACCATCGTGCGCATATCGACGTCCGCCGAACGCAGTTCGCCCAGGGTCATGGCGCGCAGCGTCTCGCCGGGGCGGCCTACGTCGCGGCCCAGCACCACGCGCGTGTGCGGCGCGCGCACGCTGCGCACGATTTCCAGCGCGCGCTCGAGCTGCCAGGGCCGCGCGCGCGAGATGGGGTTGTAGAACGCCATCACGAGATCGGCCTGCGCCGCGTGCAGGAGGCGCTTTTCGATCACCGTCCACGGCTTCAGGTTGTCGGAAAGCGAAAGCACGCAGAAGTCGTGGCCGAGAGGCGCGCCGACTTGCGCCGCCGTGGCGAGCGCTGCGGAAACGCCTGGCACGATAGCCAGCTCGACGGCATGCCAGCGTGCGTCGTCCGAGCCTTCGAGCGCTTCGAGCAGGGCAGCCGCCATGGCGAACACACCGGGGTCGCCCGAGGAGACCACGGCCACGCGCCGGCCTTCGCTCGCCATCTCGAACGCGTGGCGGGCGCGCTGCAGTTCTTCGCGATTGTCGGTGGCGTGGCGCTGCTGGTCCGCGCGAAACGGGCCCGCCATCTCGACATAGGTTGCATAGCCGACGATATCGGTGGCGCTGTCGAGCGCGGCGCGCGCGGCAGGCGTAAGCAGGTCGGCGCGGCCGGGGCCGAGGCCCAGCACCGTGAGCTTGCCGCGCGCGCGGCCCAGCGCGCGCGGGTCGAGCGGCACGGCCGCGCAGGCGAGGGCGACGCCGTTGTCGTTCGGCGTGTAGCGCTCGACGTCCGCCGCGAAGTCGAGGGCGGCGAGCGTAGCTTGCGCCGTGTTCTCCTCGCTATCGACGAAGCGCAGCGGTACGCCGAGTTCCGCTGCCGCCTGCGCGAGCGACGCATCGCGCATGTGCGCAGCAGGGGCGACGAGCGCCGCGAGCGCAAGCGGCGCGAGGCCGTGCGCATCGAGCGCGCGGCGCACGTTATCGGCAAGCGCCTCGCGTGGCGCACCCACGGCCGCGACGATGCTGCGCGGATGAATGACGAGGTCGTCGGGACTGCCGTCCCAGACATGCGCGCTCACGCGGATGGCATGGCGCGCCGCGGCCTCGCGTGGCAGATCGACATTTTCGAGCCACGGTGCGTGGCCGTCCACGCGTGTCGCTGCGCCCGCAAGCAGATCGGAGACGAAGCGCTTGCCTTGCGCGAGGCTCGCGAGCGCATAGCCCGCAGGCGGATTGAGCAGGCAGGTGCCGAAGCGCAATTCGCCGCTCGTGGTGATGGCGGGCGCAACCGCGAGCGCCGCGCCGATTTCGCGTGCCATGACGTTCACGCCCGTGAGTCCACCGAGCAGCGGCACGACGGCGCTGCCGTCCTCGGCGAGCGCGAGCACCGGCGGCTCTGCGCCCTTGTTGGCAAGGAGCGGCGCGAGGCAGCGGATCACGATGCCCGCCGCACACAGCGCGACGATGGGCAGGCCGCGCGTATAGCATTCGCGCAAATGCGCGCCAAGCTCGCTGAACGCGACATCGCCTGCCACGCGGCCCTCCAGCGCATGGACCTGCGCGCCTGGGTAAAGCGTCTGCACGCGCCGCGCCGTGGCGAGCGCGCCGGGCCCGAGAATGACGATGGCGGGCGGCGTCACGACTGCCATTTCACCCCCGGCACGACGAGCAGCGAGAAGTACGGCGAAGCCATCGGATCGACGTCGTCGAGCGGGACGATGCGCTGGTTCGCCATGGTTGCGCGCTCGACATACAGCGCGCGATGCGCGAGGTCCAGTTCGCCCAGCACGCGGCGCACCTTGTCGAAATTGCGGCCCAGCTTCATGATCACGGCGGCATCCGCGTCGGCCAGGCGCCGGCGCAATTCGTCCTCGGGCAGCACGCCCGAGAGTACGGCGAGGCTCTGGTTGCGGTAGACGAGCGGCACGCCCAGCACCGCCGCGCCGCCCAGCATCGAGCACACGCCCGGCACGACTTCGGCCTCGTAGTGTGCGGCGAGCCGGTCGTGCAGATACATGTACGAGCCGTAGAAGAACGGATCGCCTTCGCAGATCACGGCCACGTCGCGTCCGGCGTCGAGATGGCGCGAAAGCGTTTGCGCCGCGCCGTCGTAGAAGTCGGCGATGATCGCTTCGTACGAGAGCGGCGGTTCGAGCGCTTCGGTCGTCACGGGGTACACGAGCGGCAGGCGTTCCTGCTCCGCTTCGAGATGGGCCTCGACGATGCCGAACGCATTGCCTTTCTTGCCCTTCGCGACGAAATACGCGACCACGGGCGCGGCCTTGAGCAGGCGCAGCGCCTTGAGCGTGAGCAGTTCGGGGTCGCCGGGGCCGACGCCAATGCCGTGCAGACGTCCTTTGCGGATCATTTATTCGGTCTCCGAAGCGAGTGCGTTGATGGCGGCGGCGGCCATCGCGCTGCCGCCGCGACGGCCGTGCACGACGACGAAGGGTACGCCGTGGCTTTCGGCTGCAAGCTGCGCCTTGGACTCGGCCGCGCCGACGAAGCCGACGGGAAAGCCGAGGATGAGCGCGGGGCGCGGAGCACCGGCGGCAATCATGTCGAGCAGATAAAAGAGTGCGGTGGGCGCATTGCCGATCGCTACGACGCTGCCTGCGAGATGCGGCCGCCACAGTTCGAGCGCGACTGCCGAGCGCGTGTTGCCGATCTCGCGCGCGAGATCCGGTACGGCGGGATCGTCGAGCGTGCAGATCACGGCGTTGTTCGCCGGCAAGCGCGCGCGCGTCACGCCATAAGCGACCATTTTCGCGTCGCAGAGAATCGGCGCGCCGCCCGCGAGCGCGTTGCGGCCCGCTGTGCCCGCGCCTGCGGAAAATGCGAGGTCGGCGGCCACATCCACCATGCCGGATGCGTGAATCACGCGCACGGCAAGTTTTTCGAGGTCGGCGGGAATGCGCGAGAGGTCGGCTTCGGCGCGGATCGTCGCGAACGACTCGCGATAGATCGCCTGGCCGTCGCGAATGTAATCAGACATCTTGGTTACTCCGGGGCCGCTGCGCGAGTGCAAGCGCAGCGGCTTCGATCGTCAGGTTGCGCGCGATGAGTTGGCCAAAGCGCTGGACGAAGCCGCTTTGCGTGTCGTCGCGCTGGTACAGGTCGTAGTGGTCCGGGGTGCTGGCGAGCAACGTGAACGGCGCGCAATGCGCGGCCGCGCAGGAGCGCTCGCAGCCGCTCAGGTGGGCTTCGGCGTCGGGCGGCAGCATTGCGGCGAGGCGCTGTGCGTCTGCCTTCGTGTCCGCGCGGCTTTTTGCACATCCCGTCGAGCCCGTGCACGCGACGAGGCGCGCGAGCGGGTCGGCGCGGGAGGCGATGAGACCGAGCGCGTCCAGGCGTTCGAGCGCGACGGGCATGGCGTGCGCGGGCACATTCGGCAGCAGGACGCCTTGCCAGGGCGTCACGCGCAATGTCGCGTCGCCCGAGTCTTCCGCGAGCGCGGCAAGTGCGCGCAGCGTTGGCGCGTCGATACGGCCGAGAGCGGGCTGCGCGCCCACGTAGCCGCTGCCGTCGGCGTGCAGCGCGTGTGCGCCGAGGCGCAAGCCGGCGGGGCTCGCCGCGCGGCGCCAAGCGGGCAGCGTGGCGTCGTCACGCGTCAACGTGAAGTCGCCATGCTGTTGCGCGCGCTGTAGCAGCGAGTCGAGCGAATGAGTGGCGAGGACGTCGCGCATGCGTGTGGCGTCCGCGCCCGCGAGATCGAGGAACGCATGCAACAGCGCGCGCATCGATGCGCAAACGTCTTCGGCCGCGAGCGTGCCGACTGGCTGCGCCGTGGGGCGACCTGCGAGGCCCACCGCGAAGCGCACCGTTGCGCCATAAGGCAGCGCGGCGAGCCAGATGTCGTGCGGATGCTCGAGCATCGCCACACGTTCACCGCCGTCGAGTTGCAACGCGAACTTGGGCGAGAGTGCGGCGAAGCGTGGCTCGCGCTGCATCATGTCGATGAGCGCGGCGGCGAGTTCCGTCGTGTCCCACAACGCGTCAGGGTCGAGGCCCGTGAGCGGGCTCAGCATCACGTTGCGCAATTCGTCGGCGGCGCATGCACGCTCGACCGGGCTCGCGGCGTCGATGCCGGCAGGTCCGAGGCCTGCGTCGATCAGCGCGGCGCTCAATGCCGCTTCTTCGCCGGCGCGCACGCCGCGAATCTGCACGTTCGCGCGATTGGTCAGTTCGAGTACGCCGTTCGCGTGCGTCGACGCTGCGTCGGCGAGGGCCCGCGCACGCGCGGCGCTCAGCGCGCCGCCAGGCAGGCGGATGCGGCACAGGCCGCCGTCGCGCGCCGCGACCACGCGCAGGAGCCCCGGGCACGCCGAGGGGCGGAGCACGGCCAATGCGGCAGCGGGCGAGACAGGCTTCGTTTCGTGTTTCAAGGCATTACCGGGTAAGCATCACGCTGGAGCGGCGCGTTGCCCGCACGGCAGGCGGGAAACGGCAGCGGTATCGGTACACCCCGTCCGATATGGGTTCGCGCGAACAGTCGGCCGGCAGGTCTCCTGGCTCGCAGGTCGTGAACCGCATCGGCCTTCCCGGTAAAACCAGTGGCTCGGGTGGATGCGGTCTCGCTGCTCACAGTCGCGGGGCGGCCACAGCTTGCTGTGTTCCCTGATTGCGATCCGGAGTTAGCGCTTCAGCGCTTACTCCGGTCCCATGCAAAACTGCCTTAAAGGCGCCGGCGGACACGGTATTATGCCCGTTTTCACGCGTGCTCCGCCCCACAATAGGGCTGCGGGCCCGTGGCGGTGTAGAGAAACAGGCAACGGCGGGAGAGCGAATGCAGGGCAAGCAGGTATGGCTGACGGTGGTGGGCATCGGCGACGATGGATACGCGGGGCTCGGGCGCGACGCGCGGCGCGCGCTGTTCGACGCGGCCATCGTGACGGGTGGCGAACGCCATCTGGCGATGTTGCCCTCGCGCGTGCGTGCACGGCGCGAAGCGTGGCCGCAGCCGTTTAGCGTCGAGGCGCTGCTTGCGTACCGCGAGTCGAATCAGTCCGTATGCGTGCTCGCGAGCGGCGACCCCATGCTGTTCGGCGTGGGCGCGACACTCGCGCGCCGCGTGGTGTCCGGTGAAATGCGCGTGCTGCCCGCGCCTTCATCGCTCTCGCTCGCGGCGGCGCGCAAGGGGTGGGCGCTGCAAGATACGGCGATGGTCTCGCTCGTCGGTCGTCCGCTCGATGCGCTGCGCCGCCATCTCTACGCGCGCTCGCGCGTGCTCGCGTTGAGCGCGGATGGGCGCACGCCCGCGGCGCTTGCCGCGTTGCTCGCCGAAGCGGGCTTCGGCGCCACGCGTCTTGCCGTGTTCGAGCATCTGGGCGGCCCGCTCGAACGCCGCATAGAAGGCCGCGCCGATGCGTGGCACGTTGAAGAAGCCGCGGCGCTCAATCTGGTCGCGTTCGAATGCGAAAGCGATAGTGCGCAGACGCCCGCGCGCGGCTGGACGCTCACGCCAGGGCTTCCCGACGACGCCTACCGACACGACGGTCAGATTACGAAGCGCGACGTGCGCGCGCTCACGCTCGCGCGCCTCGCGCCGACGCCCGGCGCGTTGCTGTGGGACGTGGGCGCGGGCAGCGGCTCGATCGGCATCGAATGGATGCGTTCGCACGCCGCTTGCCGCGCGATCGCGATCGAGGCGAACGCCGAGCGTCAACGCTTCATCGAGCACAATCGCGCGGCGTTGGGCGTGCCGGGTTTGCAACTCGTTGCGGGCCGCGCGCCCGACGCGCTCGCAGGGCTCGCCGCGCCAGACGCGGTCTTTATCGGCGGCGGCGTGACCGTACCCGGCGTGCTGGACGCGTGCTGGGCGGCGCTCGCGAGCGGCGGCCGACTCGTCGCGAACGCGGTGACGTTGCAGAGCGAAGCGGCACTCGTGGCATGGCGCGCGCAGCACGGCGGCACGCTCACGCGCGTCGGCATCGGCGAGGCGCAGCCGCTGGGCGGCTTCGACACCTGGCGTCCGGCCTTGCCCGTCACGCTTTACGAGGCCGTCAAGCCATGACGGCGCGCATCCTGCTGCTCGGCGGCACCGGCGATGCGCTGGCGATCGCGCGCACGCTCGGCCCGCAGCACGTGTACTCGCTCGCGGGCCTTGGCCGCGTGCCCGCCGATCTCGCCTGCGCGGTGCGGGTGGGCGGCTTTGGCGGAGCCGAAGGGCTCGCGCGCTTTCTCGCGGACGAAAACATCACACTGGTTTTCGACGCCACGCATCCCTATGCCGCGCAGATCAGCGCCAACGCGGCGCGTGCGTGCGAAGCGGCGCACGTGCCGTACTGGGCGCTGCGGCGTGCGCCGTGGCAGCCGCAGCCCGGCGACGACTGGCGCATGGTGAGCGGCTGGGCCGGCGTGGTCGAAGCGGTCATGCCGTTCGCGCGCCCGCTCTTCACGCTCGGGCGCGAGCCGCTTGCGCATCTGAACGAGGTGCCGGAGCATCAGCACTGGACGGTCCGTTGCCTCGAAGCGCATCCTGGCCACGCCCGTGCGCGCATCATCGACGCGCGCGGGCCGTTCACGGCCGTTGGCGAGCGCACGCTCTTTACCGAAGCGCGCATCGACGTCGTGGTCAGCAAGAACAGCGGCGGCGCGGCGACCGAAGCGAAACTCGCCGTCGCGCGCGAAAAGGGCTTGCCCGTGGTGATGATGCAGCGCCCGCCGCTGCCCGACGCGCAATGTGAGTTCACATCAGCGCAAGAAGCAATCGACGCGCTCGCGAACCCTATTCAGCGGAGTTTCCACGCATGACCGTTTTCTTCATCGGCGCGGGGCCGGGCGATCCTGAACTGATCACCGTGAAAGGCCAGCGCCTCGTGCGCAATTGCCCCGTCATTCTCTACGCGGGCTCGCTCGTGCCGCCCGCCGTGCTGGAGGGCCACCGCGCGCACAAGGTGGTGGACACGGCGCCGCTCACGCTCGACGAGATCGTCGCGTTGCTCGAAAACGCGCATGCCCAGGGCTTCGACGTGGCGCGCGTGCATTCGGGCGACCCGTCGCTCTATGGCGCGATCGGCGAGCAGATCCGGCGGTTGCGTATGCTCGGTATTCCTTATGAAGTCGTGCCCGGCGTGACCGCGACCGCTGCGTGCGCGGCGGCGCTCGGCAGCGAACTCACGCTGCCCGGCATTTCGCAGACGCTCATTCTCACGCGCTACGCCACCAAAACGTCGATGCCCGAAGGCGAGCAGTTAGGCGACCTCGCGCGTCACCGAGCGACGCTCGCGATTCACCTGGGCGTGCGCCATATCGCGCGCATCGTCGAGGAATTGCTGCCGCACTACGGCGAAGATTGCCCGGTCGCGGTGATCTATCGCGCGAGCTGGCCCGACGAGGAACGCGTAACGGGCACGCTCGCGGATATCGCGCAGAAGGTGCTCGCTACGGATATCGAGCGTACCGCGCTCATTCTCGTAGGGCGCGTGCTCGCGGCGGAGGGGTTTGCGGAATCGAAGCTGTATGGGGCGCAAAAGCGCCACGACTAGGAAAGCGCGCGCAAGTGCGCGCGCAGCTTGTCCACCTCGCCCTCGGCGAACTCCTTTTCGATCTCCTCATGCGTTTGCTGCCATAGCGGAAACGCAGCATTGAGCAGCCGATGCCCCTCGTCCGTGAGGCTCAGCAGACGGCTGCGCTTGTCTTCCGGGTCCTGCTCGATGACCACGAGACCGCGCCGCTCCAGCGGCTTGAGTGCGGCCGTGAGGGTGGTGCGGTCCATGGCGAGCAGCGACGCCACGTCTTTCATACCGGGCGGATGCGGCCGGTTCAGCGACATCAGCAGCGAAAACTGCCCGTTCGTGAGATCGAGCGGACGCAGCACGTCGTCGAAAATGCGCGCGAGATTGCGTGCCGCCCGCTGCATATGCAGACACAGGCAGCAATCGCGCACCAATAGCGTGGTTTCGAAGGGAAGTTTCTTTGCGCGTGCCATGTTGCAATTATGTTGATATCAACCTATGCTGTCAAGGCCGGATGGGCGACATACCGTTGCTCCCGTTTTCAGACCAGCAACCAGACCAGCAGTTGGAGGACACATGAGCGATCAGAAACTGTTTCTCGCTGTTTTTCTCGGTACCAAAGACAACGCGCGCATGAAGGGATGGGCGGCGCTTTCCGAAGCCGATCGGCACGCGAAGGAAAAGGAGGGCATTGCGGCCTGGCACGCGTGGGTCGAAAAGCACAAGGCATCGATCGTCGATATGGGCGGCCCGCTCGGCAAGACGAAATCGATTGGCGAGCATGGCATCGCGGACACATCTAACGCGCTAACCGGCTATACCGTTTTCCGTGCTGCATCGCACGAAGAGGCTGCGAAGCTGTTCGAAGGCCACCCGCACTTTTCGATTTTTCCGGGCGAGGCCGTCGAGGTGATGCCCGTTCTGCCGATTCCCGGTGTGTGAACGGAGGCGCGTCATGAAACTCTATGGTTTTGCCGGCACGCGTTCGCAGCGCGCGCTATGGGGCCTCAAGGAAGTCGACGCCGATTTCGAATTCATCTCGGTCAATCTGCTCGCAGGCGAGCACAAGCGGCCTGAATACCTGCGCATCAATCCCGCAGGCAAGGTGCCCGTGCTGATCGACGGCGACCGCGTAATTCCCGAATCGGCTGCCATCGTGCTGTATCTCGCGGATAAATATCCAGAGAAGGCGCTGTTGCCCGCGGATCTCGACGAGCGCGCGCAGGCGTATCGCTGGACCCTGTTCGCGGTCACCGAACTGGAGCAGCCGCTCTGGAGAATCACGCGGCATTCGTTCCTGTATCCACCGGAAAAGCGCAGTCCCGCCGATATCGAACTCGCGCGGGAGGACTTCAGCAGCATGGCCGCGGTGCTCGAAAGGCACCTCGAAGGACGCGAGTTCATCGTCGGCAACAAGCTTTCGGTCGCCGACTGCGTGACGGTGTATCTGATGGACTGGGCCAACGAAGTGCAACTGCTGGAGGGCTTCCCGCGCTTGCAGGCGTATCTCGAACGCCTCTACGCGCGTCCCGAGGCGCCGCAGCGCATCGCCGAAGCGCGCAAGGCGGCATAAAGGGAAAACGGCCCAATCGGATCTCGCCGATTGGGCCGCCTCGCTACCGCGTTACACCCTATCAATGCGCCCGCGCATGTTCGTGATCCACATGCGTGCGCGGCTGCGTCACCGTGCTCACCACCATGAGCACGATCACGTTCACGAACAGCGCAAGGAAGCCGATGTTGACGTCCTTGAGCGCGTCCGGCGCGAACGGAATCAGCTGAGCCACGCTCACATGCGTGAGCGTCGTGACGATCACCACCAGCACGCCCGCCACGATGCCGCAGAATGCGCCTTGCTTCGTTACGCGATTGCGCGCGGAGAGGCTGCACACCATCGCCGGGAACAGCTGCGTGACGAAGTTGTAGCCCATCAGGAGCAGCGCGACGATGGTGTCGCCGCCATTGAGCGTGAAGCCGACTGCCACGAGCGCGATCACCGGCACGAAAACGCGCGCGAGCTTCGCGACTTGCGCGTCGTCCGCGCTCTTCACGAGCCCGCCGCGATAGATGTCGTTGGCGAGCAGCGTCGAAGCCGTGGTGAGGATCATCGAGCCCGGCACGAGTGCGGTCAGCACGCCGGCCGCGCCGATCACGCCCACGAACCATGGATCGAACGTCTGCAGGGCGAGACGGAACAGCGAGAGGTCGATGTCGCCGCCCTTGAGGCCCGGCACCTTGAGCACGGCTGCGAAGCCGCAGAAGAAGACGAACAGCAAAATAAGCTGATAGAGCGGCAGGATCATCGCGTTGCGGCGGAAGATGCGCTCGTTCTTCGCGGTGTAGACCGACATGAACGTATGCGGCCACATGAAGAAGCCTAGCGCCGTGAGCAGCACGGTGGACTGGAACCACGTCACGCTCTGGCCGCGTGCCGGGAAGGTGAGGAAGCCGGGCTTGGCGGCGTCGATGGCGCGGAACATCTCGCTCAGGCTGCCATAGTGGTGAATCGGCAGGTAAATGCCGAGGAACACGGCGATGGCGAGAATCATCGTGTCCTTCACGACCGAGTTCCACGCGCAGCCGCGCACGCCCGAAACGATCACGTAAGCCGTGACCACGGCCGCGCCGATCCAGATCGCCGCGGTGGAGGAGATCGCGCCATACGAGGCCGTCGTCACGATGATGCCGAGGCCCTTGAGCTGCAGAACGAGATACGGCACGAGCGCGAGCACGCCCACGCAAGCCACCAGCACGCCCAGCGCGGGGCTCTGGTACTTGCGCGCGAAGAAGTGCGGCTGCGAAACGAGCCGGTGCTGCTTGGCGAAGCGCCACACGGGCGGCAGCATCCAGTATGAGAGGATGTATGCAAGCGTGCCGTAAGCCAGAATGTAGTAGACGGGCGCGCCCTTGCCATAGGCGAAGCCGCTGCCGCCGAGGAACGTGAAGGTGGTGTAGATCTCGCCCGCCATCAGCAGGAAGACGAACGCGGTGCCGAAGCTGCGGCCGCCCACGGCCCACTGCTCGAGGTTCATGTCGTGCCCGCGGCGGGCGCGCATGCCGAGGTAGAGCGCGACGAAGGTCATCGCCGCGATGATGATGAGGGCGCTCATGATCGCACCTCCGCATCCGCTTCGCCCGAGAGCCGGTTGACTGGGTCGAGCCGGTAGACGATCCCCATGATCACCGCGGCCAGCACCACCCACATGACGATCCACGCGAGCACGAGCGGCATGCCGAGCACGAGCGGCTCGGTGCGATTGACGAACGGCACCCCTAGCAGGATGCCGATAAAGGGCAAGGCAGCGAGCAACCGCAGTGACATGGCAACTCCTCTTTCATATGAGAAGAAAAGAAACGTCGCGTCGGGGTGCGAAGCCACCCACTCTATGCTTGTGAACGCGCCCCGTAAAGCCGCCAAAAATACTGAAGGGCTTGCCGTAAAGATTGGTGCAACGCGCCATTTTTCGCGGCATCGAGCGACATCGATCAGGCACGCCCGACGCCGATCCGGCTACACTTCTCGCAGCCCGGCGCGCTTTTTGCGCATGCCCTCAACGGATCGACTCCATGATCGAGAGCCTGATTTCAGACATCCTGTTCGGTTTCACCGGACTCATCAGCATCATCAATCCCTTGAGCGGTGCTTTTGTTTTTCTCGATCGCACCACAACGCTTACTGACGAAGAGCGGCGCCTGCTCGCCAAACGCGTGGCGATCAACGCGTTCTTCGTGCTGGTCGGGGCTTTTTTCGTCGGCACGCCCATCCTGCATTTCTTCGGTATTTCAATGGAAGCGCTGCGTATCGGCGGCGGCCTCGCCGTAGCCGTGGCCGGCTGGCAAATGCTCAACGCGCCCGAGCCGGAGCCGCCCGCGGTCGATCATCCGGTCAAGCCCGTGAGCGCGAGTTCGGCTTCCGGAAAAGCTTTTTTTCCGCTGACCATTCCGCTCACCACCGGCCCGGGCTCCATCGCCACAGCCATTGCGCTGAATGCCAACCGCACGCACAAGCTTTCGGCGTGGCTGCTCTCGAGCTTCGCGTCGCTCGTGATCTCCGCGCTCGTCATGCTCGTGATCTATTACGTGTACAGCCGCGCCGCGCGGCTTTCGCAGTACCTGGGTGTGGAAGGCACGCGCGTGGCCATGCGCGTGTCGTCGTTTCTGCTCCTGTGCATCGGGGTGCAGATCATACTGACTGGCCTGACCGGCTTTCTCACGCCGATCGCCGACCTGCGCGCCGCGAAGTAGCGGCGCCTGTAGCTCGTGAGCAGGCCGGCGTACACAAACGTCCTCACGCGAAGGAGACCATCATGTGCCGCTGGCTCGCTTATAGCGGGAACCCCGTGCAACTCGAAACCGTGCTGTTTCACGCACGGCATTCGCTGATCGATCAAAGCCTGCATTCCACCAAAGGCGCGACCACCACGAATGGCGATGGCTTCGGCATGGGTTGGTATCAGGACCCGCACGACATTCCCTATCGTTACCGCAGCGTGCATCCCGCCTGGAACGACCGCAACCTGCGCGAACTGGCGCGCGCGGTGCGTGCGCCCATGTTCGTCGCGCACATTCGCGCGGCCACGCATACGCCGGTGCAGGAAACGAACTGCCATCCGTTTCGGCACCGGCGCTGGATCTTTGCGCACAACGGTCTGATCCGCAGCTATCCGCTGATGCGGCGCGACCTGCTGGTCGCGATCGATCCGGGGCGCTTCAATGCGCTCGAAGGGTCGACGGATTCGGAAACGATGTTCTATCTCGCGATGACGTTCGGCCTCGAAGTCGAGCCCGTTCTTGCGCTGGAACGCATGGCGGGTTTTGTGGAGGCAACCGCGCAAAAGCATGGCGTCGAGCCGGCGCTCAACATGACGGTTTGCGCATGCGACGGCGAGCAGATCGTCGCTGTGCGCTATTCGAGCGAGCGCAATTCCCGCTCGCTTTATCACACCACGGCGTTCCGGCATCTGCGCGAACTGTATCCCGACGACCCGCGCATCATCGCAGCCGGCGACGACGCGTATCTGCTCGTGTCCGAGCCACTTGGCGATGCGCCCGATGTATGGGCCGAAGTGCCGGAATCGACGGCCATTGTCGTGCGCGGCCCCGAGGTCGAATACCGGCCGTTCGCACCTATCTCACCTTAAGGCACCGTAACTCAAGGGCGCGACAAGTCGAACGTCACGCGCTGCGGCGCCTTTGCCTTGCCGCCGCAAGCGCGAGCACCTCGTCGAACAGCGTGACGTCCACGGGCTTCACGAGATGCATCTCGAAGCCCGCTTCGTGCGTGAGCTCGATGTCGGCAGCCTGGCCGAAGCCCGTCATCGCGGCGAACAGCGTGTGCTTGAGTGGCGGCAGCGCGCGTAGGGCACGCAGCGTCGCGTAGCCGTCGATCTCGGGCATGGCGATGTCGATGAGCGCGGCGTCCGGCGTGAAGCCGTCCACTTCCTCGCGCGCGTGAGCGGCGCTGTAGGCCACGCGCACGTCGTGCCCTTTGAGTTCGAGCAGCATGGCGAGGCTGTCGGCCGAATCGCGGTTGTCGTCGACCACGAGCACGCGCAGCGGCGGCACGCCGGCTTCGGCCAGCGCGGCAAGCTCGGCCGTGTCCGGCGTGAGCGGCGGCGGCTGCACGGCATGCGTGGCCTCGCGCGCGAACGGCAGGCGGATCGTGAACGTGCTGCCTTTGCCGGGCCCGTCGCTCCTGGCGGAGATGGTGCCGCCATGCAGCTCGACGAGCGAGCGGCACAGCATGAGGCCGATGCCGAGCCCGTTTTCCGTGGGCCCCGGCGCCGAGCGGTCCTGGCTGAAGAGGCCGAAGATCGACTCGTATGTGCCGGGCCGCAGGCCGCGGCCTTCGTCGCGCACCTGGATCTGCACGGCGCGCGCGGCGGAACGCACGTCCACGACGATGCGGCTGCCGTCGGGCGAGAACTTCGAGGCGTTGTGCAGCAGGTTCTGCAGCACCTGCACGAGCCGCGTGTGGTCGCCCTTCATGGTGAGCGGCTCGTCGGGCATCTGCACGTCCACGTGCTGACCGCGTGCCGAGGTGAAGGGCTGCGCCGCGTCGATGGCGTGCGCGACCACTTCGTGCAGGTCGAGCGGCGCCTCGCGCAACTCGATCTTGCCCGACGTGATGCGCCCGACGTCGAGCAGGTCGTCCACGAGCCGGGTGAGGTGCACGATCTGACGGTCGATCATTTCGCTCGCTCGCTCGATCTCGGGGCTCGGCGCATCCATGAGGCGCATCGTGGCCACGGCGTTGCGCACCGGCGCGAGCGGGTTGCGCAGTTCGTGCGCGAGCAAGGCGAGGAACTGCTTCATCTGTTCGCTCGAATGCTCGAGTTCGTCGGTGCGGCGGCTTTCGGTCATGTCGCGCGTGACCTTCGCGAACCCCGTGAGGCGGCCTTGGCCGTCATGCACCGCGGTGAGCGTGACACTGGCCCAGAACATCGAGCCGTCCTTGCGCACGCGCCAGCCCTCGCTCACGACCCGGCCCAACTCCTTCGCGCGGCGCAGCTCGCGTTCGGGCTGACCGGCGGCGACCTCGTCGGGCGGATAGAAAACGGAAAAATGCTGGCCGACGATCTCGGCCGGACGGTAGCCCTTCAGGTTGGTCGCGCCGGTGTTCCAGCTCACCACGTTGCCCTGCGGATCGAGCATGAACATCGCGTAGTCGCTCACGCTTTCCACGAGCAGGCGAAAGCGCTCTTCGGAAAGACGCAGCGCTTCGACCTGGCGGCGTTCGGCGGTGAGGTCGCGCGTGACCTTGGCAAAGCCGGAGAGCGAGCCGTCGCTCTCGTGCAGCGCGGTGATGACGACGTTGGCCCAGAACATCGAGCCGTCCTTGCGCACGCGCCAGCCTTCGTCGTTGAAGCGTCCGTGCAGCGCGGCCTGCTCCAGCTCGTGATCGGGCCAGCGGCGCGCGTTGGCTTCGTCGGTGTAAAAACGCGAGAAATGCTGGCCGATGATCTCGTGCGCTTCATAGCCCTTGATGCGGGCCGCGCCGCGATTCCAGCTCACGATGTAGCCGCGCGTATCGAGCAGGAAGATCGCGTAGTCCTCGATCGGCTCCACGAGCGCCTCGAAGCGGCGTTCGTGGTGGCTTTCGGCGACGGTGTTTTGCTGGGCGATGCCGGGGTCGGGCGTCGTCATGGTCCTCGGGTCTGTCATAGGGCCTGTTCACAAGATTGACAGGCTCCGGCCTCCTGAATGGACGGCCCGCGCGCAGCGGGCGTCGCAGCTTACCACGCGCGCTGCCCTGAGCGGTCGTACTTTTCGGCCATTGCCGGAATGCCCGCGCGCACGTGGCGTTCCGCGCGGCGTACCTGGCGGGTGAGCAGCACGACGTGCGGCGGCACCACGCGGCGTGCGCGCAACGTCCAGAACGCGCCGCGCAGCAGCGCCACGCCCGCGGGCCCGAGCGAGCGCTGGCGCGCGAACACGGCGAGCGCACGGCCGGTCGCCGCGATCGCATCGCGCGCGGGCAATCGCATCCACGCCACCCAGGCGGTGTTGCGCGCGAGCGCGCATTGCTGCGCGCGCGTGAACCAGCGGTAAAGCGGCTCGCGATGCGCGAGCGCCTGCTCGCAATAAACGATCTGGTGGCCGGCCGACAGCATGTCGAGCGCGGCAAGCTCTTCGGCGCCGCCGTGTGACAGCCGCTCCTCGTAGCCGCCGAGCGCGTGGAACACGGCCGCGCGGAAAATGCACGCGCCGGCCATGAAGTTCGCGAGCGCAGGCCCCGCCTCGCCTTCCGTACCCGGCGACGTGGCGGCGAGCATCAGGCAGGCGGGGTGAATTTCGCGCTCGTCGCCGCTCACCACGCGCGCGTTGAGCACGGCCACCTGCGTGTGGGCGTCGAGCAGGTGCGCCGCACGCGCGAGCGCGCCGGGCGCGAACCAGGTGCTGTCGTCGCAGCACGCGACATAGTCGGTGCGCGCGAGCAGCACGGCGCGATTGAAACCGGCCATGCCGTGATCGCCCAGCGACTGGACGATGCGCACTTGCGGAAAGAGCGACGCCAGCAGGGAGACGGTGGAATCGGTGGAGCCGTTGTCGGCCACGATGACGTCCGGGTGTTCGGGAAGGGCGGTGAGGCGCGCGACGGTATCGACGGTTTGACGTACATGATTGCGCGTGAGGACGACCACCGTCACGCGCGGCGCGCTGGGAGTTCCGGGGGCAGGGGCGGAGTCGTTCATCGCAGCAGGCGGCGGGAGCCGGCCGGTGAGTTGTCGAATTGACCTATGTCAGCATACGCCGATGGCGCGCGACATGCAGTACATGACGTGCGCCAGAGGCGGGGCGGCGCAGCCGCGGTGCTGCACTGCACAGCCGAGAGCTGCGCAATTTTCGCGCCGCGTGCGGCGGCGCGCGCAATCAGTCCGAGCGGCGGCTCGATCAGCGGCTCAATCGCGAGCGCAGACTTCGTCGAGGTGGTCGAGCAGGTCGGCGGGATCTTCGTACACGCGTAGCGCGCCCGCGCGTTGCAGCTCCTCGGTGCCGTAGCCGCCCGACTGCAGGCCGATGCCGAGCGCGCGGCAGCGTTGGGCCGCGAGCATGTCCCAGACGCTGTCGCCCACCACGAGGCAGCGCTCGATCGGCACGTTCAGCCGCAGCGCCGCGGCGACGAAAAGATCGGGGTCGGGCTTGGCGTGGCGCACTTCGTCGCGCGTGACCACCGTCGTGACGGACGGGTCCACGCCGAGCGCCTGCAGGTTCACGGACGCCGTGGCGAGGCGCCCGCTCGTGGCGATCGCCCAGGGCACTTGCGCCGCGCTGAGGGTGTCGAGCAGCGCGCGGGCGCCGGGCAGCGGGCGCACCTGGTCGGCGTGGCGGCGGTAGGCGTCGGCGTGTAGTTTTTGCAAGCGCGCGATGCGCTCGGGGGCGATCGACTCGTGGGCCTCGTGGGTCTCGCGCAGCAACTGGTTCATGAAGAGACCGCCGCTCATGCCGATGCGCCGGTGAATGCGCCACACCGAGAGCTCGATGCCGTCCGCGTCGAGCGCTTCCTTCCATGCGAGCACATGCTGATACACGCTGTCGACGAGCGTACCGTCGAGGTCGAACAAAAAGGCCGTTTCGTTGCGCATGGGGGGCTCCTGGTTGCTATACGACGATTACGCTGCGGTGGCGCAAAAAGTGTACGCCGCGCGCCGCCGGCGTGCGGCGCGGCGGGCGCGCGGCGGCGCCTCAGGGCGTGCTGGCGGCGGCCGCGCCGGACGCCGCCGGTGCGCCTTGCGCGGCGCCCGTCTGCGGATACATCTGCAGCAGCAGGCGCAGGACGCCGTTGGTCCATCCAAAGCCGTCCTGCAGCGGATATTCGCCGCCGCCTGCCGACGAGGCCTTCGTGGCCGACGCGCTCACGTCGTACTTCTCGACGAGCTTGTGTGTGCGCGCGTAGTAGGCGAGATTCGTCGCGATCCAGCGCGTGGCGATCTCCTGCGCGAGGTCCTGTGCGCCGTAGCGGCGCAGCCCCATGACCGCGAGATATTGCAGCGGCGCCCAGCCGTTCGGCTCGTCCCATTGCTGGCCGGTCGCGACCTGGGTGGTGGCGAGGCCGCCGGGGCGCAGCAGCCCGGCGCGCACCGCGGCGGCCACTTCCTGCGCCTGGGCCTTCGTCGCCACGCCCGCATAGAGCGGATAGACGGTCGCCGCCGTGAGCCGGTGCGTGAGCGTGCGGTGCGCGAAGTCGTAGTCGCTGTAGGCATGCAGTTGCGGGTCCCAGAGCACGCGGTCGATGGCGTCGGCGCGTTGTTGCGCCCGCTTCGTCATCAGTTCGGCCTCGCGCGCGTCGCCCTTGAGGCCATAGGCCTTCGCGAGCGTGCGTTCGAGGATCACCATCAGCGAATTGAGGTCGACCGGCGCGAGCGACGTCACATCGATAGTCGAGAGCGTTTGGCCGTCGGCGAGCCAGCGCGAGCTGTAGTCCCAGCCCGTCTCCGCGCCCGCGCGCAGGTTGCGCCAGAGGTCGGAGGCGTCGCGTTGCGGCGTGGCGCGCGCGGTCAGGATGTCCTCGCGGTACGACTCGTCGCGCGGGCGGTTGCGCGCGTCCCAGTAGCGGTTGAGCAGCGTGCCGTCGGGCAGGCGCACGAGGTGGCGCGCGGCGTGACCGGGCTTGAGCGTCTGCGCGCCGGCCATCCAGTAGTCGTATTCCTTGCGCAGTTGCGGCAGGTAATGGAGGTATGCGGCGTCGCCGTCTTTTTCCGCAACGAGGCTCACCATCTGCGCGAAAAACGGCGGCTGCGAGCGGCTCAGGTAGTACGTGCGATTGCCGTTCGCGATGTGGCCGTATCGGTCGATCAGCGCGGCGAAGTTGCTCAGCTCGTCGAGCGCGAGTTCGTGGCGGCCGCTCGCTTCCAGGCCGAGCATGATGAAGTACGAATCCCAGTAGTAGATTTCGTTGAAGCGCCCGCCCGGCACGACGTACGCATAGGGCAGCGGCAGCAGCGACGAATACGGATTCGGCTTTGCGTCGGGGCGGCGGCTCAGCACGTTCCAGAGCGTGTCGATGTGGCCGACGACATCCTGGTTCGGATCGGAAACGTAGTGATCTTCGGTTTGCGTGGGGGCCGTGAAGTACCGGTTCACGAACTGCGTGAGCGCGGCCTTGCGCGCGGCGCTGCCGTGCAGCCCCGCGTGTTGCTGGCGCCAGCGCTCGTAGGCGGCCGTGATCTGGCTCGGGCGCTCGTTGGGCAGTATGTCGGCAAAGGTCTTGCCGTCGGGGAAGATCTGCGCGAGCTGCACGTCGTGATAGAGGCGGCCATAGAGGTCGGCGGGCGTGGCGGGCCGGCTCTCTTTTGCGGCGTCATGCTGCGCCGGCGAGCGAACCGGCCTTGCCGATCGCGCGGGCGTTTGTAATTCCTGCGCGTTGGCGGGTGCGCTAGCGGAGGCTGCGACGTCGGCTTGTGCGTCGGCGGCATGGGCGGTTTGCGCGAGCGGCCAGGCGAGGCACAGCGCAGCGGCGAGCGTGGCGGCAAACGGGACGGGGCGGGATGTCGTGGCGGATGTGGGCGTGCGGGAG
Source organism: Paraburkholderia sp. BR10936 (assembly GCF_040965735.1). Taxonomy (NCBI): domain Bacteria; kingdom Pseudomonadati; phylum Pseudomonadota; class Betaproteobacteria; order Burkholderiales; family Burkholderiaceae; genus Paraburkholderia; species Paraburkholderia sp. BR10936. Next base: position 67,159 of record NZ_JBFRCM010000023.1, read on the forward strand.
CGGAACGGGAAGGACATGGCCTTGATGTTTTTGAGGGGCGACGAGCGCGCCAGTGCGCAAACCTGGGGCGCAGGCGAAGCGTGACAATAAGCAATTTCCGTTCCGCGCAATGGCGATGCGAGACGGCGGGCGACTGCAACACTATTCAAAATAGAGATAGTCCATATTCTCCATATCGCGTTGCGCGATAACGCGTGCTGCGGCGAAACTTGCCAAAAATCAATTCAAGCAACGCCGCATCAGGAGACATCTCATGCGCACCCAGGTTGGCATCATTGGCGCCGGGCCCGCGGGCCTGCTTCTTTCCCATCTTCTGCATTTGCGTGGCATCGACTCGGTCGTGATCGAGCTGCGTGGCCGCGAGCAGATCGAATCGACCATACGCGCCGGCGTGCTCGAGCAAGGCACGATGGACGTGCTCACCGAAGCGGGCGTCGGCGAGCGCATGAAGGCCGAAGGCGCAGTGCATCACGGCTTCGAACTCGCGTTCGAAGGCAAGCGCCGCCGCATCGATCTCACCGGCCTCACGGGCAAAGCCATCACCGTCTACGCGCAGCACGAAGTGCTCAAGGACCTTGTGGCGGCGCGCGTGGCCGCGGACGGCAAGCTCTTCTTCAATGTCTCGAACACGTCGATTCACGGCGTCGAAACCAGCACGCCGTCGATCCGCTTCACGCACGAAGGCGAAGAGCACGAGCTGCACTGCGACTACGTGATCGGCTGCGACGGTTTCCACGGCGTGTCGCGCGCCTCGATTCCGGCGGCGCTGCGCCAGGACTACGAGCGCGTGTTCCCGTTCGGCTGGTTCGGTATTCTCGTCGAGGCGCCGCCCACTTCCGACGAGCTGATCTACGCGCGGCACGATCGCGGCTTCGCGCTCGTCAGCACGCGCTCGCCGAACGTGCAGCGCATGTACTTCCAGTGCGATCCGACGGACAACGTCGACAACTGGTCCGACGACCGCATCTGGGCCGAGCTGCACGCGCGCGTCGATTCGCGCGAAGGCCACCAGGTGGTGGAAGGCAAGATCTTCCAGAAGAACATCGTGGGCATGCGCAGCTTCGTCACGACCACGATGCAGCACGGCCGCCTCTTTCTCGCGGGCGATGCGGCGCACATCGTGCCGCCGACCGGCGCGAAGGGCCTCAATCTCGCGGTGGCGGACGTGCGCGTGCTGACCGCGGCGCTCGTGGCGTTCTACCAGGAAGGCCGCACCGATCTGCTCGATGGCTATAGCGAAACGGCGCTGCGCCGCATCTGGCGCGCCGAACACTTCTCGTACTGGATGACGCGCATGATGCACCGCCTCGACGACGCCACGCCGTTCGAGCAGCGCCTGCAGGTTGCCGAACTGGAGCATGTCACCACGTCCCGCGCCGCCGCGACGGCGATGGCCGAAAACTACGTGGGCGCGGTTGCCGTGTGAGGTAAGCGCAACGCATGAAAGGCCGCGCGAGTCCCGCAGGGTTCGCGTGGTTTTTTGTTTACAGCGTCGCGTTGGATCGCCTCAAATCGCCGTAAGCGGCGCAATGCCCAGTTCGGTGGCGATGTCGGCGAACGGCTTTCTCACGGAGTCGGGCAGCGTGATCGTCTGCATGTGCCGCGCACGATTTTCCGCTTCGTACTGGCCAGGGTACTGCACCGGCTGCGACGGATCCTGCGGCGGGCAGCTGAGCAGATAGTCGAGGAACGATTCGACCTCCTGCGAGCGCCACGTCGTGTTGAAGTCCACCTGCGGATCGAGCACCAGTGCGAACAGATTGTTGGTCGCCACGCCATTGCGCGGGTTGTCCGGATGGATCGTGCCGCCGCCCGAGAGCACGCCCGCGAGCAGTTCCGCCACGAGACCCAGCGCATAGCCCTTGTGCAGACCGAACGGCAGCAGCGCGCCTGGCGGGTCGGCGAACAACACGTTGGGGTCGGTGCTCGGCTGGCCGTTCGCGTCGATCACCGAGCCGTCAGGCGCCGGCAGGCCGTTTTCGGCGAGCACGCGCGCCTTGTTCACGGCGATGGCGCTCGTGGCGATATCCACGACGAAGGGCGACCGCCCGCCCGGCAGCGGACCCGCGAAGCACAGCGGGTTGGTCGTGAGCCGGGGCTCGCGTCCGCCGAACGGCGCGACGGTCGGCGCGCGATTGACCACGTTGGTGAAGGCGAGCAGCACGTAGCCCTGCGCCGCAACCATTTCGCCGTAGTGGCCCATGCGCCCCAGGTGATGGCTATGACGCAGCGTTACGATGCACTGCCCATGTTCGCGCGCGCGAGCGATCGCGTCTTCCATCACGACCTTGCCAATGTGCTGTCCGAAGCCGCTGTGGCCGTCATAGCCGATCAGGCTGCCGCGGTCGACGACGCGCTCGGCGCGGCCGTCTGCGGTGACGAAGCCCGCGGCCAGCACGCGCTTGTAGTTAGGCAGGATCGACAGGCCGTGGCTCGCGTAGCCCACGCGGTCGGATTCGATCAGATGGTCGGCCACGTCGGCGGCGATGTCTTCGGGCACCGAGACGTTCGTGAGCACGGCCGTGGCGAAGCGGCGTGCGTCGTCGATCCTGACTTCCATGAGCGGCTCCTTGCTAACCGTGCAGCGTTCGGGTGCAGTGTTCAGATCCAGCCCAGCCAGCGCCACCACGTCGCGGCGAACAGCAGCAACAACACATAGCCGACGACAGTCAGCACGATGCCCACGCGCGCAAACTGCTTCGCCGTGAACGTTTCGGTGGCGAGGCACACCATGTTTTGCGGCGCGTTGATCGGCAGGATGAAGCCGAAGCTCACCACGTAGCCGAGCAGCATGGTGAGACCGAGCCGGTTGAAGTCGCCCTGCATGGACTGCAGCACCGACACGAGAATCGGCAACATCGCGGAGGTGAGCGCCGTTGCGCTCGCAAAACCGAGGTGGATGAGGATGAGGAAGGCCGAGAGAATCGCGAAGGCCATGAACGGCGTGGCGGTGTCGAGCCCGGTGTGATGCGCGACGAGGTCGCCGAGCCATTGGCCCGCTTTCGTCGTGAGCAGCGCCGTGCCGAGGCTGATGCCCACGCCGAACACGATCACCGTGCCCCACGGAATGCGGCTCTGCACGGTCTTCCAGTCCATCACGCCAAAGCGCGGCAACAGCAGCAGCACGAGCCCCACGTAAGTGACCGAAGTGGTGTCGAACGGGTGCAGCTTGCCTTCGGTCGCCCAGAAGAGCAGCAGGCCGATGGACACCCCGAGCAGGCGTTTCTGCGGGCCCGTCATGGGGCCGAGTTCGCGCAGCGAGGCTTCGACGGCTTCCTTGCCGCCCGCGATGGCATCGGCTTCGGGCGGCAGCATCTTCAGCACGATGAAGAGCAGCGCCGCCGACATCACGATCGCCCAGGGCGCGCCCGCAATGAGCCAGTCGAGCCACGTGACGCGCGCGCCGAGCATCTTGTCCATGAAGCCCACGGTCAGCAGATTCTGCGCGGCGGCGGTCTGGATGCCGACGTTCCAGATGCTCGTGGCTTGCGCGACCACGATCATGATGCCCGCCGCGATGTTCGAGCGCTTGTCGACGCCGAACGCCGAGATCACGCCCACCATGATCGGCACGACGCACGCGCTGCGCGCGGTGGCGCTTGGTACGACGAGCGAGAGCACGATGGTCACGGCGACCGCGCCGATCAGGATGCGCCGCGTGGTGGTGCCGATCAGCGAGAGCGTGACGAGCGCAATGCGCCGGTCGAGCCCGGTGACGGTCATCGCCGCGGAGATGAAGAGTGCGCCGGCCACGAGCGCGAGCGCGGAATTGGAGAAGCCCGCGAGCGCCATGCTGATGGCTTTGTTGGTGCCGTAATCGACAGCGGGGTTTTCGATGGTGGGCGCGGTGCCCACGAGAAACGCCATGAGCGAGGTGATGATGATGGCGCTCGCTTCGTACGATACGGCTTCGGTGAGCCACACGACCACGGCGAACGCGAGGATGGCGAGCATGCGCTGGCCGGCGGGCGGGAGGCTATCGGGCAGGGGCAGCAGAAGCACGACGACGAGCGCGATCACGCCCGCGATCAGGCCCACAGGTATGCCCTTCTTCTGCGGCGCCGCGCTCGCGTTGGCGGCTGGCTGGGGTGCGTTCATGGCGATGACTCCCTGTTGGGCATGCACGCGGCATGGCTCGCGTGTCGCTTCTGGCAGAGCGCATGCAGCATCGAAAAGCGGCGGTGTGGCGGCTTGCGAACGAGTCAGCGCATTCGCATCGCGGATGGTACTGCCATTCGACTGATGAAGCGTTTAGTGTGTACAGCGGGAGCGCGCGAGCGCGAAGGCGGGGGAAGCGCAGCGTTGCAGCATGCTGCGGGTGATGCGGGCAAGCTGATGGTGAAGGCGTTTTAACCGGCAAAACAGCCGGTTAAAACGACCGCTGACGCGAATTACTGGCTGGCGCCAGCAGCAGCGTTAGCTTTCTTCTGTGCGTCCTGCAGGTTCTGCGGATAGTTCGGGTCGTTCAGCGCCGGCTTGTAGCCTGCGTCTTCCAGCTTCTTCAACTCGGCATTGTTCTTCGCGCGGGCCTGTTTGCGTTCGGCCTTGCGCTGCGCTTTGGCTTGAGCTTTGGCCTGCGCCTTTTGTTCCTTGGTGAGCGGTTGCGAGGCCGTGGCGGCGGGTGCGCTGGCTTCCGTTTGCGCAAATGCCGGCGCGGCAACGCCGATCAGGAATGCGGCGGTCGCCGCGGCGAGAGTCAGCTTGCTGGTGGTGGAGCGCATTGATTCCCTTAATGGTTGATTTGAACGACTTACCCAGGTCTGGGAGGACGGGCGCAAACGACTGCGGCGCGCCCGTTGCTCAATGTAATCGATCCCCATCAAAGACGGTAGCAAGCGCTGACCCTGGCTTGCCGGTAATCGCAGTAGTTACCCCGGCGGCCTCAACGGGCGCTCAAGCACCGAGCTTCGCGGCCGCCGCCGCGACTACGCGTGCGCGTGCGGCGAGCGATGCGGCTGTCTGCGCGCGCAACCTTTCCACGATTGCACGCGGTGCGCTGGCGGGGTCGCCCGCATCGAACGGCGGCGCGGGCGCGTACTCGAGTTCGAGCTGGAGCGCCTGGGCGTCCTCGTCGCCGATCAGTTCGGCGGCGAGCGTCAATGCGAAATCGATACCCGCGGTGATGCCGCCGCCGGTCAGCACGTTCCCGTCGCGCACCACGCGCGCTTTCACGGGCAGCGCGCCGAGCGGCTCCAGCAGTTCGTGGAAGGCCCAGTGCGTGGTCGCGCGCCGTCCGCGCAGCAGCCCGGCCGCGCCGAGCACGAGCGCACCCGTGCAAACCGAAGTGACGTAGCGCGCCGTGCTCGCCTGGCGGCGCAGGAACGCGAGCGTCTCGTCGTCTGGAATCAGCTGGGAGACGCCGCTGCCGCCCGGCACGCAGATCACGTCGAGCGGCGGGCAGTCCTCGAAGGTCGTGTCGGGCGTGAACATGAGGCCGGTGCTCGAGCGCACCGGGTCGAGCGTCTTCCAGATGAGCCGCGCGCGGGTGTCCGGCATCGAGGCGAGCACGTCGTATGGGCCGGTCAGGTCGAGCTGTTGAACGTTGGGGAAGACGAAAAATCCGATCTGCAATGCCATGTGGTGTTCCCGGTCAAGGTTTGGCTGTCGAAAAGGCCGACGCGGTGTGCCGATGATTCGGGAATCACTGTAATCTCGCGCCGCTCCACAACCATGCCAAAAACCGCGCAAAAACTGCCAGCGGCGCGCGAGCCGCAATCGGAAAGCACTCGGTGATCGACACCCGCGCCGCGTTCAGTCGCCGCTTAATTTGCGGCAGCTGCAGCAGCGCGCTTGCTGCTTCGGACTCAAGCCGGCATCTTGCGGAACGTCACCGCGATGCGGTTCCAGCCGTTGATCGCGATGATCAGCAGCGTGAGGTCGGTGATCTCCTGGTCGCTGAAATGCGGCTTCACGCGTTCCCATACTTCGTCGGGTACGTGCGTTTGCGCGAGCAGCGTGACTGATTCGGTCCATTCGAGCGCCGCGCGCTCGCGCTCAGTGAAGAACGGGGTTTAGCGCCACACCGATACCGTAGCGAGCCGGCGATCGGTTTCGCCGCCTTTACGCGCATCAGCGGTGTGCATGTCCACGCAATAGGCGCAGCCGTTGATCTGCGAAGCGCGCAGGCGCACCAGTTCCGCGAGGGGCTTTTCAAGCGAGCTTTTGCTCGCGCGCTCTACTCGGCGTTTCGCGCAAGACCACGCTCGACGTATTCGAACGGCTGCTCGCCGAAGGCTATCTGAACTCGCGGCGCGGCTCGGGCACTTTCGTGGCGCAGACGCTCGAACGCCTGCCCGCGGGCGAGCACGGTCATCCGAATCCGCAGATACGCGCGGCCACCGCGGCGATCACTTCCACGCGTACCGGCAAGGCGCCGCGCGGGGCGCGCAGGCGCAAGCCGAGGCGCTGCACGGTTCGTTGCCGCGCCTCGATACGCGGCTCGCCTGCGATTTCGCGGGCGGTGTCACCGACAAGTCGCGCTTTCCCTTCGACGTCTGGCGGCGCTGCATCAACGATGCGCTGCGCGTGCAGGCGCGCGGTTTCGGCATGTATCGCGATCCGGCGGGCGAGGAGAAGCTGCGCCTTGCGGTCTCGCGCTATCGCGCTTTCAACCGCGCGGTGCAGGGCATCTGGCAAGACGTGATTGTCACGCAGGGCGCGCAGCAGGCGCTCGATCTGCTCGCGCGCATCATCTTTGCCGCATTGGGCGCGAAGGTCGTGCCGGTGCCGGTGGATCACGACGGGCTCGTCGTCGCGCGGCTGCCGAAAGCGGCGCGGCTCGTGTACGTGCTCGACGCTGCCGCGGTGGCGCAGGCCGCGCGCCGCGCGTCGATCGGCCTGCATCCGCTCGCGCCGTTTCATCTCGAAGCGCCTGTGCAGAGCGGTTTTCTTTTCGGTTACGGTGGGGTCGACGCCGAGCGTATCGACGCCGCGCTGACATCGCTCGCCACGCTGCTGCGCACGCTTTGACTGCATTTTGCCGTCGCGGCGACACCGGCATGGCAGCCGAAATCGCGAGAAAACGCCATACGTGTGGCGCTTTCCTGTCGAACGCGCCGTGCGCTGCGCCCCACCGAAGCGTATCGTCCGTCGGTGATCCGGCTGCGCCAGGTGCACGTTTACCCCTGTAAACAGGCGTCAAAATGTGTTCGAGAGTCAGCGCTGCGCAACAAAATCGTAACGACAATGCAAAAGCTTCACGCAAAACGCTTGCGCGTATGTAGAATCCGCCGTTGAAGCACGTGCATTCCGCAGTGCTTCTTCGATTCACTGACCAACACTGGTAGGAGAAACATGCCGACTTCCGCAAAGAAAGTGGCCGCAAAAAAGGCAGCTGCCCCGGCCAAGAAGGTTGCCGCAAAGAAAGCGCCCGCCACCAAGACGGCCGCAGCTAAGAAGGTCGCCGTGAAGGCGTCCGGCGTACCGACGCCGATCAAGGACACCTTCACGAAGGCCTCGCTGGCTACCCACGTCGCTGAACGTGCAGGCGTCGAGCCGAAGGCTGCCAAGGCCGTGCTCGCCGCGCTGGAAGACACGATCCTCGGTTCGGTCCACAAGAAGGGCGCTGGCGAATTCACGCTGTCGGGCCTTCTGAAGATCGTCGTCCAGGCCGTGCCGGCGAAGAAGAAGCGCTTCGGCAAGGATCCGTTCACGGGTGAAGAGCGCTGGTTCCCGGCGAAGCCCGCATCGGTCCGCATCAAGGCGCGCGCCCTGAAGAAGCTGAAGGACGCAGCAGCAGCCTGATTGCGCTGATTGCGCTTGAAGCCGCGACCTTCGGGTAGCGGTTACCTGTCAGTACCAAAAAATCCCCGTTGGCGTCGAGCTCACGGGGATTTTTCATTTGGTGCGTGCAATGCGCACAGAACATGCATATCTATGCTCTGATGTTATGGTCAGGTATCCGGTATGATGTCCCTGTGTTAGAGGCATCAGTGTCATTCATGTCGTACGAAAACGATGTCGTAGACCCGCTAATTTAAATTTCCATAGCATAGTGTTATGCAGGCAACCGACCTCAGTTTGCGGCAGGTGGAAGCGTTTCGCGCGCTGATGCACTGGGGTACCGTCACGCGCGCGGCACAGGCGCTCGGCATTTCTCAGCCTGCGGTGAGCCGTTTGCTTGCCGACTTCGAAGCCAGGATGGGGTTCGCGCTTTTCGAGCGGCGCCAGGGGCGTTTGCTGCCGACCGTCGAGGCCCATACGCTGCAAGATGAAGTCGAGCGCGCGTTCTTCGGCTTCGAGCGCGTGGCTCAGGCGGCCGCGCAGATTCGCGCACAACGGCGCGGGGTCGTGCGCGTTGCCGCTTCAGCGGATCTTTGCGCCGACTTCCTGCCGCGCGTGGCCGCCGCGTTTGCAAGCGAGCACGAAGGCGTCGATTTCGAACTGCTGACTGGCGAAGCCGCCGGGATTGCCGAGCGCGTGGCGGCGCAACGCTGCGATCTCGGTTTCGTCGCGCAAGCCGTCGCGCATCCTGGCGCGCGTCTCGAGTATCTGGGTGAATGGCCGCTGCGCTGCATCGTGCCGCGCGGACACCGGCTTGCGCGCAAACGCGTGATTCATGCGCAAGACTGCGCGGGCGAACGCTTCATTTCGTTTGCCGCGGCGAGCGAGGCGCGCCTCTCCATCGACCGGCTCTTTGCCGAATGCGGGGTGGTGCGCGAGCCCGGCGTCGAAGCGGCGCTCGCGCAATCGGTCGTGGCGATAGTGGAAGCGGGGATGGGCATCGCGCTCGTCGACGCGCTGACCGCCCAGCACGCGAGCGCACGGGTGAGCGTGAAACGCTTCACGCCCACGCTGTCGAGCGCGCTCCATGTCGTGCGCGGAGCGCAGCGCGCGGCGACGGCGCTCAGCGACGCGTTCGTGTGGCACGCCGCAGCCGCGCTGGCGCGGCTGCGTTGAGCCTTTCGCTCGTGTAAAAGGCGTGTAAACGGCGCAAGTCACGACTTTGCGTGAACACGCCCTTGGGGGATTGCTCCTAAAACCCGGCGGCCATAAAAAAACCAGCCAGGGCTTGCGCCCGAGGCTGGTTTGTGCAGCGTGTCGTTTTCAGCTGCGTGGTCTCGCTCGCTTCGCCGGAATGGCTCGTCAGCCAGTTCCGGCGCCGGGCCGGAGCCCGGTGTAAAGCGTTGCTTAGAACTTGTGGCGGATGCCCAGGCTGACGATTTCCTGCGAGCTCGACGACGAGTTGAAGCTGTACGAGCCGATTGCTGCGCCAGCCGTCGTCGTCGTGCCGTCCGCGTTGCGCTGCGTGCCGTTGGCGTGCTGGTAAGCCGCAACAGCGTACAGGTCGGTACGCTTCGACAGGTTGTAGTCCGCGCCGAGCGAAACCTGGTTGTACGTGTTCGACGTGTCGCCCGAGCCGTGCGTCCAGGTGTAGCCGAGGCCGAGCAACAGGGCCGGGTTCAGCTGGTAGCCGACGAAGCCACCCGCGACGTTGAAACGCTGGTTCGAAGCGAACAACGAAGCGCTGTCGCGACGCATCTGAACGTTGCTGTAACGGCCGCTGAACGTGAACGGACCAGCGACGTATTGCGCTGCAATCGAAGCGATACCGACCGAACTCGCCGTGTTGTAGCCAGCGGTGATCTGGTTGTCGCCGAACATCGAGTCCGACGTTGCGGTCGACGACCAGCCGGTGCGGGCAACTGCCGACGCTGAGTTGTCCATGCGGAAGTAGCCGCCGGCAATGTTGAACGAGCCGATGCCGTACGTAGCCGCTGCGCCCCAGCTCTGACCCGAGCCCGTTGCGCCAGCCACGCCGCCCAGCGCGTACATGCCTTCGAACTGGAAGCCCTGGATGTTCGGCGAGACGTACTTGATGGCGCTGTTCGTACGCGAGCTGTTGTCGTTGTTGTCGACGTCACCCGGCGTCGTGAACGTGCTGCCGAAGTAGTTGTCGGCGGTCAGCGGCTGGACCATGTCGACCAGCGGATCGTACTGGCGGCCGAGCGTGACCGTACCGTATTGATCGTGCGTCACGCCGACGTATGCCTGACGGCCGAACATCTTGCTGCCTTGGCCGAGCTTGCCGTTGTTGATGTCAAAGCCGTTTTCCAATTGGAAAATCGCCTTCATGCCGCCGCCCAGATCTTCCGTGCCCTTCAGGCCCCAGCGGTTGCCCGACAGGTTGCCGCCAGCGAGGCCCCAGAAATTCTTGTTCCCTGCTGCGCCGCCGACCGGGCCGGTGTTGTGCGCGAACTGGATCGATTCGTCGATCACACCATAGAGGGTCACGCTGTTCTGAGCGTGTGCGGTGCCTGCTGCGGCCAAGAGGGCCAGCGAGAGGGTCGAGAGAGCGACTCGTTTCATTCTGTTTTCTCCACGCAGAAATTGTGTAGTTGTTGCGCGTTGGAGAATAACGCAGCAGGCCAGGCGACCTGAACTGAAAAAATAAAGATTGTCGCGAAAACCTGACACCGGCCAGAATCCCTTGTCAGGCGGGAACTCCGTCCATTATGCCGTTTCAAGAAATATTGGATTGTTGATCGAGCATTATTGTTGGTTTTGATAAAAGTTCCGTAAACAGCCGTTATTTTTGCGCCTTGTTGCGACCTTTGGTAGCAGCCTTAATTGGCGCGGCGGCATGGGGGTGGCGGCGCCTGCCGGCGGTTGTCATGGCGAGCGCCGCGCTCGCGACGAACAGCACCGAACCCCACGGATGGCGCTTCACATAGCGGTCGGCGGCGGCGACCGTGCGGCCCGCGTGAACCAGCGTGAGCGCGGCCGCGTAGGTGGCGCTGTCTTCCATGCGCACGACCGAACGGCGGATATGCAATCCCGATTTCAGCCTCCCGAACGGGCCACCATGCGCGCTCGCGCGCCGAATCGCGCCGAGCGGGGTTTCCGATAGTGTCGATTTGTCTGCCGAAACAGCTGCCGCCAGGGCCGCAGGCATTGCCGGGGCGGCTGCGCCGCCGTTTCCGATCGGCACGGCCTGCGGCGCCGACGCAGCGGGGCGGTCCGCACGCTTCGTGTCGTGCCGCGCGACGATGGTGGAGGCGGCGAGCACCGAGGCCAGCTTGGCGCGGCTGCCGGGCGGCGTTTCCTCGAGGAAACCCCACGCGCCGCGCGGATCGTGCATACGCCCGCGCGCGGCCGAGAATTCCGCGCCCAGCAGGAGCACGGCCGCTGAAAAATAGAGCCACATGAGCAGCACCGCGAGAGAGCCGGCGGCGCCGAAGGCCGTTGCCATGCCCGCGTGCGCGAGATAGAGCGCGAACAACTTCTTGCCCGCCGAGAACAGCACCGCCGCGACGACGCCGCCCACCATCGCGTCGCGCCAGCGCACGTCGGCGTCTGGCAGGAAGCGCAGCAGGGCGCCGAAGGCGACGGCCAGCACTACGAGGCCCACGGCAAGCTGCATCAGGTTGCCGATGATCACATAAGGGGAATTGCCCCAGATCCACTGACCGACGAACGTAATAGCCGTGTCGAGCACGAGCGAGACGATCAGCAGGAACGCGACGCCCAGCACGAGGCTGAACGAAATGAGCCGCACGCGCACGAGCGCCATCACGCTGGAGGGACGCTGCCCGTCCGGCGGCCAGACGATGTTCAGCGCGGAATTGAGCGAGGAGAAGGTTGCGGACGCGCCGATCACGAGCAGGGCGAGCGAGATGATCGCCGCGACGCCGCCCTTGCCGCCCGCCCGATGCGCGTTCTGCACGATGGTGGTGATGCCCGCGGCCGCGTCGTCGCCGAGCACGTTGTGGACCTGGCGGAAGAGTTCGCCGCGCGCGGCATCGACGCCGTAGAACCAGCCCGCCACGGCAATCACCATCACGAGCGTCGGCGCGAGCGAAAACGCCGAATAGAACGCGATGCTCGCCGCGAGCGACGGGCAGCGATTGGCGATGAACTGGCGCAACGCGCCCACCACCCACGACGCTTCCTTGCGTGCGGCGGACTGCAGTCGTTCGGTGGAAAGCGTTGACATGATGGTGCGCCCCGCGGTGGTGCTTCAGTGGTTCGTTTTCGTCACAAAGATGGTTCATTCGCCATTCGATATTAGCAAGCGCGGTTCCCGGGCGAGCTCGCGCTGTACGCGCGTAACGCTCGCGAGCATCCAGCGCGATCCGTCTCCCAAAACGTCTTATACTGAAAAAACCCACAATCAAGCCGAGGACGAATCATGCTGCAGATGTCCCGGCGCCAGTTCCTCAAGGTCACGGCAACATCGCTGGCGGGTTCCAGCCTCGCGTTGATGGGTTTCGCGCCCGACAACGCACTTGCCGAGGTCCGACAATACAAACTGGCGCGCACCACTGAAACCCGCAATACCTGCCCGTACTGCTCGGTTGGCTGCGGGATCCTCATGTACGGTCTCGGCGATGGCGCGAAGAATGCTACGACGAGCATCATCCATATCGAGGGCGATCCCGATCACCCCGTCAATCGCGGCACGCTGTGCCCGAAGGGCGCGAGTCTGATCGATTTCATTCATAGCGAGAGCCGCCTCAAGTATCCCGAGTACCGGGCGGCCGGCTCGAATGAGTGGAAGCGCATTTCGTGGGATGACGCGCTCGACCGGATCGCGAAGCTGTTGAAGGAAGATCGCGACGCGAACTTCGTCGAGAAGACCGCCGACGGCAAGACCGTGAACCGCTGGTTGACCACGGGCATGCTGGCCGCATCGGCAGGCAGCAACGAAGTCGGCTATCTCACGCACAAAGTGGCCCGCAGCATGGGCCTGCTCGCATTCGACAACCAGGCGCGTGTCTGACACGGCCCGACGGTGGCAGGTCTTGCCCCGACGTTTGGCCGTGGAGCGATGACGAACCATTGGGTCGACATTCGCAATGCGGACGTGATTCTGGTGATGGGCGGCAATGCGGCCGAGGCGCATCCGTGCGGCTTCAAGTGGGTCACGGAGGCAAAGGCGCACCGCGGTGCACGGCTCATCGTGGTGGATCCGCGCTTCACGCGCACCGCATCGGTCGCGGACTTCTACGCGCCGATCCGCACCGGCACGGACGTCGCGTTCCTCGGCGCGGTGATCAACTATTTGCTCACCAACGACAAGATCCAGCACGAGTACGTGAAGAACTACACGGACTTCTCGTTCATCGTGCGCGAAGACTACGCGTTCAACGACGGCATTTTTTCGGGCTACGATCCGCAAAAGCATTCGTACCCGGACAAGTCGTCGTGGAACTACGAGCTCGGCGACGACGGCTTCGTGAAGACCGACGACACGCTGCAGAATCCGCGCTGCGTGTACCAGCTGCTCAAGCAGCATTACTCGCGCTACACGCCGGAAATGGTCGAGAAAGTGTGCGGCACGCCGAAGGACAAATTCCTCAAGGTGTGCGAAATGCTCGCGACCACCGCCGTGCCGGGCCGCGCGGGCACGATCCTGTATGCGCTCGGCTGGACCCATCATTCGATCGGCTCGCAGAATATTCGCACCGGCGCGATGGTGCAGCTCCTGCTCGGCAACATCGGCATTGCGGGCGGCGGCATGAACGCGCTGCGCGGCCACTCGAACATCCAGGGGCTGACGGACCTCGGGCTCATGTCGAACCTGCTCACGGGTTACATGACGCTGCCGTCCGAAGCGGAGCAGGACTACGACGACTACATCAAGAAGCGCGCGTCGCAGCCCATGCGGCCGAACCAGCTCAGTTACTGGCAGCATTACGGCGCGTTCTTCGTGAGCTTCATGAAGTCGTGGTGGGGCGACGCGGCGACGAAGGACAACAACTGGGGCTACGACTGGCTGCCCAAGCTCGACAAGCCGTACGACCTGCTGCAGACCATCGAGCTGATGAATCAGGGCAAGGTCAACGGCTATATCTGCCAGGGCTTCAATGTCCTCGCTTCTTCCCCGAACAAGGCCAAGACCGTCTCGGCGCTCAGCAAGCTCAAGTGGCTCGTGATCATGGACCCGCTCGCCATCGAGACTGCCGAGTTCTGGAAGAAGTACGGCGACTATAACGATGTCGATCCGACTTCGATTCAAACCGAAGTGTTCCGTTTGCCCACCACGTGCTTTGCGGAAGAAAACGGCTCGCTCGTGAGTTCGAGCCGTGTGCTCCAGTGGCACTGGAAGGGTGCGGAGCCGCCGGGCGAGGCGAAGAGCGACCTCGAGATCATGTCGGGCCTGTTCCTGCGCGTACGCGCCGCGTATCAGAAGGACGGCGGCAAGCTGCCCGATCCGATCGTCAAGCTCGACTGGCCGTATTCGGATCCCGCGAGCCCCACGCCGGAGGAACTGGCGAGGGAGTACAACGGCCGCGCGCTCGCCGACCAGACCGATACGAAAGATCCGACCAAGGTGCTCGTGAAGAAGGGCGAGCAGCTCTCGGCGTTCGCGCAGTTGAAGGACGATGGCACGACCGCGAGCGGCTGCTGGATTTTCTGCGGCGCGTGGACCCAGGCGGGCAACCAGATGGGTCGCCGCGACAATGACGACCCCACGGGTATCGGGCAGACGCTCAACTGGGCCTGGGCGTGGCCGGCGAACCGGCGCGTGCTGTACAACCGTGCCTCGTGCGACGTGGCGGGCAAGCCGTTCGATCCCACCCGCAAGCTGATTGCCTGGAACGGCAGCGCATGGAGGGGTGCGGACATACCCGACTTCAAAGCTGATGAGGCACCCGATCAGGGCATGGGTCCGTTCATCATGAACCCCGAGGGCGTGGCGCGTTTCTTCGCCCGCGACGGCATGAACGAAGGTCCGTTCCCTGAGCATTACGAACCGTTCGAGAATCCGCTCGGCTATAACCCGTTCCATCCGAACAACCCGCTCGCCACGAGCAATCCGGCGGCGCGCGTGTTCCCCGACGACCGCAAGACGTTTGGAACCGCGCAGCAGTTCCCGCATGTGGCGACCACATACCGGCTTACCGAACACTTCCACTTCTGGACGAAACACGCTCGGCTGAACGCGATCATTCAGCCGCAGCAGTTCGTCGAGATCGGCGAGGCGCTCGCGAAGGAGGTGGGCGTGGCGGCGGGCGAGCGCGTGAAGGTGTCGAGCAATCGCGGCTATCTGATCGCGGTGGCGGTCGTCACCAAGCGCATCAAGCCGTTGACCATCGAGGGCAAGACCGTGCATCAGGTTGGCGTACCGCTGCACTGGGGCTTCAAGGGGCTCACGCACCCGGGCTATCTGACGAATACACTCACGCCACCCGTGGGCGACGGCAATTCGCAGACGCCCGAGTTCAAGTCGTTCCTCGTGAAGGTCGAAAAGGCATAAGGGGCGACGACATGGCATGGCAATCACTTGACGTCAAACGCCTCTCCGCGACTACCTCGGAGCCACCCGGCGTGCGCGAGCCGGTGACTGGCACGGTCGCGAAGCTCATCGATGTTTCCAAATGCATCGGCTGCAAGGCGTGTCAGACCGCGTGCATGGAGTGGAACGATCTGCGTGACGAAATCGGTATCAATACGGGCGTCTACGACAATCCGCACGATCTGACCGAGCACTCGTGGACCGTGATGCGCTTCACGGAATACGAGAACTCGCAGGGCAACCTCGAATGGCTGATCCGCAAGGACGGCTGCATGCATTGCGAGGACCCGGGCTGTTTGAAGGCGTGTCCCTCGCCGGGCGCGATCGTGCAATATACAAATGGCATCGTCGACTTCCACCAGGAAAACTGCATCGGCTGCGGCAATTGCATTACCGGCTGCCCGTTCAATATTCCTCGCATGTCGAGCGAACGCCGCGTCTACAAATGCACGCTCTGCTCGGACCGCGTGGCCGTGGGACAGGAGCCCGCGTGCGTGAAGACCTGCCCGACCGGTGCGATCGTTTTCGGCACCAAGGAAGACATGAAGCAGCACGCGGCCGAGCGCATCGTGGACCTCAAGGAGCGCGGCTTCGAGAACGCCGGGCTTTATGATCCGCCGGGCGTGAGCGGCACGCACGTGATGTACGTGCTGCATCACGCGGACCGGCCGTCGCTCTATGCCGGACTGCCCCAGGATCCGCACATCAGCCCGATGGTGCGGATCTGGAAGGGCGTGGCCAAGCCGATTGGGCTCGCCATCATGGCGCTCACCGCACTGGCCGGTTTCTTCCATTACACGCGGGTCGGCCCGAACGAAGTGACGGCTGAAGACGAAGCCGCGGCGCGCGAAGAGGCGCGGCGCATGCGTGGCGAACCACCGGAGGAGCGCGGCGATGAAAGACGATGAACCGCAACTGATCGAGCGCTATACGCCCAACGAGCGCAGCAACCACTGGATCACCGCAATCTGCTTCATCCTGCTCGCGCTCTCGGGCCTCGCGATGTTTCACCCGGCCATGGCATTTTTGTACGCGGTGCTCGGCGGTGGCCAGTGGACGCGCATTCTGCACCCGTTCATCGGCGTGGTGATGTTCGTCTCGTTCCTGATCCTTGCGCTGCGCTTCTGGCATCACAACTATCTGGACAAGGACGACATCCAGTGGATGAAACAGATGGGCGACGTGCTCAACAACCGCGAAGACAGGCTGCCCGAGATCGGTCGCTACAATGCGGGCCAGAAGCTGTTATTCTTTGTGATGGTGGTTTGCCTCGTGCTGTTGCTCTTGAGCGGCATCGTGATCTGGCGGCGATATTTTTCGGTCTACTTTCCGATCGAAATTATCCGGCTCTCAGCGTTGGTGCATGCGGTAGCGGCATTCGTGTTGATCTGCGGCATCATCATTCATATTTATGCGGCCATATGGGTGAAGGGGTCGATCGGCGCGATGACGCGCGGTTACGTCACCTGGGGCTGGGCGAGAAAGCATCACCCGCGCTGGTTCCGCGAGAGCATCAAGTAACGCACAGGCTGCGCGTCGCCTGCCGCGCCGTTTGGCGAAGGCAGTGGCGGCGCGAGCGGCAAACCGCCGGCGCCCGCAAGGGCACGGCGGTTTTTTCTTCGTGAAGCCGTTCTGGAGTCGACCCGTCGTGACGCAACGCATTCTCGACCCGCAGCAAATCGAATCGCTCGATCCTTCGGCCATTCCGCGCATTCGTCTGCCCGAACGGGTCGCCTTTTTCAGTACGCGCGCCGTGCGCCTGCGGCATCTCGCGGACCACAATCCCATTGGCGGCTACGTGCGGCTCATGGCGGCGCTCGTCGACGCGCAGCAGGAGGCGCTAGAACATTGCAGCGCCTCCATGCCTTCGCGTGAAGCGATTACGAACGCGCAGCATCACTCCATGCCGATCCTGCCGGCGCTTTCGGGCGAGCGTGATCCGCAATGGCGCGCCGTGCTATCGCGTCTTGCCGATCGGGTCGAAGCGGCAGGAGCGGTTGGGCCTGCGCTCGCGAAAGTGCTGGGCGACCTGCGCGCCATGAACGAAGGGCAACTCGATGCCCAGGCCGATGCGGTTCTCGCCCAGCGCTACACCGAAGTCGCGCCCGCCACCGCGCCGTTCATCATGGCCGCGCTGCAGGTGGTGTGGACCGACCTCGCGAGCCGCATCGACGTACGCGACGTGCCCTATGTCGACGCACCAGGTGCGTGCCCCGTGTGCGGATCGCCGCCTGTTGCCAGCATCGTGCGCATTGGCGGCGTGTATCAGGGCTACCGGTTTGCGCAATGCGGCCTGTGCGGCACCGAGGCTCACGTGGTGCGCGTGAAGTGCACGAACTGCGATTCGACCAAGGGCATTGCGTATCACGGCATCGAAGGCGGCAATGCCGCACTCAAGGCCGAATCGTGCGACGAATGCCATACGTACCGCAAGATCGGCTATCAGGAGAAGGACCTCGATTTCGAGCCGCTCGCGGACGACCTGGCGAGCCTCACGCTCGATCTGCTGATGAGCGACGCGGGCTACCGTCGCGCGAGCCCGAATCCGTTGCTATGGCCCGAAGTGCCGGGCGACCAGTAAGGAGCCGCGCACGCCATGAGTGAAGCCGTGGGACAAGCAGCGGAGCACGATGCGCACGCCCTGCATGTGCTGCTCGCGAAAATGCCGGCGGTCGAGCGCGTGATTGCCTCGGAGCAAGCGCAGCCGCTGATCGCTCAGTACGGACGCACCCAGGTGATCGACGCGATTCGCGCCACGCAGGACGGCTGGCGTCGCGATGTGCGAGCTGGCGTTCTGGCGCATGAAAACAAGGATGCCGAACCATTTTCATTGGAGCGCGTGATCGAGGCGACCACGCAACGGTTGGCCGAACGCGCGCAAAGCCGCCTGCGTTCCGTCTTCAATCTCACGGGCACGGTGCTGCACACGAATCTCGGCCGCGCGCTGCTGCCCGACGAGGCCGTGAAAGCGGTGGTGCAGGCGCTCACGCAACCCGCAAACCTCGAATTCGATCTCGCGAGCGGCAAGCGCGGCGACCGCGACGACCTGATCGACTCGCTGATCTGCGAACTGACGGGGGCAGAAGCCGCGACCGTCGTGAACAACAACGCGGCGGCCGTGTTGCTGCTGTTGAGCGCACTCGCCAATCGGAAGGAGGTCGTCGTTTCGCGCGGCGAACTGGTCGAGATCGGCGGGGCATTTCGCATTCCCGACATCATGAGCCGGGCGGGCGCACGCTTGCGCGAGATCGGCACGACGAACCGAACGCATCTCAAGGATTACGAAGCGGCGATCAACGCGCACACCGCGCTCCTGATGAAAGTCCATTGCAGCAACTACGCGATCAGTGGCTTTACAAAGAGTGTCGAACTCGATGAACTCGCGCCGCTAGCGCGTCAGCACGGCCTGCCCGTAGCGGTCGATCTGGGCAGTGGGACGCTCGTCGATCTCGCGCAGTGGGGCTTGCCGGCCGAGCCCACGGTGCGCGCGACCGTGGAAGCGGGCGCGGACCTCGTGACCTTCAGCGGCGACAAGCTGCTGGGCGGCCCGCAGGCGGGACTGATCGTCGGCCGCAAGGAATTGATTGCGAAGATCAAGAAGCACCCGCTCAAGCGCGCGTTGCGGGTCGGCAAGCTCACGCTCGCTGCGCTCGAGCCCGTATTGCGGCTCTATCGAGCGCCCGAATTCCTGCAGGAACGGCTCACTACGCTGCGCCTGCTCACGCGGCCCGCCCTGCAAATGCAAGAGGCCGCGCAGCGCGCGCTGCCCCCGTTTCAGCGCGCCATAGGCGAAGCGTATGCGGCGAGCGTCGAGCCGATGTTCAGCCAGATCGGTAGCGGCGCACTGCCCGTAGACGTGCTGCCGAGCAGCGGGCTCGTCGTGCGCCATGCGGGGAAGGGCGGCAGTGGCCGTGCGCTGCTCAGGCTCGAACGCGCCTTGCGCGAACTGCCGCGTCCCGTGATCGGCCGTATTGCCGACGACGCCCTGCGCCTGGACCTGCGCTGCCTCGAACCCGCGGACGAAGCGGCGTTCGTGGCGCAACTCGCGGAGCTGCGTCTGTGATCGTCGGCACGGCGGGGCACATCGACCACGGCAAGACCACGCTGGTCCGCGCGTTGACCGGCGTCGATACCGACCGCCTGAAAGAAGAGAAGGCGCGCGGCATTTCGATCGAACTGGGTTATGCGTACCTGCCGCTCGCCAACGGCGACGTGCTGGGCTTCATCGACGTGCCCGGCCATGAGAAGCTCGTCCATACGATGGCGGCGGGTGCGTGCGGCATCGACTTGGCGCTGCTCGTGATTGCGGCCGACGACGGCGTGATGCCGCAAACGCGCGAGCATCTCGCCATTCTGCAACTGCTGGGCGTGCAGCAAGGCGCCATCGCGCTGACCAGGGGCGATCGCGTGGATGCGGCGCAGCTCGACGCCGTGCGTGCCGAAATCGCCGCGTGGCTCGCTGACACGATGCTTGCGGACGCACCCGTATTCGAGACCAATGCCACGCAGCCGCATGACGAAGGCGTGGCGCGCCTCGACGCCTGGTTGCGCGAGCGCGCGAGTACATGGCGGGCGCGACGAGACGATGGACTCTTTCGCCTCGCCGTGGATCGCGTATTTACGCTGACGGGCCAGGGGACGGTGGTGACGGGGACCGTATTCGCCGGGCGCGTACAGGCGGGCGACGCGCTCGTGCTCGCACCTGCCGGCACGCCTGTGCGCGTGCGTGGCCTGCATGCGCAGAACCGAGCGGTACAGGCGGGCGATTCAGGCCACGCCGGCCAGCGTTGCGCGCTCAATCTCGCGGGCATCGACAAAGAGCAGATTGAGCGCGGGGACTGGATCGTCGATGCGCGGCTGGCCGAGCCGGCCGTGCGTCTCGACGTCGAACTGCAGTTGCTCGACGACGCGGGTATCACGTTGCAGCACTGGTCGCCGCTGCATGTGCATCTCGGCACGACGCATCGCGTGGCGAACGTTGCGTTGCTCGAAGGCGAAACGCTCGCGCCGGGCGCGGCTGCCCGAGTGCAGCTCGTCTTCGAAGCGCCGTTGCACGCGTTGCCGGGGGACCGCTTCATTGTCCGCAACGCGCAGGCAAACCACACCATAGGTGGCGGGCGTGTGCTCGATCCATTCGGTCCGTCGCGGCGGCGCCGGACGCCAGAACGGCGTGCCTGGCTCGACGCGTTGCGCACATGGCTCGACGAAGCGAGCCTGGCGCCGCTGATCGAAGAAGCGCCGCGTGGCATTGCGCGCGCGACGTTGACGCAGTTGACCGGTTACGACGACGCTGCGCTCGCTTTGCCCGCCGATGCGATTTCCATCGCACCGCAAGGACGCGACGACGAAGGCGCGGTGATCGCACACGCGCACTGGTCGAGGCTCACCGAACGCATTGTCGAGGCGCTCGCCGAGTTTCATGCGCGCTCGCCCGATGAGCAGGGGCCGGACGCGGCACGGTTGCGCCGCATGGCGGCGCCGCTCGTGAGCGATGCGGTGTGGCGCGCCGCGATCGAAGCGCTCGAGCGCGAGGGGCGCGTGGCACGCAGCGGGCCGTGGCTGCATCTGCCGTCACACGCGGTGACGCTCGACGCCGAAGACGAAGCGCTCGCCGCGCGCCTCATGCCGCTGCTCGCACAAGGGCGTTTCGATCCGCCGTGGGTGCGGGATCTCGCACGTGAGACGCGGCAGCCGGAAGAGAAGGTGCGTGCGCTGCTGCGTAAGCTTGCGCGCCTGGGTATGGTGTATCAGGTCGTGCGCGATCTCTTTTACGATCGCGACATGGTGCAGACGCTCGCGCGTGCCGTCGCACAGATTGCCGCGGAGCAGGGCGGTGCGGTCAACGCCGCGGCGTTTCGCGACGCCACGGCATTGGGCCGCAAACGTGCGATCCAGATTCTGGAGTACTTCGACCGCGTTGGATATACTCGCTTTCAGCGCGATACGCATCTGCTACGGCACGATAGCCGGATGCGCGAATGGTTGTAGGCACATCGATATGTGCGTGTGGTTGCAGGTGATTGGGTTTCACGAAGGAAGGCATTCGTATCCGGTGGTACGGCCGGGCTTCAAACCCGGTTGGGGGCGTCAGCCGCTCCCGGGTCAGTTCGACTCTGGCTGCCTTCCGCCATATGGGCCTTACGGCCTGGTCCGATCTCTCTTTGTAGAGTTCATCAATTAATGTCGTTTACGACAAGAATTGGTTGTCCTTGTTGTGACCCGATTTTTCGAAGGAGGTTTATCCGGGGCGTCCTCGGCAACCTTAACGGCCGCTGATAACCGCGACGCTCTAGTCTGAAACTTTGAAGTCTCAGACCTGTTGAATTTTCTTCCCGTTCTTTGAGACACTAGCGACGAAACTCTATCTCTCGTTGGCTGTACGTGCTGTGAGCGTAGTTCCTGATAGCATTGCCAATAGTTGTTAAAGTTGGCTTCCTCCCGTTCAAATTTTTGCCTGTGTCTGTCCTCCCGTCCAATTTTAACTATCCGCGCGACGATATCTGGCGCCAGTTTGCGCAAACGGTCCTTATTTACATCAAGAAGCCTGCAGGTTTGATTGAGATTTTTCGCCATCCCCGAACTCTCGAGATTCCTAAGGTCCGTGAGCAAAGCTTCTGACGATTCGACAATGCGGAAATGCCGCCGGCAATTTAATCTTTTGAAATCGAAGCTCAAATCAACGATCCTTTTTAAAGGCACTTTTCTTCCTAGAAGAATGTCAGAAATGTTGCAGTCGAAAGCACTAGCAATACGCGCAACTAAAGGAAGCGAAGGCTTGGTCACGCCATGCTTCCACCGATAAAATAATTTGCCGCACCGTAGGTAACTAAATAGCTTGCTTATTTTCCCGTCGAACAGTGTAATTGCTGCGTGCTGCAGAAATTCGCAAATCGGAGCACCATTTGCGAATGCTTCCGGATCTTCATGGATCTCATCCAGTAGGTCAGCGATCAAACGCGCCTTTTGGACTTGTTGACTACTGGCCTGTCGAACTTCGTGATTTGCTAGGCTGCTGCCATCAAGGCGAGAAATTCCCGGTAGCCAGAACGTGAACCGAATGCGCTTTGATGGTTCAGGGGCGGTCTCAAGAAGAGTACGATGCAAAGGGCAGGCTTCGACACAATCGATCGACCAAAGCAATCGATTGTATTTTGGGCGACCCTGAATTTCATCATCACAATAGCAGGATGGACAGAAACGCTCTTTTCTGCACAAAAGTTTGGTGCGTCCAATCAGGCCGCGTAGTGGAAGGAGCGTTCTCAGAATCAGGTCAGTGCGCAGGGTAAGCTTTTCCAGGACGTCGACCCACGTAGCCGCTCCTCCGGTCACGCCGTTCATAACGGTAGCGTATTGGTTAAAGTTCGGTGTGCATACTTCTTGATTTTCGAATAACGGTCTGATTCGCCAAGCAAACGAATGTGGGAATATGCCGTGGCAAGCGCACAATCTACGGAAGTAGCTTACTAGATCTTCGTAGCTTTCGCCGCTCTCTCCTTCAGGGGTTAAGCCAAAGCACGCAGACCGCGGCGGAGCATCATCTGGCCACCCGCTGGGAATACTCACCAATTGGACAGAAGCTTTCATCGAGCTCGATTTCGATTTAACCTATTTCTCTCGGCTTTCTCTGCACCTAACAATGCCCGAATCTCCGTTTCTGTCGCGTATTTGACACGCTGCTGATTTTGAAGATATGGCTGGATTTGCTCTTCGCCGCGTAGAGTTTCCATCGCAATCTCTTTTTGCGCCTTTATGGAGGGCATATATTTCACAAGGAAATCATCGCTCCACTTTGGATGCTTTTCTCTTGAGCATCGTGCAGCCGCCTTCTGTAATACCTCTACCGATGAACCGGGAATTCCGAGATTTCCATCGAATAGGTAATGAACACTGTGTTCCAAATCTATTTCAAATCGATATGGCATCTGCAACGCAACTGATTTCATGAACGTTGCATACTCTTTGTAATCTTCGGTGGAATCTGTGTAGCGCTGGTAGTGCAGAATAATTATGCGACGCGCTAGCTGGCCGCTTGCGTGAATTATCTCTTCACTTCCATATGCGCCGAGTAGCAGTAGATCAAAATTTGATCTGTTTGAAAGCGATTTCAGAAGATTTCCGTAGTGCTCGGGAGGTGTTGACGATGCTAAAAAATGAATTACCTCATCCAGAATAAGATGTCGAAGATCTCGTCCGACTATGGCTTTTTCGAGCATTATCCGACTTTTTTCCGTGTAGTCGACAGTATCAGAAAGACTTTTGGGAGTGGCAAAACCATCCAGAACGCTTGGCGATAGTAACGCCGAACAGATCCGTGCGAAAAATAGGCCGAAGTCTATCTCCTGTTTCTTGTCTGGCGAGTCGACTTCCACCATCACAGCCGGGATGATGGCTGGGTCCTCTTGAATCAAATACGAATACTTTTCGAGAGTTTTTCTTAGTAATTTCCTGCCAAGAGATGATTTTCCGACTCCAGTAGGTCCTACAATCACGACGATGGTGAGACCTGAATCCTCTTCCATAAGCGGTTGTACGTCATCTAGAACCCTATCCAAATTTCTATGAGGAATTGTGAGGTTTAACTGATATATCTTCCTGTCACGGGGCGAGCCCGCGATGGCCTGCTCTCTAGTAATCACGATGCTTGTCTCCCATGGTCGATAGCGTGATCTGACGTTTTCAGAAATGCTGATGACGTTTCAATCCAAGTTGGAAAGGCGACGTTGCTGAAATACCTCCGGATGCGAGTATGTACGATTTAATGCAATCCGCTGTGCAGTGGAAAATTATTTCGATAGAGCGACATGAGACATCGAAGATTTCGCAGTGTCTCCTGAGCATCCATCGCGTAGCGGATGCTGGATCATATCGAAACGTACACTTAGTTTGGTTGTCTAGCTGGAAGGTTTGCATAATCGATTTTGAATTTCGAAGGAGATGGATATTCATATCCTTCGTCATGCTTATCAATGACGGTCGTGGAGTGCGTAGAGTTGGTGGATGCTACGTCGTGATCTTCACACGTGCGCGTGGCAGGGGGGGAAACGGAGGTGAGTCCCGCCGGGCCGTAGAGCATTCTCGTTGCGGCGGTGGCTTCAGCTACTGGCGGAAGAATATTATCGGCAAATACATCGTCAAGAACCGATTGCAAATTTTCACCGGGAGAAGCTTTGAGCCGCAGGCGGACCTCATACAGAGCATAACGCAACTCGATTGATGTAAGGTTGCGATAGCGAAGCAGTAAATGCGAGACGCACTTTACCCAATGTTTATTTACGATCGCATATGCCACACTGACATCCCACATATCGACATAGATATCAATTTTTCTTTTTTTGTGGCGTGCCGCTGCAAATTCATCGGCCCAATACCAGATGGGGCGTATTAGCACTCCCATACTTGAATTTATCGTATATGGATTTCTGGGTGCTGGAATGAGAGTTTGGAGCATGAATTGTGTGTCATATGGGCGAAGCCTTGTTAGACGTCTCCCTGTTTCTATGAACCGCTTATGCATATATAGTTCTGGTGTATGGTCATGGGCTGGATGGATCTTTTCACGGTTATATTCGACAAAGAAAAAGTAGTCGAGAAGACCGTGTAACTCGACGAAGGTGAGGTGGTCAGCATTCATCGGGTCTACCGAGCGTGTTATTGTCCGGACGTGTTTAGTCGCCTTCGTGTTGCCCCTTAGATTGTGAATCAGTTCTGTGTTGGTAAGGCCGAAAAGGCGCTCAAGCACGCCGCCGAATCGTGACTGATGGGCTGGGCGATAATCGATGGTGATATCGTTGAGGTCACAAAATCTATCAAAAGCCTTCGCGTGAAATTCTTTACCGTTATCGCAAACAATAAAATCGGGAACGCGCTTGTGTCGCGCGACCATTGCTCTAATAACCATCATGCAGCTCACCGTACTTGGCGGGTGAGCTGCGAGATAGAAAGCCAGAACAGCCCGTGACTCCGCGTCCATTGCGACGGTGAGCCACGCGCGTAGTTTGTAGACGCGTCCCCCTCTCCCTCGTGTTTTGACTACGACATCAAGCTTGGTGTGGTCTATATGGACTCGGTGGAATGGACGCCCGCCGTGAATTTTGTCGTGGCGATGCAGATACCATACTGCGGGCTCTTTATTGTAGGCAAAGCGGGGGCCGCGTCTCGCATGTATATCGCGGAACTCCACGGATCGTCGATAGAACGTACTTTTGGAGCAAGGCCTCAGATTTCGCTCTTTGCAGAGATTCTTGAATGCTTCGTAGCTATTAGACTGGAGCGGATTTGTTGGCGTGTTGCCGCCGAGGGCGACCTCCCGAATTATGTCGATTACTTCCTGCGTGAGTTGAGGCCCCCGTCCTCCACGACGCTTCGGAATCAAAGCAAGCTTCTGAAGCGGTCGGGAATCTCCGGCTTCCCGTCTCAACTTTCTCCAACGCTGAATAGTTCTCTTGGTAAATGCATGAGGAACGTCGATTTCGTCAAGTAATTCCAGCAATTCGAACCTGCGATTGCCCTCTTGAATTCTCTCATCGCTAATCGGGTCATTCTCCGCCAGCAGCTGATCCGTGGTTTTAGGTGTTGAGAGCAGCCGAACATCCCCGCAATACATGAGCAATTGGAATTGTTGCTCTGATTCTTGTTCAAACACGTTTGCCGCTGAGTTCCGAAAGAGGACTTTACCTTCGGGCAATCCGGTGACCGTGTACACATCAGGCCGACCGCGAAACATGAACTCGGTTCCAATCTCGACTGTCATCTCGAAATGGGTCGAAACTGCATGAGGTGGCGGACGACGCCATTGGACAAGTGCTAACTGTTCTCGAGTCAGACAGACAACAACGTCGTGAGGATCGGAGAGGTCGACGTATTCCAGATCGACAAAGGTCTTCTGGTCGGCGATAGCCTTCCAGACATCGTCCCTTCGAAATCGACCCGGTGGTGCTTCAGTAACGATATCCTCATTCCATGGCGTATCGTCTTCGTATGCCTCATGATTTAACGCGGCTAAACTCGCCGCACCGTGACGCTTCCTGAGGAATTTTTCGATGGCAGACATCGCATCATCCGTAATGGGTCGCGAATCGTCCGTCAGGAAGGCAGAGAGATGCTCCAGGTTCACCGCGAATTGGTCGTTATGCTCTGCGGAGGAGCGAAGGCAAAAGGTGATACCCAGTTCTTTAAAGTATTCCTCTCGCTCCGGGCAGTGCCATGTGCCATCAATTTTGTAGAAGCGATCGGGGGACTTCTTTGCCAACTTGATGAGTTCGGCCTCTGTCTTCCATTCCTCGACAAAGGCACCATAGTCGGTCAGGCGTAGAAGATCCGGTGTGTAGGGAACGTCATATTGATATTCCGTTTCCTTTCGGCCGTGACGTGAAGTCCGGCGAATCGTTCGCGTGATTCTGACCAGAACTGGCTGGCAGCATAATTCGCGAGTGAATCCATCAAAATCGGCCTTTAACACAGCGGGAAATTCAACCCGTCTGCTCTCTGTCCCGATACGGACTCCCATCTTCTTTGACGTGTAACGGGACCTAACGTTTCCACCTATACCTGGAAACTTTCTCGTGGGTGCTTCCCGTAGGGATCGCAGGATGTATGTCTGTCCGGCAGCGGGGATTCCCCAATCTTGCAAAGCCTTCGATCGCTCTTCATCAGTGAATCGTTTTGCGGATCCGAGGTGGCAGCTTTCCATCCATTGCTTCTCGCTTTGCTTCCAGACGGAAATTGGCTCGAGGGTGATCGGCAACTCAATCCTCATACTGCGCTCCAGTCAATAGTGGCTTTGGATCTGCTTCTAGTCAAGACCAGCTCAAAGATAGCCACCATTGAGAAATATTCGAGGGTTATGACAATCCGAATGTCGATTGTCTTTGGATGATGTGGACGATAGCGTGGGACTGTCTGGCTATCGACCACGGGAAGGTTCATCGCAATTGATGATCTCAAGCGCGCGTGCACATGAGTAGGTGTCCGAAGTACATCGATAACGATATTTTCATTTCGCCGATCAAGGATGAATCGTTTGACTTCCCACCGGCAAGTGCTCCAGATCGCATACTCGCCTGACAGATCTGATACTTGGCTACAGCGATAAACCTAACAGTTCCCATGAAAACGGCAACTCGCCGCGGTGTAACCGCGCAGCGAGATGTCATGTTGGAACCATTCAGTTGGAGGAAATGGTGTATTGTTGGTGCTAGTGGACTACACTCCGCGCAGGAGATTGGACATGGCCGCGTACCCGTTTCCGACCCCGGTCTGGGACACCTCTGGCAAGAGGTCGATTTTCCACGAGCAACTTGGTCGCGCTGCGACAATGGCTTGGGCTACAGCAGCGATTTATATCCTTGATGAAAGCGCTTCTGCCATTAGCAAGCGCCTTGCGGCACCAGATAGCGCACCAGGTTCCAATAGCAAGTACCTCTATCAGCTGAAGAGTGGAAAACATGTCCTGAGTTCGAAGGGCGGTGGCCGTTATGGTTACAACTGGCTGGCCGCGGTCGCGGAGCGTCCGCGTGGCGATCGGGTGACACGCTTCTACTACGAGCCATGGGAGCTTATGGAGCGCGAAATTTCTCTGGACCGTGTTTCCGAGTTGCTTCACGCGACAGTGCTTTCCCTGTGCGGTCCGAACTCGGTCTGCTTTTTCTACGTTGCCGAGGAGGGTTTTCCGTCCACTCCTGCATGGTGGCGCAAGCGAAGCTCACTGCACGACGAAATTCGCGCACTTGACGCAGGTGTTAAGAGTGCTATGAGTGCCGTCAAAGGGTGCAGCGACGCAGAATTTGACCGCTTCGTCGCGTTCTGGTGCTTATATCGAGAGGCGATGTTGCGCCGCGAACTCAAGAGAGCCGTTTATTATCGGCTAGCCGTCGTTGATGCAGGTAAGAAGATCGCCAGCCATCCGGTTTTTTCTCAAGTGTTTGCTAACGAATACGACCGACTCTTCAAGCAAGTCCTTGAAGAAGACGGGTTGCCCCCGATAAGGGATATCTATCTGCGAAAAGTTCGTGGATTCGCCGAGCGAAATGTTCTCCCGTTTTTTGGGTCTGCCAGAGATAGTGCGCGGATGGGATTGCGAGCGATCCTTAAGCAGGTCCTTAAGAAAGCGAGAAGTCGGGGTTAATACCTGCACTGTTGCGTGTTGGTTCGTTTGATTCGGCTCGCTGGCCGAATCGCTCATTTCTTTCGCTTGAGGACGTCCAGCGAGGCTTGGATTGGTTGAGAACTATGACACCCCCCCCACGGGAGAAAGGCGGTTTGGTCTCGCTCTGTCTGCCTCTTAGGAAGCCGTGGCCGTCGAATGCCGCTTCGTCGCCAAGCAGTTCGATCTAGGCGCGCCTCTCGGGGTGCGTATCAGATTGCTAGTCCGTGATCGGCCGATGAACAGCCGTTCGTCGAGAGCGCTTTTACCACATCCGATCGTCTCTTCTGCTTCCGATAAGCAATCATTCAAAGCGATCGAAAACAACGTGTCTGGCGTGCGGGAGCGCCGAGCGGTATGCGGTTGTAGAAATGAAGAGAAAGGATGTGCGCACAACGCAATGAGTGGTCTGATGGCGATCGAACAGAAACGCTCCTCCTTAGGAGGAAGCCTAAAAAGGGTGATTCGGTATCGCAGCCGCTCTTGCTTTTCTCGCTGCACGCCGCTCATCTGCATAAGTTAGTCGGATTCCCTGTTCTTGGAGTTTTTTCACGATCTTCCTACGTGAAGGGTAGGTGCCGCTGTCTCTTAGCGCGAGGCGTGATTCCTGATATGCGTGGTCCTTCGCGTCTTTCCGTTCCTGGGAAGTTCGCTGCTGATGGAGACGGCCAGCGATGACGAGTGCCTCGTTTTTCTCTGGGAAGTTTTCCCGAAGGAATTTCGGCGATACGTCAAGGTGTCTTGCCGCGTCTATAGCATTCGAATTGGGGTTGAACATCAGAAAGGTTGCGAGGGACGCGAGCAGTTCTTCACGAGGCACCTTATAGCCTACGCGTCGTGCGAGGTCGAATAGGCGACGGCAAAATTTTCTTCCATGATGTAGTCGAATACCAACTGTATTTGCAGATAATATGTCGACGATAGTGCAATCAAAAGCATACGAGAGTCGCGTAACAAACGCCAGACTCGGTAGAATTGCATCGTTCATCCAACCATGAATTTGCGACTTTGATATTCCAAGGTGGCGCGCGAGAGCAGCGGAATTTCCATCAAAAAAATTATGAGTTACATAAGATAAAAAATCTGGAAGAGATGATTTCGTATATGTTTCAATCGATAGGTAATCAATTAATCCAGATACTTTTTTGGAGGCTTCTATCTCGTAATTTGAAGCTCGTTCGCTGGCGACGTTTGCAAGGCTGGTCCCATCAATTCTTGACGTACCCGGAACCGTGAAGGAAAAGGGGCGATGCCCTTTAAATGGAGGCTCAACAATTAGTCGGCATAGATGTAACGGGCATGCCGTAACACATCGTATTGTCCACAGCAGGCGATCATACTTTTCACGTCCAGCTCTTTCGTCCTCCGCGTAGCATAGCGGGCAAAATCGGTTCTTCGAGTCGAGAAGCTGGTAAGAAGATACTAGGTTTTTAAGAGAAGACAGGGTTAATAGTTGCAGGTCGGAGCGGGAAGTTAGGTCATTCAATACAGCAATCCAGCGAGCTGCGCTCGCGCTCATCCCGCACAAGTTTTTCCGGTAGCACTCGTCGGCTGTGAAATCCGCTGAGATTAGTGTTGGGATCCCCATCGGTGGAACTATTACGTAATATGCAAGGGAGCGGGGCAGTAGCCCATGTGCGTTTGCTGTACGTCTGAAAAAACTCATAACGCTTTCGCGCGTTGCTCCGTCAATACCATATGGTGTAGCTCCAAATAGTTGTGAGCGAATAGGGAAATCTTCTGGCCAGCTTGCCGGCCGTCGAGATCCTGAGGGAGCTTGCGAGGTCAAGGAGTACTCGATAGCAATCGGGGAGAATTCACGATGCTGCCATTGCGATGAGATGCCTTTCGCGACGCATTTTATTCTCTGCGAGCGCTACTTCTGGGTGGTTGTGCGTGAAACTATGCGATGGAGTGCTTGAACGGCTCTTGGGTCGGCTAATCCAATTTGTGGTTCGAGAAGCAGCGTAAGTCGCAGGAAGCACTTGGGGTATCGGGAATCTGCGTGGTCAAGTATGAGAACCTGTTCCGCGGAGTTCTTCGCGGCATCGGTTGCTAGCTCGATCCGATGAGGAGTAGCTGGGTAAAAGCTGGCATGCTGAAGGATAGTCCCATCAACCCGTGATGAAAGGGAACTCGGAAGGTGGCGCAAACTCTCTTCAAATCCAACTTTGTATGTCCACCACGTATTAAGGACTAGACGTAAGTCGTTGAAGTCTGCGACGACTTCTGCGAGTACATTGCTGCTCTCAAAGAGACGATGCCGCGGTGCGTACAGAAATGGGTGGTTGTTTTTGTCGAACTGGACTGCGTTAGGATGTAGCACGCCGTCGAAATTTAGAAAGAGCACCATCTTTCTACTACTCCTACTCGTATCGCATTCGAGGCTTAGGCGATAGCCCAAAGAAGGTCGCATCGATGAGGCACCATCGATGTACTTATCCGCATACAGCGTGAGCCAGCGCGTAACTCCCTAAAAGGCGCGGCATAAGGGTTCGGGTCATACAGATGCGGCAGCGAGACGTATCCATCTTTCTTCGACGCAGCAATAGCTGCCCAACGTTTGATAGTGTTAGATCCTGTTTTCGCGATATAAGTCTCATATATGAGATTATAGGAGCCTATTCGAGAGAGGCAAGGAATAATCCGCCTTTTTGCAGGGGTAAGGGCGGATGGACTGGTATGAGGTGGCTAGAAACGTACTTCGCGCCGAACTTGTTCGGCACGGGGTTAGCTATCGACAACTCGCCCTGTTACTTGCTGGCATCGGAGTCAGCGAGACTGAACGATCTATCGCGAACAAGCTGTCTAGAGGTAGCTTTAGCTTCGCGTTTTACCTGCAGTGCATGAAGGCATTGGGTCGAACGGATTTTCGCGTGGACCTCACGGACGTAACCTAACCCCGACTTCAGCTTCTGCGTGGGCTTTATCACTTTGGCAGCACCCCGAGTGTGGCGCCGCGGGGGGCCGACAGGTTGTAGGTGTGGTGTAGGTGAGCAGGCGAGTCCCTGGCCGTGGTTGCGTTACTTCTTGTGCTGCCAGCGTTCCCCATCGTCATGCACTAGTTATCTGGAAATTTCGCTCGCCGCAGCTTGCTGATCTCATATATGGGACTATAATGCCGTATGCGAGACTTTTTTGCGGGGTTGAGCTAACCCGCGTGTCGTGCGGCTAGCGATGGAGGGTGCGATGACGACGCCTGTTGAACGGACCCGCTCGGTGTACGGGACTAGACAGTTACTTGCGATACTTGCTGCTCATACCGGCCCGTTTAATCACCGCCTTGTCCGTACCCTGGCCATTCAACTCTTGCGGCACTTCCCGTCAGACGCCGACATTACGCTATCGAGCAATTCACTTCCGGCGCTGTGGGGAACGTTGAGGGAGGATTACTCTCAATCGCCGACGTCCAGATTCGATGCGCCGGTGACCAAGAAATCGCTTCACAGTTCTCGCAATTCCCAGAGTCGCTGATGGGGAGGTGTGTCGGATGCTGCGAGTCACCGTGGAGTTGCTACCCTGTGGAAGTGAACGCGCAAAGCGTGTCATCGCATCGGCGGACATTGCGCGGCTGGGCGACGGCGCACTTGGGGACTATAGGGTGATCTTGCAAGAAGCGTCGCTTGGTGTGGTCGGCGAGCCTGCATTCGTCCGAGATTATCCGCGATGGGCGAGCAGTGTATGGGATATCACTGCGCGCTGCGTCGCGGCTGCCCTCAATCATGGTCGCGAAGAACTTCCACCGCGACCTGCGAAACCCGAAGTGACGGTCCGGACGAACGATGCAGGCCAACATTACGTGCGGCTGGACGAGATCCCGGAGCCCACTCGAACATTCTTTGATCAGAACCTGAGCGGTTCGTCCATTCCCGATCACGGCTGCGCCTATGCGCACGATTGGTTCGACTTTCTTGACGGCCAACGCTGACGAGATGAGCCGCACCAGCCGGCCGCCTGACCAGCGTAGGGCACTGTTTACCGCCAACATAGTCTGTGATCCTGACGATTCGATTGAAGGCGGAGCCGTCTGGGCGATCGCTCGTGCCGCATGAGAACGGCGGGAGGTGAGTTTCCGGTACCGGACGAGATGAGGAATGGGATGGGAGATGCATGTGAAGAATCGTGGCCCGGCGAGCCCGACCGCGACCCCGAGCGCGTGTTGATGCGCATCCGGGCGCGGCTCGAAAGCGGTCAGCCAGCCGGACAAATGGATCCAGTCGGTCTGGAGGCACGGATCGTCCATGCGTACGAGGATGCTACGGACGTGTTTGAAAATCCCGTGCTCGGGATTCGATGGCTGCTGACGCCTAACCGGGCACTGGGAATGGCCAGACCGGTCGACTTGCTGTCCGCCGAAAATGGGGCGGACCGTGTCCAAACGACTCTCGCACGCATCCGTCATGGGATCTGCGTCTAACCCCGTTATTGAGCACGGACTTCATCACGGAGCGGGAGATGGAGAAAACGCAACGAGACGATAGGACAAAGGCGGAGGCCGGACCCTTGCGTGCCGGGATGGAGGCGATGGCGGCACAAGCGGTGCTCAACGGCACGAATTGGTTGACGGCACAGACGGTGGGTAAGCGGGAGAGCGCGGGAGTGATTCCGGAGGCAGCGGACCGGTGGCAGGACGAGGGTAGGGTGTTTGCCATTAAGTGGGCTGGTGAGACCTTGTATCCCAGCTACGTCTTTGATGTGCTGGGAAATCCGATTCCTGAAGTGGTGGAGATCCTGAAGGTGTTCAAGGGATACACGCCTCTTCGGATCGCCTCATGGTTTGAGTCGACGAACAGCATATTGCACGGTAAGCGCCCGCGCGAAGTCATGACGTCGGCACCTTCTGCTGTGCTGGAGGCTGCGAGGGATCATGTGGCAGGGGCGGTGCATGGTTAGTCCGCAGCACAAGTTGCTGAAGACTTAGATCGGCAGCGGCAATGAGCGCTTGCTCACCTGCTCGATCATTTCCAACTGGACCGGCACGCACTCGCTGCCAATTTCGGCATAGGAGGTTCCGCATGGCCCAGCTGAATAAGCGTCTCCGCCGCCTGGAAATCATGCAGGCCGTGTTGGAGTTGGGCGAATGGCTGACCGCAGCGCAGATCAACGCGCGGCAAAAGAGGCCGCCTTGCAGAAGGTCGCAACCAGCAAGCAACTGGAAGCGGCGGGGCCGCATCTACAGCGTGACGGTCAGTGGTCGGGCGTAGTTTTCGGCCTACCAGTTTGATACTACTTGCGAGCCGCCGCTCCTCATTCGCGACATTCTCGCGGAGCTCGGCCCGGTCACCGATAGCTGGAAGACTGCAGCATGGTTTTATTTTCCGAACGGTTGAATCAGTGACGAACAGGTGCAGGCGGTTGTGCCAAAGGATGCGCTGGATCGGCCCCGGGAAGTCATCACAGCGGCCAGACGTAGTAACGGGAGCTATGTCGCATGAGCACCGTGATGCTCGAAGCAGAAATGTGTGTCCGTACGAGCATCCATTGGACTGCGGTAGGCGCAGGAATCGTGTTGCCATCGACCAGGTGTCGGAGACCATTTAGGGCATGCCGCGCATCATGTCGCCCACCGCATTGAATCAGATCCGCAAGCCATACCCTCTTGCCCTCGACCTCGCGACACTGGGCCGCTCGATTCGTCTTAAGCGGCTGGAATGCGGTCTCGACCTTCAGGACGCAGCGGACATCATTAACATCGACGGCGCGGCCTTGAAGAGCCTCGAGGACGGGAAGCCGGTCGATACGTTTTGCCTGTTCAAGGTGCTGGAAGGCTTGGGCCTCACGATGCTTGTCATGCCTCCAGCCGATGCCGAAAACGCGCTTGATTTCCTCGGGCAAACAGTCAACTGGGGGCAGTTGACGGAAGCCAATTCCTCACCGAGGAATCGTCAGGCACGCGGTCCGGTGTCTATGCCGCTGGATCCGGAGAAGCTCACGCCCACGCTGTTCGTCGACTTCGATGGGACCTTGCACGTCGGCACCGCGTATATCGACGACCGCGGGGACATAACGCTCGACTCCGGGCGACCGTTGCTCGAATTCGCTCCATTGCTCGAGGAGCTACTAGTTGGGTATCCGAAGATCGAGATCGTGCTTACGACTTCGTGGCTTACGAAAATGCCAGTGCAGAAGGTGATCGATGCGCTACCGGCAGCGTTGCGTCGTCGGGTTGTCGGAACCACAGGAGACGTCAAACCTCGATGGAGTTACCTGCTCGCCGGCACCGAGCGAACCGATGTCATCATCCGCTATGCAGCCGGCAAGCGCCTGAGAAACTGGCTGGCGATTGACGATGCGGTGTTCGGAATTGAGCGAGCAGGTTTCGGAGCACCGGGTGAGCTCGTCGAGCACTTCGTCCTGCTTGACCCGGCCATCGGTATCAACGATCGCGACGTGCTATCGCGCATCGCCAAGTGGCTTGCCGATGTTCACGCAAAGATCCTGGAGGATATGCCGTGATATCCCAAAAACGGTGGGCAGTTTAGGTTCAAGAGGCTTCTGATAGCAGCGGCGACGGCGTGCTTCAGCTACCCGCCACCATATGGACCGAACTAGAGGCCGAGGGCTGGGAAGTTGGCGACGTACTCGAAATTGACACGACCGGCCCCGGCCGAGCGGTAATCCGAAACAAGTATGCCGAATGCCGCCGGCTTGGAATGGAAAGCAGAGGCGAGGCTCGCGCGCGATGACATCAGGTTCTCCACTGACACACCTGGTGCAGGATCATCGGCAATGCCTTGCTCGCGTTGCTTGAGCATGTGCGGGAAAAATTTGCAGTGCTCGGCTAGGCGTTGTCATCGTCCCCGCCCGATCCATTATGCCGGTCGCAAAACTGGGCGATGCCATTAACAAGCGAAGGCAAGTCATGGGTATCAAAAGTACGATCCGGTTCCAGCCGAAGGAAGGCGATCTGCCGGGCTGGCAGCTTTATACCGAGCTGTTCGAGCCTGAGGACGCCGTGTATCTGGAGCTTGAGGTCGTCCAGAGCGATCTGGCGATGATCGGGAGCCCGTTGGGTCAGTCGGCCGGGACTTTACTGATTCGCCTGCCCGCGTTGACCGCTGCGGCAACTGGGCCTCGTGGGGCCGGGGTGAACAAGAGACTCGTCGCGCGCGACGCAATAGCCAGGACTCTCGCTGTCCGGGTTACTGGTCCAGTCCAGACGGCGGCGTAACTATTGGGACGATCCCGTAGATGCAGCGATTTGCATATCCCGCAGCCGAGCGCCCCAGGGCGACTCCACCGCCCGCGCATATGGGCGGGCGCATCCTCTATCTCGACTTTGATGGCGTACTGCATCCGGAGGACGTTTGGAGACGGCCAGGAACTGGTCCGTATGTCGCCACTCCGCCTGGCCACGTAGTTCTCGAACACGCCCGCCTGCTTGCTGACTTGCTTGCCCCGTACCCGGACGTGCGGATCGTGCTCTCGACCAACTGGGTCATCGTCTATGGCAGCGTCCGCAAGGTCGCGCACAGGCTGCCGGATGGCCTGCGCGCGCGTGTCATCGGCGCGACGTTCCATCGTGACATGGACGCGTCGCTCTTCCGGGCAATGCCCCGCGGCTTGCAGGTCTGTGCAGACGTCATTCGGCGTCGGCCAGAAGCGTGGCTTTCACTCGATGACGACGGTCATGGGTGGCCGGATTGGGCAAAGGGTCATCTCGTGCTCACGGATCCGGTGCTCGGCATTGCGGTGCCAGCGGCCATTGCCGGGCTGAAGGCGGGACTGGCCGGAATGGCTACCGAAGACGCACGACACCCTGTATGAGAGTCATGCGAATTCCGTTGCGAACTCAGCGATAGAGAGGAACAGATGCGTGACGAACTGCAGAAAAGGTTGCGCGATCGCTATCCGCTTATTTTCCGCTCAGCTCTCCCGCCTCGTGACCCGTGCGGCCCGGCGCCGGATCCATTCCCGGTCTGGGGATTCGAGTGCGGCGATGGCTGGTTCGACCTGTTGGATGCGCTAGCTGCGCGGCGACAATCATTTTGGCCGGTATAGCGACAGAGGTTTTGGCTGGTGGGGAGAACTCGGAGGCGGCGTAGCCGCCGGAGGGTTCTCCCCACCAGCGGCGCCGAGTCGGCCGGGTTCTACGAT